>JAZQFJ010000020.1:0-19385 GCA_045539475.1 Eubacteriales bacterium | reverse complement strand
ATCCAGTTTGCGCCTGTGAAGCCTTCCTTAGCCGGATCGCAGCCGAGGATGACGAGGAGCATCTTTGTTGCTTCTGCAACTGTGATGTTGCCCTGCGGATTGAACTTACCGCCACCAACACCGGAAACGATGTTCTGGTTTGCGCAGTAGTTGATGTAACCCTTTGCCCATGCAACGCTTGCGTTGCCTTCAACGTCCCAGAAGTTGCTCTTCTGTGCTGCGAAGAGGTCACCGTCTGTGTCAGAACCGTACTTGATGGTGTATGCCATCTTTGCGAACTCTGCACGTGTGATGTTCTTTGCCGGACCGAAAGAGCCGTCCGGATAACCTGCGATAACGCCGAGCTCTACGAGCATGTTGACGTCATCAACGTAGTTTGCACCGATTTCAGCTGCATCTGTGAAATCAGCTGCGCTTGCTGTGAATGTAAACGCCATTGCGAAAACAAGAGCAAGTGCGAGAATTTTCTTAAGGTTTCTCATGGTTTTTCCTCCTTATACTTTTGGCATGTGCCACTTTTACAAGTTTAATTGTAAACTATTTATAACAAAAGGTCAAGCATTTTTTTCCAATGTAACACAGCTGTAACAAATAATTTTACAATCCGGAAATCATTTGTTTTTTCTCATCCCTCGCATAAGCTCAGAAACCCCCACCGCGATAAGAAAACCGCCGAATATTCTCCGAAGAACAGACGTATCAATTCCCGCGGCAAAAAGCGCCGCAAAAACGGTTATCGGCACTCCTGCAACTGTAGCGAAAATCACCGCGCGCCACAACACGCGCCTGTTTTTTATGTGCGACACGAGTGCACAAACAGCACTCGGCAAAAAATAAAGGAGATTTATCCCCTGAGCGGTAAGCTGGTCCGTTCCCCGCACCATTGTAAGCCAGAGGATAAGTACCGTCCCGCCGCCGATGCCGAACCCCGTGATGACGCCGGTTACCGCACCGGCAAGCGTATTAAGAAAAAACTGCATATAAACCACCGTTCCTAAGCCGAGAGAATACTAAAGTAAAAAAAGCGAGCGCACACCGCCGTATATTATGAGCAAAGCAAACGCGATATGAAGAAAGCGCGCACTGACGCGCCTGAAAATTTTTCCGCCTGCCGTTCCTCCGATAAGTCCTCCTATAAGATAGGGAAGAGCCACGGAAATCTCGACACTCCCTTTCATAAAATATATGATCACCGATGCAACAGAGAGCGGAAGAATAACCGCAAGCGAGGTTGCAAACGCAGTTTTGTCTTCTATCTTCATCCAGCGCGTAAACAACGGAACAAGCACCATACCTCCGCCTGCTCCGAAAAATCCGTTTGCGACGCCGGCAAGCGCACCGCACATAGCATATTTCATACCGTCGGACATCTTCATTTTCTTTTAACCACCTTATTATTTATAATGTAGAAAACTGAGCCGAAACAAAGAACTGTCCCCAGCGTTATCAGCATCCGCACCACCGTGCGATACGTTTTTAACGGTGCTTCGTTTTTCGTATGGGATTTCCCCTCATACTCAAACGAGCGTACGCGTACCTCCGGAGATTTCCTCACCGACACGGGGATGCTCACTGTTACTCCGTCACAGGAAACGGAAAGATTATCTTCTCCTTCAGAAGCAGCAAGTATCGCACAGGTCCTTCCACGCGGATAAATCTGTGCAACTCCGTTATTTTCCGAAAGGTGCCACAAAACCTCCGTGCCCTGTGAGTTATCCGGAACAAGCTCGACATATATCTCATCTGCATCTCCTGCAAGAAGCACAACTCGCAGCGTACTCGGCAAGAGCTTTACCTCTGTCCTTTCCGGAGCCTGCAGCGGAGTGTTATTGAGATAAAAATCCTCGGGGACCCACGCGTGTGCGCACAACACGGCAAAATGGAAAGCCGCAAACACAATAACCGTCCTCTTCACAAAACCACCCTTTTGTGCATATTCTTCCACATTGCGGCATATTTTAAACGCCTGAAAAGAAATACTTGTAAGTACCGTTTTTTTGTGTTATACTAAAATAAATATTGGTAATAATTAGAACTGAAGCGAAATCTTCCGTTTTGTGAAAAGGAGAAATGAATTATGTCAAACGCAGCAGCTCTTACAGCTTCAAATTTCGATGAAAAAATAACAAACAGCACCGGCGTATGCCTTGTCGATTTCTGGGCATCATGGTGCGGTCCGTGCATGATGCTTGCTCCCGTTATCGACGAGCTTGCGGCTGAGTTTTCCGGCCGCGCAGAGATTTATAAGGTAAATGTGGATGAGGAAAGCGCACTCGCCGCAAAATTCGGCATTATGTCCATCCCGACGGTCATCGTTTTCCGCAACGGAGAGATTTTTGAAAAGTCTCTCGGCGTTGTTCCGAAGGATAGTCTCGCCGCCATTATTGAAAAAGCGCTCAAATAATATACTGTTACTGTGGGGGTAACCGAAATGGATTTTACACAGAAAAAAGGTTTTAAGAAAGCTATCTTCGGCGGTTTCTCAAAAGCCGACGTCAACAGCTATCTTGCAGAAACCGTCTTAAAGTATACCTCGGAGCTTGAAGACGCAGAAAAAAGGCTTTCAGAAAAAACAGAGGAATGCACTTCTCTCGCCGCTCTTCTCCGTGATGCGGAAGCAAAAATCGCCGAACTTACAAAAATAAGCGAGGAGGCAGCACAGCTTCGCGAAAAATACGCTGCGCTTGTTTCAGAGCATGAGCTTACTGCAGCAGAGCTTTCGGAAAAAAGCACCGAAGCAGAGATGCTTGCAGAGCAGGTTTCCGTGCTTTCCGCAGTTGAAGCGGAATATTCCGCACGAAAAACCGAGCTGGCAGATATCGAAATCTCAGCACGCGCACGCGCAGGCGAGATAATTACAGAGGCTGAGGCTGAGGCCGACGCCCGTCGCCGTCAGCTTGACGATGAGCTTGCTCTTCGCCGGCGCGATTTTGATGAGCGCCGCGAAGCTGCTTTCCGCGAGGTTGGAGATACCGCCGCAGGCGTTTCACGCATTGTGGATTCGCTCCGCCTTGAGGTCGAGAGCATGGAAGGACGTATAACTCGTATTGCCGACTCGGTCCGCAACAACGTAACGTCCCTTGCCGATGCAGTCTGCGATGCACAGGACAAGGTATCAAATATCAGATCTCGCATTCTCGGTGAAGATGAAGATTAGAGAGGAAATAAAAACGTGGCTACCATTAATGTTTTAACAGATGAATTAAAAAAAGTTATCCCGTCGCTTCGGGCAGGAGATTCAGTCCTTCTTTCCGGAACAATTTACACCGCACGCGACGCAGCGCACAAGCGCCTTTTCGCACTCCTTGATGAAGGCAAAGAGCTTCCGTTTGAGCTTTCAGGTGCGATTATCTATTATGCAGGTCCCACCCCCGGTAAGAACGGTGCACCCGTTGGCGCATGCGGTCCTACAACAAGCAGCCGTATGGACGGCTTTGCTCCGCGCCTTTTAGACCTCGGTCTTTCCGCTATGATAGGAAAAGGGGAGAGGGATGCGGCTGTTTGCGACGCAATAGTCCGCAACGGTGCAGTTTACCTCTGCGCTGTCGGCGGTGCAGGCGCACTGGTTGCAAAATCAATAAAGACTGCCGATGTCATCGCTTTTCCGGAACTCGGCTGTGAATCCATAAAGCGCATGACGGTGGAAAATCTCCCGTGTACAGTAGCGATTGATTCTGTCGGCGGAAACCTTTTCCTCACAGAACGCGAAAAATACAAACAAGACTAAGGCGCGATACTCTTGCCGGAGTATTCACGCCAACTATGATTGCCCTGAGGGCAAGTTATGAGTTATAAAATGCTTCGCATTGCTATGATTGACTTTGCCAAGTTAAAGTCCGCTGTGCAATCATATCATAACTTTTGCGTAGCAAATTCATAACGGAGAGCGAAAGCGAACCTCATAACTCTAAACTGAAATGAATAGAAAAAAGAGCAGGGGGCTGTAGCAAAACAGCCCAGACCGCATAAAGTGTAAAAGTGATATTTTTTTTGCAGATAACATCGAAAAAGTATATGGTATGAAGTTTGAAAGTAAATTGAAAATTCGGCAGAAGCCGAATTTGAGGATTTAGTTACACTTTATGCGTAAAGCTTATCGGACCTCTCGACGTACTTATGTACTACTTCGGGTCCGATTAGCTCATTCTGCACTATTTTTCTAAAGCCCAAAAGGGATTGCAGCAAAATGCATTTTGCTACAATCCCTTTGGTTATTTTTTACTTAGTTTCTGATCAATTTGCTCGCGCATAACGCCGATTTTGCGGATGATTGCGCGATAGTTCGACTGGGCGCTCTCAATAAACTTCGCAGTCTTCGGTTTAAACAGCATATCGAGCTTTCCGACGAAGTCACATCTCTCCCCTGCAAATCCTGCCTTAAACCGGATAAGGCCGTCAAGCTGTGTCTTTTCCATATCTCCCGTTATACCGCGGAAATCATATATATTACAGTTGTTTTCAAGAGTCCACTTTATCATTTCCCACTGCATCATATAGTTCGGCATACGGTTACGCTCGCGGTTACTGCTTGCGCCGTAAAGATACCAGACCTTATCGCCGTAAAGAATTGCAACGGCACCGGAGAGAAGCTGACCTTCATACTCCATAAGATACAGACGAAGGTTATCGGGTGCAAGAGCATCATACATATCCTCAAAATACTTAAGTCCTCTGCCTATAAAACCGTCACGCGCAGCCGTCTCTTTCATTATCTCGACAAATGCCGGTAAATCTTCCTTTGTTCCTATTCTGCTTGTAACACCTTTTTTAACCGAAAGACGCACGTTATAGCGTGTTTTTGAATGGAATGCGTTGAATATCTCTTCCTCATTACGTCCGTTTATCGGAAGGCGGAAAACATAACGCGCCTGGAGGTATTCAGGACGGTGCTTTGTGTTGTTTATAACAAAGCCTGCATCAAGAAGCTCAGGAAGATACGGATCATCGTCGAGGATATCGGGGTCAATTGAGAGTTCATATGCATTATACCTATCTCCAAGCTTACGGCTTTCCGCAAGAAGCTCAAGAAGAGTTGCGCTGTCGTTATTATCCGTAACGGGGCCACGAGGGCAATACATATGCGTATACTTCGTTTTCGGAACGCGGCTTGTCATTATAAGCATACTACCGCGGACGTTGCCACTCTCATCCACCGACATAAAAGCATCGTATTTCCACGGCTTTTTAAACTCTGCCCATTTAAGTGATTTCACAAAGTGCCCCTTTGGATGCGAGGACACAAAAGCTTCGTATTGTGAAGCTGTTTTTTCATCTGTTACATATACTATCATATATCTATTTCCTTCCCGTTAATCTTCTGAGTAATGCTGCCACGCTTTTTGCCGTATTTATATAAACGTCTGCGATGCGGTCATACACGATATCAATACGTCCGACAAACGAAACAAGATCTCCGCCAAAGCGTTTTTTAAAGCGCACAAGCCCCTCTATCGGCGAAAGCTTATCCCCTTCTCCGGCGATACCACGCATATCGTAAAGCGGAGCACCGTTATCGCGCGACCAGCGCATCATTTCCCACTGCATAAGAAAATTAGGCAGAGTTTCTTTGTACTTGTCATTACTTCCTGCATACATATGCCATGTCTTTTTCCCACAACGTACAAGCACAGATGCCGCAATCGGCTCTCCCTCATACTCAATCATAAAAAGCTTTACGGCATCATCACCCAAAGCATCGTACATATTATAGAAATATTCATCACCGCGTGCCGTAAAGCCATCCCGCTTTGCGGTTTCTGCAAGAAGCGAGCGAAAAGTCGGAATATCCTCACGTGTACCGAGGCGACAGGTTGCGCCGCTTTTAATTGATGCGCGGACACTGTAGCGTGCCTTGGAGTGATAAGAAGCCATGAGCTCCTCATCGGATTTATCAACATTTATCCTGTAAACAGCAAAAGGCTGGAGAATTGCGTTATCGCGCGCATTATCACCTATCCTTGCACCGATTTTTTTAAAGAACGTAAGCCACGTTGCATCCGTTTCGGTAATATCAGGATCAAGAGTCAGCTTATATGCGCCGATTTCTCCGGCTATCTTTTTTGCTTCATCAAGAAGCTCTGAAAGCACAGTTGTGTCACTTCTGTCACATACCGGTCCGCGAGGGCAATAGAGATGGATTTTGTTAGTCCTGCGCACCTTTTGCTCAAACATAAGCATTACACCACACACATTACCACGCTCATCAAGAGACATAAGCGCATAGTGCTTCTGCGTCTTTTTAAAATCTGCCCACGCAAGTGATTGCATGAAATGGCCGTTTTCATTTTTCTTGAGGAACTCTGTGTATATTAATCTATCGTTATCAGTGACACGCCTAATCATAAACAAACAATCCTTAATTTTACATTTCATATTATTTTATCATATATACATAGTAAAATGCAAGTGATAAGTAAAAAAAGCCTAAAAAAACAAGCCGGTCAAGCATTTAAGCTTTCGATTCCGGCTTGCTTTTTAATCACTTTACTTTGTTGCGTCCATCTTGGACTTTAAAAGCTTTATCATACCTGATATACCGTTGCCCTTTTCAAGAACATCGACAAATTCGAGAATTTCTTTGTATTCTTCCGAATTCTTATCAAGCTTTGATATATTTGTCATAACCTCTTCTACAGGCATTTTTGAAACATCATCAGCCTCAAAATGCATTGCAGCGGCATATGCAGCATACAAAGCGTACGGTTTTACCCCCGCATCAAGACAAGAGTGGATTGCACCGACAATTCTGTCCTCAGGAGAAAGCTTGCGGTTAAGATCGCGGCCTACGCGGAACACCGTATCTCCGAGCTTCTTATTTGTGAAGCGGAAGAGAAGGTCTTCAACGTGCTCATAAAGTGTCTTAAACGGAACATCATAACGGATTGAAAGTGCAAGAGCAGATTCGCACATTGCACGCATTGCCATAACTTCAATTTCCGTATCCCCGATTGCTTCCCAAATATATTCATAGCCCTTGAGGTTTCCAAGATATGCTGTAAGAGAATGCCCCATATTGTGAAGGAAGAGTTTACGCTCAATATAGAGTCGGAAAGGTGCAAAAGCGGACATATTTTCGATAGCCGGTATCTCACCCTTAAATCCGTCTTTATCTACGATAAGGTTGCAGAACGGTTCTACACAAACTCTGAGAATATCATTCTTTGTCATCTCCGGAGTCTGGATAGGCACCATACGTCCGATTGAAGCTTCTACTGTGCCTATAAGCTCATCAAAAAGCTTTTTCTCGTCATCATCAAGAAGATTTTTGACAGATTCCGCAAGGAATTTGTCTGCGTCAATCATATTTTCACAAATAATGATATTAAGAGGTGTTTTATTGCCGTTTTTCCAACGGAGTTTGAGACCGTTTGCGATATTGCCGACTATTCTCGGAAGAATGTTTACACCGACAGCGGTTGCCATAACATCACATTCTGCGATTGCAGTTGAAACTGCATCAGCATCCATTCCGTTTACACCGCAGACATTCTTTACAAGAACTTCTTCATTATTGTCATTCGAGAGCACTTCAACAACATACTCACCACGTTCATTGAGTGCTCCAATGATTTCCATATTAACATCAATAAAGGAAACGGAATAACCGGAAAGTGAGAAAAGCTCACCGATAAAACCGCGTCCGATATTACCTGCGCCGTACATTACTGCTTTTTTCATATGTACGCCTCCTTAAACAAGTACTTGAGCGAGCTCTTCCGCCGTTATATTGCCAAAATAGTCACTCAATTTGAATTTATCAAGAGTATTCTTTATATTCTCCTCACGGTGCAAGGTGCCGCAAAGAGCAGTTTCAATATCGGAAACATCCGATATTCCAAAAAAATCACCATGAAGCTTTGCTGAGACGATTTTCCCGTCTTCAACCGTGAGATATGCATTTATACTGCCAATCCGGAACCGCTTTTTCTTTGAAAATGAATACCTGGGAGAATAACCGAAGTTCCATTCCCAAGTTCTGTACTTCTCATCAGCAAGTTTCTCGGCACGTTTTATCTCTTCCTCCGAGAGAACATACTCCTTTGCTCCGTAAAGTGTTTTCACTTCACTGCCGATAAGGTCGTATATTTCTTCCGCTGTGACTTCCCTTCCGAGAAGCTCATTTATGTTGACAACACGCGATGATACAGACTTTATGCCTTTACTCCGGATCTTTTCGGGATCAGGAACAAGTGCATTTGAAAGCACCGATACATCGGTATTGAAAAGAAGTGTTCCGTGGTGAAGAATTCTGCCACCTGCAACGGTCTGTGCATTACCTGAAATCTTTCTGCCGTTTACAACTATGTCGTTCCGCCCGGAAATTTCGGCATCGAGGCCTATCTTTTTAAGCGCAGACACAACAGGCTTTGCGAAACGAGAAAAATCATTTTCCCATTCCCCATCCTGCCTTGTTATATATGTGAAATTGATATTTCCCATATCGTGGTAAACCGCGCCGCCGCCGGTTATCCGACGGACGACGCGTATACCCTTTTCTTTCACATAGTCATAGTTTATCTCAGCAAGAGTGTTCTGGTTTTTTCCGACAACTATCGTGTTGTCATTTTGCCAGAGCATAAAGATTTCATCATCATACTCGCGCAGGAAGTTTTCTTCAAGCGCAAGATTGAAGTAGCAATCGTAACTTTTGCTTATGAGAAAAATCATACACCGAGCTTGGAGCGACGGAGCTCTTCGCTTTCGGAGAAGTTGTTTGTCGGGGTGTGGCCCGGAATCGGCATAATGCGCTCGTGGATTGTGTCGATAATCCAGTCAGCCTGCGGGAAGAAGTCTGCATCGAGCTCGTAGCACGGAGTGATCCAGTTGCGTGCACCAACTGTTGCAACCGGTGCATCAAGGTAATCGAAGCAGGTTGATGTGATTGTCTGAGCCATATCCTTGATGATAGAGCCGCGTGCACAAGCATCGGATGCGATAACGAGCTTACCGGTCTTCTTGACAGACTCGATAACCTTATCATAGTTGAACGGAACGATAGAACGTGCGTCGATAACTTCAGCAGAGATGCCATACTTTTCTTCAAGAATCTTAGCTGCATCAAGAGCACGGTAGAGAGTTGCACCGATTGTGAGAATTGTAACATCAGAACCGACTTTCTTGACATCCGGCTCACCGATCGGAATTTCGTAGTAGCCTTCCGGAACTCCGCCTTCGTGGAACTGCTCACCGACATCGTAGATTCTCTGGCTTTCGAAGAAGATAACCGGGTCTGTGCCGTTGAGAGCTGCATTCATAAGACCCTTTGCATCGTACGGAGTTGTCGGGAATACACACTTAAGACCCGGAACATGAGCGATCATTGAAGACCAGTCCTGAGAATGCTGTGCGCCGTACTTGGAGCCGACAGAGATACGGAGAACAACGGGCATCTTGAGGATACCTGCGCTCATTGACTGCCATTTTGCAAGCTGGTTGAAGATTTCATCGCCTGCACGGCCAAGGAAGTCACAGTACATAAGCTCAACGATTGCACGACCGCCACTCATTGCATATCCTACTGCACTACCAACGATAGCAGCTTCAGAAATCGGAGCATTGAAGAAGCGATGATACGGAAGAGCTTCTGTGAGGCCACGGTAAACAGCGAATGCACCGCCCCAGTCACGGTTATCTTCACCGTATGCAACGAGTGTGGGATCCTGATAGAATTTATCAATAATAGCCTCAAAGAGACCGTCGCGGAGCTGGTAAACCTTGTTCTTGGAAACAGGCTTGCCAGATGCATCGAAGCCGAAGCGTTCCTTCTTTGCGATCTGCTGAACTCTCGGGTTCTCTGCCTTCGGCATAAGAACGTCGGGTTCACGGTCGTCCATCTTCTCGACCTTGAGATTTGAGAACATGAGCTTCTCAATCATATCCGGCTCTTTCTTGAGATCCATACGCGGAGAAACGCTATCATCAACAGCGAGAGCGCAGGAACGTGTGATGAGGTTCTTGACATCATCAAGAATTGCATCGAACTCGCCCTGTTCAGCAACCTTAGCATCAATGAGCTTCTTGCTGTATGCCTTAAGAACATCCTGCTCAATCCAAGCATCGATTTCTTCCTGAGTACGATAGCTGGAAGCATCAGACGGAGAGTGACCTGTTACACGATATGTAAGAACATCGAGGAGAACCGGGCCGTCGCCGTTTTCGAGGATTTCCTTCTTTCTCTTCATTGCATCGATAACTGCGAGCGGATTATATCCGTCTACGCGCTCTGCATGCATCTGTGTCGGGGAAAATCCTGCACCGAGACGTGCCGGCATACCGTATGCCATTGTCTCACCGAAGGTCTGACCGCCCATACCGTACATATTATCGAAGATGTTGAAGAGTACCGGGAGACCATTGTTGTGGCTTTCATCCCAAAGCTGACGGATCTGATCCATACCTGCCATATTAAGAGCTTCGAGAACAGGACCGCAACCGAGAGAAGCGTCACCGATGTTACATACAACGATACCATTCTTATTGTTGACCTTCTTATAGAGTGAGCTACCGAGTGCGATTGTACCGGAGCCACCGACGATAGCGTTGTTCGGATAAATACCGAACGGAGTGAAGAATGCGTGCATCGAGCCGCCAAGACCGCGGTTGAAGCCTGTTGTACGTGCAAAGATTTCAGCAAGTGCGCCGTATACGAGGAAGTCGATAGCGAGAGCCTTGACATTGGACTTGTCATTCTGCTTGCCTTCAACTACGCGGAGAATGTCGCCGCCGAAGAAGTCTGCCATAATCTTGTAGAGTTCATCATCGGAAAGCTTCTGAATGCAAGAAAGACCCTTTGCAAGGATTTCGCCGTGGCTTCTGTGCGAACCGAAGATATAGTCATCAACACCGAGGATGTATGCCTGTCCTACAGCTGATGCTTCCTGACCTGTTGAAAGGTGAGCAGGTCCGGGGTTAGAATAGTCAACACCGTTATAGTGGTTAGTTGTCTTGATCTGATAGAGCATTGTTTCAAACTCGCGGATAATTGCCATATCGCGATAGATACGCATAAAATCATCCTTGGAGTAGTTTTTGCTCTCTTCCTTGATTGTTTTGTTGTACTGGTTTACCGGGATATCCTGGAATGTAATAAAACTGCTTTTTCTTACTTCATTCGGATCTAAGAATTGTGACTTAGGCATAATTTATCTCTCCTTTTAATTATTTCATCTTGAATACCGCTTCACGTACTATTTCACAGACTGTCGGGTGCGGGAATACGAATTCCTTAACATCGTTGATTCGCATCTCACACTCAACCATCATTGCTGCCGAGAATATAATCTCAGAAGAATATGTACCGAGCATATGGACACCTATAATCTTACCGGTCTTCTCGTCTGCGAGAACTTTGCAGATACCGTCGTATTCGGTATTCTCTGCCATGTAACGACCGCTGTACATCATGCTGACAGTCGACTTTTTATAAGCAATTCCCTTTGCCTTTGCTGTCTCTTCGGTTTCACCGACAGAAGCAACTTCCGGGTTTGTGTAGATAACAGCAGGGATTGCATTGTAGCGCATACGGTCCTTTTTGCCGACCATATGGTTGATTGCAACTTCAGCTTCGCGGTATGCAGTGTGAGCAAGCATACTCTTGCCGTTTACGTCGCCTGCAGCATATACGCCGGGAACATTTGTTCTGCAGAAGTCGTCTGTTACAACAGCGCCGCGGTTGAGCTCAACACCGATTGTTTCAAGGCCAATGCCCATTGTGTGTGCACGGCGGCCGATAGATACGAGAACCTTATCAACCTTGAGAGATACGTTCTTACCATCTTTTTCATACTCAACAGTGTCAGTGCCGAAGCCTGTTACCTTTGCACCGAGCTCGAACTTGATGCCCTTATTGGTATAGTTTTTGAGAAGAATCTCGGAAATTTCGTTATCTGTCGGACCTGCAATCTTCGGCATCATTTCGATAACTGTTACCTTGCTTCCGATTGAGTTAAAGTATGAAGCCATCTCGAGGCCGATAACACCGCCGCCGATAACTGCGAGAGATTCGGGAACATCTTCCATATCGAGGATTTCACGGTTTGTCATACCGAAGCCTGATGCAATTGCTTCTTTAAGCCCGGGAATCGGAGGAACAACTGCGTTTGAGCCTGTTGCGATGAGAAGCTTCTTACCTGAAACAACTTCATCGCCTGCCTTTACATCAAAGCCTTCGTTCTTTCCAATAATCTGACCGTCAGCCTCAATTACCTTTACCTTACCTGCACGGAGAGCTGCTGCAATACCTGCAACGAGCTTACTACGAACATCGTTTTTACGTGCAACAACAGCCTTATGGTCAATCTTGATATCACTTGCAGTTACGCCGAACTTTTCGCCGTGAACAGTGTGATCGTAAATCTTTGCGGAATTGAGGAATGTTTTTGTGGGGATGCAGCCCTCGTTGAGGCAGACACCGCCGAGGAAGCGCTTCTCAACAACACAAACGCTCATACCTTCGGCTGCTGCACGCTCAGCTGCAAGATAACCTGCAGGACCGCCGCCCAATACTACCAAATCATACATTGACGTTTTCTCCTTTCAAAATTATACACCGAGAAGCAAATCAAAGTTTTCAAGTGCTTCGCAGAGTTCTTTGAGGAACTTAGCAGCAGGAGCACCGTCAACTGCTCTGTGGTCAAATGTGAGGGAAAGTCCCATTGCCTGGTATGTTGAAATCTCGCCGTTCTTCTCACGGATCTTTGTTTCAGTTCCGCAAACACCGAGGATTGCTGTCTGCGGCGGATTGATAACGGGAGTAAAGCTCTCGATTCCGAGGCTTCCGAGATTTGTGATGGTAAACGATGCACCCTTAAGAAGGTCAGGGCTGCAAGCACCGTCACGGCACATACCTGTTACGCGCTTCGACTCAGCAGAAATTTCCTTGAGCGACATCTTGTTTGCATTGAATACTGTGGGAACCATAAGGCCGCGAGCTGTATCGCAAGCAACGCCGAGATGCACGTTATTGAAGAGTCTCATCTTATTGTCGATAAGGTGAGCATTGATATCTCTGTGGCCCAGAATGATGCGTGATACTGCATAAAGAATCATATCATTGAGCGTTACCTTCTCCATACCGAATGCTTCGCCCTTTGCCTTAAGCACCTTGCGGTAATTAAGAATTGCAGTTGCATCAAAGGATGTATTGAGAGTGAGCTGAGCCATCTCCGTAAGAGATGCGGACATAGATTTTGCGATGACCTTTCTGATGTTTGTCATCGGAACTTCTTCGTAATCTGCAACCGGTGCTGCAACCTCTGCAGGTGCTGTCAGAGCCGCCGCAGGTGCAATTTCTGCTGCTGCGATATCTGCAGTTGTTACTCTGCCACCGATACCTGTACCGACAATTCCCTTGCCGAGTGCATCAGCTGCCGCAGGAGTTACAACCTTACCTTCGGAGATAAGACGCTCAACATCGCGCTCAATAATTCTTCCGTTCGGGCCTGTGGGGGTTGCAAGAGAAATATCCGCAAATGTTTTCTCTGCAAGATTCTTTGCACGGGGAGAAATCTTGAGTGCATCCCCTGCCTTTGCTGTTGAAACAACAGCTGCAGGTGCTGCAACCGGAGCCGCCGCAACCGCGACAGGTGCTGCTTCAGCTGCAGGTGCTGCAGTTGCATTGGGATTGAACGCATCTGCATTTGCGCCGTCTTCACCGATTACGCAGACATTGAGGAGACACTCAACATCATCGCCCTCTTCAAAGAAGATTGCAAGCATCTTACCTGATACCTTTGATACTTCATCAAAGCTCGCCTTATCTGTTTCATAGGAGAAGAGCGTATCACCTTCAGCTACCATATCGCCGACTTTTTTATGCCACTTTGAGATGATGCAGCTTTCAACAGACTGTCCCTGACGCGGCATAATTACCGGTGTTGCATTTCCTGCATCAACAGGAGCTACAGGATTTGCCGGTGTTGCCGGAGTTGCAGCAGGTGCTGCAACCGGAGCCGTTTCCGCGGGAGCAGCTGCGCCTGCAGGTGCAAACTCTGCGGTGCTCTCACCATCGTTACCTATTACACAAACGTTGAGAAGACATTCTACATCGTCGCCCTCTTCATAGAAAACTGCAAGCATTTTACCGGATACCTTTGCTACCTCATCAAAGCTTGCTTTGTCGGTTTCATAGGAGAAGAGCGTATCGCCTTCGGCTACCATATCTCCGACTTTTTTGTGCCACTTTGAGATGATACAGCTTTCAACAGACTGTCCCTGACGTGGCATTATAACTGGTGTTGCCATATGTATTTACTCCTTTCGTTATTTGTTTTCAAGCAAGTATTTTTCAGCCTCTGCTGACCAGAGACCATTGTGACGTGCAGTTATTTCAGCAAGCTTTGCAAAGAAAGGATCATTCTTTCCGAGCTCTGCAAAATCGTCAATAGCGGTAAGCGGCATATTTACATGTGTGTAGATAAGCTTCTTTCCGCCCTTGATGTTCGGGAGATTAAGAGTTGATTCCTTTGCGCTGTCGATACCACCAACGTGTGTTACCATAACAGCAGGATTAAGTCTTCCCTCTTCCATAAGCTTTAATGACTCGCGCATATCGTCGGTATTTCCGCCGGAAGTGCCGATGTAGTGGGTTGCATTATAATGAATGTTATAGAAGTTCACCATAGCAGAGAATTCGTGATTTGTCGGACCTGCAAAGAAGTTTACGCAACCGTCATATGCAAGAACAGAGTCTGCAAGCTCACAAACCGGCTTAACAGGTGCCATAAGCATTACATCGTGATAACCAACACCATTGGTAATATCCATAAGATACTGTTTCGGGTCTTCGCAGTTGTTTGTGTTGACATAAACAAGCTTTACGCCGTTCTTTGCAGCATCTTCGGGAGAAAGAAGGCTTTTTGCACGCTCAAGACGTGCATCGTCAATGTCCGTAACAACCAAAATGCCAGGCTTACGATCTCCATGCATAGCATAGTCAATTGCACCCATTCCCATCGGGCCTGCGCCTGCCATAATGATGAGGTTTCCGCCTTCTTTAATTCCCATTTCATGTTCATAAGATCCTGCTTTTGTGTGGAACATTGCATGATACCCGCCAACGATGCAGGACATCGGCTCTGAAAGCGAACCGTGGAAAAAAGCATCGCCGTTATAGTCAAGCAAGCAATCGCAAATCATAACCTCAGCAGGGATAACGACATATGTAGAACATCCTCCGATATTATGATAAGAATATCCGGGAGCAGCCAAACTTCCTTTATAGTTTGTTGCCGGTTGAATAGAAAATTTCTGTCCTACTTTAAATTTATTTTGCCAGTTTGCGCCAACCTCGCGGATTATACCACAGAACTCATGACCGATGATAATTGGATTGTTCTCAACATCATCGGGCACACGCTTGTGATCTCCACCTTGCTGTGCAGCTTTGTAGCTCGACATACAAATACTGTCAGTTACAACCTCGGCAAGAATTTCATCTTCCGTAATAGCCGGAAGGTCAAACTCTTCGAGCCGAAGGTCGTTTTTGCCATAAAGTCTTAATGCCTTTGTTTTCATCTATATTCTCCTTTCAAATTTTACAAAACCTTAGTTCCGTTTTCTATAAAAAATGAGCGAAGCTCATTTGATATGCCATCATCAGTTATCAAAACATCTATATCCTTCGGATGTGCAAACGTATACGGCATTGTGTTATCTACTTTGCTGCTATCTATAAGCATTATCCTCAGAGAAGAACGATTAAGGATTTCTCTCTTAATCTCGCAATCATGTACATTACCGCAGCTGAATCCATTTTTAACAGAAAATGCAGTTGCCGCAATAAAAGCGACATCAATATTGATGTTTTCTATTGCAGCTCTTGCCCCCGGTCCGTATGTAGAAATACTGTTCTTGTTAACCTCTCCGCCCAACAGATTAATCCTGCTGTTTTTGAGCTTTAAAAGTTCTCCGGCTATATTCAACGCACAAGTAGATATCAAAAGCTGTTTATCCGGGAGCATTTCCGCAAGCGACATGGTCGTACTTCCGGCATCAATATAAACAGAGCTTTTATCCTCTATATATGCCAACGCCTTTTCTGCAATTATACGCTTTTTGTCAACATTTGTAGTTGAACGCTTTGAAAAAGCATCCTCAACAAGCATATTAATTGCCTTAACAGAGCGGGCTCCGCCATGAATACGCACAATACGTCCGCCGGATTCCAATGCCTCAAGATCGCGACGAATTGTCATTTCAGACACTGACGGAACCAACTCCTTAAGTTCCGCGAGAGTGACTTCATTTTTTGTCTGTATGTAATCATTTATCAATTGTTGTCTGTTATTCATACGTTGTACCTCAATGTTAGATTCTAACAAATAAAACGTTAAAAAATAACACAAAATCTTTTCTAATTCATATTATACACTATTATAATAGTTTTTTCAATAGTGATTTTAAGTTTTTTGTTCGTTTCAAACATTTTTTGTCTCACGCATACAGTCAGCACACGTGAGACAAAATGTTATTTTTTTATTTCATTCCAATATTTTTCAGTTGTTTTTTCAACCTTATTGTCACCAAATTCATAATATTTCTTATCTTTGATTTCATCCGGCAAATATTGCTGCTTTACCCAATGATTAGGATAAGAATGCGGATACTTATAAGTCAATCCTCTTCCAAGTTTTTCTGCTCCGGAATAATGAGCGTCACGCAAATAAGCAGGGACGTCACCGCCCAAGCCGTTTCTTATATCAGAAATAGCCGAATCAATTGCGCATATCGCAGAATTTGATTTAGGAGAAGTGGCAAGAAGAATAGCCGCTTCCGCAAGAGGGATACGCGCTTCCGGCATCCCCAACTGCAACGCACTGTCGACACAAGATTTTACAATTGAAATTGCCTGCGGATATGCAAGACCGACATCTTCGCTCGCAATTACAAGAAGACGTCTGCAAGCTGATAACATATCCCCCGCCTCAAGAAGTCTTGCAAGATAGTATACCGCAGCATCGGGGTCCGAGCCTCTTACAGATTTTTGCAGCGCAGATATCACGTCGTAATGGCTGTCTCCATCCCTGTCCGCGCGCATTGCACTGCGTTGGGTAACCAACCGCGCATCTTCAAACCTGATAGCAGCTTTTCCTTCGCAACGCTCTGCACTTTCAACCAAAAGCTCAATTGCATTAAGCGCCTTTCTGACATCTCCGCCGCAAGCGGATGATATGTGTTCAACAACACCGTCTTCAAACTCAACCTCATCCTGAAGTTTACTCACAGCTCTGTTTATCGCGCCGCGAACATCTTCCGGCTCAATCGGCTTAAACTCAAAAACAGTCGCTCTTGAAAGAATTGCACTGTACACATAAAAATACGGATTTTCCGTTGTAGATGCTATAATGGTAAGCTTGCCGTTTTCCATGAACTCAAGAAGAGATTGTTGCTGTTTTTTATTAAAATACTGAATTTCATCAATATAAAGCAGAACGCCATTCGGAGTAAGGAATGTATCCAATCCTGCCACTATATCTTTTATATCATTAATTGATGCCGTGGTTGCATTCAACTTTTTAAACTCACGCGATGTATGCCTTGCAATTATCTCAGCAACCGTTGTTTTTCCGACGCCACTCGGTCCAAAGAAAATCATATTGGGTATTTGTCCGCTGAGAATGACACGGCGCAGTATGCCGTTTTTCCCCAAGAGATGCTTCTGCCCGAAAACATCGTCAATGCTGTCCGGACGTATTCTATCTGCAAGCGGTCTGTACATACTGCGCCTCCTATTTAATTTATATGTATTAGTAGAGCGGATATTTATCGCAAAGAGCCTTTACGCAATCGCGAATATATTCCTTCTTGGTTTCAAAGGATGTAGCGGTGAGGTGAATAAGACGAGCAATTTCTGCCATATCCGTTTCTCCAAAGCCTCTGGTTGTTGCAGCCGGGGTGCCAATACGTACACCGCTTGTAACAAACGGCTTCTCAGGATCATTGGGGATAGAGTTTTTGTTAAGAGTAATACCGACTTCATCAAGGCGATGCTCAAGCTCTTTTCCCGTAACTCCCACTTTTCTGAGATCCACAAGCATAAGATGATTGTCAGTGCCGCCGGAAACAAGATCAAAGCCGCACTGCAACAATGCACTTGCAAGAGCCGAAGCATTTGCTACAACCTTTTTCTGATATGCTGTAAACTCAGGCTTTAATGCTTCGCCGAAACAAACAGCTTTTGCCGCGATTATATGCATAAGCGGACCACCCATAGTTCCCGGGAAAACCGCCTTATCAATCTGCTTTGCAAGCTCTTCCTTACACATAATTATACCGCCACGCGGACCGCGCAAGGTTTTATGCGTAGTTGTTGTAACAACATCAGCATACGGAATCGGGCTCGGATGAACGCCTGCTGCAACGAGCCCTGCAATATGAGCCATATCGACCATAAAGTAAGCGCCGACAGATTTTGCAATATGTGCAAAACGCTCAAAATCTATAATACGCGGATACGCAGAAGCACCTGCAATAATCATCTTAGGCTGACATTCTTTTGCTGTCTTTTCAAGCTTATCATAATCAATGCGATGCGTTTCGGGATCAACGCCATACGGAACGATATTATAATACGCACCGGATATATTTACAGGACTGCCGTGAGTAAGATGACCACCCTCGCTGAGGTTCATTCCCATAACGGTTTCGCCCGGTTTAACAAGGGAGAAATACACAGCCATATTGGCAGATGCGCCGCTGTGAGGCTGAACGTTTACATGATCCGCGCCAAAAAGCTCTTTGGCTCTATCCTGAGCAATTCGTTCAACAACATCAACACATTCACAGCCACCGTAATAGCGCTTTCCGGGAAGACCTTCTGCATACTTGTTAGTCAACACAGTTCCTGCCGCAGCAAGAACAGCCGGACTTACGAAGTTCTCGGAAGCAATAAGCTCTATGTTGTTGCGCTGTCTGTTAT
Organism: Eubacteriales bacterium; assembly: GCA_045539475.1. GTDB lineage: Bacteria > Bacillota > Clostridia > Oscillospirales > JAAYXM01 > SIG480. The sequence goes on along the minus strand of JAZQFJ010000020.1, from coordinate 469 downwards.
ACTCTGACTCGACGGCAACACCGAGGTCCGGATCATACTCTTTAAGAAAATCAATATTCTCTTTAATCATTTGAATTCTCCTAACCATAATTATTTTATTATATTATATACTTTTTTTATTGTAAATTCAATAGGTGATGTGAATGAACTTTGTTAAATAAACAACAATCTTTTACTTTGACAGTATTATAACTTCATTTACCCAAACGAAATTGTTGTTTTTGCTTTACAAACGCTTGGGATCTGTACTGTTAAACAGCTATTATGACCTACTTAAAAATATGGCAAAAAGCACCCACTTGCGTGAGTGCTTTTGATATTGATAAAATAGGCTCTATAATAAAAGTTGGGGTAACCAAGTAGGGCCTACGAAAAAAATTAAAAAAAGTAGAGCATATTTGGAAGAAATCCGTTAAAATGGAATTGACGAGAAACCATGAACGGAGGACTCGAATATGCTCTACAAACA
>JAZQFJ010000019.1:0-20509 GCA_045539475.1 Eubacteriales bacterium | reverse complement strand
CGCGGTTCCCGGCTGCTTTGCGGTGATTTTGCCGTTCTCATCTATCGTGGCAAGCCTTGTATTGCTGCTTTCATAGTAAAGCGTTATTCCGTCGCCGTTATGCTCCGTGCCGTCGGTGTTAATGAATTTCACGGCAATATCTGCTTCGGTATCGACCGAAAGCGTCTCGGGATGCATTACCTCAATGCTCTCAAACATAACCTCAAGTCCGGATAAATCCAGAGGTATTCGTCCTGTTTGTGTTGTATTGCCAATCGTGACCTCGGCAATAATGTCACATTTGCCGTTGCTTACAACCGTGATAACTCCGTCCTCCGAAACCTTTGCTACAGTTTCGTTGGTTGAAGAATATTTCGCGGTTATCTTCTGATTGTCGTCACCGGAGGTTATTTCGTTTCCTGTGTTTGTAAGCGCCCGGAAGGATGTTTCAAATGTGTCATATGTCTTCGGATTTTCAATCGGTTTTACAAGCCTGAAATCAACTGTTTCAAAGCTTACCTCGTGGAGATGGAGATTTGCAATATAAAAATCGGCATTTTCATCGTCCATTGCCGTGAATTCCACGCGAGGGTCAACCGTTATTCCGTCATAACCCTTCCAGTTAAGCCACACAGCGGGAACGGTAAACTGTGTCCAGTCCTGCGCTCCGCTTGTTCCTTCCCACGGATAATGGTTATAGTTTTTAAGTGATGCTGCTTTCGTGCCTGTAATAGTATAATAAAATAATTCTCCCTTTGCGCTCCTTACCTTATTCTTTATATTTTCACTTTTTATATAGCCTGTGTACTCATAGAGCTTATTCGGGTCGAGGTTAACAAGACCGTTATGGGCAGTGCTTCCTGCAGCATAGTATCCGGTGTATCCCTGGATTCTTGAAAGGTTATTTACACCGGTTGAGGTCACCGTATCCTCAAAGCTTATTTTTGCAAAGTTTGTAAATGATGTTTTCGTAGGCGAAAGCTGATTTTCAAGAAGCGTATAAACAAAGTTATCTCTGACCTCGTTTTTCGTTACATACCAAAGTGTATTCTTTGTCGAAACGCCCGGAACAGACTCATCTCTCATAAAGATGCTGTTCTCAAACTGACCGTGGTCAACACCATGCCTTACAAGCAGATTTTCGCCAACAACAATGACATCAAATGTAAATTCTCTTTTTTCTTCACCAATCTCTGCAAAAACGTCTACCTTTGTTTTGCCAATCTTCTTTGCAGTGAACTTGCCGTCTTTTTCCGTTACTACAGAATCGTCATATATATCATATGTATACTTTATTCCGTCACCGGGGTAATTTCCGTCGGTATCTGTTATCTTTACAGCGGCTGATTCGCCCACCTGAATAAAGCCCTGCGGAAAATCAAAGAAAAGCTCATTTGGAAGAGCTTCCGCCTGTCCGGACGATTTTACTGTAAGGGTTTTCGGAGCACTTGTTTTTGAGTTCTTATCCGTACTTACGGTTACCGTAATATCGGTTGTTCCCGAAGATATAGCATATATATCGCCGGCAGAGCTTACCGCTGCAACCGACTCATCCGAGCTTTGAAACTCGACATTAACATTGTCAAGCAAAACATCTCCGCCGAAATTATCTTTTGCGCTTGCAATTGCCTTTGTAAATTCGCCCGGGTAAAGCTCGCTCTTCTCAAGCGATACAGCTGCGCTTTCAAGCTCTATGTCCGCCGTGAGCGTGAGCTTGTTCAGATATACAAATGAACTGTTAAGCGCTCCGGAGGAATTGCTTCTTGATGTTCCGGGGCTGAACACAAAATAATGCTTTCCTTTCTCAAGCTCCTTCTTCCCGAGAGATAATGTCTCATTCTCGGTATCTGACTTAAACTTGTTGCTTGTCAGCTTGTTTTCCGGAATAATGCCGTCCTCTAATGTCGTTACATTGTTTTTGTCAAACAAATATACGTCAACATAGCTCGACTTACCATAGGCATAAGGAGTAGCATTTACCGAAAGAGTATAGTTTCCTTTTTTCGGAACATCAATTTCAAAAGCAATCCAATACGCCTTATCCGTATTATCTGCCTTTTCGGGATTCTGAGCTATAAGCGCAATCTCTCCGGTACTCTTATACGCCCTTATTCCCGAAGAATCCGAAGCAATGTCGGTATGCCCTTTGGAATTAGCCGCATATTGCCAAAGGTTATTGTTCGTGCTGTATGTCAATGAGTCATATCGAATTGGCGGATCTTTTACAGGTACAGGAAACTTGTCCTCAAAATCATATACAACCACATTGCCGTTCACGCTGCTTTCCGCATATGATAGCGGAAGCAATGACAAAAGCATCGAGCAAACGAGAATAATTGATAACAATCTTTTCATTTTACTTTTCCTCCTATCTACGTTTTTCGTTTTATCACAATGACGAGGATTTAAAATCCTTTTACAATCCTCAATGTCACTGTTTTTACATTATTACATACACTCTGTAAGCGCTTTATAATAATTAAAATCCTGCTGTGCATACCATCTGCGATCACCTGCACGGGGCGCCTCTATGCCTATCGGTCCGGTAAAACCGACATCCTGAAGCTTTTCAAGATATGCGCGATGGTTTATCTGTCCATCACTAAGCGAGGTCGCAATACGGCTTGTCGTTCCCGGTATGTATGAAGAATTCTTAAGATGAACATAAAAGAGCTTATCACCGTAAAGGTCGATAGCTTCTTCCACAGTCGGGCGCACCGGAAAAGCAAAAGTGTTGCCGTAATCCATATTGATTCCAACCATGGGGCTGTCGATAAGGTCAACAAGCTTTTTTGCCATATGCGGCAGGTCGTGAATATAGTTCATATGCGTTTCAAAAGCAAATTTCACGCCGATTTTTTCAAGCTCTTTACCAATCTGACGGTACGCATCAGCCGTAAGCTCCCATTCTTCAGAAGTTGCAGCAGCACTTCCGTGGAATTCATATGAAGAACTCGGTGCTGTTGAGATTGATGATGTGATCCATGCTGCATAAGTATTGCAAACTGTTGTTCCGCAAATCTCGCTTGCAATCTTCGCTTGTTCTATTGCTTCGGAAATTGATTTTTCCCGTATTTCTTTATCTGCGCTTGTGCAATCGCGAACGCCGATTCCGAAAAGAATGTCGGAAAGCCCATACTTTTTCTTTCCTTCAGCAATAAGCTCTGCATATTCACGGAACGAAAGCTCCTGAAGCTCCACAGGTATTTTCCCGCGAAATTCAATTCCGTCATACCCGATATCCGCCGCCATTCTGCAAATACTGTCAACGGTGTTTTTCCCGAACCGGCCGTTTTTTACCTCGCCGTAGTTGATGTGCATTATAACAGGATTCATTTCAATCTGCCTTCCCTTCTAAAAAACCTTCTGTTCCAACGGATTCTGCCGTTCAATCTCTTCGAATATACGAACCTCAGTCAATATATGCTCAGGCTTGATAAACAGCTCGCCGCCGTTGAACATATGGTCATACAAACGATGGTAGAAGCCGGAGGTTCCGTGCTCTTTGCCATCCTTTTCAATCTCAATTTCTTCCTTATGCCAGTTAATCTTATCCGTACAGAATGACGGTGAACCGTCTTCCTTATGAAGCGATTTAAGCTCAAGAGTCGGCTGGGGGCTTTCGCTTTCGAGATAATATCGATACTCTATCTTCTGTGCAGAAACGCGCATTGCTCCGCGGTCACCGTAGACATAGAATCCCCATTCCTCAGCAAAAGGATCTGCAGGGTTAATCTCTATTTCAAAACGTGTTCCGTTCTCATATTCAAGAACTGCAAAAACGTAGTCTTCTGCATCACCCACGGAATTCCATATTCCAAGCTTTGACTGAATCTTCACGGGCATATCGTCCGTTCCTGCAAGATGAATGCACTGCTCAAACGGATGCGGACCTGTGTTTTTCATTGCTCCTGCATTGTTCTTGATAACAGTCTGCCAGTCATAGCGGCGCGAAAATGCATTTCTGCGCACTTTTACAAGCTTCACATTCCCGAGTATTCCGGACTTCATTATCTCTTCCATCTTCTCAAAATTTCTTTTAAGTCTTGCTTGCTGGAAGATTGTGAAAATTACATTATTTTTCTTTGCAGCATCTATAAGCTCACAGAGCTCAGCAGATGTTTTTGTGATTGGTTTTTCGCAAAGAACATTAAAACCGTGATTTAAAAGATCAAGCGTTGTTTCATAATGCATCTGTGAATAGGATGTATTCACAACAAGATCTATATCATTTCTGTTGAAAAACTCTTTATAATCGCTGTATGTATCACAACCGTAATCTGCCTTTGCCGCTTCCGCACGCGCAGGGTCAAGCTCGGCAACTGCAACAACATTCACGATGTCGTTATTTTCCGACCTGAAAAACAGGCCATGAATGCCGCAACCGCTTCTTCCATATCCTATAAGTGCCACATTTATCTTTTTCATTTCTTTGTTTTCCTTCCATTCTTCAATGCTGTAAGCTCTGCTTTTCTGTCCTTCAGATATCCCATAAACTCCTCAACGCCCTTTTCAAAATTCCTCTTGCACCAAAGCTCATAGTATTCGCCATATATCCAAATCGTAAGTTCCATTTTTAGGAACATCTATTTCGAAAGCAATCCAGTACTGCTGTGCATCTTCGACTTTGAGATTCACCGGCTGAAGCGCTATATTCTGTCCACCGGTATAATCTTTAGGCTTGTGTGCCCTTATTCCCGAAGAATCCGAAGCAATGTCGGTATGCCCTTTGGAATTAGCCGCATATTGCCAAAGGTTATTGTTCGTAGCATAGGTCAATGAGTCATAGCGAATTGGCGAATCTTTTACCGGAAACTTGTCCTCAAAATCATACACAACCACATTGCCCGTTATGCTGCTTGCCGCATATGAAAGCGGAAGCAATGACAAAAGCATCGAGCAAACGAGAATAATTGATAACAATCTTTTCATCAGTTTTCCTCCTCATAATCGAATTTTCTCTATTTATATTATACATTACAATATAACCCCACGGCAACAAACAAAAATTGCATAAAAGTCCGAACAAAAAAGTCTTGAAAAATGGCGCGTTTTCCTGTATAATGAAGACAAAGGAAGGAGGATAAGCTTATGAATGTTTTATTGCCCAAAATATCGTGTATTTTGCCGAACATCTCAATGCACGCTTTCCCTGATTCAAAAAAAATATTCAAGGTAGATACCATCACGGACCATCGCATAAGCGAAGTGCATTTTCACGACTATACGCAGCTGTGGTATACGGTTTCCGGTTCGTATGTTCACACCATAAACGGTCACCGCACTGCTCAAAGCGCCGGTTCTCTTGCGATAGTTTATCCCTTTTCCGTTCATCAGATAAATTCCGTAAGCTCTGACCTTGAAAACACAAAGGTTATTTCCGTTTCCTTTAAAAACGATGTTTTTGAGAAAAATCTCCTTCCGTTCTTCACGCCGTATTACGATTGCGCGCTCTTTGACAAAATGCATTTAAGCCCGTTTATCAATTTTAGCGGAAGCGACAAAGAACGGCTTGATGAGCTTTTTTTCGAGCTTCTTCATAAACCCAAGAATGATTTTGAAGCATTTTCACAGCGTTTCTTTGCCAACATCGGAAATATTCTCGATTTGTGCATCAGAAAAATCAATATGCCGTACAGCGGACAGAATTTATCTTCTTTGCAGGAGCGGTCATTACATATAGGAAAAGCCATATCTTACATAACGAACAACTGCTTTGACAAGATAACGATTCCGGACGCCGCAAGATATGCCACAATGTCAAGAAGTATGTTTCTGGACTCTTTCCGGGAATTGAGCGGAACAACCTGCCACGAGTATCTTACCTCCGTCCGGCTCCGCAGGGTTGTCGGCAAGCTTCCGTATGAAGATAAAGCAATTTATGAACTGGCAGACGAATGCGGTTTTTCAAGCAGCTCACATTTTCACAAGGTATGCATGGACACCTTCGGACTTTCGCCGAAAGAGCTGAAGCTATATATTAACGCCTACGACCAACAAACTTCAGAGCTCAAGAAAAAGCGGAAGGATGACTTAAGACTACTGGGATTATTATAAAAAACATACAAAAAAGATAAACTGCGGCAATATAAATTTGTCGCAGTTGTTTTATCCTTTAAATTCAATGTTATTTTTTTCACATTTTTACCCTGTTTTTATTTGACAAGAGCGCGATATGGTTATATAATATAATGTATTATATTATTTTTTTAGCAAATTTTTTATCGGAGGTTTTTCATATGTTTGAAAATCGTGTCTACAATTTTTCCGCAGGTCCTTCCATGCTTCCCGAGCAGGTTCTTTGCCGCGCTCGCGATGAGATGTTGAATTACAACGGCTCCGGTATGTCAGTTATGGAGATGAGCCACCGCGCAAAGGTCTATGATGAAATCATCAAGGCTTGCGAAGCAAAGCTCCGCTCTCTTCTCGGCATCCCGGCAAACTACAAGGTTCTCTTCCTTCAGGGCGGTGCTTCTCTCCAGTTTGCATCCATCCCGATGAACCTTATGAAAACAAAGGCAGATTACATCATCACCGGTCAGTTCTCCGGAAATGCAGCAAAGGAAGGCAAGAAGTACGGTATCGCAAATGTTGTAGCCGACTTAAAGCCTGAAACCTTCCGCCGCATTCCGAAGCAGGAGGAGCTTTCCCTCTCTCCGGATGCAGACTATGTACATATCTGCGTGAACAACACAATCTACGGCACACACTGGAATTATCTCCTTGATACAGGCAATGTTCCGCTCGTTGCCGATATGTCCTCCTGCATCCTTTCAGAGGAAATTGACGTTACAAAATACGGCGTTATCTATGCCGGTGCACAGAAGAATATGGCTCCTGCAGGTCTCACCGTTGTTATCGTCCGCGAGGATCTTTTAGGCAACGCACGCCCCGACACTCCGACCGTTATGGACTGGGCTGTTATGGCAGAAAAAGAGTCTATGTACAACACCCCAAGCACATATCCGATTTACGTTTGCGGTCTTGTCCTTGACTGGATCGAGTCAATCGGCGGCATCGGCGAGCTTGAGAAAATCAACCGTGCAAAGGCAGCGTTACTTTATGATTTCCTTGATGAGAGCAAGATGTTCATCCCGCACGCAGAAAAGGATTCCCGCTCTCTTATGAACGTAACCTTCAGAACAGGCGATGAGGAGCTTGATGCAAAGTTTGTAAAGGAAGCTTCGGCTGTCGGCCTTCTCACTCTTAAGGGACACCGCTCCGTCGGCGGTATGCGCGCATCCATCTACAACGCAATGCCTGTTGAGGGCGTAGAAAAGCTTGTCGCATTCATGCGTGACTTTGAAGTTAAGAACAAATAGGAGGTTTTCCTTTATGTATAATGTAAAATTAATGAATAAAATCTCAAGCAACGGACTGAGCCGTCTCCCGGCAGATGTTTTCACCTGCGGTGCAGATGTTGAGAATCCGGCGGCTATGCTCGTCCGCTCTGCTGATCTTCACAACGAAGAATTTAACCCCGAGCTTCTGTGCATTGCACGTGCAGGTGCGGGCGTCAACAATATCCCGCTTGACCGCGCAGCTGAGGAAGGCATCGTTGTTTTCAACACTCCGGGTGCTAACGCAAATGCCGTTAAGGAGCTTGTTCTCACCGGTCTTTTCCTTGCATCCCGTAAAATTGCAGAGGGAATTGAGTGGGCAAAGACTCTTGCTGACAAGGGCGATGAGGTAGGAAAGCTCGTTGAAAAGGGCAAAGGGCAGTTTGTCGGTCCGGAAATCGAAGGCAAGACGCTCGGCGTTATCGGTCTCGGCGCAATCGGCGTTCTTGTTGCAAACGCAGCAGAGCGTCTCGGTATGACGGTTCTCGGCTATGACCCGTATCTCTCCGTCAATGCTGCATGGAGCGTTTCCCGTTCCATCAAGCACTGCACAGACATCAACGAAATTTACGAAAAGAGCGACTATATCACAATCCACGTTCCGGCAACTCCGGAAACAACGGGTATGATAAACGAAAAGACGATCTCCGTAATGAAGGACGGTGTCCGTATTCTCAACTTTGCACGCGGCACACTCGTAAACTCCGATGATATTCTTGTTGCGCTCCAGAGCGGCAAGGTTGCAAAATACGTAACCGACTTCCCGGAAGCTAAGCTTATCGGCAAGGAAAACGTCGTTGCGCTTCCTCATCTCGGCGCATCAACTCCGGAAAGCGAAGAAAACTGCGCTGTTATGGCAGTTGACGAGCTTAAAAACTACATCCTCAAGGGTAACATCAAAAACTCCGTCAACTTCCCGACCGTATGTATGCCGATGAGCGGAAAAAGCCGCGTCTGCGTTCTCCACAAGAATGTGCCGAACACAGCAAACAGCATCACATCCGCTGTTTCCGACGCAGGTCACAACATCGCAAGTATGCAGAACGCATCGAAGAAGGACTGGGCATACACCGTGCTTGACCTTGACGACGATGCAGATGATGCTCTCCTTGAGAAAATCTCCGCATTGGACAACATCGTCCGCGCAAGAATTATAAAGTAAAAAAAGCAACTCTTCACAGACAAAGCCAAGGCAAATTCGCCTTGGCTTTGCTTTTTTCTTATTCCACTTCTATGTATTCTCCGTAATTTACAAGATACAGGCGCAGACTTTTTGCCTTCTTCCCCGTCATCTCAAACAGTGCCCGGCGGTATGTACGGAGCTGTTCGCTGTATTTCTCAAGAACCTCCCCCTCGGGACGGCGGCGGTCGGTTTTGAAATCGACTATCGTGACACCTTCTTCGTTTTCATAATACATATCCATAACACCTTGCAAAAGCACCTGTTCACCGGAGAGCTCTTCTTTCCCAAGCATTTCGTCTGCGGGGAGAAGTACGGAAAACTTAAACTCACGCGCAACGTTTTTTGCTGAAAGCATCGTCTGCCCTGTGGCGGAATTTGTAAACAACGAAATTTTCTCAGCATCCACAGCCTTTGCCTGAACCTGTGAAAGATATTTTTCGCGAACAAGACGCGAAAGCTCTTCCTTTGCACCTTCAACACTTTGGCACTTTTCAAAATCTGCAAACTGCATTGCCATATGCAAAGCAGTTCCGCGTTCTGTCGGCGTAAGCTTCCGCTCCTGCAGAAATGCCGGACGCGGAGTTTTTCTTCTGCGCGGTGATACGCGCGCTGCGCCGTCAGCGTGAAGCCCCGTCGCCGTAAGCTTTGACGGAGTTTCTGTTGCGGTGGCGTATCCATAGCTAAAGCGCAGCATTTCTTTTATTTCTTCCGTATTCTCCGCAGGTTGCAATTCTTGCTCTTTCTCTCCGGAATCCGAAACCTCTGTGTCAGCGATTTGCGCAACACACGCCTTCATCCCGCCAAGCTTTTCCCCGCCCAGCGGCAAAAAGCCGGCATACTGCCGAAGTTCGTTTCCGCTTGATGTGCGGAGCAGAGGTAACATAAACCACGTTTGCGTTCCCACCCTTGACAAAAGCATTTTTTTATCAAGCTCGGGGTACACGTTTTCAAAAATCACTTTTTCTATCATTTTCGCCGCATCATTATGGGATGCAACGAGACAGAGCTTTTCACGCGCACGCGTAAGCGCAACATACAGTATGCGCATTTCCTCGCTCTTTATTTCCGAAATAAGAGCATCTGATATGACATCCCTTGCAACGGTTGAATAATCTGCACCAGTTTGCGTGTCGCGGAAGCGAAGTCCCACGCCGAGCTGCGGGTGGATAAGAATAGGACGCCTGATATCATCGGTATTGAAATTCCGTATGCATCCACCGAGGAAAACTATCGGAAATTCCAATCCCTTTGATTTGTGTATCGTCATTATCGTCACGGCATTTCCTGCAGATGCCGCAGGTGCGGGGATATCTCCGCCGCGCTCTGCAAGACGTGCTATGTGCGACACAAATCTGTAAAGCCCGAAATATCCCGAGCTTTCAAATGCTCCTGCACATTTGTAAAACTCTATTAGATTTCGCTGACGCTCCTCTCCGCACGGAAGCGCCCCGAAAAGCCCCAGCGCATTAGTTCGGTTATATATCTCCCATATCAGAGATGAAGCACTTGCACCCCGCGAAAAAGAGCGCAGAGCCGAAAGCTCACCGAGAAACGCCCGGCATTTTTTCGCTGTTTCCCCCTCTTTTGTTGCAAGCTTTTCCATTGCATAAATAAGCGCGCCGTTGCCCTCACGTCTGATATAACACAAATCATCCGCAGAAAAGGCGAATAACGGGGATTTCAGCAGTGCCAGAAGCGGGATATCCGAGGTGGGGTTGTCTATTACAGAAAGATACGAAACAATTGCATTTACTTCGCTTTTGGTAAGAAGCCCATCAGCGCGAGGCGATGCATAGGGTATTCCCGCATCACGCAATGCTCTCTCATAACTTTCAGCATTTCCGGAAGCCGAGCGCAGAAGCACGGCAAAGTCGCGGTATTCGGCGCGACGGTGCGTTCCGTCCTTATCGCAAACCTCAAACCCGCTCTCAATAAGCTCACGGATTTTTGATGCAACAAATCTTGCCTCGTCCTCAACAGAGGATCGCTCGCTTTCTTTTCTGTCAACAAGATAAAACTCGCATGACTTGTCGCCTATTCCCAGCTCCGGTATATTATCACGCGGAACAAGAAAATGCTCCTCGGTATAATCCACATCGCCAAGCTCTTCCGTCATAAGGCGCGCGAAAAATGCATTTGCCGCATTAAGCACCTCTGCGCGTGACCGGAAGTTCTGCGAAAGAGTTATGTATCGCGGCTCATCACCGGTTGCTTCTTCATACTTTTTGAAGCTCTTATATTTTTTCATAAATATCGTCGGGTCAGCAAGACGGAAACGGTATATCGACTGCTTCACATCCCCCACCATAACGATGTTCTTCTCTTCCCGTGATACTGCACGGAAAATTATATCCTGAATATTGTTGCTGTCCTGAAATTCATCAAGAAGTATCTCACAGAAGTTTTTTGAAACCTCGTGCGCCGTATCGCTTGGAGAAACGGTATCCCGCTCTGCATCATATTCACTGACAAGAAGCTCTATCGCATAATGCTCAAGGTCTGAATAATCAAGAGCGCCGCGGCGAAGCTTTTCCCTGCCAAAACGAACCGAAAGCTCTTCCGCAAGGCTTGCAAGCTCACACATATGCGGATAAAGCGCGGATAGCTCTGCGAGAAGCTCGCTAGATGATGCAGTAAGGAGCTTTTCTGTTATCTTCCCGCACTCCTCCTTTACGCGGTCGTGCATTGCTCGAATACGCTCGGGTATGCTCTTGTCTTCGATTTTTCTTGAGCTTGGCAAACGCGGAAACTCTATTGCGGAAATTGCATCCAAAAGCCCATCCCATGTGTCGCTGTCGGCTCTTCGGAGCATATCACGCTCATCACACAGCACCTCGGCATAAACTTCCGCGGCTTCGGAAATCTTTTCAACATCGGCTATCATAAGATCAAGGATTTCAATGCAGTCCGCAAGCGCCTGTTTTGCTGCCGAAAATGCGTACTCTCCCCACACTGTATTCCTGATACTTTCCACCTTTGAAACGTCATATGCCGCCGCTACTTCCGAAAGCCATTTTTCGGGATACGGGTGGCTTGTGCTTTTCTGATACAGCTCCAACACCGCACCAAAAAGCGCTTTGTCACTTCTCGCCCCGCTAAGATATGCGGAAAGCGCGAGAAAGCTTTCTTCCCCCGCGTCATACTTTTCTTCAATAAGCTCGCCGAGCTCTTGTTCAAGAATAAGCTGCGCTTCATTCTCGTCCAGCACACGAAACCCGCCTGCAAGCGCAGGGTTGTCCGAAAAATTACGGAGAAGCCATGTGCAGAATGAATGTACCGTCGATATTCTCGCACTGCCGACAAGCGCAATCTGACGGCGTATATGCTTATTGCCCGGATGGAGTGCGGCGTATTTTGAAAGAGACTCATATATCTTACGACGGAGCTCCGTTGCCGCCGCCTTTGTATATGTTATTATAAGAAATTCCGTAACGTCGCGCCCTTCATCGGTTATTCTCCGCAAAAGACGCTCTACAAGCACGGCAGTTTTACCGGAGCCCGCCGCCGCAGAGACGAGAACAGAGCTGTCTCTTGCGGAAATCGCGCGAAGCTGGTCACGCGTCCACTTCACATCACTCATCTTCCGTTCCCTCTCCCTCATTTATTATATCCGCAAGCTTCACACTGCAAAGCTCTCGCTTTCTGTCGCCGCCTCTTTCCTCGTCAAACGCACACACGGCTCTGTATTCACAAAAATCGCATGAGCTTCTGCCCTTATGAACATATGGGTTCGGCTCTATCTCTCCGCGAGAAAGCTCGTCACCTATTCCCGCAAGAATCTGCTTCATTCGCGCCTTTACCGCTTCAAATTGGTTGCTTGTCAGCACTACCGACCCGCGCTTCAGTGCTCCCTTTTTATCAACCGTTGCAGGGATATATTCCTTGTTCTCCCCGCTTTCCATTGCATCAATAATGCGCATATCGCGAAGGATTACGCCCTCACGGCGGCTCGGTCTTATTCTTTCGCCGCGGGCGCGGTTTGCCTCACGGGCTATCGGAACGTACATAACCCCCGCCGCCTGCGGTATCTTGCCGAAATGTTCTTTTCCCATTTCTTCAAGTGCAAACATATAGAGAAGCATCTGCATCCCTATTCCGTTTACAGTTTCGTCAAGAGAAAACTCTTTCTTGCCGGATTTATAATCTATAACGCGGAAATAAAGCTTTCCGTCAAGCTCGTATGTGTCAACTCTGTCTACCGCTCCACGAAGAAGAACGGTTGACTCTTCACCCTTTATTTCAATCGGCGGAAGCTCTCCTTCCGCACCGGAGAACTTGACCTCAAATCCGCTTGGCACAAACTGTCCTTTTGCAAGCTCACGGCAAATATCCTCTACCGCCCTTTTTACCGATTGCGTGATGCGCGATATAAGAAACTCCATCCTTGCCGAGAGCTTACCACCTGCAGAGAATGAGCGCGCGGTGTATTCACGGCAAGCCTCTTCTGCAAGAATGAGGGCGTGAGAAACGTCAAAATCCTGTTCCTTTGCAAGACGCGATATTACGTATTCAAGAACATAGTGCATAAGGCTTCCGGCTTCAATCGGCGAGATTTCCGCACGTCCGCGAAGCTCTGCACCAAGTCCGTATTTTAAGAAATACGCGTATCTGCACGACGAGAAAAGGTCAGCGCGCGATGCGCTTAGCTTTATTTTTCTGCCAAATATCGCCTCTATGTTTTCGCGGCTGTTTATCGGTCCGCGGCGAAGACTTCTGGTCTGCCGCACATTATAAAGCTTGCCGGAATACTCTTCATCATCTTCCCACACGGAAAGATATCTTCCCGAAGCAATGCTTTGGTCAAAGCACGGTATTTTCGCACGAAGACGGGCATCATGAAGCGACATTTCATCCTCGGTCTTTCCGTAAACCGAGCGGATTTTCGATACTACGGGAGATTCTTCTCTCGTCTCACCGTTCATGCCTACTGCCGACGAACTTATGTATAATCCTTTTTCCGCTGAACAAAGCGTACTATGCATGGTTCTGTATTCTTCAAAAATGCGTTCGCACATACCGGGAGCCAGCTCTATCCCAAAATCGGAAAGAGAGAGTCTGTCACTGTCGGATATCAACCCTGCGCGCTCTGCTCCTTTCGGGAACGCACCATCATTTGCGCCGAGGATTATACGGAAACCGCATCTTGTTCCCTCGGCACGGGAAACATCGGACACCGAAACCGAGTCAAGCGTCGCCGGAATGGTAGATAAGCTCTCCTCGGACACAACAAGACGGAACAGGTAATACAGCTCTTCTGCATCAAGCTTTTCGTCTCCCACACTCTTCCCGATGCTGTCAATAACTCCGCAGATAACCTCTGTCAGCGCATCATATTCCTGCGCCGCAGCGAGCCGCCCTTCCGTTTCTGCAATGTATGCATATGCCGATATTCTCCGCGGCAGGTTTATTTCATTTATAAAGTCATAAAGCGCCTCGGCACACGCTTTGCCCGTTTTTCCTTTTTCCATCGCCTTTGCAAGTCTGCTTATCGGCGCGTAAATCTTTTTTCTCGCGCGGTTTACGGTTTTGAGAAGCACCTCGCTTTCAGGTGTGTTTTCTGCCGATATTCCGAGAGGATTGCGCGCAAAATCACATCCCGTGCTCCATTCCGAAGCCTTAGGCGACCATGTGTACATATAATTCTCAAATGCAGAAAGCGCACGGGCCGATATCCCTGAAAATCCCGTTTTTACATACTCCATAACTGCATCGCGGCGAAATCCCCGCAAAACGCAGTCAAGTGCCGCAATAATCAGCGCAACCGGAGGTTTTGATGTCAACGGCGTGTCATCACTTATATATACGGGTATACCATACCGTGAAAATACGCTTTCGCATACGGAAAGGTGTTCTTCTCCCCCGCATACTGCTACTGAAAAATCGTTAAATCGCGCACCGGCGCGCACATTGTCTAAAATATACGCCGCCGCCTTTTCGCACTCTTCAAACGCACCGGTGGCACGCGCGATATGTATATTATCCGAGCTTTCCGCAAAGCTTTCGCCATCCTCAGAAAATAGCGCACGGTCAAGAAAAGCAAGAGAGCCTGTTTTTTTACTTTCAAGATATACTTCATCGTATTTCACGCCGTTCTTCTTGCATATCTCAAGAATACGTTTTTTAGTGTTATACGTCTTGTCAAATATTCCGTTTTCCATGCCCTCGTCATATTCACGCGGAAGCTCAAGCGCGATATACACATCCCTTGCCTTTACTGCAGCAGAGTCAAGAATATCAAACTCTGCTGCGGTAAACCCTGAAAAGCCGTCAAGGTACAATGTTTTGTCATACCAAAAATCATTTCTGTGCAAACTCTCCGCAATAAATCCAAGCTCATCGTATGCATCAAACTCATCCTCAGAAAGCTCATTTTCATATGCAGCATATATAAGCGCAAGCTCTGAAAGCTTTTTCCCGCTCATGCCCTCTATATCCTTCGCCGCGGAAGCGAGCGCACGCGGAGATACGCCGTACGCCTTAAGCTCGTCAATTGCCCGGAGTAACTCCGGCAGACGGTCAGGACGCGATGCGCTTTTTGATAGCACGGAAAGCTCACCGCACACTGCACGCACCGCAGAATGCAGCATAAGTATGCGTCTGCCTCCACCGACAGCAACAGCGCATACCCCTCCGTTTTCGCTCTTCACGCGCGCAGCAAGACGGCGAAAGCTTGTTACCTCGCTGTATGACGAAACCGTATTCCCGCAAACACTGCACAAAAGCCTCTCCATAGAATGAGACTGCTGCTCCGGAACAAGGAAAAGCGTTCCCGCCTCACGGCGTTCCTTTATTTTGTCAATTATGTAAGTTGTTTTTCCGCTTCTTATGCGGCCGAGAACAAAATGAAGCATTATCTTCTGCCTCCGCTTATTTATTCTGTATAAATAGTATATCATAATATTGTCTTTTCGGCAAATTTAATGTATACTAATATTTGTACAATGTCTATGGAGGGCTTTTATGCAAAACCAAGGTGAAGAAAAAAGAGAACGCGCCATTCTTATCGGATTGGACGCCGATATATATACCGACACGGAAAAATGCGATGACTCGTCAATGGACGAGCTTTCTGAGCTTCTCTCTACCGCAGGCGGAGACGAGGTTGCACGCGTTATCCAACACCGCGCTTCTCCCGAACCTAAAACCTTTATCGGAACAGGCAAGGCTCGTGAACTTGCGGAATTTGCAGAGCAAAACGATATTGACCTTGCTGTGTTTGACAATGAGCTTTCCCCCGCGCAGACAAAGAACTTGGAGGACATTCTCGGTGTGCGCGTTATCGACCGCTCGACGCTTATTCTCGATATATTCGCTTCCCGCGCGCAGTCCCGCGAAGGCCGGCTTCAGGTAGAGCTTGCACAGTATAAATATCTGCTCCCCCGCCTTACAGGCAGAGGAACGGCGCTTTCCCGTCTCGGTGGCGGTATCGGAACACGCGGTCCCGGCGAAACAAAGCTTGAGACCGACCGCCGGCATATTCGCCGCCGCATATCGAAGATAGAGGAAGAGCTTGAAACCGTGATGCGCGTGCGCGGAGAACAGCGGCGCGGACGTATTCGGCGCGAGATTCCGCTCGTCTCACTTATCGGCTACACAAACGCCGGAAAATCCACGCTCTTAAACGCCCTTACCGGCTCCGATATCCACGCGGCAAACCGTCTTTTTGATACACTTGATACAACAACCCGAAAATTTCCGGTCAGTGACACCGCATCAGTCCTTCTCTCGGATACCGTCGGATTCATCAGAAAGCTTCCGCATCACCTGACGCGAGCTTTCCGCGCAACACTTGAAGAGCTTTTGCATGCGGACCTTCTTCTCCACGTTGTCGACGCATCAAATCCGGAGGCGGCGGCACACTGCGCAGTTGTTGACGATGTAATAAAAACGCTCGGTGCAGATAACATTCCGCGCCTTTATGTTTTCAACAAATGTGATCTTCTTTCCGATACATCCCTCTTTTCTCGCGAAAAAGATACCGTATGTGTTTCTGCGCTCACGAGCGCAGGGTTTGACGAGCTGAAAAGCGAAATCTGCCGCATACTCTCTCTTTCTTCCCGCCGTACAGAGTTTGATATCCCGTATTCAAAATCCGCACTTATCGACA
Organism: Eubacteriales bacterium; assembly: GCA_045539475.1. Taxonomy (GTDB): domain Bacteria; phylum Bacillota; class Clostridia; order Oscillospirales; family JAAYXM01; genus SIG480. The sequence goes on along the minus strand of JAZQFJ010000019.1, from coordinate 3,900 downwards.
TCCTTCACCGTGATGCAAAGGTTCTGTCTACAGAATACCTTGATGACGTTATCAGAATATGCGCAGTAACAGATGACCGTATCTATTCTCAAATCACCAAACAGCTTGGAGGCGACAGCAATGGACAACTTTAAAATTCCCGCAGGCGACGGCGTAGCTGAATTTGTCGAAAAGCGTTCACGCTTTATCGGACACGTCAAATATACAACAACCGAGGAAGAGGCTCTCGCATTTATCGCAGAGATAAATGAAAAGCACAAATCCGCAACGCACAATGTTTATGCATATACTCTGCGCAATAACAACATTATGCGGTATTCCGACAATGGCGAGCCTCAGGGCACGGCAGGGCTTCCTACACTTGACGTTTTCCGCAAGGAAGAGGTTTTTGACGTTTGCTGTGTTGTCACCCGCTACTTCGGAGGAACGCTTCTCGGTACGGGCGGTCTTGTGCGCGCATATTCCCATGCCGCTAAAATCGCGCTTGATGCCGCCGGCATCGCTGTTATGCGTTTGTGGACCGACGGAAGTATGAACACTCCGTATAATTTGTTTGAAATAGTACAAAAAGTTGTCACATCTCTCGGTGCAACAATAACTTCAACCGACTATGGTGCAGAGGTGACACTAAATTTTCTTATCCCGACCGAAGATTTTGACGCGCTTTCTGCAAAGGTATTTGACACGACCTCCGGCAGAGTTCTTACGCGCCGCGGTGAAGATAAGTTTATGGCTGTATAGTCTGTTTTTGATATCATAGCACTTTGCGTCGACTTTTGTCGCACACTTTTATCCACTTTTTTTACAAAAAAGGTTGACATTTAATTTAAAATATGGTATTCTATTATGGCACGATAAGAGTGCACGTCGCGTGACACCTGCCGCTGTGGTGGAATCGGCAGACACAAAGGACTTAAAATCCTTCGATAGAAATATCGTACCGGTTCAAGTCCGGTCAGCGGCACCATATATATCGCGGAGTGGAGCAACCCGGTAGCTCGTCGGGCTCATAACCCGAAGGTTGTAGGTTCAAATCCTGCCTCCGCAACCATCAACAAACCCTGTAACTGCAATGGTTACAGGGTTTGTTGTGTTTTTCTGCAATGCCAAAATTTCCCCAAATACCACAAATTTGACCCCATTTTGACCCCAACGGGGCAATCAAGCCACGATTGCGGGCATTTGCTTGATCGTAATTGTAAAACGAGTCCTACCTTAATGTATTTTTCCTTCTCTTTGCAAAATAAAAAAACAATCCAACAATTTTTTCTTGATTCTTAAAAATTCTCCTCGACAAATTCGATAATTGGTGTCGGGTCTGCAAGCCCGTGAGGATGATGCTTTGCCATTGTGCGGCAAATGACCTTGATGTTGCCACCGTTTGCCTTGTAATAATCCTCAAGCGGCTTTCCGTTTTCGCGGTAAATTACGATAGAGTCGGCATTTCCGTAAAGAAGAAGAATCGGAATATTGTTTTCAAGAAGCTTATCCATCTTATCTATCGGGCTGTTTCTGAAGTTGAGTATCGTCGAATCGTCTACATCGAAGGTATTTATAATCTCACGGCGCAATGCAGCAGCATTAGGATCGTCGATAGCGCCAAGGCCATACATACTCAGCATATTGAACACGGGGTTGTCAAGATATAGCACCGCGCAAAGCTCGGGATACTCTTGTGCAAGCCGCGCACCCTGAAGCCCGCCACAGCTCATTCCCTCAAGAATCACTCGCTTGTCACAAGAAAGCTCCGCGGCACAGTGGCGAACGAAATCCGCCATAATATGGATTTCATTATCCGGTGCCCAACGCGACTGGTGCGAGATGAAAATCAGGTGATAGCCACGTTTTAGCATCTCAATATCAAATTCAGGGAATGCACCAAGATATTCACACTTTAAGAGCATTCTTCCGTTAGGAGCGCAGGAGGGGTAAACTATAGTCGCCGCACGCTCACAGAACACAAATTCTTTTGATTCAAAATCATTCCACATATATGTCACCTCATCATCGTTTCAACAAGCGAGATTGCAAAAAGGTTATGCATTTCTCTCGTCGGGTGATTAAGCTTATTTGACAAAAGCTTGGTTATATTAACTCCAAGCTCCGCCAGCCTCTTCCATTTTGCATAAACATCACAGACCGGAATATTCTCTTCATTGCAGAGTTCACGAGCGGCGTCCATATAGCGATCGGGAACGCCACGTTTCTGACGGTCAGACAATTTTCCGGCAAGCTCGACGAAGCTCGGATGAATAGTTGCGCTTACGTTTTCTGCCATCATGCAAGGCGTCATGAAAATTATTTCGCTTCCCGCTTCTTTCAGACGGTGGAAAATACCGCGCAGACTCTCTATATATTCGTTTATCCCATCATCTTCTTTTCCGCAGTCGTTGAGTCCGAAGCAAACAACTGTAAGATCTGGATTTTTCGAGAGAACGTCGCGCTCAATTCTTTCAAGACCGAATTTAGCACATGTTCCCGCAATGCCTGCATTTATAATATTAAGTGGCACTGTCGGGAAAAGAGTGCCAAGGATATCCGAAACTTTTTTGTGGTAAACATTCTCATGGTCAAACACATTATCAAATCCACCGCTGTTTCTCGGAATAAGCTCAAAGCAACCTTCGGTAATGCTGTCACCCAAGAACGCTATCGTCGGACGCGGATTATCAGCATTCTGCGCCTTTGCCGCTATTTTTTCAATTATTCTCATTTTAAAATCTCACCCATAAATTTATCAGCAAACCATTCCTGCACCTTCGACACATAATGAGCACGGTCTGACGCAAGAACACCATAGCAAACGTTGTCATTTACATCCCAATACGGAGATTCACGTACATCTGTGAGCTTTGCGCCAATCCTTTTCGTCTGACGGACAATCTCTTCGTTTATAATTTCCTCGCTTTCAAGTGGAAGATTAAAGCGTTCAAGACCGCCACGAACTACTATCTTATAAAGATATGTCGGAACATTTCCGCCCATAGATTCACGCATAACATCGAAGTGATAATCATATCTTTCCTTGAAATCATCGCGGAGATATGCCTCATGCCACACTTCCTGCTCACACCCAAGCCAATGCCATCCAATCACCTCGGGATTCTTTCCCGCATCGGTTAAATTTTTCATAACAAGCTTATTTATATGCAGTGCAAGCGGAAGAAGCGAAATATCCGCCTCACCAAGTATGCCGGGCTTTATAATCGGTTCCTTATCACGATTCCACATTCCGTTGATTATTCCCTGACTTCCGACTGAAATCTGGACGATATACAGATCCGGCAGTTTTTCCCCTGCATCAATTGCCGCCTGCCATTTCTTTGCAACGAAATATGCGAGACTTGCTGTATGGTCCTGACTCTCACCGAGGTTCTTCCCTCCGCTTGTCCACCCCGACCAGACAACATCCTCAATATCAAGTGACTGATTGGGATTTCGGTCAAGAGAGAATACGTTCTTTAACGGCTCATATACTCTGTCCTCTTCCGCAAGAAACTGCTGATGTGCAGTAGCGTTAGACTGACCGTTTATAAAAAGCACCGCGGCTTTTGTGTTTTTGTTCACGCTGATGCTCCTTACTCCGGCTTTGTTTCAAGCTTTAACGGAAAATCGCCGAGCTTATTGACCTTAAAGCCGTTTTTCTTATATTCTTCGTAATCAAATGCTTCAAGCTCGTCTATCGCAAGCTTATGGAATTCGTAAAAATTCTTCCACCACTCATAGCCCGAGCCAAGCTCTGCGTTAAGGTAAGCATCGGCAATATCACAGCCCATTGCAGGAGCAACATAGAATGCACCCATTGCAAGAACGTTTACACCGTTACCGGTGATTGCGCGAAGTGCCGCCGGAACACTTTCAACAACGCCTGCGTGAACGTGCGGGCATTTGCTTGCTGCA
>JAZQFJ010000018.1:0-8142 GCA_045539475.1 Eubacteriales bacterium | reverse complement strand
ATGTCGAATGGGGATTTTTACAATTTTATTTACTTTTTTGTGAATAAGCTATTGCATTTTCTTTTTCGATGTGTTATATTGTTAGAGAACCGTTAGGTTTGTGAAAAATTTATATCCCGCGTTCGGGAAGAAAGGTTTTGGTGATTTTTACATGAAAACAACGAAAAGACTTCTTGCTCTTTTCCTCGCAGTGATGCTTGTCGCCATGCTTGGCGCCATGTCTGTTACTGCTGCGACAGGTTCATTTGACCCTAATGCAAAGGTCAGTTTCACATTGAACTGCGATAAGCCCGGTTACACATTTACAGTTTATCGTGTAGCTGATACCGAAGAGAAGCTGCTGAACCCGTATGAGGTTAGCTATAAGCCCCTTGTGTCTGAGATTAATGGTTATGTATCTTATGGCTCTTACACAAATACTTGTAAGACACTCGATAATATCGCTACTTCTGAGCTTGAGACTAAGGGCGCTGTTGTTGTCGGTACTTATTCGTCTGATACAGACGGCGCGACCAAGACTCTGTCCAATCTGAAACAGGGTATCTTCTATGTTCGCGCGACAGGTACTCCTAATACTGTTAAGTCCGTAAGAAACTCAGTCTTTGCTCTGCCTTATTACGCTGCTGAGAATGGTTGGACTTACAGCATCGACCCTGTCGAGCTCGCCACCAAGGTTGAGAGTGATACTGTTACTATTGACAAGACCATCACTAATTCTACTATCGAAGGCCAGACCGAGTATACTGAGGTTCCTATGGGCGGTTCGGTTCGTTTTGCGGTTGACGCTGATACCGTCGGCGCTTATAACGAAACTGACCCCACAAAGGATTTCAGACTGAAGGCTTATTCCTTTGTTGATACCATGAGCAAAGGTCTTACTTATCTCGACGGTTCCGTTCAGGTACGTTTGCTGAATTCGGAGAAAACCAAATCAGCCGTCGTTGACGCTGCTAACTACACTGTCGATGTTACTGGCGGCAATGGTGAGGCAACAACAATCAGAGTTTCTTTGAAGCCTGAGTATCTGCAAACCGCCCCGTTCTATTCCGCTTCTTATGTTCGTCTTTATTATACCGGAATCTTAAACGAGCATGCTGTTATCGGTTACGAGGGTAACCCGAATGAAGTTAAGCTTGAGTGGACAAACTACGCTGATAATACAAGCGAAACTGAGCCCGATGACGCTTGGGTTTATACTTACAGCCTGATGATCGGTAAGCTGCGCGGCAGTGATAACAAGCAGCTCCAAGGCGCTAAGTTCCAGCTGTTTACAGCAGAAGCTGATGCCGAGGCACTGACAAACCCTGTAGCTGAGGGTACTTCTAATAGTCAGGGTGAAGTTTTCTTTACTTATCTTGACGGTCAGAAGAACGGCACTCGCGATATCTCCGGTAAGCCTGTTGCTCTGACGGCAGGTACCTACTATGTGAGAGAGACTGAAGCTCCCGCGAATTATTCTGCTTTTACTAAGGTGATTCCGGTTACTATTACTACAACATACAAGGCGTCCTTTACTAATAATACATGGGCTGATGAGACCAAGGTTCAGGAGTATACCGAGGACGGTCAGTTCACTGTTGACGGTAATGCCGCTGCTGCTTATCCTGCGAACTATAAGTTCCGCGGTCGTGACCATATCGGTTACGTAGGTGCTCGTGTCACCAATGACAGAGTATTCCTGCCGCAGACCGGTGGTATTGGTTCTATTATGTTCTACGGCGCAGGCGCAGTTCTTCTGCTCGCCGGTATTGTTGTCGTTGCGATGAATCTGAAGAAGAGAAGCAAGGCTTCTAAGTAATAACGCTATCGACGCTTGAATCGATTTGTCGGTTCTTTGTTTCGTGACACCCCCTTTTTAGGGGGTGTCCTTTTTTTGTGAACAATTTGTTGCAATAAAAGTATTGCATTTTGGTTTTCAATGTGGTATACTGGCTTTATAAGGATGTGCGTTTTTTATGAAGAAGAAAACAGATAATGTCCCCTCTCGTTCGACACGTGTCGCCAAAGGTATTCCCTTGGACGACACGGTTGTTCAGAAAAAGAAAAAGCCCGTCGGGTTGATTATTTTCATTTCCGTTTGGCTTCTTCTCGCTGCGGGCTTGTTTCTTTATCCTACGGTATCTGAGTTTGTCAATAATTTAGTAGCGGCGTCGCATACAAATGAGTACAGCGACGCTGTAAAGAACTTATCAGATGATGAATATGACGGTTATCTTGCGAAGGTCAAAGAGTACAATGATACGATGGTTGTCGGTTCATCATTGATTGATACGTTTGCGGGAGAAGAAGGTTTGACGGAAAAGTCTGATATTTATGAAGAAATCGCGAGCGTTGGTCGTGACGGTCATTTAGCAAACATTGAGATTCCGTCAATCAATTGCAAGTTGCCTGTATATAAAGGTACGGATGATTCTAAATTGGAAGAAGGCGCACAGCATATGTTTCGCACTTCTTTGCCGATGGAAGGCGACGGCGTGCATGTCGTCATTTCGGGACATACGGCGCTGCCGACAAAAGAGCTTTTCAGTCGTTTGACAGAATTAAAAAAGGGCGATACTTTTTTTGTTGAGTTTTTCGGTGATACTTATTATTATCGTGTATGCGAGATCAATGTCGTGCGTCCGGCTGATTCCGAAAAGCTGCATGTGCAGCCTGACAGGAATCTGTGTACACTCGTGACGTGTACGCCATATGCTGTTAATACGCATCGTTTGCTTGTGATGGGTGAGTTGTATGACGTTGTCAAAAGGTCGAATAGTTCACGTGAGATACAAAATATCGATGATGAAGGTGACAGAGGTTTGGTTGTGATGTTCGTAATAGGCGGAATATTGTTGTGTGTGACTATCGTTACGATTATTGTGACTGTTCGTCATCGACGCAAACAAAGTGCCGTAATGTAAAGAAGGTGTTTTTTGTTGGGTTATTTTGCGAGACGCCGACGAAGGCGGCGTTTTATCATCGCCGGTATTTTGTTTTTTGCGGCGATTGTTACGTTCATTACCCCGTCGATTATGAAGATGGCAAACAAGGCGCACATGGATTCTATTGTTTACAACTTTGAGGAGACAGCGCAGGAGATGCGTGAGGATGGTTCCTATAGAGACGCTCTCGAAAACGGTGAAATCGATGACGAGGGATATCCGATTGACGAAGAGGGTAATCGAACGGATGATAAGCCTGTCGTTTATAAGTACGACATCGACAGGCTCTATAAAGATTCTCTTGCGTATAATACGGAAGTTGTTGCGGGACAGCATTTGTCAGAATGGCAGTTCACGCAGCCTGCTTTAAATTTAGGGGATTATGGAATATGGAACGGTGTTTACGCGTATGTAACGATACCCGCTCTCGGTCTTGATGTTCCTATATATCTCGGCGCGACGAATTATAACATGTCTATCGGCGTCACGCATTTAGGCGGAACGTCTTTACCGATCGGAGGCGAAACGTCAAATTGCGTTATCGCCGGTCACAACGGATATACAGGTCGTACATTTTTTGATTATATTTCTGAGCTTGATGTCGGCGATTCTGTTTCTGTGACGAATTACTTTTATACATTGGAGTATGAAGTAATCGAGTCGAAGCAGATATTGTCGACAGATGTCAGCGGTGTTTATTTGGCGCCGCATAAGGATAGATTGACGTTGCTTACATGCGCGGACAGAGGAAGGGAAAGGTGGCAGGTTACCTGTGAAAGAAAAAACCAAAATAATAGTTAAGGATATCGTATGTTTTGTCGTTATTCTCGGTGTTGTGTTCGCTTTGACGAATTTCGTGTTTTTAAACGGTTACGTTCCGTCGGAGTCGATGGAGCCGACGTTGATGACTAACGGTATTTTCGTTGCTGACAGACTGGCATACAATCATTCGAATCCGCAGCGATATGATATCATCACGTTTCATGCTCCTGATACAGGCGAAGCATATGTGAAACGAGTTATCGCTTTGCCGGGAGAGCATGTGATTGTCGAAGACAATTCGGTATTTGTTAACGGTTCTATTATTGACGCCTCATATTGCAAGGAAACGATGATCTCCGAGGATAAGGATTATGGTGTGGTTCCCGAGAATTCTTATTTTGTAATGGGTGATAATCGAAACAATAGCTTTGATTCCCGTTTTTGGCAAAATCCTTTCGTGTCTAAAGATAAGATAATCGGTAAAGTCGCCTTTTCTGTATATCCCGAGTTCAGGCGATTTGATACTGTGAGGGAGGGTTGAGCTGTGTGGTATTCTTATACTGCGAGATTGCATAAGGACTTTTTTTCGAAGAGTTCCGTTCTGTTTGTCGGTATTTCATCTTTGTTTCTTTTTGTGTCCGCAGTCATAGCATTCTTTTTCTTTCCCGACAACTTCGTGATTTTGTCAAGAGGCTTTAAGTATTTATACATAGCGGTTGCCGCGTTGTTTTTATACACAGGCATTTGTTTCTTATGTTTGTATTTCACATCTAAATCTGAGTTTGAAACATATGCTGTGAATCCGCTCACTTTCATTCTTGTTCACAGTATTATCGTTGCGGCGCTTGGTCTGTTTTTATTGGTCTTATTCGTTCCTTTATTCTTTTTTGGAACATCACCTCTTCGTTTTTCGGTCTCAGGAACCGTTATGGGCGCGATATGTTTTTTGTATGGTCTTTTTGAGTATCATTTCTATCGTCGAATTATTTTGAATATTTCGTCCTCGTCGGTATCCTCTGAACGGATGATTCCTTATTCCGTTATGACTATTTTGCTGTTCTTTTTGTCTGTCGGGCTTTTGGCATGGCTGTTTTTGACACAAAACATGTCACGATTGTTATTATCTGTTGTTGTGCCGATTGTTTTATATATTGCCGTATTGGCGTTTCGTGTTATTGTCATCACGCAGTATATGTCGGAGCTTGATGTTATCAATGAGTATGGTTTTGATGTTGCTTATTCTCCTCGATTACATGCCAATATTTGTTCGAACTGCGGCAAAACGTTATCGGTAAAAGATAGTTTTTGTAAGCATTGTGGAGCACATGTAAAATGAAAAAAAAAAAAGGAACCCGTATTTTAAATACAGGTTCCTTTTTCTTATTCCGGTCGGCAGGCGTTTTTGAGCTTGTCTACCCAGTTTTCGTCCTTCAGGACATTCGCGACATAGATGTCGTCGATGTCATCGTACGCATAGTCGCAGTCAGTGAGAACATTACCGTCTACGGTGAGTGTTACGGATTCATCGTAAATGTATGTCTCGTTTTCGCTTTCACTGATGATAGGAGCGTAGCGTTGCGGTCTTATCAAGTATTGCGGATTGACGTATTCAAGTGCTCTTCCTTTTGCTTGTACGGTGATGTCATGGCGGTCACCTCTATTGTGAGCTTCCGTGTTGAACGCTCTGAATATTTTGAGCTTGTTGATGTTTTCCGCAGGAATGCTTTCATGGTAACAGTCATGTGATACGCAAATCCCATTAAGCTCCGATGCGGTGTCGTCATCGCAGCTGTGTGTATATTCGAACCAAGCGGCGAGAGCGATGATGAAGTCTTTGCTGACTTCCTTTGCGTTGGTCACAACGTAGCATGAACGGATTTCTACGTCATGCTTTTTCGCGATATCAAGCATTGCCATCATGATGTCGGGCCGAAGCGACGGTTCTCCGCCGGTGAGATTAATGCTGTCGATTTCATTAACACTTTCGCACATCTTTTCCCATGCGGTGAGATCGAGCGTTTTCTTTTGCGCGTCACCTCGCATACAATGAAGACAAGCCATGTTGCATTCTCGTGTAATTTCGACAGATACTCTGTCAATTGATAACGGTTTCATGATGTCCCTCCTTTTATTTGACAATCCTTAGGAAGGGTTCGTTGATGGCTTTGTCGATTTTTGTCGCGGCAGCCTTGTTATGCGCTTTGATGTATCGACGCACGCTTTGTTCTTTCTTTTTCGTGTTTTTCAAGAGAAGAAGAATCAGCGCGCCGATGATACATATGATAATAGTTTCGATGATGATGGTCTTGGTGCTGATATTCATCATATCAGCACCTCCTGCGATACCGAATATACCGATAGCTAAAAGACAGATAAGTCCCATCAGGGCTTTTCTTGTCATTTCAAGCTTTCTGACCTTTTTGTATTTCTTGGACATTTGGTTTCTCCTTATGTTTTGATGTTTTTAACGGGCGGATATATCTCGGAGAAATTTTCTTCCCATCTCTTTCTTTGCTACGGCGAGTACGCGTTCGACGATGCGATCTTTTTCTTCCGCGCTTAAAGTCGGCTGCGAGCCGTCTTCGGCGTAGCTGTTGTTGCAGAGCTCGTCAATATAGTCGCGTGTAATATCCCTGAGCCTATTCTGATAAGCGGTGTTTGCCTGCTCGTCAGTTTTGAGGATGCTGAGTACTTTTTTGGAGAATCGTACCGGAGCGAAGTATGACGGGATATTGTTTTTGTTCAGCTCTTCGATGATGGACGGCATATCGTCACCGTCAGTCACAGTGATGACATGGAAGCCTTTGTTGAAGTCAAAGGTATCTTCTTTGTTATTCCATACGCCGTCGATATGGAGCCGCCAGACACAGTTGACGTGCTTGTTGTTTTCGAGTATGCTTTTTATCGCGGCTGCGCTGATAGTATTGGGAATGTAGATTACCATGTTTTCCATAATAGTCCTCCTATTTGTTGTAATATTCGACGAGTGTTTCGTTGTCGATGACGTCGCCGATGTTAAATCTGTCCATGAGTTCTCGCTCGTTTGCTATTAAGCTGAGTGTGATAGTATCGTATGAGTTGTAATTTTTGAGCATTTCTTTGATGTCGCGCTTTTGGATTTTCGTAATACGCTCGCTTGTGACGTCAAAGTCATTGACGTTGATAACACTTTTGTTCTTATCGATGAAGAAGCTGTGGAGCGGAACGCATACGGGACCGGTGCGCATACGGGACCGGTGCGCCATCTTACGAAATTCTCTTTGAATAAAGGTCTGTTGTATTTCTTTAGAAATTCGATTTGTAAGAAATAACAGAGCTTATGCAATCGCTGTGTGTTGAGCCTACAGTTAAGCTCTAACAGATACTTCGCGACTTCAAAGATAGATAAGTCTTCGATACCGTCGTATCTTTCCAGTTCATGGATGATGACGGGTTCGGCTCCGTTTTTGATGTTTTTGTACTTCTTGTATACATAGATGTTGATGACGGTCATGACGATCGCATACACGGTTACGATAAGTAACGCAATGTATATTATCGTTTCATTTGCAAAACGCATTTTGGTTTCCTCCTTTACAGGTACATGTTTTTGATGTCGATGGGATTGTATTCGATTTCGCTGTCAGGTACAACGGTACGTCCTGTTCCGTTGTTGGTTGCCATTTTGGTTGAAATGACGATTTTTGTGTTTCTGTTCAGACCTTCGATGATGTTATAGGTGTCGGGATTATCGTAGTCGTAGCATACTTGCGATGGCTTTACCATGAAGCTGCGCCACATTTTTGCGCCGCCCCACGGCAGGCAAACCTCAACGAATTCTTCGCCGAGCTTCGATTTGTAAAGATGGCAAAGTTGTTGCGGAACTCTTATGGTCAAGTGGTCATCGCGCTGTCCTTTATACATGTCTTGTTTCTCCTTTTTGATATCTGAATCGATGTAAAAAAGAAGCCCCGCCCCGTTTTTCGGAGCAGGGCTGATATGTTTAATCTTCGCTGAAGAGATAGGCTCTCATCTCAGCTTTGATGCGAGCTTTTTCAACGAGCATTTCTGTATTCTCGACGGCTTCGTCATATTCGACGGAGTCTTCGTCCGTATATGATACGGTGATATCTCTGATATTGTCGAGGTACAGTGTACCTTTTTCGAGATTGACGGCGACTGTGCCGGAGATTTTCTCTTCTCTGATCTCTTCACCTGTGATAGTGATGAGGGTGTTGTCACTGAAAGTGACCGTGTACAGGTTTTTCTTCATTTTTATACGTCCTTTCGTTTTTTGTCAAATGCTGTAGGTGAATTTGCAGCTGAATGTCTTTTTCGCGTAACCGAAGTCGTGTTTGAGAACGAACGGTTTCTTCCCGCCGTCCATCAGAGGCGCGAGCTGAATCGCTTCATCGTGCGGGACATATCCCAGTGTGAAGTGCAGATTTCTTGAAGGACAGTGTGCGATAACGCAGAT
>JAZQFJ010000017.1:0-7253 GCA_045539475.1 Eubacteriales bacterium | reverse complement strand
TAGTCTTCAAGGTATCCGACATAAGAGTAATACCATTCCGAAGGCTTCACATCAGAAAATGTCGCTCTGCCGGAAATCTCCTCTCCCTTGCGCTCGGAGATGAGTCTTGCAAATATAGCCGCAGCTTCCGATCTGAGCATATCACCGTCAGGTCGGAACTCGCCGTTCGGATATCCGAAAACATATGCCGTGTGTGTTACACCCGGAAGAATAAGTGTTCCTTTCTTGTCAGTTGTTCCGCTTTCGCTTTTTCCGTTTCTGTCCTTGAGCGTTATGCTTACATCTGCTTTTGCCTTACCGCTGTTATCGGTTGCTGTTATCGTGTAGTAATTTTCTGCATCAACTGTCTTTCCCGACGGGAGAGTAAGAGTAATCTCACCTTTAGCATTTGTTGTGCGGGATACGGATACAGCCTTTCCGTCCTTATCTATTACCTTTATATTCGTTGTAGTATAACTACTGCTGATTCCGCCGCCGTAGTAGCTGCCACCGCCACCACCGCCGCCGGATGACGAACCACCTCCGCCGCCACCTGATGAGCTCTTGACCGGAAGTGTTACCTTGCCGTTAGCATCAGTTGTACCGGATTTTGATGTAGACTTGTCCTTAACCGTTACAGAAACGCCCTTGACCGCTTTATCCGCACTGTCGGTTACTGTTACGGTTGTCTGATTGCTTGTCGTGAGTGTATGCATTTCGGGAAGAGTTACGGTTACTTTTCCGTTCTCGATTTTGACGAGCGCATCGGTGATGACACTCTTTGTGTCATTTACAAGAACCTTGTATTCTGTGGTTTCTTCCTTATCCTCCGGAGTTTCCTCAACACCTGAATTTCCTTCGTTGTCGGTTACATCCTCATTAAGCGGAGGAAGAGTTACGATTCCGTTTTTATCCGTTCTTCCCGAAAGCGATTCAGGTTCTTCAACCTCTTCCCCATCCGGTGTTTTTGCTTCTGTGACCGATACCGCTATATCTTCCATCGGTTCACCGAGTGAGTTTGAAACAGAAACAGTTATGCGGTTATCATATCCCATCGCTTTGTCCTCAGGCAATGTTACCGATATACTTCCGTCCTCGTTGTGGATAACATACGCATTTTCAATAAAGCCTGACTCATCGGACACGACAACGGATATATTATCGACATTGACTCTTCCGTTTTCATCAGTATATCCTTCGCTTGCACTCGGCAGAATAACAACTCCATATATATCCGTTTTTCCTTTCTCGATGAAGTCCGCATCACCAAGAGCTATGACGGTCACATTTGCCTGAGCGTTTCCGTTGTGGTCTGTAATCGTTACGATAACGGGTTCTTCACGTGTAGGCTTGATGCCTTCGGGAAGATCCACAACAACATTGTTGCTTTCACCGATGTAGATTTCGCAGTTAGGAATGATTACATTGGCTTTATCCGTTACCGTTATTACAAAGGTTTCCTTTGTTTCGCCGTCCTCTTTGCCGATAGTTCCGTTATCATCGTTTGTGTTTGTCTTGTTATTCGGAACAACGAGAACACCGTCTGCGTTTGTATATCCGATAGCCTTGTTTCCGTTTTCATCCTCAATGTAAATCTTGAGGTTTTCCTTCGGCTTCTTTGTTGCAGTGTATGTCGCAGTAATCGTTGTCGGCTTTGCAAAATCGAGAAGTCTGCCGTTTGTGAGCTTAATAGAAACATTGTCATTCACATCAATGGTAAGCTCTGAATTGAAGATAGGCTTGCCGTTTTCATCTGTGAGTATGATTGTATAATCACCGACCTCGGCTTTGCCGTCCTCATCGGAGTTATCCTTATCAATGAGCTGCGGAAGCTCTGTGGTGAATAATATCTCTCCGCATACGATACATTCGATGTGCTTACTTCCTGCCGCTTCGATAGTTGCAGGAACATCAACAATCCATTCGGACGGTGAATGTCCAAGCGGTTCCGTATAGTCACTCTTGTATGTATCTCCGCACTCGCAGGTGAAGGTTGTGAACCCTAATGTTGTGCAGGTAGGTGCGGTTACGGTTTCGGTATATGTATGCTCTGTTCTTTCCGTATAGTCCGACACATATTTCGCATCACAGTTTCGGCAGGAGTATGTGGTATATCCGTGTTCTTCACAGGTGGGTGCAACAGTTGTCTTCTCAAAACTGTGCGATACCGTATCTGTATAATCCGCTACATACGAATCACCGCAATCAAAGCAAGTATATGTCGTATATCCAAGCGCGGTGCAAGTTGGCGCAGTTACATCGCCTTCATATGAATGACCTTTTGCATATTCAAGCACGCTGCCGCACACTTCACAGAGTTGCGGGTCAGTGCAGGTTGCCGCATCACCTGGTATATGACCGTTCGCCGCACTTGCCTTTATCATTTTCTCTTCACAGTCGGTGCAGGTATATTCCTTAACACCTTCACCCACACAAGTGGAGCTTGTTATCTCGCGTCCGTCATCCCAGTTGTGTCCGGTAGGCTCTGTATAGTCGGAAACGGTATTGAGTCCGCACATTGTGCAGGTTGATGTTGTATAGCCGCGGTCTACACAAGTAGGTTCTTTTGTGATTCTCTCATATGAGTGTGAGATAAGCGGCTGAATGTTGTTGATATAGTTATCTCCGCAAACCTCGCAGGTGTACTCCGTATATCCCACATTACGGCAGGTCGGGTTGTGTCTTTCGCTCATATATTTATGCTCTGCAAGCGCAGTTTCCACCTCATAAAAATCACCGCATTCGCTACAAAGCCATATGGTCTGTCCCTTTCTCATGCAGGTTGCTTCACGGATGTTTATCGCCTGATGGTTATGTCCTTTTGCCGGAATGTAGTTTGTTTTAGTCAGATCTCCGCAGCCGTTACACTGGAATCTGTCATAGCCGAGTTCTTCACAGCTTGGCTTTATTGTTTCAAGGTAGTGGTAGTCGTGCTCGTGGTTCTGATTTGACGGAAGAACGATTATTGTCTTGTCATCATCCTCATTGACAAGCCATACATACGATACGCCGTTCTCCGTCATTACCTCGCCCGAATATGCGTAATCAATCTCATAATATACAGTGTAGTATCCTGCATCCGTGTAGTTGGGCGCAGAAGTCTTTGTGCAGCTCTCCGCGCTTGTTCCGTAGCGGATAGATGTTCTTACCCCGTTATCCGAAAGGTCGGACACTGTGAGTGTATGCGCATCGCCGTCCTCTATTCCGTAGTATGAAGTGACAACGGATTTCGCCGTTATATACTCATCTTTTTTGTAGCCACAGTCACGGCAGGTTTCCGAAACGCAGAAGCGGTTATGTCCTATCTGCGCTTCAACCGTCTGTGTGAAGTCGTGTGCTTCAAGTCCTTCCGAAGCACGTGCAAATGTACCTTTGCAGAACTGGCAATACTCGCCGCGCTTGAGCGTCGTTATATGCTCATCCTCGTCATACTGCTCATACGTTGTTGCGTCGAAATCAAGGAAGAATGAATGGTCACAAGAGTTTAGAACATACACATTCTTGCTGAACTCATAGCTTATTGCACCGTTTGAAGCATTTATCGTTCCGCAGGTCTGGCAGACAATTTTCGTGAAATGATAACCCGTATAGTACGCGTTCACGCCCGGAACACCCGAATCGAGGTTTCCTTTGCTCTTTCCGTCTATACAAGTTCCATCCGAATATTTAACACTTCGGTTAAGCGCCGTTTCGCCAGACTTTGTATATTCCGGCACACGGTATGCGATAAAGGTTGTGTCCTTATCGCACACAAGACAGTAATATGTTTCATTCGTTGTTGTGGCGTTTATATCGAACTCATTCGTTCTGTTATTCGACGGAAGCCATGAATCCGCAGGGTCTACATACTCATTGCTCTGTGCGGCAAACGCCGACGGGATAAAGCTCATTATCATACAGATAACGAGAAGGATTGATATGATTGATTTTGACTTATTCTTTAGCATAATATTTTCCTCCATAAATTAAAAATCGAGGCAAAAGCCTCGCAGAGTTTGCGTCCGCAGACGCAAATAATTTCAATATGTTTTTTGCAGGGACATGCGCCTTGCAAAAAACACTTCTCACACTGCAAACGTGCGGGCAAAGCCCGTGCGCTGCAGCAGGGTGCAGCCTTCTCGATGAAGTGCAAGCACTTCATCGAATGAGTGTCACGGCGGCTCCCTATAACGGCTCTTCGATTTTTTCATTATCTTGTTTTTCCCTTCGTCTTTTTCTTGGATTTTGCTTTCTTCTTGGACTTTGACTTTTGTTTTTCAGGAAGTTTATCCTTTTTCGTCTGCTCACGCTTTATATTCTCAACCTTATCGCGAACAGACGGTTTTCTGTTTTCAGTACCTCTGCCCGTTTTCTCTGTACCCCCGCGCTTCAAAGATTCGTTCTCTTGTTGATTTTCTTTGGCACGGGGGCTCTGTTTTTTTGCTTCATCATCACGCTCCGGTTCAATCTCAGGTTCGGGTGCGGCATAACCCATTTTCTCCATTATGTAGTTAAGCT
Source organism: Eubacteriales bacterium (assembly GCA_045539475.1). Lineage (GTDB taxonomy): Bacteria > Bacillota > Clostridia > Oscillospirales > JAAYXM01 > SIG480. The sequence continues at coordinate 2,777 of JAZQFJ010000017.1, read as the reverse complement.
TTGTCACATCCTCCTGCTTTGCGATAATGTCGCAGAGTCCCGTATTGTTTGTGTTGTCCTTCACTGCCGTGAAGAGCACACCGTACTTCTTTGCCTCGGCGTTAAACTTCCCTATGTCCTTTTCCTTTATCTGAAGGATGCACAGTGGCTTATCTGACTTCAAAAGCTTTTTGAGGTTCGTCTTTCCCTGAAGCTTGTTATCCTCTTTCAGAAGTGCAATGATGATCGCCGCAAGGTTCTTTGCGCCGAGTCCTGCAAGCTTTGCAACTTCTTCGGTGATCTGAAGTCCCTCCTTGACCATTAAATCAGCGACTTCTCCGCTTGTGTTCATTATTCAACATCTCCTCGTATAATAAATGTAGTAGTTTTTAGAGTTCCTCTCCAAGAACTATGATATAATTGTTTAGATGCTGTGGATTGGTAAACATCTCCTACCACTTGATGGTTTTGAAAAGGCTCCAACCACAGTCTCTTTGCAGTTTGTTAATCAGTTAGATACCGCCAGACGGTTTATTTAGAACGAGGTTACAAGAGCAATGAGTCCCTGTGGATCTAAACAGCGTCACATTACTTTTACAGGAGGTATCCTTATGATTTTTATAGGTATTGATGCGGGTAAGGACAAGCATGATTGTATTATTGGTAATTCTTATGGCAAGGTATTGTATGATGTATTTACTATCTCCAATTCTCTTGATGGTTTCAATAACCTGCTTTCTAAAATTAAATCTATTACATCAGATTTGGATCAAACAAAAGTAGGACTTGAAGCCACAGGACATTACAGTTACAATCTGCTCGGATTTTTACTCGACAATGGCTTGCCCACCTATGTCTTGAATCCCTTGCACACCAATCTCTACCGTAAAAGTCTGTCCTTGAGAAAGACTAAAACAGACAAGGTAGATGCTCGCACAATTGCTTCTATGTTAATGTCTTGCGTAGACCTCAAGCCCTACACAAGAGCATTATACCATAACGAAGAATTAAAGTCACTAACAAGATATAGATTTGATAAGGTTTCAGAGCGAGCAAAGCTGAAATCTTCTATATCCAGATTAGTTACAATCCTTTTCCCTGAGCTTGAAAAATTGGTTTCGATGGTTCACTGTGTGTCTGTATATGCACTCCTTTCAGAGTTTCCATCTGCAAAGCATATTGCAAATGCAAATCTCACAAGACTAACTAATCTTTTGTATTCAGCTTCCAAAGGTCACTACAACAGAAATACTGCCATTCGCTTTCGTGAAGCTGCAAGAAACTCCATTGGCTCCGTTATGCCCGCTAAATCTCTTGAATTAAAGCATACCATCAAATTAATAGGTGAACTTGACGATGAAATTAACGAGATAGAAGCAGAGATAAAACAGATTGTTGACAGTTTAGGAACTACCATATTAACTATCCCCGGCATTGGTTATGCAACCGTTGCTTCAATCCTTGCTGAAGTCGGTGATTTCTCTAATTTTGAAACTCCTGACAAGATTCTTGCTTTTGCAGGAATGTCGCCATCTACATACCAATCAGGTCAGCTTACAAACTGTTACGCACATATGGAAAAGCGTGGTTCCAAATACCTGAGATTTGCACTCTACAATGCAACCATACATGTTTGCAAGTGGGATAGTAATTTTGCAACATATCTTGCTAAAAAGCGTTCTGAAGGTAAGCATTACAACGTTGCTATATCTCATGCCGCAAAGAAACTCGTGCGATTGATTTTTGCTTTGGAAAAATCTCGATTACCTTATTCGCCTATTACATAGTTGAATTCCTAATACTTTTGTGGCTTCCTTTGGGAAGTCTCTTTGTCATACCCTTTTTTATTGCATATGAATTTTTTTCAACTTTTTCCATTTTCTCTATTGACTTTTTATAGTTAGTCTTTTCTGCTTGTTTCATATATTTCTTTGCTGTCTTGTATTTTTCAGATATTCTGTACGCATCAACGGCTATCGCGCCACACATACGCACGTTCTGCCGCAGTCTCCGGAGCTCGCGATTTATCTCAGCGCGACTTTCTTTATCCGCGTTTTCACGAGCATTTGTAAGCTCGGATATTTTGTTCTCACAGTCTTTCCGGAATCCCGATAAATCCGTGCCGGTTTCTATTCCGTTAGTATGCAGAAACTTAAACTGCTTCTGATACCGCGAAAGCTTTACAAGCTCATCGCGCATAAAGAAAGACACCCGTTGAGGTGTCTGTTTCTTCCGTATTAACTTAAAGAAATACAGGTAATGAAAATACAGTGCGCGAAAACCGTGCAGCTTTTTCGGTTGCGGTCTGCCTTTGAGGTTGTATCGCTGTCTTTTCTGTTCTGTCGGAGTCATCCGCCGTATTCCGTTTCTTGCGGCAATTATGCGCTCCTGAATATCCGCAATCGAATATCCTTTGCCGAGTCCGTCAAACCTTATGGGATATTTCCCGAACGGTGGAAGAACCGACGGGTGCTTGTACTTTCCCTCCGGGCGTTTTATGACGTAGCCGCGTTGCTCAAGGTTTCGCCAGAACTCCTGCATTGTATATGACATTTTGATAATCTCGTCAAGCTCGGCTCGGAGCTGTCCGCGTATCGTCGGTTTACCTTCCTTTTCCGCTTTCCACTCGGCGTAGTGCTTGCCGCGTCCTTTTGGAATTATGACCGAGAGTGTGTTTTCCTCGCACATACGGTCAGACACCTTACGGATTCTGTTGTAGTAGCTCTCGGGTGATGAGTGGTACTTCTCACCGTCCTTACACGATACGGAATTTATGACTATGTGATTATGGTAATGAG
>JAZQFJ010000016.1:0-4103 GCA_045539475.1 Eubacteriales bacterium | reverse complement strand
GCCGCAAGCCTTACCGCAGCAGTGATGAGAATCGACTTTGCCGTTTTCCCTGTCGCTTTCTTGAATATACGATACTGCTTTAAGGCTACATGGCGTGGCTTTTCCTCCGCAAGCGCTTCAAAGAGCATATCCACCGGAGACTGATAATCCTCATCATCCTCCATCGCTGCTGCGTTTTCGATTAAGAACATAAGCATTTCAAGCGTCTGCTCCTCGGGTGGAGCTTCGTGAAGCAGGTACAGCATAAGCGCAGAATCAAGCGCAATCTCCGACTTTTCCCAAAACGGATCATTCTGCGTTGAGTTTTTCGGTGTTGTGTTCTGAATGAAGTTTGTTATGAGCGTCATAACCTGCTCGTCGCTCCTTACATATGCAAACGGGTTGTATCCGTCGGAGTTTTCGGGGTTTATGAGGTTAAACACTTTAACATCATATCCCTCTTCAATCAGAAGCGGAGCTGTTGCACGAACAAGCTCCCCCTTCGGGTCAGCTATGATAAACGATGTGTTACACTGCATTATATTCGGTTTTGCATAGAACCTCGTCTTACCTGCGCCCGAACCGCCTACAACAAGGACATTGAGGTTTCGTCTGTGCTTCTTCGCATTAAGTCCGAGCCTCATCCTTGACGTGAAGATGAGGTTACTTTTCTTATTTTCCTTATCCTCATACTTTCGCGCAATTGCCGATACATTTCCCCATTTTGCCGAGCCGTGTTCCTCCCCCGGTCGACGATTCTCGCGTGAGGAAAAATACACCCCGATGCCCACAGCATAGAGAAACAGAAAAACGAGTACAGAACGAAGGCTGTATTCGTTAAACTTTATCCGCATAGGTGTATTGAGCGATTCCGTTTTACGTCCGAGCAGTTCAAATAAGTTATTGCCCGGAGCATACGCGCCTGCAACGATGAGAGAAAGCCACACAACAAAAGGTGTTGCAATGCAAAGCAGGATTATGAGCGTCTTTGTATCCTCGTGTCTGTTCACATATATCTTTCCTCCATAATCGAGTAGGAGGCTAACCATTAATTGATTAGCCGACCTCTCACACCACCGTGCGTACCGTTCGGTACACGGCGGTTCAATCATATTGAGTGCAAAGACTTGTATGCCTCGGATATGTCATAATATCCACGGTGTGCAAGTCTTTCATTTGTTATGGTGTGATGTAGTATCCCACTACCTGCAACAGCCCAATATCCTTTTCGTGTGTTTCCGTTACGATACGCTTTCCATTCTGGCATACCGAGCTTTATCAGGTTCTTCACCCGTGTCCTCGGTAGTTTCCATTGTTTCCAAATGTACATACGTATTCGTCGACGTAGCCACTCATTCCAATCTTGTATTTCGTTCTTCATTTCCGCAATTCCGTAATATCCAAGCCACCCTCGCATAAATACCTTTATGTTGTAGAACACCGTATCTAAGCTTCTGCCCTGACTACGGGAAGTTAGTTTTCGCAGTTTGTCTTTGGCTTTCTTCTTCGACTTTGCGTGAACTCGGATATATGTACCCTTTCTGTTCCTTCCCATCGCAAAGCCGAGAAACCGAAATTTCGGATTGAATATACGCTTACCGCCCGGCTCTTTTCCACATTTACCTTGAGTTTCAGCTTCTTTTCAAGATATTCTGTACTTGTACCGAGCAATCTTTCTGCTGCACGGATGCTTTTCGCCAATAGGATAATGTCATCCGCATATCGGATTACCTTTACCCCTCTGCTCTCAAACTCCTTATCGAATTTATCAAGATAGATATTGGCAAGCAACGGTGACAGATTTCCACCTTGCGGTGAACCTTCTTTTGTTCTCATTACTATGCCGTTTTCCATCACTCCGCTTTTTAGATATCTCTTGATTAGTTCTATGAGCATCTTATCTTTGATATCCTGCCGGAGCATGTTCATAAGCAGTTCGTGGTTGAGTGTGTCGAAGTATTTGGATAAGTCAAGGCATACTGCATATTTGTATCCCTCGTCCGCATACTCTTTCACTCTCAGTATTGCATCCTTGGCGCTTCTGTTTGGTCTGTAGCCGTAGCTTCCATCTGAAAACTTTGGCTCGTAGATTGGAATTAGCACTTGTGCTATTGCTTGTTGGATAATGCGGTCTATTACTGTTGGTATTCCGAGTTTCCTGATACCGCCGTTATCCTTTGGGATTTCTACTCTGCGCACGGGAGATGGTTTGTATTTGCCATTCCGTATCTTTCCGAGCAGTTCATCACCATTTTCTTTCAGCCAAACAAGAGCTTCGTTAATGGACATTCTATCCACGCCACTTGCTCCCTTGTTGGCTTTTACCCGCTTGTAGGCTCTGTTCAGATTATTCCTGTCAAGAACCTTTTCAAGCAAGTCTGCACCGTCCCTTTCTTTGATTTCCTGATTTTCGGTACTGTACGCTTCTGCATACTCTTCGTGTTCCACACTATCCCTTTGCAGGAAGCCACCGTTTTCGGTGTATTCTGTTTTCATCATACCGACCTTCCTTTCATCATTTACTTAAGACTTATGATTGTTCAGTCCTTCCCGAAAAAAAAAATTCCTCGGTACTATGACCTCTGCTGACTTCTCATAGTTCGTTGTTACTACAGATTTCTCTGCCTATGAGACCTCCTCGGGTAAGCGTAATCACCTTCACCGCATATATCTGCTGTATTTACGCCTTGAAATTCGGGCAGTATTGGACTTCGTTTTGTGTAGGAAACTCGTCCGTTTCAAGTACGCCTTATATACAGTTTCTGTTCGTCAGACCGAGGTTTTGCCTCCGACTTCCTTCAGACTCCGCCTCACAACGGACGCCCTTGTCTTTAGCTAACAGTTCCTACTGCCAAGCCTGTAGCGGACTTCCACCGCCAAGTTATTACGCATGCCGAGCGCACTACAAGAACAAGGACGGTTTTTGTTTAACCGTCCTTGTTCGTCTTAAATGTTTACTTGAATTTCTCGTTATACACCTTCATCAGCGCTTCAAAGCGTTCGTTGCGCTCCTGCCACTGTTCCGTAACAGATACCGCAACTGTCTTATCGCCTTTTTTCAGAACAACCTTACCGTCAGCCGTCACTGTCCGCGTTATTGCAGGCTCAGGAGCTTTGGCTGAAAGCATAACAACAGCTTCTTTTGGAATCCACTTTGCAAATACAACAGTGTGTTCAGTGAGCTTAAGTGTTGTTATCTGCCTTTCCTTTGATGCATCGGAATACCATCCTACGAAAGCAAATCCCGTCTTTTCGGGGATATATTCCGAAAGCTCAACAGTTGTTCCTTTATCAAGCTCAATCGGTCGGATAAAGCTTCCTCCGTCCGTCGCAAAGATAAGGAATCTTGTCCTGTCGGTTATTGCGTAGTGTGCATCTGATGCAAGCACGATGGGTGTAAGCATAAGCAGTGCGAGGATGAGTGCCGTAAGTTTCTTTGTCATAATCTTTTCCTCCGTTTTATGTATTTTGTGGTCTCCTTGTGATTTCAGTATATATCACAGAATAAAACCTTGCAAAAAATTTCCGGAGAGAAAAGTTATTTTACCCAGCTTTCTGCATCGTCGCTCACAGCACCGATGTGCGTGTTCGCTGCCTCCATAATGTCGTAGTAGCCCCAATGCGAATTATTCTTAAGGTCTGTAAACTTATTAAGTGTTGATACATTCCTGTTGATGTAATCCTCATCGGGTGTACGGTCTGTTGCGTGGTTTGTAACAGTAACAACCTCTGCTCTTGTGATGTTGTTATCACCCTTGAACGTTCCGTCCGCATAGCCATTGAGCCAGCCGATGTTCTTTGCAAACGCAATGTCGTTGTATGCCCAATAACGCGAACTTACATCCGAGTAGTTTACGGTATACCCCGTCTTTTTGACATCCTCAAAAATGTCATAGAACCTTACTGTCATTGCAACAAACTCTGCTCTTGATACCGGTTCATCCGGTCGGAAGGTGTTATCCGTATATCCGCGGATAACATCATAGTCTTCAAGGTATCCGACATAAGAGTAATACCATTCCGAAGGCTTCACATCAGAAAATGTCGCTCTGCCGGAAATCTCCTCTCCCTTGCGCTCGGAGATGAGTCTTGCAAATATAGCCGCAGCTTCCGATCTGAGCATA
>JAZQFJ010000015.1:0-81251 GCA_045539475.1 Eubacteriales bacterium | reverse complement strand
GATTTAGTTACACTTTATGCGTAAAGCTTATCGGACCTCTCGACGTACTTATGTACTACTTCGGGTCCGATTTGCTCATTCTGCACTATTTTTCTAAAGCCCCAAAGGGATTGTAGCAAAATGCATTTCGCTACAATCCCTTGCTCTTTTGGTTTGTTATAAGGGTTCAGTTTCCTTTCCCGGAGAGTTTTCGCTTTTCCGGTTATACTGCCACCTGCTGTTTCAGTTCAAGATTAAGCTTGTCCGCAATCATTGCGATAAATTCAGAATTTGTCGGCTTTCCTTTTGTATTCGATACAGTGTATCCGAAAAATCGGTTGAGCGTATCTATATCTCCGCGGTTCCACGCCGTTTCTATCGCATGGCGTATTGCGCGTTCAACGCGCGAGGGCGTCGTCTCAAACTTGCGCGCTACTGCAGGATAAAGAATTTTTGTTATTGAATTTATAATGTCTATATCATTCACGGCAAGCACTATTGCCTCCCGAAGATAATGATATCCTTTTATATGTGCCGGAACGCCTATCTCGTGAATAATTGACGTCACCATAAGCTCAATGCTTTCCTGTGATGCAGCAGGAAGGTCGGCGCGACGGTTTATCCCGCGTTCACCGGCAAACATCTTTATTCTGTCAATGAGCGTATCTGTACCAAACGGCTTTACCATAAAATATGTAACGCCAAGCTCTGCCGCGGCGTGGGCAAGCGTCTCACTCGACGTGAGCGAGGTCATAAAAATAACCGGCTTTTTCTTCATATCCGTTGCATTTATTGCCTGAACAACCCCAAGCCCGTCCACCGACGGCAAGCTGTTGCTGAGTACCACAACATCCGGAAGCAGGATCTTCACTTTTTCAACCGTCTCTGCACCGTCACCGGTCTTTCCCACAAGCTCAAACCCGATTCGATTTTCGACTCCTTCCGCAAGCAACTCCCTGAATTCTTTGTTTTCCTCCGCAATGACAACTTTTATCCTATTTCCCATTTTTGTCATCCCTTTCATTTTATTTATTTTTTTCTTCGTAGCTATAATTTACCATATTTTTACAGTCAAGGCAATAGCAAAATGGAAAAAAATGGAAATTTTCGTTCGACAAAATATTGCAAAAAGTTGTTAAATATAGCACATTTTGTGTTAATGCACAACTAAACTACACATTATGTAGTGAAGCTTGTCGCTTCCGGGCGAAAAATACCGTTGAAATCCGCTGTCGATTTGAGGTGTTTTTGGTAAAAGTTTTGTATTTCTTTTTGTTTGCCACAGGCGTATAATGAATTTACAGATTATTAAAAAACGAGGTACATATATTATGAAAGCATTCAGGATAAATCCAACAACCGTTTCCGCAACATTCACGCTTGATGAGCTTTGCAAATTCGGCATTACTCCGAATTCCGTAACCGGCAGGGAAGTGCGAAATCTCGCAGGGAGAGCGTTCTCATATCTCGGCGAGCACCCGCGCCGTTTTTCCGTAAAGGCGTATGTGTCAGATGTTTCGCTTTTGCTCTTCGCCGAAGAGGCGCCGGATGTATTCCGCATTGTTTGTTGATGTTTTCGGAACATTTTGTAAATATCCCATTATAAAGTCCTTGAAAACTTGTCCGTAATGTGATACACTTATAAAGTCAGTATTAAAATGGAGGTTCAAAGGCAAATGTGGCAGGTTGGTTTTGACAATGATGCGTATATAAAGAGACAGTCGGAGCAGATACGTGAGCGCATCCGCAAGTTCGGCGGCAAGCTCTATCTTGAGTTCGGCGGCAAGCTCTTTGACGACTATCACGCCTCCCGCGTGCTTCCGGGGTTCCGCCCGGACAGCAAGCTACAGATGCTTAAAAACCTGCGCGAGGATGCGGAAATTGTTATTGTTATAAGCGCGTCCGATATTGTTAAAAACAAGGTCCGCGGAGACCTTGGTATAACTTATGACAGCGACGTTCTCCGCCTCATCGATGCTTTCCGTGCGATAGATTTATACGTCGGAAGCGTTGTAATCTCACGCTTTAACGAACAGCCGAGCGCTGTTGCTTTTAAGAAGAAGCTTGAGCAGCTCGGTATGCGCGTATATCTCCACTATGATATCGAAGGCTATCCCATGAATGTTTCCCACGTCGTCAGCGATGAGGGCTTCGGAAAGAATGATTATATCGAAACAACCCGCCCGCTCGTTGTTATAACCGCACCGGGTCCCGGTAGCGGAAAAATGGCGACCTGCCTTTCTCAGCTTTATCACGAGTATACCCGCGGTATCTCGGCAGGATACGCAAAATTTGAAACCTTCCCGATATGGAACATCCCGCTTAAGCATCCGGTTAACCTTGCGTATGAGGCAGCAACGGCAGACCTTGACGATGTTAATATGATTGACCCGTACCATCTTGAAGCTTATGGCGTTACAACCGTTAACTATAACCGCGACGTGGAGGTTTTCCCCGTACTTCGCGCTATGTTTGAAAAAATCCTCGGAACAAGCCCGTATAAATCTCCGACCGATATGGGCGTTAATATGGCGGGATACTGCATCATCGACGATGATGCAACGCGCCGTGCATCAAAGGAAGAGATTATCCGCCGCTATTTCTCTGTTATGTGTGACCGACGCCTCGGCAGAGGAACGGATGCCGCAGTTACAAAGGTAGAGCTTCTTATGAATCAGGCCGGCGTTTCCGCAGAGGATCGCGCCGTTGTCAGTGCAGCGCTCGCGCGCTCCGATGAATCCGGCGGCGAGCCGGCAATTGCGATTGAGCTCCCCGACGGGAAAATTGTAACCGGAAGAAATACAAAGCTTCTCGGTCCGTCAGCATCAGCGCTTCTCAACGCAGTTAAAGTGCTCGGCGGAATTGACGATTCTGTTCACCTCATCCCGCCCGAGGTCATTGAGCCGATACAGAAGCTCAAGACCGAAATCCTCGGCAACCACAATCCGCGCCTGCACTCCGATGAAGTGCTTATCGCGCTCACCGTTGCGGCAGCATCGGGAGAAACGGCGGCACTCGCAACACGTCAGCTTGAAAAACTCCGCGGGTGTGAGGCTCATTCGACAGTTATTCTCTCTCAGGTTGACCTTGACGTTTATCGCAAGCTCGGTATCAATCTCACCTGTGAGCCGCGCCATCAGACAAAGAAACTGTATCATAAGTAAAAATTTTCACCGGACAGGGTTGATATACGCCTTGTCCGGTGATTGTTTTTTTGTGAAAATTCTTGTTGTTTTATTTGCGGATGCGTAGTATAATATAAGAAAAGAGAAATAAAGGACGTGTGAAAAATGGGAAAACTTAACATTATCGACCATCCGCTTATCCAGCACAAGCTTACTATTATGCGAAGCAAAGAAACCGGCTCAAAGGACTTTCGCGAGCTTCTCAACGAAATTTCTCTTCTTATGGGTTATGAGATTACGCGTGACCTTCCTCTTCAGGATGTTGAAATCGAAACTCCTCTGTGCAAAATGAATGCAAGGGAGATCGCAGGCAAAAAGCTTGCCATTGTTCCCATCCTGCGCGCAGGCATCGGTATGGTAGACGGACTTCTCACTCTTCTTCCCGTAGCAAAAGTAGGGCATATCGGCCTCTACCGCAACGAGGAAACCCATAAGCCTGTATTTTACTATTGCAAGCTTCCGGAAGATATTCAGAACCGCCTTGTTATCGTTACTGACCCGATGCTCGCAACGGGCGGAAGCGCTTCCGATGCTATTTCCATGCTCAAGGATAAGGGCTGCACTCAGATAAAGCTTATGTGCCTTGTTTCCGCACCTGAGGGAGTTGCAAAGGTTCAGGCAGACCATCCCGACGTTGATATTTACGTCGCGGCGCTTGATGAAAAGCTTAACGAAAATGCATATATCGTTCCCGGTCTCGGCGATGCGGGTGACCGTATTTTCGGCACAAAATAAACCAAACATGGAAATGTACAGAGTTGTAAAAGGAATCTCTTTTGCAACTCTGTTTTTTCGTTCTTAATATGTTTTTTTATTTTTCAGAAATTTTTAAAAAAACTGTTGACAAAATAAAAATTTATGATATACTATAAACAGTAACAATTACTATTTGCATTAAGGAGGTGCGGAAATGGAAGTGAAACGGCGTTACAGCAGACAGCGGGAATGTATCCTGAACGCCTTGCGTAACACCAAGCGTCATCCCAGCGCTAACAGCATTTATGATGAGGTGCGGCAGGAAATCCCCAACATCAGCCTCGGTACGGTTTACCGCAACCTTGCAGAGCTTGCGGCAAGCGGTGAAATTATGAAGTTTGACGCAGGCGACGGCACGGAGCGTTACGACGGATACGCACTACCTCATTATCATATGATATGTAAAAACTGTCATTCTGTCTCGGATATTGAGCTTGACTACAATTCCGAGCTGGATAAAAAGGCTGCATCAGCAAGCGGCGCAGATGTCGATTTTCACAGTGTTCTGTTTTCCGGCACCTGCAAAAACTGCAAGAATGTTTAAAATTAAATTATTTATATGGAGGAAAAAATTATGAAAAAGTTTGTATGTCCTGTTTGCGGTTATGTCCACGAGGGAGATTCCGCTCCCGAAAAGTGCCCGGTATGTAAGGTTCCGGGAGAAAAGTTCAAGGTTATGGAAGACGGCGCAGCTCTTGCGGCAGAGCATGAGTATGGCGTATACGGCAAAACCGTAAAGAACAACCCCGACATTTCTGAAGAGGATAAAAAGTTCATCTTTGAGCAGCTTATGGCTAACTTCAACGGCGAGTGCGCAGAAGTAGGTATGTATCTCTGTATGGCACGCATCGCACATCGTGAAGGCTATCCGGAAATCGGTCTTTACTGGGAAAAGGCAGCATATGAGGAAGCAGAGCATGCTGCAAAGTTTGCAGAGCTTCTCGGAGAGGATCTTGAGCCGAACATGAAGGCAACAACAAAGGATAACCTCAAGTGGCGCGTAGATTGCGAATACGGTGCAACAGCAGGCAAGTTTGACCTTGCAGCTTGCGCAAAGAAGAACGGTCTGGATGCAATCCATGATACTGTCCATGAGATGGCACGTGACGAAGCTCGCCACGGCAGAGGTTTAGAGGGGCTTCTCAAGAGATATTTCTAATTAAAACACATATGAGCAAGCGGAAATTTTTCCCGCTTGCTCATAACTATTTTTCCTCTTTACGCCGCGGCGTCAAGCATATTTTCTATAAAAATTGCATATCCTTTTTGCGGATTGTTTACTAAAACATGCGTTATTGCACCCACGATTTTTCCGTTCTGGATGATTGGACTTCCTGACATTCCGCGGACAATTCCGCCTGTTTTTGCAATAAGCTCAGGGTCAGTTGCGCGGACAAGCATATTTTTTGTCTTTTCGCCGTCAAAATATATGCTTGTTATCTCAATTTCGTATTCTTTAACTTCGTCTCCTTCGACATTTGAGAGAATGGTCGCTTTTCCGCGCTTGATTTCGTTTTTATTTGCGATAGGGTACTGCGCCATTTTTTCAAATTCTGCGCTGTCCTTGATTTTTCCGAATATCCCGCTCTCCGTATTTTTTGCAATGTCGGCATAATCATTCGTCAGGTCATATTCACCGCGAAGCTCACCCGGATTTCCGGGGCTGCCCTGCACAACGCTGTCTACCTTTGACTTCATAAGCGCGCCGCGCTGAGGGGGAATGAGAACATTTGTGTCGCTTTCCGTCACACCGTGACCGAGCGCACCGTAGGTTTTGCTCTCAGGATCATAATAGGTGAGTGTTCCTATTCCGGCAACGCTGTCGCGGATGCGGATTCCAAGCGCGTATTTCCCGTCCTCCGCCTTTACGGGAGTGATCTTAACCGTCTTTACCTCTCCCTGACGCACATATTCAACCGTCATTTCATTCCCTTCACTTTCGGTAACCATCCGGCGAAGATCGTCATTTGAGGTTACTGCATTTCCGTCAACGCTTTTAATGACATCGCCGGGTGCTATTCCTGCGGCTCTGCACGGATTTTCCGGAACGTTGTCCGAAAGCTCTGTCACAATCGCACCGTCGCATAAAAGCTTTATGCCCGTTGTATGGCCGAGGGGGATAAGCTTGTCTGCGGCTTTTGCCGTTATTATAAATGAAAAAGAAATTATAAAAGCGGCAAAAATTTTCAAAGATTTTTTTGTTTTTTGCATATTTACCTCCTTTCCGAAGCTTAATATATGTAGCTTTTCGGCGGATATTTTGCCGTAAACGGAAATTTGAGTTTACTCTTCCAAACCAAAAACTGCAATGCGTGAAAAATACACACATTGCAGTTTTTTACCGGTAAAAATTTCAAAAATTTAAATAACTCTTTTTGTAAGCCATTTGCCGCTGCGGAAGCGGAAAAGGTTAAATATCGTGCGGCACGTCCAGTCCGCCCACATTCCTATCCATACACCAATAAGCCCCATATTGAAGAAATGCCCGAGGAGATAAGACAACCCCACGCGGAACGTGAACATACTCGACACCGCAAGGATTACGGCGTACTTCGTATCGCCCGCGGCGCGGTATGCCGCAACCGGAACAAACGACCACGCATACACCGAGCAGATGGTAAGAAGCGCACCGGCACCGGTTATTCTTGCCGACTCACGAAGCGCTTCCTCGCCAAAATCGAATATGCCGACAAGCTGATTTCTGAAAAGAAAAACGCTTCCGAAAAGAACTAATGTAAGAATAATGCAAAAGCTTACGAGCTTTTTCGTATACATTTTTGCCTGCTCAGGCTCGCGCGCACCCATACACTGCCCGACGACGGTGAGAAGCACCGTACCAAAGGCGCCGATAGTTGTCCATCCGATGTTACAGAGCGTGTTTGCAACGGAGTTTGCCGCGATTGCAATTGTTCCGAAAGAAGAAACAAGGCTCGCAACAAGCAGCTTTCCCATCTGGAAAAGACCGTTTTCCAGACCGTTTGCTCCGCCGATATTGAATACTCGTCGCAAAATATCAAAATCAAGCTTAAACTTCAGAAGATTTTCAAAATGCACCTGCAAATCCTTGTTGTGAAGCATTATAAGGCCAACCGTTGCCCATACTATACGTGAAAATGTTGTGGAAATGGCTGCACCCGCAACACCGAGATCAAAAACAAAAATAAGTACGGCGTTTCCTATAACATTCAAAAGATTAACAGCACCGGTAAGCATAAGTGCCGCACCGCTTTTCGCCTGAGCGCGCAAGAGTGCTGTGGATGAGCTTCCCATTGCGAAAAACGGATATCCCAGGAGCGTCCAGAAAAAGTATGTTTTTGCGTTTTGAAATACCTCTGTTTCAAGCGTTCCGTAAACAAGATCTATAATCTGCGGGATAAAGCACAAAAGAAGAACCATAAGCACCGTTGCAATTGCAGTGGATGCATACAAAAGCTGATTTGCACTGCATTTTGCACGTTCAAGATTGCGTCCTCCGATGTACTGCGACGTTACAACAACACCGCCGGTCGTCATAGCATTGAACATAAGAATAAACATGATGTTCAATGAATCAACAAGCGAAATTGCGCTGACCGCCGCCTCGCCCGCCGAAGAAACCATCGCAGAGTCTGCAATTCCCGCAACAATTGCAAGAAGTGCGTCTATCACTATCGGAACGGCAAGCGAAACGAGAGCACGATTTGAAAATATCGGCTGTGAAATTGAGTTTGTGTTAGTCATAAATAACCCTCGCCGCAAGCTACATCTTTTCCGGTACGTCTGTTGAGAAGATATCCAGAAGCATAAGAAGCATTCTTCTTACAAGCTCGATAATACCGAGCCATGATGCGCGGATTTCTTCGTTCTCCTGTGCAAGAATTTTATTTTCAAAATAGAAGCGATTGAAAAGTCCTGCTATGTCGAACATAACCTCACAGATTGCGTTGGGGGTTTTATCCTCAAACGCACGCAAAAGCACATCTCCGACGGAGAAAAGCTTTATAAGAAGCTCGCGCTCTGTATCACTCTGCGGGGGAAGCAGCTTTCCGGGAACAGCGTTTGCCGCCATAGCCTTGTTAAGCAGGCTTGTTATACGCACAACCGTATACTGAAGATACGGACCTGTTTTTCCTTCGGTTGCAAGGAAACGGTCAAGATCAAATATATAGTCACGAGCACGGTGGTTTATGAGATCGCCGAACTTTATCGCCGCAATGCCTATCTTCTCGGCAACATCGTCACGCTCGGCATCAGTCAAATCCTTTGCAACCTCAGAAGCTTCAATTCTCTCTTTTGCTGCCGCCTTTGCAGAATCAATAAGCACAGAAAGGCTCATAACTCCGCCCTCACGCGTTTTATAAGGCTTGCCGTCGCTTCCGTTCATCGTACCGAAGCCGACGTGGTAAAGCACCGTATCGTCATCTACAAGACCTGCCTTCTTTGCAAGGCGGAAAACCTGCTTAAAGTGCATCGACTGACGGCTGTCTACAACATACCATATCTCGTTGGGGTTAAAATCCTCTGCGCGCTGGATAATCGTTGCAAGGTCGGTTGTTGCATAGAGCTGGCTCCCGTCACTCTTGCTGATAATAACCGGCGGCATCGGCTCTTCATCGGTCTCTTCGGCAACATCCGCGATAAGCGCGCCGTCACTTAAATATGTGAGCTTTTTATCATCGAGTATTTTGAGAAGCGGTGCAACATACGGATCTGCATCGCTCTCGCCGAGCCACTTGTCAAAGTCAACGCCAAGGCGTGCATAGCTGCGCTTAAGGTCTGCCACGGAGACCTCAAGGAATTTTCTCCACAGCGCAACGTATCCGGCGCGTCCGTTCTGAAGCTCCTTCGTTGCCTGCATAGCTGCCATACGGAACTCTTCATCCTCTTTTGAGCGCGCAGATGCCTGCGGATAAAGACGTGAAAGGTCGTCAATCGTTACAGGCGATTCTGCCGGATATTCACCCGTGTAATTCTCATCGAAGTAACAAAGCTCCGGTCTTTCACGGCGAAGCTCGGAGATGATAAGCCCCATCTGAAGTCCCCAGTCGCCAAGGTGAACATCACCGATTACGTCGTTGCCGAGAAAACGGGCAAGGCGCTTGAGAGTCTCTCCGATAATCGCGGCGCGGAGATGACCTACGTGAAGCGGCTTTGCAACGTTTGGTCCGCCATAGTCCACCACGATTGTCTTTTTTTCCGTAACCGGAAGTGCAAGGCGGTCGCTTTCCACCATTTTTGCCGCTTCCTCTGCAATAAATTCATCGGAAAGAATCATATTGATAAATCCCGGCGGTGCAACCGTTACGCTTTTGAATATCTCGTTTTCCGAAAGATGAGAGATCACATCGTTTGCAATCATCATCGGGCTTTTTCTGTGAATCTTTGCGCCGGTCAACGCACCGTTGCACTGAAACTGGCAAAGGTCGGGACGGTCAGAAAACGTAACCGCACCAAGCTCCTTATTATATCCCGCCGCGGCAAAGGCTTCTTCAACAATCGCCGTCAGCCTGTTTTTTAATGTAGACATAAAAACACCTCAATTATCAACAAAGTAAACTGTAAATCTATTGTAATGAGGGTACCCCCTTGGGTGCAGGGTCGCAACCCTGCTCGTTTTAAGGGGATTTTCAAGGGGGAAATCGAAATCCCCCTTGAATTCGCTTTGCTTCTTTGGGGAAAACCAAAGAAGGCCCGCCCGGCAGGGCAAGAATGTTGCGGCCTGCCGCAAGCGTCAGAAATCCCTCCACCGCCATCCGGCGGTCCCCGTAGCTCCCCCCTTTTGTCACCTATGGTGACATTTCCCCCGCAGGGGAATAACCTTTAGGCAAGGGAGGCTATCCTTAAAATGACATTAATACGCTACTCCCCAGTAAATCATATGCTTTGCGGGTTTGCCGCAGATGGGGCATACATCGGAGATATGTTCCTGTGCAAAGGGAATACAACGGCTCGTCATTCCCGCTTCTTCCTTGACGCGCATTTCGCACTCTAAATCTCCGCACCACATTGTCTTTACAAAGCCTGTCTTTGTGGCGGCAATTTCCTTCATTTCTTCAAAGGTTTCTGCGGTATAGGTATGCTCCTCGCGATTGCGGAGTGCCTTTTCGTACAATGCGCTGTGTACCTC
This sequence comes from Eubacteriales bacterium, assembly GCA_045539475.1. Lineage (GTDB taxonomy): Bacteria > Bacillota > Clostridia > Oscillospirales > JAAYXM01 > SIG480. The sequence goes on along the minus strand of JAZQFJ010000015.1, from coordinate 71,225 downwards.
TTCAAGTGCGCGGTTTATTTCTTCTACAATATTGTCAAGGCTTACAACCTTCTTCTCACGGGTTACGCGGGAAACAAGCACGCACTGCCCTGCTTCAAGGTCGCGCGGACCAAGCTCAATTCTTACCGGCACACCCTTCATCTCATATTCTGCAAATTTCCAACCGGCAGAATTGTCGCTTGTATCGCACTTTGTGCGTATTCCTGCATCCGCGAGCGTTGCAAGAAGCTTATCTGCCGCTTCAAGCACGCCGCCCTTGTGAGCTGCAATCGGAATGATAACTGCCTGAATTGGCGCAACCTTCGGCGGAAGCACAAGACCGTTGTTGTCACCGTGCGTCATAATGATACCGCCGATAAGACGTGTTGAAACACCCCATGATGTGCCGTGGGGATTTGTCTTTTTATTGTTTTTGTCTGCAAACTCTATCTCAAACTGCTTTGCAAATCCGTCACCGAAATAATGTGACGTTCCCGCCTGGAGAGCCTTGCGGTCATGCATCATACATTCAATCGTATATGTTGAAACAGCGCCCTTGAACTTTTCCTTCTCGGTCTTCTGACCGCGGGTAACCGGCATTGCAAGAACGTTCTCACAGAAATCGGCATAGACACCGAGCATAGTCTGTGTAAATTCCTCTGCTTCCTCCGCTGTTGCATGAATGGTATGCCCCTCCTGCCAGAGGAACTCGCGGTGGCGGAGGAACGGACGGGATGTCTTTTCCCAGCGAAGAACACTGCACCACTGGTTATACTTCATCGGAAGGTCACGATGGGACTGGAGAACATTTGCAAAATGCTCACAGAAAAGAGTTTCCGACGTCGGGCGGATTGCATATCTTTCTTCAAGCTTATCCGCGCCGCCGGTTGTAACCCATGCACACTCCGGTGCAAAGCCCTCAACGTGGTCCTTCTCCTTCTGAAGAAGGGATTCCGGAATAAGCAGGGGCATATAAACGTTTTCCACGCCTTGCTTTTTGAATTCCTTATCCATAATCGCCTGGATGTTTTCCCAAATAGCATAGCCGTAAGGACGATAGATAAAAACACCCTTTATTGACGAATAATCAATGAGCTCTGCCTTTCTGCACACATCGGTAAACCATTGCGCAAAGTCTACCTCCATATCGGTTATCTGTTCAACTTTCTTATCGTTTGCCATTTCTATCTTCCTCTCTTATTCAGAAATAAAACTCTTCATAATGTTGTATGCATAGGGAACGAAATTTCCCGTTTTCTCTGCGTCTGCCTCGGTATAGGGAAGCCCGCTCTTTTCCGTTATCCCCGCGCCGTACATTACATACGGAACAGGAGCGATAACATGTGTTCTCTCTTCAATCGGCGTGGGGTGGTCAGGAAGAAGAAGTATGCGATAGTCTTCTCCCGATTTGTCAAGATATTCCTTCACCGGTGAAAGGATTTCAGCATCAATTCTTTCAATTGATTTTACCTTGAGCTCCGTGTCCCCGTCGTGGCCGCACTCATCCGGTGCTTCAACATGACAGAAAACAAAGTCATGGCCGTCAGAAAAAGCTTTTATGCAAGCATCTGCCTTTCCGGAATAGTTTGTGTAATAATCACCGGTTGCATCCGGCACCTCATAGGTGTCAAGCCCGATACCGAGAGCAAGACCGGTTATAAGCGGAACTGCCGTGATTACAGCGCCGGAGATTTTGTGCTCATCCGCAAAGGATGTAAGCTGCGGGCGCGTGCCCTCGCCCCAGAGCCACAGGCAGTTTGCCGGACGCAGCCCACGTTCCATTCTTGCGATGTTTACCGGATGCGCCATTAAAAGCTCGTAGCTTTCGCGCATCATTGCAAGAACCTCTTCGCCATACGGTCCTGCAGGAAGATAATCCGTGATCTTCTGCCCCAAGATATCGTGAGGCGGCATCATCGTGTAGTTATAGTCTATCCCGCTCCATATCATAATGTGGCGGTAGCTCACACCTCGGTAAAATTTACGTTTTTCGGTGCCAAACCGTTCGCGCAATGCATCAAGAAGCTCATATGCCTCTTCGTTCGTTATCTTATCCGAGCTGTGATCAAGCATCGTTTTGTTCTCAAAATCACCGTCGGTTGAAATGCTGACAAGATTTAAGCGAAAAACCGTGTCGTCATCGGAGAGCGGAATGTTAAGACCAAGTGCCTCAATCGGGCTTCTGCCGGTATAATACTTCTTCGGATCATAGCCGAAAACGCAGAGGTTGGCTATATCGCTCCCGGTCGGCATCCCCTCAAAAAGAGTGTTTGCAAGACCGAGATGACCGTTTTCTGATATAAAATCCATCGTCGGCTTTACTGCCGCGCCGAGCGGAGTTTTGCCGGAAAGCTCTGCAATCGGACGGTCTGCCATACCGTCGCCGAGCATAACAAAATACTTCATATATAAATACCTCCTTATAGGCTGCAATTTACTGTTTTACATTGCCGAAATACCGGAAGCAGAGAATTATTGCTTCCTGCGTGGTAAGCGTATCAAGCGGGGCAAAGCCATTTGTTTTCCCCTTCATTATACCGTTGTGCGCCACAAATGACACACCGTGAATCGCCCACGACGAAATCTTTCCGCTGTCAGAAAAGCGCGGGGTGGGTGCCGAAACATCCTGCCCGAGCGTTTGGGCGAGCCCTCGCATAATCTTTGCTGCCTGCTCACGCGTCAGATTTTCTTTTGGTGCAAACGTCGTCTCACTTGTTCCGTTTATGATGCCAAGCCGGCAAAGTGCGGCAACGTCCTTATTCGTTGTGTCTTTAAAGCTCACCTTTACACTGCTTTTTCCAAGCTCTGATATAAGCTTATCTATGTCTTTTCCCTTTGCCTGCTCAATAACAGCACGCACAAGAGAACAGAACTGCAAGCGGTTTATCGGAGTCCGCATATCCGAATTGAGCGGTTCATCAATAAGTCCGTAATCATATGCTCCGCGGATTTCCGTTGCCGCCCAGTCGTCATACGGCGTTTCCCTGTAAGTATTCGAACACATAGTTTTTGCGGACGTCAGTGCCGGATAGTCAAACATATATCCTATGGGGTTATAGTCTGCATTCGTAAGGTCAATAAACACCGCAACACCGTCAATGATTGCAATATTCCACGCGTGCCGCTCTCCGTTTATATCCGCAATCGGAATATCGAGATAGGAAAGCATTATCTGTGCGAGATTTGAGTATGCCGCACATACTCCCGTACCCTGACGGAAGCCCTCAACGCCGCTCTGGTCGTGGTTACTAAACTCATATGTTATGCGGTCTACTATCCACTGGCACACAAGCTTTGCCTGAACGTACTTATCGGTTTCATTGCCGACGATTTCCATTGTTTTTTTATAAATATCGTCATACATCGGCATATTATAGCACTTTATTCCGGCGCGGTTTATCGCGTTGAAAGCATCAATATCCGCACGCACCGTACTGCCAAGCTCAATAGAGTTATTCGTATATATCATAAACGCCGTGCGCGCCTGAGGAAGAGAGAAGAGCTTTACCTTTTCGCCGTACTGCAGGTTTTTGTCGATGTTCCAGAGCGTCTTGTTGTCCTTGAGGACAAACAATCCCTCCGGCGAAGCAAGAGCTTCTTTACATCCCGGCACATTAACCGACTTAAGCCCTCCCCGCGCCGTACCGTACATAACGGTTCCGTCTTTTTTTACAATGGTAAGGTATGCCGCAGTTGAGGTATTGAGAGAAACATCGCGCACATCTTCCGCAAGAAGCCGGCGCGTGACCTTGTCGTTTTCGTCAACGGCATATTCACAGACCGTGCCGTCCTTATGCTTTATGATAACAAAGTAGTAGAAAGTCTGTACGACGGGTGTCTCTTCACTGCTGTCCTGAGAAAAACCCTGTCCTTCAAGCTCGTTGTATTCAACAAAAATCTCCTCTGCGTTTTCTGCAATGTCAAGCCTTCCTGCACCACCGATAGGGGCGAGATATGCACGGCCGTCTGAGGTTATGTAACCAAGTGCGCCGACATCTGCCGCAGCGTCCACGGCATTCTGAAGAAGCTTTTTCGGAGTGCTTGCAATGTCTCTGCCAAAGCCCCACACGCTGCCGTCGCGCTTTTTGACAATAGTTATATCGTCATTAAGCTTAACCTTTTCTACGTTTTCCATAATCTTTATCGGTGCATTGTATGAATAACGTATATCGCCTATTCCAAGCTGACCTTCGTAATTTCCGCCGAACATCCACAATGAGCCGTCGGGACGTATCATTGCAGAATGGTCGGATGAGCTGCATACGGAAAGATATTCTTCTCTTGCCCGGAAGTTGTATTCCCGGTCAAGGCAGATAAGCGATTTAGTTTCTTTCGGCGGTATCGCCGATACGGGGCAGGAAAAGGAACAGCTTGTCAGAAGTATTAAAAGCACTGCTGCAATCCGTTTCATTTTTCATTCTCCCTTCAATAAGCATAATAACCCAATATAATCATTATTAAGTATAACATAATTCTTTTTCGCTTACAAGCATAAAATCGACGTTTTTGCTTGATTTACAGCAGAAAATAATGTATTATATATACAACTGTTTTAATATGAGGTGTCGATTATGCTTATTATTATGTCGGGAAGCGCCGGAGTCGGCAAAAACACAATTATAAATGAGCTTCTCTCTGAATTTAACAATCTCACGCTTATGACTACTGTTTCCACACGCGCAATGCGTCCGGGTGAGGAGCAGGGAAGACCTTACTTCTTTGTAACGCGCGAGGAGTTTGACGCAATGGTTGAGCGCGGTGAGATGCTTGAAACCTGCCCGATACACGGGAATATGTACGGCTCCAGCCGCAAAATTCTTGAGGAAAAGACAGCCGAGGGCAAGGTTCTTATCAAAGACATTGACGTTGAGGGAACGCTCAACCTCAAAAAGATACTGCCCGATGTTGTGGCAATTTACTTAAAACCGAAAAATAAAGAAGTCCTCCGTGAGCGCCTTATCGGCCGCGGAGAAAAGGATATTGACCTCCGTCTTAAGAGATATGAATACGAAGAAGAAATGTCGCGACATTACGACTATGTCCTCGTAAACGACAAAATGGAAGATACACTTACCGTTCTTCGCAAAATCCTCCGCGAAGAAACCGAAAAGCGCGGGGTAAAATTGAGCGTATGAAGCAGAAGATGCATATGAAAAAGGTATTGACATTTCTTCTCGCATTGGGAATGCTTCTTGTATTTGCTGCGTGCAGTTCGGAAAATAAAGGCAAAAATACTCTGAGGATAAATATATACAATATGGATAATGAGCTTCGCGCATACTCTGAGTATCAGCCGGAGCCTTCGGAAGAGTATGCCACAACATGGAAAAGTTATGAAAAAAACACCGAGAGCGGAAGCTTTGATTTTATTGGTTCCTATGTTGTATACGAAGATATATTTAATCGCGAAAATTCGGTTGCTTTTTTGGATGAGAGCGGTACTCAGCTTGGGTTTATCACATACCAATACGACAAAAACGGAAGAAAAACAAAGGAAATTATATCTAAATATAACGAAAATAATGCAAAAGGTGTCGCTTTCGGGATTTATCATTACGATGATGGCGGAAAACACATAAAAACCGAGATTTATGATAGCAGCGAAAAGCTTATCGTATATTTCGTAAACGAATATGGAAACGACGGAAGCTTCATCCGCAAGGTAAGATATGATGCATCTGGCAATGCGCAGGATTATTCAGACAAAGCACCGGATATATACTAAGCAAATACACCCTGCGGTTCAACGCAATGATCCATCGTGGCAAAATGGAAGATACACTTACCATTCTTCGCAAAATCCTCCGCGAAGAAACCGAAAAGCGCGGGCTTTTGCTCAGCGTTTAATTTTGCAACGCCATTCCGACGTAAAAAAATAAATATAGGAGACAGATAATCATATCGGTTATCTGTCTCCTGTTTTTCTGGGATAAGGTCTTTTTTCATCTGTAAGACCGGCAAGGTAATCCATACTTGTTCCAAGTGCCTCGGCAATTTTTACGCACTGTTCAAAAGTATAATATCTTTTACCACATTCTATTTTTGAATAATCACTTTGGTCTATCCCTGTAAGCATTTGCATTTTAATTTGTGTATAGCCTCGTTCTTTGCGTAATTCCCTCAACCTACTCATTTTTACAACACCTCATATTTATTATGCCAAATTGACCTATTGACAATAGGGTTAATTTGACCTATTATATAAGGAGTTATTATATTGAGGTGGTAGATATGCGAGTTTGTACATTTTTCGGACATAGGGAAACTCCGGAGGAAATAAAGGAGAAATTATCCTCTACGATTGAAGATTTAATAGTAAACTGCGGTGTAGATACATTTTATATGGGATGTGAGGGTAAATTTGATGCATATGCCCGCGCGACAGTGAAAGAATTGTTGAAGAAATATCCACATATAAAATATAACGCAGTTCTTGCGTATGTGCCGTCTGAAAAAAGGTATAGTGAATATATGGATTATTCTGATACAATAGTTTTTGACGGGATAGAAAAAAGCCATCCGAAATACGCGATAGCATTGCGTAACGAATGGATGATAAAGAAGTCAGAATATGCAATTACATATATTAAATATCCTGTCGGCGGAGCATATAAATACGCTGAAAACATGAAACAGAAAGGAAAGACCGTAATAAACCTCGCGGATGTGTAGCGTTGTTACGGTTCGTCGGCAAGCGCCGAACCCTACGCTAACGCGTGGCGGAAATCTGAAATATTCCGGTATAGCAACGCCGCCTATAAAACAATAGGCTTTATAAGCGGCGTAGAGTAGAAAAAGTATTTGACATAAAGCTAAAGTATAACACCCGTGCGGAAAATTCGCACGGGTGCCGTGTGTGAATGGAAATTGTTTTATATAGCAGTACAGGTGTAATAATCTGTACTGCATTTCTGCCTGATAGGAATACTCAGTCGATTATTTCATAATCGAACTGACCATGCCAATACCGCCTATTTCTCTCTAAAATTTCATTCATTTTCGCTACGCTTTCTTTGAGTATATCTGCAACCCTTGATTCGCCGGTTACGGTGATAAAATTATACTCACAATCAACACTCAGACAATCCCAGAAAGCCGACCAGTTTTTTCCGTAATAATCCGGGAAGTCTAATGAATCACGTATCCGCGTGTGCAAGTCATACAAAGTTTTGCAACCGCTAAGGTCGAGTGTTGCATGTCGTATTTCTTTCATTATCTCATATCTCCTTTCATATAATTTCGTAAAAAGTTTCGTAGTGATCGTATGTAACAAAAATAAGCCCATCATTTGACCATACAATTCGCTGCTTCTTTCTTTTTCCGCCGGTGTAGTTTATATCTGCTTCATACCATATTCGTCCGGGCTTTTGCCATATCTTCGTGAAAACGACCGTATGTTTTGATGACACACGGTCGTATTTGTTCTTTATATTACGTTTTGTAATCGGATTTTAGAGCTCTCTTGCGCGGGCTTCGCAGTATACACAGCGGTGTGCGCCTGAATGAGAGACCTTGAACATATGCTCAATTTCCTGCTCGCATGATGTGATGCAACGCGGGTTAAAGCAACGGTGAACGCCCTTTATATATTCAGAATCATCAAGCGCAGGGTTTCCGTCCTGTCTGGCTTCTTCAAGAAGCTTCAAAATGAGTGCCATACGGATATACTTTCCGTTTGCAACCTGGCGGAAATAGCACGCGCGCGGGTCTTTATCCACTGCAACGCTTATCTCGTTCACGCGCGGCAGAGGATGAAGAATGCACATATCTTCCTTCGCATTTTCAAGCTTTTCCGGGGTGAGGACATAGCTGTCCTTTAAGCGCTCATATTCCTCGTCCGTTTCAAAACGCTCCTTCTGTATTCTCGTCATATAAAGCACATCAAGCTTCGGAATTGCTTCCTCAAGAGATGTTGTTTCTTCATACTCAAATGCATTTTCGTTTTTGACGTAATTCGGAACCTTCAGCTCCTCGGGGGATATGAGGATAACCTTTATGCCGGTATAACGGCAGAGCGCGTGGATAAGCGAATGAACGGTTCTGCCGAATTTAAGGTCTCCGCAGAAACCGATTGTGATATCGGAAAGACGTCCTTTCTCACGGAAAATCGTAAGAAGGTCGGTAAGCGTCTGCGTAGGGTGGCAGTGTCCGCCGTCGCCGCCGTTTATAACAGGTACCGTAGCGTTTCTTGCCGCAACAAGCGGGGCGCCCTCTTTTGGATGGCGCATTGCGATGATATCGCAATATGCGCTCATAACCTTTGCAGTGTCTGCAACGCTCTCACCCTTTGCGGCAGAAGACGTTGAAGCCTCGGAAAAGCCGAGAACGCTTCCGCCAAGCTCAAGCATTGCCGCCTCAAAAGAAAGGCGAGTGCGCGTGGACGGCTCAAAAAACAGCGTTGCAAGCTTCTTTCCGCGACACATCTCGGAATACTTCCACGGATTGTTTATAATGTCGCATGCGACGTGCATAAGCTCGTCTATCTCTTCAACTGTCAAATCAAGTATATCAATAAGACTTCTCATATGCTTTATTCTCCTTTTGCCTCGCAGAGTTTTGCATCCGCAGATGCAAAATAATTCAAATCGTTTTTTGAAAGGACATGCGCCTTGCAAAAAACACTTCTCGCTCTGCAAGTGTGCGAACAAAGTTCGTGCGCGTAGCAGAGCGCAAGCCTTCTCGTCAAAGACCTGTCTTTGACGAAACTATTTTATCCAGCTTTCATCCGACGGATTATTGCGGAACTTTATAAGACGTGCAACATCCTCAGCCTTTATATAATTTTCCTCTGCAGCAACCTCGGCAATAACGTCAAAGTTTGTGAGTGATACGTTCTTAACGTTTGCCGCCGCAAGTCTGTCAAGACCTTTCTGCATACCGTAAGTGAAAATAGATACGATACCGAGAACCTCGGCACCTGCCTCACGCAGAACGTTTACAACCTCAATGCAGCTGCCGCCGGTGGAGATAAGGTCCTCAACAACGACTACCTTCTGTCCCGGCTCAAGTCTTCCCTCAATCTGGTTGTTACGTCCGTGATCCTTCGCGCCGGAGCGAACATAGCCCATGGGAAGTCCCATAATATGTCCGGTGATTGCCGCGTGGGCAATGCCTGCAGTCGATGTTCCCATAAGAACCTCAACATCGGGATAGTTCTTGCGGATAAGCTCTGCAAGTCCGTTTTCAACATCAGTTCTGACCTTAACATCCGTAAGTGTCAAGCGGTTGTCGCAGTATACCGGGCTTTTGATTCCGCTTGCCCATGTGAACGGCTCGTCCGGACGGAAGAATACCGCTTTGATTGATAATAAATCCTTTGCAATTAACTTTTCCATTATATTTTCCTCCTTTTATATTAAGCCTCGCAGAGTTTCGCATCCGCAGATGCGAAATGATTCAGATCGTTTTTTACAAGGACATGCGCCTTGCAAAAAACACTTCTCGCTCTGCAAGTGTGCGAACAAAGTGAGTGCGCGTAGCAGAGTGCAAGCCTTCTCGCGGAAGACCTGTCTTTCGCGAAACGAATTTATCCTATAAATTCGTTCACACATCTCTCGTATGCCGCTACCGGATCCTCTGCCGCAGTGATCGGACGTCCGACAACGATATAGTCAGAACCTATTTCCTTTGCCTGGGCAGGAGTCATAACTCTCTTCTGGTCTCCCACATCGCCGTCTGCAAAGCGAACACCGGGGGTTATTGTAAGAAAATCTTTACCGCATCTTGTGTGAACCTTTTCTGCCTCAAGAGGGGAACAAACAACGCCGTCAAGACCTGCGTCCTTTGCATTCTTTGCATAGTGCATAACAACCTCATCAATCGGCGCCTTTATGAGAAGGTCATTCTCCATTGCCTCCTGATCGGTCGATGTAAGCTGAGTTACCGCGATAAGAAGCGGGCGTGTGCCGTCTTCACGGGTAAGCCCCTCAATCGCCGCCTCCATCATACGCTTCGTTCCCGCGGCGTGAAGGTTTGTTATATCGACATCAAGGTTGCGAAGAACAGACATCGCTTTTTTAACGGTGTTGGGGATATCGTGAAGCTTAAGGTCAAGGAAAATCTTATGACCGCGGCGCTTTATCTCGCGGACGATTGACGGTCCCTCAGCATAAAAAAGCTCCATACCTATTTTTACAAACGGCTTCCTGCCGGTAAATTTGTCAAGAAATGCAAAGGTGTCCTCTGCGCTCTTGAAGTCACATGCTACGATTACATCTTTTCCCATTTTAAATACTCCTTTTTCTATACACAACGTATAATATCACGGATATTTTCCATTTTGTATTCATCCATAACAGCCGGAAGGTCATTTATAATGTCACGGCAGACCGTAGGATTGATAAGATTTGCCGCGCCAATCTCAACCGCACACGCGCCCGCCATCATCATTTCAATAACATCGCGCGCACTTGCAACACCACCCATACCGATAACAGGGATGTTGACGGCGTGAGCAACCTGATAAACCATTCTTACTGCAACAGGGAAAATTGCGCTGCCTGAGAAACCGCCCATCTTGTTTGCTATGACGGGCTTTCTGCGCCTTAAATCAATTCTCATTCCAAGAAGGGTGTTTATAAGGCTTATACCGTCGGCACCTGCCTCCTCACAAGCCTTTGCGATTGAAACAATATCTGTAACGTTTGGCGAAAGCTTGATAATAACCGGCTTTGTGGTTACCGCCTTGACCGCGCGGGTAACCTCTGCCGCAGCGACGGGGTCTGTGCCGAAGCTCATACCGCCGCCGTGAACATTCGGGCAGCTGACGTTTACTTCAAGCCAGCCGACCTGCTCTTCTTTATCGAGCTTTTCACAGGTATAAGCGTAATCCTCAACGGAAAATCCGGAAACGTTTGCCATAACCGGCTTATTAAAGCATTTTGCAAGGCGCGGAAGCTCTTCAGATATAACCTTTTCAACACCGGGATTCTGAAGTCCTACGGCATTTATCATACCGGCAGTACACTCCGCAATACGCGGCGTGGGATTACCGAAACGAGCCTCACGCGTTGTGCCCTTGAACGAAAACGTGCCAAGGCAGTTTATATCGTAAATTTCCGCAAATTCATATCCGTACCCAAAAGTACCGGAAGCGGGGATAACGGGGTTTGAAAGCTCTATCCCACAAAGCGTTGTGCTCAGTCTTCCCATAATATCTCCTCCTTCCGCATAACGGGGCCGTCTTTGCAGATGCGCTTATATCCCGTAAGCGTTTTGCACGAGCAACCCATGCACGCGCCAAAGCCGCAGCCCATACGCTCCTCAAAACTCAATTGTGCCGAGGTCTTTGCCACGCGGTGTACTGCACGGAGCATCGGCTCCGGCCCGCAGGTGTAAACATATGTATAGTCAACGCCGTTCATCGCATCGGTTACAAAACCGCGTATTCCGTAAGAGCCGTCAACGGTCGTTACAAAAACATCAGCGCCGAGCTTTTTAAATTCTTCTTCGTAGAATATTTCATCCTTTGTGTTAAAGCCGAGAATTACGCTGACTTTTTTCCCTTCGGCGAGAAGCCGCTTTGCAAGCAGATACATCGGCGGAACACCGACGCCGCCACCGATAAGAAGCGGACGCTCTCCGGAATCGGCAAGGTCATAGCCGTTGCCGAGTCCCGTGAGGATATCAAGTTCTTCTCCGGGCAGCATTGCGCTCATTTGCGCGGTACCGTCACCAACTACCTTATATATAATTGTAAGAATTCCGTCGGAGACATCGCAGACGGATATCGGACGGCGCAGGAATTTGCCGGAAAGCGCGATGTTCACAAACCCGCCGGGAACGCAGTCTCCGCAGTTTCCCGCAAGCTCCATCTTATACACTGATGATGTCAGCGGTGTGTTTGATATGATTTTAAAAATTGATTGAGTCATACAGCACAAATCCTTTAAGCATCAATTGTTGAGATTGTAAGCGTTGTTTCTTCAAGAACATCAAGAAGAACTCTTACGGTATCGAGGTTTGTGAAGATTGAAACGTTGTTGTCTGTTGCAAGGGTTCTTATTTCGTGACCGTCCTTCATTGCATTTGAGCCGATGTTTCTTGTGTTTATAACATAGGCGATGTGACCCTGACGGATTGCATTGGGAATCTCTTCGCTTCCTTCGGAAATCTTTTTAAGAACATGTGTTCTGATTCCGTTTTCCTTGAGGAATGCGGCTGTTCCTGCAGTTGCCTGAATGTTAAAGCCGAGGTTATAGAAGCGGCGGATGAGGGGGAGTGCTTCATCCTTATCTTCATCGGCGATTGTTGCAAGAACTGTTCCGTAGTTCTGCAGAGTCATACCGGATGCCTGAAGTGCCTTATACATTGCGCGGTTCATTTTATCGTCATAGCCGATTGCTTCACCGGTGGACTTCATTTCCGGAGAAAGATATGCATCAAGTCCACGGATTTTTGCAAATGAGAATACCGGAACCTTTACGTACCAACGCTTTTTCTCATCGGGGTAAATGTCAAAGATGCCCTGCTCTTTAAGAGATTTTCCGAGGATAACCTCTGTTGCAATATCCGCAAGGGAATAGCCGGTTGCCTTTGAAAGGAACGGAACTGTTCTTGAAGAACGCGGGTTTACCTCAATGATAAACACGTTATCTTCCTTATCCACGATAAACTGAATATTATAAAGACCGACAATTCCGATACCGAGACCAAGCTTCTTTGCATACTGCAGGATTATGCCCTTTACCTTGTTTGAAATCGAGAAGGTCGGATACACGCTTATAGAGTCGCCGGAGTGAACACCCGTGCGCTCAACAAGCTCCATAATACCGGGAACAAATACGTCGCGTCCGTCGCAGATGGCATCAATCTCAACTTCTTTACCCTGAATATACTTATCAACAAGCACAGGCTTGTCCTCGTCAATCTCAACGGCTGTTTTGAGGTAGTGGCGAAGCTGCTCTTCGTTTGAAACAATCTGCATTGCGCGTCCGCCGAGAACAAAGCTCGGGCGCACAAGCACCGGATAGCCTATCTCTGCCGCAGCAGCAATCCCATCTTCGATTTTTGTTACGGCATGTCCCTTCGGCTGCGGGATTCCGAGCTCACGGAGAATTTTTTCAAAGCTGTCGCGGTTTTCAGCGCGCTCAATTGCATCGCAGTCCGTACCGATAATTTTTACACCGCGGGCGCGGAGCGGCTCTGCAAGGTTGATTGCAGTCTGCCCGCCGAGAGATGCAATAACGCCCTCCGGCTTTTCAAACTCGATGATGTTCATAACATCTTCTGTTGTAAGCGGCTCAAAATAAAGCTTGTCCGCAGTGGTGTAGTCGGTAGACACCGTTTCGGGGTTGTTGTTTATGATAATGGCTTCATAGCCTGAATTTTTGATGGTAGTTACGGCGTGAACAGTTGAATAGTCAAACTCAACGCCCTGACCGATGCGTATCGGTCCTGCACCGAGAACAACAATCTTCTTTCTGTCGGTAAGCACAGATGTGTTTTCGCCGGTATAGCTTGAGTAGAAATACGGAATGTATGCGCCCGTGTGGCAGGTATCAACCATGCGGTAAACAGGGAACATATTTTCCTTTTTGCGGAGATTGAACACTTCAACCTCCGGCATATTCCAGAGGCGGGCAATGAACTTATCGGAATAACCCATCTTCTTTGCGTTGCGGAGAACTTCGACATTGCCCTTGTTGTCTGCAATGTTCTTTTCCTCGTCTACGATTTCCTTGATGCAATCGAGGAAGTACGGAGTAATCTGTGTTATTTTGAAAATCTCATCAACGGAAACACCGAGACGGAAGAGCGCGGCAACGGCAAAAATATTATCATCGCGGAATTCGCGGATATAGTCGATAAGCTCGTCTTTTGACTTTCCGTCAAATTTTGGGAGGTAGAAGTGGTCAGCACCTGTTTCAAGCGAGCGTACACCCTTTAAGAGACACTCGGAAAGGGAAGAGCCGATACCCATAATCTCGCCGGTTGCCTTCATCTGTGTGCCGAGTGTATTCGGTGCGGTTGCAAACTTATCAAAGGGGAATCGCGGAAGCTTTGCAATGACATAATCGAGGCTCGGCTCAAAAGCCGCGTTGGTATTTGCAATTGCAATATCCTCAAGTGCCATACCCACAGCAATCTTTGCAGTGACGCGGGCTATCGGATATCCCGATGCCTTTGATGCGAGAGCGGAAGAGCGCGATACGCGCGGATTTACCTCAATGAGGTAATATTCGCTGGAGTTCGGGTTAAGCGCAAACTGAACGTTGCAGCCGCCCTCAATTTTAAGCTCACGAATAATCTTTATCGCGCTGTCGTTGAGCATCTTAAGGTCATGGTCATTGAGCGTCATAATCGGTGCAACAACAAGAGAATCACCTGTGTGAACACCAACGGGATCGATATTTTCCATTCCGCAGATGGTTATTGCGTGGTCATTGCTGTCACGCATAACTTCAAACTCGATTTCCTTATATCCTTTTACAGATTTTTCGATAAGCACCTGATGGACGGGGGAGAGCTTGAATGCGTTAAGCCCTACTTCAATAAGCTCTTCTTCGTTATACGCAAATCCACCGCCCGTTCCGCCGAGCGTAAACGCCGGACGGAGAACAACCGGATATCCGATGCGTGCAGCCGCAGCCTTTGCCTCATCGAGAGAGTATGTTATCTCAGAAGGTATTGTCGGCTCGCCGATGGACTGACAAAGCTCCTTAAAGAGCTCGCGATCCTCAGCGCGCTCAATGGATTCCGAGCTTGTCCCCAAAAGCTCAACGCCACACTCGCGAAGCACTCCCTTCTTTTCAAGCTGCATTGCAAGGTTAAGTCCCGTCTGTCCGCCGATACCCGGAACAATAGCATCCGGGCGCTCGTGGCGCAGGATTTTTGCGATGTATTCAAGAGTAAGCGGCTCCATATACACCTTATCCGCAACCGTTGTGTCCGTCATAATCGTTGCGGGGTTAGAGTTACATAGGATAACCTCATAGCCCTCCTCGCGGAGCGCCAGGCACGCCTGCGTTCCGGCATAGTCAAACTCTGCAGCCTGACCGATAACAATCGGACCGGAGCCGATGATAAGTATTTTTTTAATATCCGTTCTCTTAGCCATTGTATATTTACCTCCGAAAGTTTATTTCTGTTTATTCTCTGTCTATGCTTTGTAAACCGGTTTTCCGTCTTTTACCGTAAGCAGGCATTTTCCGAAAAGTATGTCTCCCTCAAACGGCGTTGCACGTCCCATTGAAAGAAACTCTTCCGGATTAACCCGGAATTTTGCATTCAAATCCCAAACGGTGAAGTCCTCTCCAACAGGAATGCCAAAGCGTTTTCGCGGATTGTGGCACATAACCTCAATGAGCTTATCGAGTGTTATTGTGCCCGGTCTTACAAGCTTTGTATACAGCACCGCAAACGCGGTTTCAAGCCCGACAACACCAAACGCACTGCCGGAAAGCCCCTTTGCCTTTTCCTCGGCAGAGTGCGGCGCGTGGTCTGTTGCAATCATATCAACCGTGCCATCAACAAGTCCCGCAACAAGTGCGTCACGGTCACGGGATGATCGGATTGGCGGGTTCATTTTAAAGCGCCCTTCCTCTTTTATGTCTTCATCACACATCACAAGGTAATGCGGGCCTGTCTCACACGTAACATCAAGCCCTTCTGCCTTTGCGCGCCTTATAAGCTCGACCGTCTCGGCGGTTGAAATATGGCAGACGTGGTATTTGCATCCGGTTTCGCGCACGAGGCGCAAATCGCGCTCAACCTGCTTCCATTCGCTCTCTGAGTTTATCCCGACATATCCGTACTCTGCGGCAAACTTGCCGTCGTGGATGCATCCGCCCGGGCGAAGCTCCGAATTATCCTCACAATGGGCAACAAGTATTTTCCCAAGCTCACGGCATTTTATCATTGCAGCACGCATCATATCGTCATTCTGAACGCCTTTTCCGTCATCGGAAAACGCAATTGCAAACGGTGCCATTCCGTCCATATCGGAAAGCTGCTCGCCCTTCTGCCCGACGGTGATTGAGCCGTAAGGCAGAACGTCAATACATGCATCGCGCTCTATAAGCTTAATCTGCTCTCTGATATTCTCCACGCTGTCCGGCACGGGATTTAAGTTTGGCATCGTGCACACTGCAGTATACCCGCCGCGCGCCGCCGCCTCGCTTCCCGAGAGGATTGTTTCCTTATACGAAAAGCCCGGCTCACGAAAATGCACATGCACATCGCAGAAGCCGGGAAAAACAGCATATTTTGAAGAGAATGAAGGAAGAAACGCCTTCGCTGCCTTGATGCAGGAAGCCGCACATTCCCGTGCTATGAACTTTGAAACAGCTTTGTTCTTCAAAAAACCGAACATTAAAACTACCCCTTACATGAAAAAAATCCTGCCCGATGGGCAAGATGTACATACAAAAATATATACAGGAAGCGCCCTGCATATCTCCGATATTGCAAATCTTGCCGGCATCACGGTACCGCTCTTAAAGATTTATTTTAAAATATTATACCACTTCCCGCACTGTTTGTCAACGGTTTTGCAAGAGAAAAAACGCAGAATTTGAAAGAGAAAAAACATAGAAACAGGGAAGGGATCGTGGTTTTGAGTTTCACCATTTTTTATGTTTTTTTCTCTTTTTACTGTCTGCTTTATTGACATTGATCCAATTTATTCAATAGCCAATCTGCCACATCCACAATTCTAACACCCTCGTACTGATATTCGGGGTTCCTTGTGCGTGCGATTACCATTTTAGGATAGGCATCTTTAATTTTTAGCAGCGGATCTACTTCTCGCCTAAAGGTATCGGGATGGGTTATATTATCCGAAACTTGAATATAAATCTTCTCGTTTCTCTTAAGTGCCACAAAATCAATCTCTTTTTTATATAAGACACCTGCATAAACCTCATAGCCCCGTCTGAGCAATTCCATTGCAACGATATTTTCAATCACTCTGCCGTTATCTAAGTTTTTCGTGCCGAGCTTGGCATAACGGAAAGTATGATCGCTCAAATAATACTTATCATTAGAAGCAAGATACTTTTTACCTTTAATGTCATATCTGCGGAACTTATAGAAAGCAAAGGCATTACAAAGATAATTCAGATAGTTACCAACCGTCTTATGATTGATTTTATCCTTGTTTGAGGTGAGAGTATCTGTAATGCTTCTTGCGGAGGTTAAGTTAGATACGTTATCCATCAAGAATTGGGAAATTCTATCCATCAAAGCAGGATTTTTAATATTATACTTTTGGCGTATATCTCTTAAAATCAAGGTGTCAAAAACGGTTTCGATATAATCGTATTTATCCTCTTGCTCTTTATACAGATAAGAACCGGACATACCGCCTTCAAGCATATAGTTATCAAAAGCAGTATATTTGTCTGTCAAACCAAAGTAATGAACATACTCGACAAAAGAGAATGGGTACACTTTGATTTCAAAAGTTCTTCCGGTAAACAATGTTGCTAAGTCCGAGCTGAGCAGGAAAGCATTAGAACCCGTGATATAAACATCATACATCTCGGTTGCGTGAAGGTTGTTTATGCAAAGCTCAAAATTATCACACATTTGAATCTCGTCAATTAAAACAAAATTCTCCTTGCCCTCTGCATAATTGCTTTCAATATATTCATTAAGAGCCTTGTATTCTTTAAGGTTATCATACTTAGACAGATTAAAGTTGATATGAATAATATTAGCGTCAGCAATGTTTTTTTGCACATAGGCTTTGAAAGCCTCCAACAGCTTTGATTTACCCGAACGTCGTACACCCGTCAAAACTTTAATATCGGGAGTTCCGATAACATTGATCATTTTATCTAAGTATTGCTTTCTTTCAATCAATTTCACAGAAAATCACCTCGCAAAGTTATTATACCACCTTCAGTTCCCAAAATCAATAGATTTTCACTTTTGGGAAACAAACGGTTGTATGCATAAATGGTATAACCTTTTTGTTTTATAAGAGGAATGCCGAAACACAAAAACACACCCGTCAGTCTGTGAATATACAAACTGACGGATGTGCTTGCGTCGCAGCAGCCGGAAGTTCCGGCAATATTAAATTATAGCGGATTTTTCGCTAAAAGTCAATAGCGAAAAACTTTCTATGTATAATAGTGTTATACTGAATTGAAAGTGGTGACTATATGCCGTTATACAAACGAATACGCGATTTGCGCGAGGACAAAGATATAACACAGGCGCAGATGGGAGAAATTCTGTCATGCAGTCAGAGAGTATATAGTAATTATGAGCGCGGAGATATTGATATTCCGACGGCTACGCTTATAAAAATTGCAGATTTTCATAATGTTTCTGTAGATTACCTTATGGAAAGAACGGACAACCCCGAGATGAATAAATGACAAGTAAGATGAAAGACAGATAACCGATATGATTATCTGTCTCTTTTTTAATTCAACTCTATTTCTTTTAACATTTTATGCAACAGGGGAATATCATCCTTTACGGTTTCAAAAACTATTCTGTAATCAACTTCACCATAATCATGTACAATCCGGTTGCGAAGTCCTCTGATTGCAAGCCAGGGTATATTTTTGTATGCGATTTTAAATTCATCCGTTAGCCTTGCAGTGTTCTCTGAAATCTGAATCAACCGGAACATCACAGAATCAAGAAGAACTTCATCTTCACCAAAATTTTCCCAAAGCAAATGCCCGGTGTGCGCCATAAGAAACTCAATGTCTGACAGGAGTTTAGCCAGATAATATTTATCGTTTTTTACATTATCCATATATCTTCACTCCGTCCTTTAATATTTCTTGAAGCAGTTCAAAGTTATTTTTCAGCTGGTCAATATGAAGAATATCGACTTTTTTATTCATTTCCTGCCTTAAGGCTTCTGTCAGTTCAAAAAAAGCAAGACCCGAAATCTTTGTCGATATGAGCAAATCAACATCGCTTCTTTCCGTTGCTTTATCCTTCGAGTATGAACCAAACAGATAACAGTATTCCACATTGTACTTGTCAAATACTTTTTTACACGCATCGGCAATTGCTTCGCACGTAAGGATTCCATGTTCTTCATCAACAAACCCATACTCAGCAAGCTTTCCCATCATATATTTATACTTCTGCGATCTTACCTTTTTCGGGTCATTTTCATAATTAATATACGTTCGTAACGGAATTTCAAGATACACAGCGCTTTGCTTTTGAGTTAAACCCTTACTCTGCCTTAATTCTTTTAAACTCACAAGTTTCCCTCCTTTAAATCCTCTGCTATTATAGTATACACCTTCTCCTTAAAATATGCAACAACAATATGCAAAAATTGCATATTGTTGTTGTTTTTCATATGCAACTTTTGCACGTGTCCGAAAAAGAAAAGACAGATAACCGATATGATTATCTGCCTCTTTTTTATTTCTTCTTAAGTTTTTCAAAAAAGCTTTTGCGCTCGGTGTAAGACTCATCGCCCACCGATTTTGCAAACTCATGCAAAAGATCCTTCTGCTTCTTAGAAAGGTTTTTCGGAACTTCAATGTTCACGCGCACAAACTGATCTCCGCGCCGCGTGGTATTAAGCACCGGAACGCCCTTTCCGCGAAGGCGGAATACAGTGCCGGTCTGCGTACCCTCGGGCACTGTGTATTTGACCTTACCGTCAAGCGTAGGAACCTCAATCTCCGCGCCGAGAACTGCTTGTGTGAACGTAATCGGCACATCGCACATAATGGATGTTCCATCACGTGTGAGAATATGGTGCGGACGGACGGAAACCGTGACAAGAATATCACCGTTAGGTCCTCCGTTTGTTCCCGCATTACCCTCGCCGCGAAGCGGAACTGTCTGTCCGTCATCAATTCCGGCGGGGATGTTGATTGAAAACGTCTTTGTAGCGCGCTCCTTACCGGTACCCCCACACTTTTTACACGGGGTTTTTATAATCTTACCCGAGCCACCGCAGGTCGGGCAAACGCCGGAGCTTGAAACCATACCGAGCGGTGTACGGCGCGTAGTGCGAACCGTTCCCGAGCCGTGGCACGTCTGGCAGGTCTCTGCGCTTGTGCCTTTTTCAGCACCCGAGCCGCCACAGGATGAACAGCGCTCCGTGCGCGTAACGTTAATCTCCTTCTTACAGCCGAAAGCCGCTTCCTCAAATGAAAGAATGAGATTTACGCGCAAACTCTCGCCGCGGGTTGGTGCGTTTCTGCGGCTACCGCCGCCAAATCCGCCACCGCCTCCGAAGAATGAGCCGAATATGTCGCCGATATCAAAATCTTCAAAGCCGCCGAAGCCTCCGAATCCACCGCCGCCGGCACCGAAGTTCGGGTCAACGCCCGCATGACCGAACTGGTCATACTTCTGGCGCTTTTCGGCATTGGAAAGAACCTCGTAAGCCTCGTTTACTTCCTTGAACTTTTCCTCAGCCTCTTTATTATCCTTATTAAAATCGGGGTGGTATTTTTTTGCAAGCTTGCGGTATGCGCTTTTAAGCTCTGCATCCGTAGCCGTTTTTGCCACGCCCAGCACTTCATAATAATCGCGTTTATCTGCCATAGAATCATCTCCCTATTCTGTGGGGGTTTATGTTTTCTTCGGGGATAGAAAAAACGTTTTGGAATGGGAAAACCAAACCCGAAGTAGTACGAAAGGTACGTCGAGGGGGAGGTTTTCCCATAACAAAAGGCATTTTCAAAATGCCTTTTGTGTTCCGGAGCGTTTTTACATCTCCGATTAGTCTACCTGTGTGAAGTCTGCATCTACAACATTGTCACCGTTAGGTGCACCTGCGTCTGCGCCCATATCGGGAGCGCCCTGTGCTGCCTGCTGCTGTGCAGCCGCTTCCTTATAAAGCTTCTCGGAAATTTCGTAGAACTTCTTTGTGAGAGCCTCGGTCTGTGCCTTGATAGCCTCGGTATCATTACCCTTAAGAGTTTCTTTGAGCTTCTCAACCTCAGCAGTTACGCCTGCCTTTTCCTCCTCGGTTACCTTGTCGCCGAGCTCAGAAAGAGCCTTTTCCGTCTGATAAACCATCTGGTCTGCGTTGTTGCGGACATCAACCTCTTCACGGCGCTTCTTATCTTCCTCGGAATACTGCTCTGCTTCCTTAACAGCCTTGTCGATATCCTCCTGAGAGAGGTTCGTGGAAGAAGTGATTGTGATGTTCTGCTCTTTGCCGGTGCCGAGATCCTTTGCTTTAACGTTTACGATACCGTCGGCATCAATGTCAAAGGAAACCTCAATCTGCGGTACGCCGCGCGGAGCAGGGGAGATTCCGTCAAGGTTAAAGCGACCGAGAGTTTTGTTGTATGCAGCCATCTCGCGCTCACCCTGAAGAACATGGATTTCAACGGACGGCTGGTTGTCTGCAGCAGTAGAGAAAATCTGGCTCTTGTTTGTCGGGATAGTTGTGTTGCGCTCAATAAGCTTTGTGAATACGCCGCCCATTGTCTCAATACCGAGAGAAAGCGGAGTTACGTCGAGAAGGAGAATGTCCTTAACGTCACCTGCAAGAACACCGCCCTGTATAGCTGCACCCATTGCAACACATTCGTCCGGGTTAATGCCCTTGAACGGCTCTTTGCCTGTGTAGTTCTTAACAGCATCGGAAACTGCCGGAATACGGGTAGAACCGCCGACGAGAAGAACCTTTGAAAGATCCGACGGTGCAAGACCTGCATCACTCATTGCCTGACGGACAGGAACCATTGTGCTGTCAACGAGGTCAGATGTGAGCTCATTGAACTTTGCGCGGGAGAGAGTGAGGTCAAGGTGCTTCGGACCTGTTGCATCCGCCGTGATGTACGGGAGGGAAATGTTTGTTGTTGTAACACCTGAAAGCTCAATCTTTGCCTTCTCAGCAGCTTCACGGATTCTCTGCATTGCCATCTTGTCGTTTGTGATGTCAACACCGTTTTCCTTTTTGAACTCATCAACAATCCACTTTGCAACGCGGTTGTCAAAGTCGTCACCGCCGAGACGGTTGTTACCTGCCGTTGCAAGAACCTCAACAACGCCGTCGCCGATCTCGAGGATTGATACGTCAAACGTACCGCCGCCGAGGTCGTAAATCATAATCTTCTGATCTGTTTCCTTATCAAGACCGTAAGCAAGAGCAGCAGCTGTCGGCTCGTTTACGATACGAAGAACCTCAAGACCTGCAATCTTACCTGCGTCCTTTGTTGCCTGACGCTGGCTGTCTGTAAAGTAAGCCGGAACGGTGATAACCGCCTGAGTTACCTTAGAGCCAAGATACGCTTCAGCATCTGTTTTGAGCTTTGTGAGAACCATTGCGGAAATCTCCTGCGGAGAATACGCTTTGCCGTCGATGTTTACCTTGTAGTCCGAGCCCATCTCACGCTTGATGGAAGCGATTGTGCGGTCGGGGTTTGTAACAGCCTGACGCTTTGCAACCTGTCCGACGATTCTCTCGCCGTCCTTTGAGAATGCAACAACGCTCGGTGTTGTTCTTGCGCCCTCTGCGTTAACGAGAACTGTCGGCTCGCCGCCTTCCATAACTGCAACGCAGGAGTTTGTTGTACCTAAGTCAATACCAATGATTTTAGACATTTTAATTTACCTCCAATTATATAAATGATATGTTTTTACTTTAAATTCTCAAAAAAGTGCAAGCACTTTTTTGAAGCAAATCTTAATTTGCGACCTTTACCATTGCCGGTCTTACAACTCTGTCGCCGAGCTTTGCGCCCTTCTGGAACACCTCGGAAACGGTGTTCTCGCCGAGCTCCTCGTTTTCCTCATGCATAACCGCGTTGTGGAAGTTCGGGTCAAACGCCTCTCCCGCAGGGTCAATGATTTCAACCTTCAGCTTTGAAAGCGTGTTGCAAAATTCGGTGAAGATAAGCTCAACACCCTTTTTGTAACCCTCATCCGCGCACGGAGTAGCAAGCGCGCGTTCAAGGTTATCATACACTCCGAGAAAAGCTCCGGCAGCCGCCGCTGTTGAATCGTTATAAAGCATTTCCTTTTCCTTTGCCGTGCGCTTTCTGTAATTATCATACTCTGCCGCAAGGCGAAGGTATTTGTCGTTTGCTTCTTTCAGTTCCATCTCTGCCTTCTCAAGTTCAGTCAACTCGGTTTTTTCCTCCGGTGTGCCGACAGCTTCTTTTTCCGCATCGGTTTCCGTGATTTCCTCTTCAAGCGTTGTCTTTTCATTTTCAGCCATTTATCTGTGTACCTCCTATTCGGTGAAGAACGAATCCTTCAGAAGCTTGTTGAAGCCTGTTATAAAATAGTTAAGGTTTGCGGCAACCTTGGCGTAATCCATACGCCGTGGCCCTACAATACCGATAACACCCTGTAAATTTTTACCCAAATCATACGTTCCGTATACAATTCCTGCATCTTTTAAGGGCAAATCATTGTTTTCCGTGCCTATTGAATAGCGAATCTGACCGGGAAGCACATCATCGGAAAAATGCTCCTGAGCATGACGGATAATGCCCTGCTTGTCGGTAAGATAAGAGAGAAGCTCCTGTGCCTTTTCCGGGTCGCGGTATTCGGGGTGGTTGAGAATACGCGAAATACCGTCGAGATAAACATCGCCCTCGCGCGTTTCGTCCAGCACCTCACCGGCAAACTCCGCAACATCAACAATAAGCGATGCAAGCTCTCCCGCCTCTGCAGAAGCCCGCTTTATAAGAGAAAGCGAAATTTCATCAAGCGTTCTTTCGGTAAAATACATATTTAATATACGCGTAGCTATGAAAATCTCATTTTCAGATGGGGGATAACCAAGCTTTATACGCTTGTTCTTTAAAATTCCCGAGCTTGTAACCACAACGGCGATTGCGGTTCGCGGTTCGATGAGAAAAACGTCAAACTTCTTTACCGTCTCGCTTGATGCGTGTGTCGTTAGCGTGTAGGTCGTGTAGTTCGTAAGCTGAGAAACCAGACGCCCGAACTCGCGGAGCATCTTTTCAAGCTCACGCATCCTGCTTCCTAAAGCGCGGTTGATTGCTTCCGCCTCGCTCACGCTTATCTGCTGCGGCTGCATAAGCTCGTTTACGTAAAGACGATATCCGGCAGTGGACGGAACTCTGCCCGCCGAGATGTGCGGCTGCTCAAGATATCCGAGCTCTTCGAGCTCGCTCATTTCATTTCGTATCGTTGCCGGGGAAACATCAAGCCTCCCTCTTGCCGCAATTATCTTCGAGCCGACAGGCTCGGCATTTTCAATGTACTCATCTATAATGGCTTTTAATATTCGCCTTTTTCTGTCACTAAGACTCAAGCGCTGTCACCTCACATTTTTACATTTTAGCACTCTCCACTCCCGAGTGCTAATCTTATTTTACTACTTTTTTTGAATATGTCAAGACATTTTTTGTAAAATGTAATAATTTTTTAACAAAAATAGCGAATTTGCGCGAAATTTGCGTCTTATTCTGAACTTTTAAAAAGTTTCAGTTTGACCAAATTTTGGTTCGGTTTTAGCACTCGAAGCATCGGTTTGTCAATTTTACATATCCGGTCCGCATTAAAACAGGGGCAGTTACGGCAAATTTTATGCAAAAACACCTTTTTCTGCATATGCCGGTACTACGTTACCTGATCCGCCCGAAAATTCCGGACTCCTCAACGTATCCTGACCGAATGCCGAAAAATATTCAATTTTAAAATTTGACGTTTCGTATTATATATGGTAAAATATATAATGTATGAATGTAAAAAGGAGAATTTTCACGCTATGCTGATACTTGACGAATATAAGCTTCGCATAAATGCGCTTGATGCGCCGATTGAAGAGCTTTCCCGCGCGCTTGATATTGACGGAATAAAAAACGAACTTGCCGACCTTGAAAAGCAGACAGAGTCGGAAGATTTCTGGGGCGACCTTGAAAACTCACAGGTTGTTCTCAAAAGAATTTCCCGTATAAAGGAAAAGCTTGCAAAATTTGACGGTTTTGTTTCCGACCTTGCCGATATCCGTGCACTGTTTGAGCTTGCGGAAGAGGCAGAGGATGAGGAGGCTGCCGAAGAA
This sequence comes from Eubacteriales bacterium, assembly GCA_045539475.1. Lineage (GTDB taxonomy): Bacteria > Bacillota > Clostridia > Oscillospirales > JAAYXM01 > SIG480. Next base: position 46,312 of record JAZQFJ010000015.1, on the reverse strand, counting down.
GTCGGAGAGCTTTTAACTGCTCTTGAAAAAGCACTTGCCGATGCAAGAATAGAGACGCTTCTCTCCGGCGACTATGACGCGAACAATGCAATTATGAGCTTCCAGGCGGGAGCCGGCGGTACCGAGGCTCAGGACTGGGCAGAAATGCTTTACCGTATGTACACCCACTGGGCAGAGCGCCATGGCTATACTTACAAGATCTTAGACTATATCGACGGCGATGAGGCAGGTCTTAAAAGCGCAAGCATCCTTATCGAGGGCGAAAATGCTTATGGTTACTTAAAGAGCGAAATGGGCGTTCATCGCCTTGTGCGTATATCTCCGTTTGACTCCTCGGGCCGCCGCCACACGTCGTTTGCCGCACTTGAAGTTATGCCGGAAATCACGGATGACGTTGAGGTTGAAGTTCGTACGGAAGATCTTAAGGTTGATACCTACCGTGCATCCGGAGCGGGCGGTCAGCACGTCAACAAGACAGAATCTGCAATCCGCATCACGCATATACCGACAGGAATAGTTGTTGCGTGCCAGAACGAACGCAGCCAGCATCAGAACCGCGAGGTTGCAATGCGTATGCTCAAATCAAAGCTTATCGAGATAAAAGAGCGCGAGAATTTAGAAAAAATCGAGGATATCAAGGGCGAACAGAAGCTTATCGAATGGGGAAGCCAAATCCGTTCATACGTTTTTATGCCGTACACCCTTGCAAAAGACCATCGCACCGGCTTTGAAAACGGAAACATCGGAGCAGTTATGGACGGCGATATCGACGGCTTTATAAACGCGTACCTCACACAAATGGCATCACAGGGAAAGACAGATAAATAGGTAAGAAGTTGAAACTTTTACAGACGGCATCACGGAAAACCGATAAGTAACAACACAAGGAAGGCATTATGCGGATAAAAGAACTGCTTGCGACGTTCGGGTCGCTTGACAACAGACAGCTTTCGCTGAAAGACGGTCTTAATATTGTTCATGGACGCAACGAGGCGGGAAAATCCACCTGGGGTGCGTTTATCCGCGCTATGCTTTACGGGATATCAACACGCGAAAAAGCGAAAGCGGGATATATTCCCGATAAGGAAAGATATCTTCCCTGGAACGGAAATCCGATGTACGGAAAATGCACGCTCATTTCCGGTGGCGATGAAATCTCCATCGAGCGCACAAGCGGAAAAAGCGGCGTGTTTTCAAAAGTTGAGGCAAAAAATCTCTCACGCGGCGGGGCTGCTCCCACTGGAGAAGAGCTTTGCGGCATTGCACGCGGCGTATACGACCGCTGTGCATTTATCGGTCAGGCAAAGCTTGATATTGACCGCGACGCAGATACCGAAAAGAGAATTCTCTCGCTTGCATCAAGCGGCGAAGAAACCGTTTCCGTCCGTGAGGTTATTTCACGCCTTGAAAAGAGCCAGCGGCTTATCCGCTCTCCCCGCGGACTTGGTACTCTTTGCGACCTTGAAAAAGAAATAGCAAAAAAGATATCTGATATAGAATATGCCAAAAGCACGGCAGACGAGCTTGCACGGACAGAAGAAAGCCTTGCAGTATATGCACGCGAAGAAAAAGCGCTTCTCCGCGCCATAGAAATTGCCCGTGCCGAAGAGAAAAAAAATGCGCGGTTGGTTTCTATCCGTGCAGAGGAAGCTCTCCGCGAGGCAGAAGAAAAAATAAGAAAATACGATAATTACCCTACGAAAGCGGACTACGAACTGCTTTCTGCGGACATATCAACGCTCAATCGTCTCTCACTTTCGGAGCAGGCAATAAAGGCAACACTTGCGGCAGATGAACTGGAATACGAAAACGCTGTGAAAGAGATCTCCGAAAGCCGTGCATTTGCAGGAATGAATCTGGTGCTGGCAAGAGAACGCGCCAAGGCTGATACAGAGCGGCTTGAGCAATCCGGAAAGCGTAAGGTCTCCCCCGCCGGTATTCTTTCTCTTTGCGCCGCGCTTCTTCTTGCCGGTGGCGCTTTTGCAATGTACATGGCAGGAAATATGCCTGTTTTTGCAGCAGGTATCGCTTGCTCAGTTTGCTTTGCGGTAGCGGGCTGTACACTTCTTCTCACTTCCGGAAAGCGGGAAATGCGGGAATGCATCAGAGAAATTACCGAGCGATATGGCGGAGCGGACAGAGAAACAATAGAGAGGGCTCTTTTCTCTTACAGTACCGCGCTTTCACGTGTTGATGATGCACTCGGTCAGCTGACGGAAAAACGCGAGGCACAAAGCGAGCTTTCCGGAAAACTTGAATTTTCCAAAAAAGCTGTCACAGAAATGCTTTTGCGTTTCGGAATAAATGCTGCAACTGCTGAAGACGGCAAAAATATCATGAAAACGATGGCAGACGAGCGCGAAGCCGCCTATACCGACCTGCGCGAGGCGCGTATACGCGCAGACGCCATAAATTCTGCTCAGCCAAGCGGCGAGGACACAATAGAATATACAGAAGACGAAATCCCCGCATCTTCTCTCGCAGATCTTACCTTTGCAGTTGAAGAAAAAGCGGCGATAAGAAAAAATTTTGAGCTTGCGCTCGCGGCACTGCGCGAGCGCCTTTCGGGGGTTGATATCTCCCGCGCGGAAAGCGAACTTGATATGATGCACAAAAAAGAAGCAGAGCTCACGTGTTCGTTTGATGCTTTTTCGCTTGCAATTAAATGCATCGGCGAAGCAGATGCTGAGCTTTCCGAACGTTTTTCTCCCGAGGTTGAAAAGCGCACATCGGAAATCTTCTCTGCGCTCACAGGCGGCTCCTTTGAAGTCGTAAGAATCCGTAACCGTGATTTTGATATGGATGTTGCAACAGGTGTTGCAAGCGCGCGCCGTGATGGGCTTTTCCTTTCCCGCGGAACTCTTGATGAGCTGTATTTTTCACTGCGCCTTGCACTGTGCGAGCTTATCCTTCCGGAAGAGTCTTCTCCGCCGATAGTGCTTGATGATGCATTCGTAAACTTTGATGAGGAACGCCTTTCCCGTGCACTGTTGCTCCTGAAAGAGCTTTCGCAGAAAAGGCAGATAATCCTTTTCTCGTGTCATGAACGCGAAGCGGCTTTCTTTAAGAACGACAGCGAAGTAAACATTATAAACCTGTAAATTGAGAGGTAGCCAAGTTATGAAAAAGTGGAAAAAAGTCATTATAATTCTTCTTTGCATAGCCGTTGTGCTGGCAATCGCGGGATATGCAGCCTATAACATAGCATTTAACTTTGTTCAGGACAAGATGATAGAAACTATGCTTGACTCCATGCTTGATTCCGGAGATGTTTCCGTAGAAGATCTTGAGCTTATGGCAGAGGTAACGCTTCCGGAGGAAGGAGAACCCTCTCCGTCGGAATCTGCCGAAGAGGTGAGTTCCGCACCTTCATCCGTTGCAGCTTCTGATGAAAAATCGGCCGAAACTCCGGCAAAGCCGGCTTCGGAGAAAAAAAACACACCTGCAGCTGAAACCAAGAAAAAGGTTGAGACTAAACAGCCGGAAACCAATACGGAGACAAAGTCTTCCGAGGAAAAACGCACCGAAGCCGTTGATAAAATGACAGAAAAAATATCAGACTCCATCACCCGCGCGGATAAGCGCGCAATGGCACGTCTTGTTACCTCGCATCTTTCGGCGGCAGACATAAAGTACCTTGCGGGACTTATCGCAGGCGGCCTTACCCGCGAAGAGAGAAGCGCGGCTTACCGCCTGGCGAAGCAACGCTTTTCCGGAGAAGAGCTCGAGCTTGTTTCAATGTATTACCACCGTTATAAAAAGCAGATAATGATAGAACCCGATTACCCGGTAAAATAATCTATTCTCTCCCTGGCGGGAGAGAATAGGAAAAGCGTAACACAGACCCGACTACCCGGTAAAATAACCTTTTCTCTCCCTGACAGGAGAGGATAGGAAAAACGTAACATAGCCCCGATTACCCGACAAAGTAACAATCATGCAAAAGCTGGTGTGCTAATATGGAACAAAAAGAAAAAATGCTTTCAAAAATCGAAAATTTCCGTCTGCCGGGATTTAATGAAATTCCGGACGTAGGGCTGTTTCTGGAGCAGACAACAAAATACATTTCAAATATTCTTGCTCCACTCGAAGGGGTAACAATAACAAGCTCAATGATAAGCAACTATGTAAAGAAAAAACTTATCAACAACCCTGTTAAAAAGCAATATGACCGCGAGCAGATTGCGTATCTCATATTCATCGCCGTTGCAAAATCAGTGCTCAGCCTTGAAAACATTCAGCTTTTCATCTCGCTTCAGACAGAAAGCTATACTGCAGAGATTTCATATGAATATTTCTGCCGTGAATTTGAAAGCATTTTGCGTTGTGTTTTTGAAAGGCGTGCAGTTCCCGAAATGAGCGGAACAAAAAACAGAAATACCGAGCTTAAAAATATGCTCCGCAATACCATTATCACCGCAGTTCATAAGGTGTATCTTGAAACATTTTTCGCAACGCTTGACGAGGAAACGGAAGAATGAACAAATTAAACGAATATATAAACAGCGGAAAATTTTCCGTTCTTGAAAAATCTGATACCTTAACAAAATTTCTGTGCCGCAGTGAGACGCAGACAGAAAACGTCGGTGAATTTTTTGCAGGTGAGGCGCAACCCGGTGCAGTCGTTGCATTTCGTGGCGGAATGGGTGCAGGAAAAACTGCATTTGTCCGCGGCTTCGCCCGCGGACTCGGTGAAAAGGGAAGAGTAACAAGTCCTACATATACAATAGTGAACGAATATCTCACAACCCCACCTCTGTTTCACTTTGACCTTTACCGACTTGAGAGTGCAGACGAGCTTTTCGAAATAGGGTTTGACGACTATCTTACCCGCGGCGGCATCTGCATGATAGAATGGTCAGAAAATGCAGACGGAGAAGTGAGCTTTTCTCACCGAATAGATATCCAACGCGTGGAAGATGATGAAAACGCGCGTATCATAACCATATCAAGAGCATAGAAAAAGAAGGTTTTACTAATGAAAATTCTTGCAATAGAGGCATCAGCAAAGGCAGCAAGCGTATGCATAACGGAAAACGGAAAAATCCTTGGAGAGGTGTTTTTAAACTGCGGACTCACCCACAGCGTTACCGTTATGCCGTCAGTGGAATGGCTTCTTAAAACCACCGGTCTTTGCCTTGCTGATATTGACAGACTTGCAATAACGCACGGTCCCGGCTCGTTCACAGGGCTTCGCATCGGTATGGCAGCAGTAAAAGGTCTTGCCTTCGGTGCCGATATCCCGTGTTGCGGCGTATCTACGCTTGAGTGCGCGGCATACGGTGCAAAGGAATGCGGGGAAATTATCTGTGCAGTAATGGACGCGCGTGCCGGGCAGGTTTACAATGCGCTTTTCCGCGTAGAAAACGGAAAGCTTTCCCGCATATGCCCTGACCGTGCAGTAAAGATATCCGAGCTTTATGAAGAACTTATCGCTTACGGCGATGTTATCCTCACAGGCGACGGCGCAGAGCTTGTTCATAGCGAAACAGGAGGCAAATTCACTCTTGCTCCCGAGCATATCAGGTATCAACGCGCCGCATATGTTGCCTCTCTCAGCGAAACGGCAGAGTGTGTTCCTGCCGGAGAGCTTTCACCAGAGTATATCCGTCTTCCGCAAGCTGAACGCGAAAGACTTGAAAGATTAAAGAAAGAAGGAAATTAAAATGAAGGTAGCACTTGGCGCAGACAGCGCAGGATTTGCAATGAAAGAAAAGATAATCGCCCATTTGAATGAGCGCGGTATCGAAACGGTTGATGTCGGAGCATACAATGCAGAATCAAGCCATTATCCCGAATTTGCATATAAGGTTGCAAAAAACGTTTCAGAAAAGAGCGTGGATTTCGGCATCCTCGTATGCGGCACGGGAATAGGGATGAGCATTGCTGCAAATAAAGTAGCCGGCGTGCGTGCATCCGTTTGCTCGGAGCATTTTTCCGCAAAATACACGCGCCTGCATAACGACGCAAACGTACTCTGCCTTGGCGCACGCGTCATCGGCGAGGGGCTTGCCATTGAGCTTTGCGACATTTTCCTCGACACTCTCCCCGAGGGTGGCCGCCATGCCGCACGTGTTGATATGATACGCGAAATTGAGGCGGGCACATACAACATATAACCAAAGAATAAGGAGGAAAGCGTATGAAGCTTTTACAGCTGCAGTATTTTGTAACGGCATGTAAGTATAATAATATTACGCGCGCGTCGGAAGAACTGCACATCTCCCAACCGTCCATATCAAATGCAATAAAAGAGCTTGAGGCGGAATTTGGCGTAACTCTTTTCAAACGTTTAAAAAAGGGATTTACGCTGACGCGTGAAGGCGAGCTTTTGCTTCATCACGCGCAAGAGCTTCTGCAGCACGCCGAGCGGGTTTCGCTTATTATGTCGGATAAAGGCGCGGATAAAAACACGCTTCGCATAGGTATCCCGCCGATGACCGGAATTTCTCAGCTGCCAAAGCTGTACCGTGGTTTACGTGCAATTGAGCCTGGAATAAACATATCCACTCATGAGTTCGGTGCAAACAGCCTTCTTGCTTCGCTTGCAAACGACTCACTGGATCTTGCCATTATTCCGACAAATGTTGTTGACCACGCACGTTTTTCATCAATTGAAATCGGCGAAGTGGAAACCGTGTTCTGTGTTCCCGAAGGGCACCGCCTTGCAAACGAAAAAACTGTGAACATCCGCGATCTTCGCGGCGAGCCTCTTATCCTTTTCGACAAGGGCTTTATCCAGTATGACGTTATAACGTCTGCATTTGCCGCTGCCGGAATTGTACCGAACATCGTTCATCTGTCTTCACAGCTTTATATGATAAAAGAATTCATCTCCTCGGGCTTCGCCTGCGGTTTTATGTTTCGAGATATTGCCGAAACAATACCGAATATTGTGAGCATTCCGCTTTCTGTTCCGATAAAATCAAAAGTAATACTTGTCTGGAGCAAAGAGCGCAATATGTCAAGCTGTGCAATGAAGTTTATAAACTACGCCAAAACGGCGAAACTGTAATATCTTGAAAGGAAGTATAAAAATATGAGTGAACAGTGCAGTCACGACTGCTCAAATTGCTCGAAAAAGTGCGGAGACCGCACTGAGAAATCGAGCTTTCTTGCAGAGCCGAACAAGCTCTCAAAAATAGGTAAGGTTATAGGCGTCGTAAGCGGAAAAGGCGGTGTCGGGAAATCTCTTGTTACCTCTCTTCTTGCCTCTGAAATGCAGAAAAGGGGGAAACGTGCCGCAATTCTTGACGGCGATATAACAGGCCCGTCCATTCCTAAGGTTTTCGGAGTTCACGAAAGCCTCACGGGAAGCGACGACGGCTTAAATCCGGCCGTAACACGCGGCGGAACACAGATAATGTCCATAAATCTCGTTCTTGAGAATGACACCGACCCTGTCGTATGGCGCGGACCGGTTATTGCAAATGCAGTAAAGCAGTTCTGGACAGATGTTATCTGGACGGATGTTGATTTTATGTTTGTTGATATGCCTCCCGGAACCGGCGATGTTCCGCTCACCGTTTTCCAATCTCTCCCCGTTGACGGAATAGTCGTAGTAACAAGCCCGCAGGAGCTTGTTACAATGATTGTTGACAAAGCGGTAAAAATGGCAGATATGATGAACATTCCTGTTCTCGGCATTGTTGAAAATATGGCATATTTTGAGTGCGGAAAATGCGGAGAGCGCCATTATATCTTCGGCGAAAGCCGTATACATGAACACGCGGCAGAGCTTGGTATCTCCACTGTCTGCCAGATTCCGATGGATCCGGCACTTGCCGCTCTTTGCGATGAGGGCAGAATAGAAGATAAAAACGGCGAGCTTCTTTCCGATATGCTCGACAAGATAGAAAAAGCATAAACTTTTCAAGAAAAAGGACAAAGACAATATACCTCTTATGCTTTATAATATATGTAACATCTTTTTAGGAGGTTTTTCGGAATGTCCGATGAAGTAAGAATTGTTCCCGCCCGGGAAGAGCATATAGAAGCTGCGTGTGACATCGCAATCGCTGCGTGGACACCCATCCGCGAAATTTTCCGCCGAGACCTCGGTGATGAAATTTACGAATCTCAGTTTACCGGGTGGCAGCAGTCAAAAAGAGATGCTATTTCTGCCGGTCTCCGCGGTGGGCGCGGCTATATTGCACTTGTTGGAGATACCGTTGCCGGATTTATTCACTACAGAATAAATGAAGCCACCAAAACAGGGGAGATTTGCGGAAATGCAGTAAACCCCGAAATCCGCGGCAAGGGTATCGGACCGAAGATGTATGAGTTTGTCCTTAACAAAATGCGAGAAGAAGGAATGCTTTTTGCAACGGTTCACACAGGGCTTGATGACGGTCATGCTCCGGCGCGCCGTGCATATGAAAAAGCAGGTTTTCATGCAAACCTTCCGAGCATAAATTATTATCAGAAGCTGTAAAGCAAAAAAGGGATTGTAGATAAATGCATTTTTGGCTCTTTGTCAATAGTTGGGGTAAAAACCGAAAAATGAGAGAAACCGGAAATCCGATTTCTCTCATAATTTGTTTTATTATTAGTTGGTGATTGTAAGTTCGGTCTCCTTGTCGAAGAGGTGAATCTTCGGAGTTTCGATAGCAATCTTGATTGTGTCGCCAACCTTTGCTGTTGAGCGCGGTGAAACGCGAGCGATAAAGTCGCGGCCCTGGCTCTTGAGGTAGAGATATGTCTCATGACCCATAAGCTCAACAACTTCAACCTTAGCATCGACTGTTGCTTCGGGGTACTGGTTGAGGAATACTTCCTCGTCATGAAGAGCCTCGGGACGAACGCCAACGATAACATCCTTACCGATGTAGGACATAACCTCAGGCTTTCTGCCCTTGGAATCCGGAAGCTCAATCTTTGCATCGCCGAATACAATGTATGTCTTGTTGTTTTCGTCAACGAGATGACCTTCGAATGTGTTCATAACCGGAGAACCGATGAATGTAGCAACGAAGAGGTTAGCCGGTGTGTCGTAAAGAACGTGCGGAGCTGCAATCTGCTGGATGAAACCGTCCTTCATAACAACGATACGTGTACCCATTGTCATAGCCTCAACCTGGTCGTGGGTAACGTAGATAAAGGTTGTCTGGAGGCGCTCATGAAGCTTAGAAAGCTCAGTTCTCATGGAAGCACGGAGCTTAGCATCAAGGTTTGAAAGCGGCTCGACAAGAAGGAAGACCTTCGGGTTACGGACGATAGCACGGCCGAGAGCAACACGCTGGCGCTGACCGCCGGAGAGAGCCTTCGGCTTTCTGTCGAGGAGATAGTCAATCTCAAGAATTTTAGCTGCTTCTTCAACACGGCGCTTAATTTCATCCTTCGGAGTCTTGCGGAGCTTAAGACCGAAAGCCATGTTATCAAAAACAGTCATATGCGGGTAAAGAGCGTAGTTCTGGAAAACCATCGCGATATCGCGATCCTTCGGCGGAACATCATTGCAGAGCTTATCGTCGATGAGGAGCTCACCTTCGGAAATCTCTTCAAGACCTGCGATCATACGGAGAGTTGTGGACTTACCGCAGCCGGACGGACCTACAAGGATAACAAATTCTTTGTCTGCGATGTCTATGCAGAAATCGGAAACAGCAGTAACGCCGCCATCGAAACGCTTATAGACATGATTAAGCTTTACACTGGACATTGTATATATACCTCCAAAATTTTTATACGTTTTAACACATCTTCCGATGTTACCAATAAAGTATATCACTTTGGCACAAAAAAGTAAATTATCTAATTCACCAAACCTTTATTGTCGCTTTTGTACAAGGTCAACTATACCGATTGTACAAACGAATTTTGCCAAATTGTAAACAACAGTGTCCACAACGTATGGACACTGTTGTATTTTTCAACTTTTTACAGTTAAAACTGTACTAATTCTTTCTATTTTTTTAATTTTAAGAACTTTATTTTTTTAGTTAATATGCACATAGATATATTTTCAGGCTATTCTGCAAATGAAAAAACACGTACAACTTCGCCTTCATACACCTGAATTACGGCATTCCCTTCACCTGCCGGCAGAACTCCTGCCTTGGTTGACACCTTAGAAAGAGCCTCTCCGGCATACTCACTGCCGTCTATCGCAATCACCGCGTGCCCTTTTTCCCGATATGTAAGGCTCTCGGCCGGTTCTGACGAAACATCAACATCATTTGCCGTATCATAGAAAGACAAAATCCCGTTTCTTTCCGAAACAACATTTACGCGATAAAACCCATCCTCACCGTTAAAAGCGTTCTTAACCGCACTGCGGCGCGGCTCAAGCTTTTGTATTTTATCGGTTTTTCTCATATCAAACTGGATGAATTTCCCTTCCCACTCGGAAATTCTGCCAATTCTTTCTGTTGTAAATACAGGCATAAAGTTATAATTCTCAACATCCTCAACTGTCACCACGTCAAAAAGCCCCGTCTCATTGATAAGAGTAAGCTCTCCATAGTATTTTCCGGTTTCCATATTGAGACGCTGGTTTGCCCGCACAACATATGCAACGTTTCCGCGCGAAATATATTCCTCTTCCTTTTTTATCTGTTCTTTTTCTGCCCTTTGCGCAAGTGAGAGCGTCTGCACGGAGCACGAGAGCACAGGGGAAACAAATCGCACTGCGCCAAACGGAATAATCTGAGGCAAAGCCGGTATCATCGAGGCCGATGCAAAGCTTATACAAAGCGCAAGCACGAAACCTGTTATCACTGTTTTTTTCATATAAATTCCTACCTTTCTTTCAAGCCGAGGGGAGTCGAACCCCTCGGCTTATTATATGGTAACATATTTTTTTTAATATTGCAAACTTTTTATCCTGCAGCTCAATCTAATATACGGTTGCCTAAGTTGACAAAACACTCTTTTTAGGGTATTCTATAATGGTAACTACATAATATATGTAAGGAGAAAACAAAAATGAAAAAATTACTTGCACTGATTATTGCACTTTCCCTCGCGCTTTCTCTTGCGGCTTGCCGCGGAGAGGAAAAACCCGAAGGTTCCCCCGAAAACGAAAATATCGTAACCGATATTCCCGCATCCAACACGGATGATGTAAGCGGAAAGCCGACAGAAGACGAGGCTTCCGATGCTAAGGTCGAAACCGAGGAAGTAGAAAAAGAGGAAGAAAAAGCTCCGGAAAAAGCACCTGAAGAGGAAAAGAAGCCGGTTTCATCACCGAAGCCTTCAAAGAAGCCTGAGCAGAGCAAGCCTGCAGATACACAGAAGCCTGCGCAGCCCACAGAAAAGCCGGCAGAAAAACCTGCCGAGAAGCCGGCTGAGCCTGCACCAGCTCCTGCTCCTGCTCCCGCACCGGAAAGCAACACTAAGCCCTCCGGCGGAACCGTTGGTGAAACCCTTGCTGCTGTATGGCGTGCAAACTCCGGAAAGAGCGCAGAGGAAATTGCAAACGCAGTTCTCTCCCACAGCTCAATCCAGTTTATGGGCGGCGTTGTCCCGGTAGAAGAAGGTCTTCTCACCGGCTTTGACAATACGGAAATCCGCGGATTCTCAAGCGGATATATGTTTGCCCCCGCTATCGGCACAATCCCGTTTGTAGGTTATGTATTTGAGCTTTCCGATGCATCCGCTGCAGATGCTTTTGTCAGCACGCTCAAAGGTGCGGCAAATCCGCGCTGGAACATCTGTACAGAAGCCGAGCAGACAATTGTTGAAAAAAACGGCAATAAGGTATTCTTCCTTATGTGCCCGAAAGCCTTTGAAGAATAAGACCGAATATAATTACCACCGCCTAACGGCGGTGGTAATTTAAACCGTCACACAAAAGGAGGTCTTTATATGCTCTTTTCAAGCATACCTTTCCTGTATTACTTTCTCCCCGCAGTTCTTCTTCTCTACTTTCTGTCGCCCAAGAAGCTCCGGAATACAACGCTTTTTCTCTCAAGCCTTGTCTTTTATGCGTGGGGAGAGCCGATATATGTGTTCCTTATGCTCGGCACAATCGCGTGCGGATATTTTTTTGCGCTCGGAATTGAAAAATATCGCAAACGAACCGCTTCACGCGTTCTTCTTGTTCTTTCTGTTACTGTTTCGCTTTCTTCGCTTCTCTATTTCAAATACGCCGATTTCTTTATCAGCAATATAAATGCCGCCACCGGTCTCTCAATCCCGCTTCTCGGCATTGCTCTTCCTATTGGTATCAGCTTTTATACCTTTCAGATTTTAAGTTATACCGTTGATGTTTACCGCGGCGATGTTCCTGCACAAAGAAATCCTATTAACCTTGCAGCATATATAACAATGTTTCCACAGCTTATTGCAGGTCCGATTGTGCGCTATATTGATGTGGAACACTCTCTTTCTGACCGGACAAGCTCCTCAGGGGATTTTTCATACGGCGCACGCCGTCTCATCCTTGGTCTTTCAAAAAAGATTCTTATAGCAAATCAGCTTGGTGAGCTTGTAAAAATCTTTCACGCATCTCAGGATAAATCCGTCGCATTTTTCTGGATGTATGCAATTGCATTTACGCTTCACGTATATTTTGATTTTTCCGGTTACTCCGATATGGCGATAGGTCTCGGGCGTATATTCGGCTTTAAATTTATGGAAAACTTCAACTATCCGTTTATTTCAAAAAGCATCTCCGAATTCTGGCGTCGCTGGCATATCTCACTCGGCTCGTGGTTCCGCGACTATGTTTATATCCCGCTCGGCGGAAACCGCGTAAAAAAAGGTCGTTTTATATTCAACATCCTCGTTGTGTGGTGTCTTACGGGCTTCTGGCACGGTGCGGAATGGACCTTTGCGGTGTGGGGACTTTACTTTGCAGTCCTGCTTCTTGCCGAAAAGCTCTTTCTTGGCAGATATATTGATAAAAACCGTATAGTTGCTCATTTATATGTTTTTCTATTTGTTCTTATAAGCTTTGTTATCTTCGATGCAAAAACTCTCCCGGACGCACTGTCTTATATCGGTGCAATGTTCGGGGCAGGGGAGTATCCTCTCGCAAATGCAGAGTTTTTCTATTATCTGCGCTCATATGCACCGCTCTTTGCCGTTGCGATTATCGGCTCAACCCCTGCGTTAAAGCATTTTATCGGAAAAACGCAGCTTGGGCGGCGTCTTTCTTTGCTTGAAGCGCCGGTGCTGTGCATTCTTTTGATTTTGATTACAGCATATCTCGTTGACGGCTCTTTCAATCCGTTCCTGTATTTCAGATTTTAGGAGGGTGTTGTTGTGAAAAATAAAATAACATGGATTTCATCCGCTCTTCTTTTCGCCGTACTGACTCTTTTTGTCTGGTTTTATCCAAAAAGTGACTTTTCAGAAAGCGAACGGCGTGTTCTTGCTCCGATGCCGGAGCTTTCTGCGGAAAGCATCTTCTCCGGCGATTTTTCAAACGGTTTTGAAGAATATGCAACTGATGCATTTCCGTTCCGTGATGCATTCCGCGCGATAAAGGCTTATACCTCAAAATATGCTTTCAATCTTTCCGATAACAACGGAGTTATAATAAAAGACGGGCATCTCACGAAGCTTGACTATCCTATGAATACGCCGATGCTTGATCATGCATCGGAACGCTTTCAATTCATTTACGATACGTTTCTTCGGAATGCAAACACAAATGTATACTTCTCGATCGTGCCGGACAAGAACTTTTTCCTTGATACGTTAAAGCTCGACTATTCAGCACTTGTATCATATATGAAAGAAAAAACGCCGTATATGAACTATATTGACGTTTTTCCGCTTTTGTCTCTTGATGATTTCTACCGCACGGATTCACACTGGCGACAGGAGTGCATCCGCGATATAGCAGAGCACATTGCCTCCGAGATGGGAGCGGATATTTCTGCAGAGTATACTGAGAATGTCCTTGACGTGCCGTTTTACGGTGTATATGCCGGACAGTCAGCAATGAAAGTTTCTCCTGACACAATAAAATATCTCACGAACGATATTTTAAATAATGTTTCCGTGACGAGCTTCGACACGGGACGTCCCGAGAACTCGTATGTGTATAATTTTGAAAAGGCAAACGGGCGCGACCCGTATGAGCTGTTCCTCTCAGGCAACAACGCTCTGCTAGTAGTGGAAAACCCTGCCGCGAAAGAAAAGCGCGAGCTTGTTATCTTCCGCGATTCTTACGCCTCAAGCCTTGCTCCGCTTCTTGTTCCGGCTTACAGCAAAATAACGCTTGTGGATATCCGATATATCCAAAGCGCTATGATAGGCTCATTTGTGGATTTCCAAAACAGCGATGTGCTGTTCCTCTATAGCTCTTCACTTCTCAACTCAAGCCTTGCAATGAAATAAAAAGTCCGCTATATTTAAGGAGGTTTCTTGTAAACCAAAGTGAGCATAACTAAATGAAAATAACCGTGTGCTTTAAGACACACGGTTATTTTTCGTATACCAATAAATCAGAAACGGCGCAGTCCAATACATAACATGCCTTTGCTAAAAAATCCAAATCTACTCTTTCAACGTTTTCAGCTTTATAGTATCTGTCAATAACGTCATACTTAATTCCGGTAAGAGTTCTCATCTTATTTCTTGTTATTCCTCTTTTATCCATCATTTCAGAAAGCTTTAACCGAACTCTGCCATATTCCTTAAAGTCAACAATACTGTTAATTTCGTTCATGCTCTCCCCTCCAATAATATTTTACCAAAGGGTTACCCTCTTGACATTTCCCGTATTTTAGTTTACCCTATATATAGGTAATTATAATGTAGAGGAGACGATACCATGAAATGTAATAATGATTTATGTATTTACTGGAAAGAGGACACCTGCATTTTAGATAGTATATCCATCAACGAAATAGGGCTGTGCAATAAATATATTTCCGTGGATATTCCTTCGGATGAGCTGGATAAATACAGAAAAAAGCATTTACGGGAAAGACACGAATACGAACAGAGGCTATATAAATAATTTTTCCCATTTATGCTATTTTTTATGTTGCAAGCGCTTTTTGTTTGTGGTACAATAGATATAATTGATTAATTTTCCTAATTTTAAAAGGGGTTGTTTTTATTATGATTAAAGCCGCACTTATCGGCTGTGGAAAAATAAGCTCGGGGCATATCCACGCGTTCGAAACAATTGATGATGCCTCCATTGTCGCCGCTTGTGACCTTTCAGAACCGAATTTAAATCATGTTTGTGAACTTACGGGCGCAAAACCGTATACGGATTACAAAAAAATGATTGACGAGCTCAAAGATGAAATAGATATCGCAATAATCACTCTCCCTCACGGTCTTCACGGCGAGGCTACCTGCTACTGCGCAGAGCGCGGAGTCAACGTTTTCCTCGAGAAGCCGATGGGACTTGACAGTGAAGACTGCCAGAAGATGATTGACTGCTGCAAGAAAAACGATGTTATGTTCTGGGTAGGACATCTTCAGAGATATATGCCTGCTAACATCTATGCTAAAAAACTTATCCAGTCCGGTGAGCTTGGTGAGCTTGTAAGCTTCCATGAAACAAGAAATATGAACTACTTCTCCGATGACCGTCCGAAGTGGTTCCTTACCAAAAAAATGTCCGGTGGCGGAATTATGATAAACCTTGGCGCCCACTGTCTCGACAAGATGAAGTTCTTTACAGACTCTGACGTTGCAGAGATTCACGGAAATGTACATATCCGCGAAGGCTATGACTGCGAAGACAGCGGTCAGGCATTTGTAAAGATGGCAAACGGCGTTACCGGTACGCTCAACCTTATCGGACACGTTCCCGCAAGCTGCAATACGGTTTCTCTGTATCTCACAAAAGGTGAAATCCGCATCGGCGGAACAAGCCCTCTTTCTTACTGCGGCGAAGACGGCGTCTTCAAGAATGTCGAGGTAGAACACGTTCCGGGTATGACATATCAGATTCAGGATGTCTGCCGTGTTCTCCGAGAGGGAAGTAAGGAAGCAGTTGTAACAGGTGAGTATGGACTCGATGTTATTCACGCTATTAAGCGTCTTTATAAAGAAGAAAACTAAATATGACAACAAAACAACGCTGTGTTTCGAAAACACAGCGTTGTTTTTATCTTACTTATTACTATTTGTTATCGGATAACATCTTTTCCGATGTACTTGCGGAGAACTTCCGGAACAGTGATTGAGCCATCTTCATTCTGATAATTTTCAAGAATTGCAGCAACGGTTCTTCCAATTGCAACACCCGAACCGTTGAGCGTGTGAACAAGCTGCGGCTTTGCTCCCGGCTCCGGACGGAATCTGATTGACGCGCGGCGAGCCTGATAATCCTCGAAGTTCGAGCAGGAGGAGATTTCAAGGTATCTGTCATAAGACGGCATCCAAACTTCAACATCGTACGTCTTTGCGGAGGAGAAGCCAAGGTCTCCTGCGCAAAGCGTTACAACACGATAGGGGAGGCCAAGGGAGGAAAGAACAAACTCTGCATCTGCAGTGAGCTTTTCAAGCTCCTCATATGAATTTTCCGGATTTGCAAACTTAACAAGCTCAACCTTGTTAAACTGATGCTGACGGATAAGACCGCGTGTATCACGTCCTGCGCTTCCTGCTTCTGCACGGAAGCAAGCAGAATATGCACAGTATTTAATCGGAAGGTCTGCACCGTCAAGGATCTCATCACGGTGCATATTTGTTACCGGAACCTCAGCTGTCGGGATAAGGAAGTAATCCTCACGGCCAAGGTGGAATGCATCCTCTTCAAACTTAGGAAGCTGACCTGTGCCGGTCATTGATGCGCGGTTTACCATAAACGGCGGGAAAACCTCGGTATATCCGCGGCTTGTGTGAGTATCAAGGTAGAAGTTTATAACTGCACGCTCCAATGCGGCACCTGCACCTTTGTAGAAATGGAAACGGGTTCCCGTAACCTTTGCCGCAGTTGACGGGTCAAGAATACCAAGCTCTTCGCCGAGGTCCCAGTGAGCTTTCGGGGTGAAGTCAAACTCGCGCGGAGTTCCGCTTCTTCTTACCTCAACATTGCTGTCAGAATCCGGACCGTCGGGGATGGAATCATTGGGGGTGTTCGGAATGACGAGAATTGCAGCATTAAGCTCTTCTTCTACCTCGCGAAGCTCTGCTTCAAGCGCCTTTGCCTCATCACCAAGCTTTTTAAGCTCTGCAAAAATTGCCGTTGTGTCTTCTCCTGCCTTTTTGAGCATCGGAATCTTTTTTGATTCCGCATTCTGTGAAGCCTTTATCGCTTCGCTCTTTCCGATTATTTCACGGCGGCGCGCATCAAGCTCAAGCACACGGTCAACCTCTGCACCGTAATCCTTGCAGCGGCGGGCGAGGGAAGCCTTAACCTTTTCGGGATTTTCTCTTATTACCTTAATGTCTAACATATTTTTTCACTTTCCTTTGTGTTTTATTTTATGGAATTATAAATTTCAAGGTCTGCAACGTTGAGGCATTCCGGATATTTACCTGCTTCAAAAGCCTCTATTGCATTCTTCAGCGACCGGTTCTTTCCAAGACGCTTGTAATTTATCATCTCCGCAAGCTTCTGATATGCGGCAATGCGCTTTGCATCTGTATCTTTTGCGGAAGTGAGCGTGCCGTTTTCCGTCTTAAGCGTTTCGTTTTCAGTTTCAAGCTTCTTTATCTGCTCATTCAAACGCGAATTTTCCGTCATTACCGCATCAAGCCTTGTTTGCTTATCTGCGGCAAGAATTTCAGCATTTGTAAGACGCTCCTGAATTTCATCTGCCTCACGGTTTATACGCATCTGAGAAAGAGATGCAATCAGTATTAACGCAACTGCAAATACAAATATCGCAATACTGTAAATAACGAGAAATCGCTTTGTACTCTTTTTATTTTCGTCCATTTTTGCAATCTCCTATTTAATTTTGTTAAGTATCTTGATAAGTCGGTCGAGGTCATCGTTGCCGTAATATTCAAGAGACAGCGTTCCTTTTTTCTTGCCGTGCGAAAGCTTTACCCGTCTCCCAAGGCTTTTTGTAAGGTCGCGTTCAAGAGATGCAACATAATCAACCTCAAAAGAATCTGTTTCTTCGGGAGGTGTCAGAAGCGAGCGATTCATACGTCGCACCAATTCCTCGGTCTGCCGTACATTAAGCCCTTTTTCAGCAACAATATTTGCGGCTTCCGTCTGCTTATTCTTATCAGAAAGTCCCAGAATCACCTTTGCATGCCCGCGCTCAATACGCCCTTCCCGGAGCAAGGCGAGAGCTTCGGGGGAGAGGGCAAGCAGACGCATTGCATTTGTAAGGCTTGAGCGGGATTTTCCAAGGCGCTCTGCCGCCTGCTCCTGCGTCAGCGAAAATTCTTCTATAAGCGCGCGAAACCCTTCTGCCTCTTCAACGGGATTTAAATCCTCTCGCTGGAGGTTTTCTATAAGCGCAAGCTCTGCTACCGCGCGGTCGTCTGCATCAACAATTACGGCAGGAACCTCGCTTAGCCCTGCGCGCTTCGCCGCACGAAAGCGGCGCTCACCTGCGATAATCTGATATCTTCCGCCCTCACTTCTGCGAAGTGCCAAAGGCTGAAGAATCCCATGGATGCGAATTGATTCCGCAAGTTCTTCAAGAGAATCGTCAAAAAACAGCTTTCTCGGCTGATTTTTATTTGGGTCTATATCCGAAAGCTTTATCAGAAGCGAACCTTTTCCGCTATCCTCAGCACCCGGACAGTAAACGCTTTCCGAGCTTTCTTCGTTTGAAAAGAAAACATCAAGACCCTTAAATGACGTGTCGAAACCTTTTCCAAGGCCTTTTTTAGCCATTTTTTCTTACCTCCTCATTTTTATCTATGAGTTCCTCAGCAAGACGCATATAACAATCTGCTCCACGTGAATGACGGTCATATTCCATAACCGGCTTCCCATGGCTCGGAGCTTCTGCAAGACGCACATTACGCGGAATAGTTACCGAGAAAACCTTCTGCGGGAAAAAGCGCTTTATTTCCTGCGCGATCTGAACAGAAAGGTTAGTGCGCGAATCAAACATTGTAAGAAGAACACCTTCTATATCAAGCTCCGGATTAAAGCTTTTTTTCAACGTTGCCATAGTGCTTGTCAGTGCAGAAAGACCCTCAAGCGCATAAAATCCGCAATCTACCGGAACAATTACCGAATCTGCCGCACACAACGAATTTATTGTGAGCATACCCAAGGCAGGGGGACAGTCGATTATTATAAAATCGTATCTGTCCGAAACTGTATTCAGTGCATCACGAAGAACAAAATGCCGCTTGTCCATCGAAACAAGCTCAACCTCTGCCGCCGCAAGATTTGTACTCGCCGGAAGCAAATCTCCGTAAGGTGTTTTTCTGATGATTTCTGCCGCGGAAGCTGTATCTGCAATCAGATCATATGCTGTGGGAAGCTTGTCATGCTTATTTACTCCAAAGCCGATGCTTGAATGTCCCTGTGGATCCATATCAACAAGGAGTACACGTTTTTTTAGTATATGCAATGCTGCTGCAAGATTCACGCACGTCGTTGTCTTTCCAACGCCGCCCTTTTGATTTGCAACGGCAATGATTTTTGCCATGTATATTCCACCTCCATAGGCCAAAAAAGCTTATCAAAAAAGCTTTTCATTCTCACCCGACCTGATGATAATATTATTATAGCACTTTGCAAAGCAAAGTGCAATAACAATCTTACAAATGTTCCACGTGGAACATTATTTAAATATCTTTATATTTACATTGACACAAACATCATCTTCATCCTTTGCGACATCTGCACGGATGCCGGATCTTCGCATTGTGTCAACGGCGCGGTCAACAGTATTATAAAACAGTCTGACATCTTTTATCACATATCGCTGCCTTTCGCGACGCACCTCTCTTCTCTTGTTATTTTTGCCTGATAAAAGAAAATCTATATACTCATC
Source organism: Eubacteriales bacterium (assembly GCA_045539475.1). GTDB lineage: Bacteria > Bacillota > Clostridia > Oscillospirales > JAAYXM01 > SIG480. Next base: position 26,474 of record JAZQFJ010000015.1, on the reverse strand, counting down.
GGTTTTATACACATTTAACTCATTTTCAATTATATAATTTAGCGCAGCTATGCGCTCCTCGCGTGTATTAAGGCGCAAAAGGGCGCGGGCATGGCGCTCGCATAATCCGGCATCAGATATCCTGAGAATTATCTCTTTGCCGAGTTTGAGCAATCTGAGTTTGTTTGATACAGCAGATTGTGATTTTCCGAGTTTTTTTGCCACATCCTCCTGTGTATAACCACATATCCGCATAAGATTTGCCATTCCCTCCGCTTCTTCAAAAAAGCTTAGATCCGCACGTTGCAGATTTTCGAGCAGTGCAAGTGAAGCAGATTTTTTATCATCTACTTCTATTACAAGACAGGGGATTTCGCGTAATCCTGCGATGTGAGATGCCCGAAGCCTTCTTTCTCCCGCAACAAGAACATACTCGCGGTTTACAAGGCGCACAGTAACCGGCTGAAGTACTCCGTTTTCGCGTATACTCAAAGCAAGCTCCTGAAGCTCTTCTGTATTAAACCTGCGCCGTGGTTGTGCACGGTTTGGAGAAATTTTATCCAAAGGCAGGTATACTATCTTGTCCTTGCGTACTATAACATCATCTCTTCTCATATGTAACCCCTCCAAAAATAACGTAGAGTTTTCCTTATATTGTATATTAATCTTATCACAACCGATATGCGTAAATTTGTAGAAATCTGTAATGTTCCACGTGGAACAGTTTTTCTTTTTTTAACATTGTGAAAAGATTAATATAGTAAGCAAAAAACTTGACCTTATCGCTTTTTTCATATATAATATTAAAGTTATAATATCAGACGAGAAATCAGCGATTTCAGAAAGGATACTTCAATGGAAACAAATCAAACTCTTCCCGAAAACAAAATGGGCACTCAGCCTATCGGCAGGCTTTTGGCAGGAATGGCGATACCAATGATGATTTCAATGCTGGTTCAGGCGTTTTATAACGTTGTTGACAGCATATTCGTTGCCCGTATATCGGAAAACGCACTTACGGCGGTTTCACTTGCTTTTCCTCTGCAGAATCTTATGATAGCATTCGGTGGCGGTACCGCAGTCGGTATAAATGCTCTTCTTTCTCGCTCACTCGGTGAGAAAAGACAGGAGATGGTTGATCGTTCGGCAAATACCGGCATTTTTCTTTCACTTGCATCTGCAGTTATTTTTGCAGTTATTGGCGCGCTTTTTTCACGCCCGTTCTTCGCTCTGCAGACAGATGTCGCAGAAATAATTGAGTACGGCGTTGACTATTCTTCTATATGCCTTATTTTTTCAATAGGAATATTCTCGCAATTCTGTTTTGAACGTCTCCTGCAGTCCACCGGCAAAACCACTCTTGCGATGATAACTCAGCTTATCGGCGCAATTATCAATATTATTCTTGATCCGATTCTCATTTTCGGTATGTTTGGTCTTCCTGCACTTGGGGTGGCAGGGGCTGCTATTGCAACTGTTTCAGGACAGATTATTGCCGCAATAGTCGCAATTATCATAAACATCAAGGTCAACCGTGAAATCAACCTTTCTCTGCGTATGATCCGCTGGGATACAGAGGTTGCACGCCGTATTTATAAGGTTGGTTTTCCGTCAATCCTTATGCAATCCGTTGGCTCCGTAATGAACTTTTTCTTAAACCGTATTCTCATAAGCTTTACCACAACCGCAACAGCCGTTTTCGGAGCGTACTTCAAGCTTCAGAGCTTCATTTTTATGCCTGTTTTTGGTCTGAACAGCGGTATGGTTCCCATTATTGCATACAATTACGGAGCACGCCGTCCGGAACGCGTTAAAAAAACAATAAAGCTTTCTCTTTTTACGGCTCTTTCCGTAATGACTTGCGGATTTATAATATTCGAAGCCGTTCCGGGACTTCTCCTCGGATTTTTCAACGCATCGGAACAAATGCTTCAGATAGGAATTCCCGCACTCAGAATTATTGCAATAAACTTTATGCTTGCCGGATTCTGTATTATATCCATTTCCGTTTTTCAGGCTATCGGAAACCCAAGTCACTCCTTTATTATTTCGGTGTGTCGCCAGCTTGTCGTTCTTATCCCGTCGGCATGGCTTCTTTCAAAGACGGGAAAGCTGAATCTTGTATGGCTTTCATTTCCGATTTCCGAACTCGTTTCCGTGCTTATGTGCGCATTTTTCCTTATAAAAACTCTTAAAAAATTACATGAAATCGAAGAATAAGTATTCGTAAAAAATCTTTTAAGGAGCGCCGATATAATGGAATTTTCTTTTTCTTCTCTCTTGTCAGAAATGAATATTTGCGCCGATGCGAAAAATTTTGATGTTTTCCGAAAAGAGCTTCTTTCTGCAAATGAAGTGATGAATCTTACGGCAATAACCGATCCGCAGGAAGTAAATCTGCGTCATTTTGCAGATTCTCTCTCTCTTCTTTCAGCATACGATTTTTCAGATAAACGGGTGATAGACGTTGGATGTGGAGCAGGGTTTCCGGGACTTCCTCTCCGTCTTGCAAAAAAAGATATCTCTCTTACATTACTTGATGCGCTTGCAAAGAGGATAGGGTTTTTACAGGGAATATGTGACCTTCTTTCTCTTTCGGATGTAGAATGTATTCACGCTCGCGCCGAAGAGCTTGCCGCAAATGAGAACTACCGTGAGAGCTTTGATATTGCCGTTTCGCGGGCAGTTGCAGATCTCCGTATGTTATGTGAGCTTACTCTTCCTTTTGTCAAGGTTGGCGGCGTTTTTCTTGCTATGAAGGCACGTGACTGTGATGATGAGATAAAGAGTGCTGAAAATGCTGTTAAAACACTCGGCGCTGTATTTGAGAAGCGCGTGGATTACACACTCCCTACAACTGATATAACGCACACTGTTCTCATTTTCCGTAAAACAGAACCTACACTCAGTCGTTATCCGAGAAGATTTGCAAAAATAAAAAGCCAACCGCTTTAAGGCAAATGCCGTACTTATCCACGGAGAGTAAACTGGTATGAAAAGGATTAGATTTACAACAACACAAATTATACTGCTGAGTTTTCTTTTGGTAATATTTCTTGGAAGTGTTCTTTTGGCATTGCCGATAAGTTCAGCTGACGGGGTTGCCGTGCCTTATATCGATGCTCTGTTCACGGCAACAACTTCAACCTGCGTTACCGGTCTCGTAACACTGCCAACCGTTTCAACATGGAGCGTTTTTGGTCAGGTTGTTATACTTATACTGATACAGGTTGGCGGGCTCGGAGTTATCACGATCATGACAGGATTGATGCTTCTCTTGAACAGAAAACTTGGCATCGAAGACAGCTTGCTGATTCAAGACGCTTTCAATCTCAACACAATGTCAGGACTTGTCAAGTTTGTCAAGAACGTGTTATTCGGCACGCTGATCCTCGAGGTAATTGGTGCAGTTCTTTATATGCTCGTGTTCATTCCCGAGTTTGGCGCAAAAGGTATTTGGATATCGGTATTCAATTCAGTTTCTGCCTTTTGTAACGCAGGTATTGACATTATTGCGGAAAACAGCCTTTGTAATTACGCCACAAATCCATTAATTAACATCGTAACCTCTGCGCTCGTAATTCTCGGAGGTCTTGGATATATCGTATGGTGGGACATTCTCCGTGTAGTCAAGAGTCGTTCACCGAAAAACAGAAAAATATTCAGACACCTTGCCTTGCACAGCAAAATAGCCATTACCTTTACGGCAGGTCTCATCCTTGTCGGTGCAATTCTCATATTTATTCTTGAATATAAAAATCCTCTGACTATTGGAAATATGAACTTATTCGATAAAATTCAAGTTTCTTTCTTTCAATCGGTCACAACAAGAACTGCAGGTTTTGCATCTGTTCCGCAAGAAAATCTGACAAATGCCTCTGCTGCCGCATCTGTTATTCTGATGTTGATCGGCGGTTCACCGGTGGGAACGGCAGGCGGTATGAAAACCGTAACCATCGCTGTACTTATCTGCTCGGCATTCGCTACCATCAGAAACAGGAACAGCGCAGGCATTTTCGGCCGTCGCATTTCCGATGACTCGGTGAAAAAGGCTGTTGCCGTGGTCATAATGTTCCTTACGATCTGTGCCGCCTCAACAGTGCTTATACTGGCAACGAGCAACGCTTCTGCCATTGATGTATTTTATGAAACGGTCAGTGCAACCGCAACCGTCGGTCTTTCAAGAAATTTCACGGCATCACTCAACGCATTTGGAAAACTTATTATAATTTCAACCATGTATTTTGGTAGAGTAGGTCCCATATCGCTTGCGATCGCTTTGGGCAGAAAGAATGAAAGCCAGAATGTTATTTCCGAGCCGACGGAAAATATCAGTATCGGATAAAGGAGAAAATTTATGAAAACTAAGAAAACATACGCAGTCTTTGGTCTCGGGAGATACGGTAGAGCAGTAGCAAGAGAACTTGTAGAGAACGGCATGGAGGTTGTTGCAGTAGATTCTGACCAAAAAATTGTTAATGATTCAGCTGCATATTTGCCTGTTTGCAAGTGTGCGGATGTAACCGATTCAGAGGTCATTTCCCGTCTTGGTATCAGCAACATTGATACCGTAGTCGTTTGTATGGCGAGTAATCTTGAAGCAAGCGTAATGGCTGTTACGCTCTGCAAGGAAGCAGGCGTCAAGTGCGTTATTGCAAAATGCGCCAACGAGATGCACCAAAAGATATTACTTCGTGTTGGTTCGGACAAAGTTGTTTTTCCCGAGAACGAGTCCGGCATCCATCTTGCCAAGAACCTGCTTAGCTCCGGATTTATTGATATGCTCTCTCTGTCGAAGGATGTTTCAATAGTCGAGATCGACGTGAGGGAAGAGTGGCAAGGCAAAAATTTGATTGAATTGAATCTTCGCAAAAAATACGGTTTCAATATCGTTGCTATAAAAAAAGGCGAAGAGGTAAACGTAAATATCAATCCCGAACAGCCTCTTGAAGCAGAAACCACGCTGATTGTTATCGCAAATATAGCTAAGTTGGGAAAGATAAAGTAAGTTTCACAAAAAACAAAAACAACCGCAGTTTTAATAACATGCGGTTGTTTTTCCTTTAAATATTACTTGTTGTAATTATTATAACGTCTGCGTGGGGGACGTGACGGACGTGCATCAGGACCGGTGTAGTTGATGATAACACGTCTGTTCGGATCTGTTCCGACAGATGATGTGGATATATTTTCTTTATCCTGAAGTGCAGCATGAATGATATGACGCTCATATGCGTTCATCGGCTCTAAAGCCTTGCTTCTCTTATATTTGAGAACCTGACTTGCAGCACGCTCTGCAAACTTTACAAGAGATTCTTCTCTCTTTTCGCGGTAATTTTCTGCGTCAAGAAGAACACGAACCTTTTCTTTACCGGAGCCGTTAACCGCAAGATTTGCAAGGTGCTGAAGAGCATCGAGTGTTTCTCCGCGACGTCCGATTATTCCGCCAAGGTTTTCACCGACAATTTCAAAGCTTACTGTTCCTTCATCCGAGCACTTATGCTGTTCAAGGTGAACATCCTCGCAGATAAATGAAAGAACCTTAGAAAGAAACTCTGCAGCCTCGCCCGTTGCCGGAACAGTCTCCTTTTTTTCCTTCTTTTCTTCTTTAACTACCTGCTTTTCAGCCTTCTTTTCAATCTTTTTTTCTTCTTTTTCTGCCTTTTTCTCTTTTTTTACGGAAACAGGCTCATCAGCTCCAATAACCGTCATAAGAATTTTTGCAGGAACTGCACCGATTCCCAAAAATCCCGATTTCGGATTTTCAAGAACTTCAACGGTAACATCTTCACGCTGAAGAGAAAGCTCCAAAAGACCTTTTTCTATAGCGGCATCTATTGTCTTTGCACTGATTTCAATACTCTGTGCCATCTTTTATTTTTCCTCCTCGGCTTTTTTAGCCTTATTTTTGTAGTATGCTGTAAGAATCGGCTCCTGAACTGCAGTCAAAACATTTGATATAATCCAATAAAGTCCAAGACTTGCAGGAACCATAAATGCAATCCAGACCGACATAAGCGGCATCATAATATTCATCATACCGTTTGTTGCAGCTGCCTGCTCAGTAAGCTGTGCTCCCTGACTACGGCGAATAAGAATGTTTGAAAGCCACGCTGTCAGACCGGAAAGAACAGGAATTATCCAAAGAATCGTGATGTACTTGAAATTCGGAATCAAAGACAAATCAATTCCGAGAAAATTAAAATCAAGGTCTGTAAGATTCGGAGTAATGCTTGCCACAATGTCCGGATACTTTGACAGAAGAGAAGAAACATCAATCTGAAGCATATATCCGCTTGTGGACGTAATCTTTGCACCGGCCGCACGGAAAGCATCGGCAAGCGCCTGAATCTGTTCGGGTGTAATGTCAAAAATATAAGTAAGAGGCTGACGGACAACAGAATAAAGCCCTATCATAATAGGAAGGGTTATAAGCATCGGCAGACATCCGCCGAACATTGAAACACCTTCTTTTTTATAAAGCTTCTGTGTTTCAAGAGCATAGCGCTCTTTATCATCCTTATACTTTTTTTCGATCTCACGAAGCTTCGGCTGAAGCTTTTGCATTTCCATCATACTTTTTTTACTTTTCATCTGGAAAGGCAAAATTACAAGCTTTGAAAGAAGAGTAAAGATGATTATTGCCACACCATAATTTCCGACAAAATTATAACAGATCTTTAAAAGCCACCCGAACGGCTCTACTATTAATGCTGTAAACATAAATATAAAAACCTCCGGTTTTGATAATGATTACATTACGGTACGGGATCGTATCCCGCTTTTTTAGAGAACGGATGACACCGCAAAATTCTTCTTATTGCAAGATATCCGCCCTTTAAGACGCCGTATTTTTCAATTGCTTCAAGTGCATATGCCGAGCAGGTAGGCGTAAAGCGGCAACACGGCATACGGTTTGGTGATACGCAACGTCTGTAAAATCTGATTAAAAATATGAGAAGACTCTTCATTCCTTCTCCTCCGAAAGAAGCTCTAAACTTCCGGATAACTTGAGAAGGTTCTTCTCTATCTCACAAAAGGAAACGCTTGCAGCACGGACACGTGAAACAATGATAATATCATATCCCGGCAAAAAGCGCCCTTCGTTTATCCGATACGCCTCGCGGATGCGTCGGCGCACGCGATTGCGCACAACGGCTTTTCCAACCTTTGTGCTTACGGTTATACCTATTCTGTTAGAGCTTAATTTATTTTTTCTTGCATACATTGCAAGAACGGGTGACACTGCACTTTTACCGCGTTTATAAATCATTCTGAAGTCGCGGTTAAGCTTGATTGAAACCGTTTGTTTCATAAAAATATCTCCGTATAAAAGAAAAAGCCCGGACGGGATAAAAAATCCAGGACGCGTCATGAGCTAAATCTTTTTTTGCGGAGCGGAGCTTTCTAAAATTCCTTCCGCTCCGGCGTATTGTGACTTAGTGAGTAAGCCTGTTTCTGCCCTTAGCGCGGCGTGCAGAGAGAACCTTGCGTCCGTTGCGGGTTGCCATTCTCTTGCGGAAACCGTGAACCTTTGAGCGATGAAGCTTTTTCGGCTGATAAGTACGTACCATTGTTTTACACCTCCGATAATAATTTTGATGCGTAAGGTTTTTTACCTTGACACACTTATTCGATACAGTGTCATTGTCTATTATAAAATAAGTCATAGCAAATTGTCAACTGTTTTTTTATTATTTTTCAAATTTCAGCGATAAAATTCAATTTTGTTTAATTATAATATGTAAATTATTATTTACAAAAATGCTGTTTTCTGTTATAATAGTAAAGTAAAAATTATAGTGGGGGAAATTGACCTATGAACAATGCCGCAGATGTCTTAAAGAGAGTTCTGCAAATAATGAAAGAAGAATATGGCCTGCTTGAAGTTACTATCCAGACATGGTTTGAGGATATCCGCGCAGTAGAGCTTCGTGATGATTGCCTGGTTCTCGTTACGCCCGCAGACTTCAAAAAAACGACCATTGAAAAATATTATACTCAAAAGATAAACGATGCTCTTTTCGCACTTTTTTCAGTTCCGATGAAATTTGCGATTTATACAGAAGATGAATATGAGGGCTCTCTTTCTCCGGAAACACAGACCTTCTCAAACTACGATGAATATTCATTTGAAAAATTTATTGTCGGTTCGTCCAACAAATTTGCTCATGCCGCAGCAAAGGCTGTTGCAGAGATGCCCGGAACAACTTATAATCCTCTTCTCATTCACGGTGGCTCCGGGCTCGGTAAAACCCACCTTCTTTACGCTATTGCAGGAACAATAAGAAAGAAAAATCCAAAAGCTAAAATAACATACATAAAGAGCGAGGATTTTACTATAGAGCTTATCGCTGCAATACAAAGCGGAACCCTTCCTCAATTCCGCGAAAAATACAGAAACTCCGATATTCTTTTGGTTGACGATATCCAGTTTATCGCAGGCAAAGAAAGCACGCAGGAAGAATTTTTTCATACCTTCAATGCCCTTCATGAATCCCACAAACAGATTGTTCTTACATCTGACCGCCCGCCGAAAGAAATGGCAAAGCTTGAGGAAAGACTTAAAACGCGTTTTGAATGGGGGCTTCTTGCAGACATTGAACCTCCGGACTTTGAAACACGAATGGCTATCGTAAGCCTTAAGGCAGACCTTATAGGTCTTAAGCTCACAACTGAACAGAAAGAGCTTATCTCAAATAACGTTACCGCTAACGTCCGCCAGCTTGAAGGTGCGGTACACAAGCTTCTCGCTTACCGCGATCTTCTTCAGGATACTGACGGTCTCCAGGCAGCAGAACGAGCCATACGAGACATATTTGCCGAAAACCCATGGATTAATCCGACACCGGAGTTTATCATCAAGGCTGTTGCAAAATACTTTGAAATTGACGCTTCCGACATTCTTGGTAAAGACCGCTCTTCAAAGGTTTCCGAGCCGAGAAAAATAGCAATGTATATGGTACGCCATATGACGCATGAATCCTTCCCGAAGATGGGAAAGGTTTTCGGAAAAGACCACACTACCATTAAATACGCAGTTGACTCGCTTGAAGAACAGCTTAAAACAGATCAGGCGCTGAAAGAAAAAATCGCAGATGTTAAAAACTCGGTTCTCACTCCGTAAATAAAAATCTTTCCACAGGATGTCTGTGGATTTCACAGGGAAGGGCTTGGGATAAAAGTTATCCCAAGGTGTCCTGTTTAAAACTTCATTCTTTTTCCAAAAGACGCTTTGGAGTCAAAATTCGCTTTATTTTGCCGAAAAAAACACTTTTCCACAATTTCCACAGGCCCTACTATAAATACTAAAATATATATTATATTCTTTTATAAAGAAGAATATTCGCTTTTTAAGAAAAAAATAAAAAAATTTATCACAGCACTAAAAAACGACTAATTATAAATCTATAAATTTCCGCAGAAAGGAAAATCAGTTATGAAATTTGTTTGTGAAAAATCAGTTCTGTCATCTGCAATTGCAAAAACATCATGGGCAGTAGCGACAAAAAGCTCTGTTCCTGTAATGGAGGGTATTCTCATAAATTGCGGACGCGAGCTTACTCTTACAGGATACGACCTGTCTATAGGTATCCGCGTAACCGTTCCGGCGGAAATTGAAGAGCAGGGTATAATTGTTGTAAACGCAAAAATTTTCTCTGATATTATCCGTTTGCTTCCTGATGAACCCGTAACATTTACAACAGACGATAACCTTATGGCGACCGTTACTTGTGGAAATGTCCGTCATGAAGTTGTTTGTCTTTCAGCAAAGGATTTCCCTTCACTTCCGGATATTGAAAAAAAGTACTTTTTAAATCTTCGTCAGGGTGACCTTAAGAAAATGATTTCCCAGACCATTTTTGCAATAAGCGGAGATGAATCAAAGCCTGTTCATACCGGTTCGCTTTTCGATGTAGAGGGAAACCGCGTAACGGTTGTTTCGGTTGACGGTTTCCGTCTTTCTTACAGAACGGCAGAAATTGAAAACGAAAGCGAAGAAGAAAATTTCCATTTCGTTGTTCCCGGGCTTACTCTTAAGGAAGTTGAAAAGCTCTGTGCAGAGTCTGATGAAGAAGCATCAATCTGTGTCGGTAAAAAACATATCATTTTCCGTCTTGGCGGATCGATGATTATTTCAAGAATTCTGGAAGGTGAGTTTTTAAATTATAAGAAAGCTGTTCCGAAAAGCGGTACATTTAAGGTTCGCGTAAACCGCCGTGACCTTATAACAACGATCGAGCGAGTTTCAATTCTTATAAGCGAAAGAATAAAGAACCCGATTCATCTTCAGTTTTCGGAAAATACGCTCTTTATTTCTTGCCGTACACCTGTCGGAAGCTCTCAGGATGAATGTGCTCTTCTCAATAAAGGCGAAAATCTTGAAATAGGCTTTAACCATAAGTTTATTCTTGATGCTTTGCGTGCGTCTCCGGATGATGAGCTGGATCTTGAACTTAATACACATGTAGCTCCTATCCTTATCACTCCGCCGGAGGGAGGAGAGTATCTCCATCTTATTCTTCCTGTTCGTCTTAAAGCAGAATAATGCAGATAAAAAGATTAAAGCTTTCTGATTTTCGCAATTATGAAAATGAAGAAATAGAGTTTTCAGAAGGTCAGAACATTATTTTCGGTGAAAATGCGCAGGGAAAAACAAATCTTCTCGAATCAATTTTTTACCTTTCCTGCTTAAAACCGTTTCGCGGAAGCCGTGATGCGGATGCAATAATGAAAGAGCGCGAATATGCAGAGATAAAAGGAACTTTTATAGCTTATGAACGCGATGTTGAAGTAAAATGTATTCTTTCACGGTCCGGAAGGCAGATTTTTGTTAACGGTGTAAGGGAAAGAAGCCCGCGTAATCATATAGGTCTTATAAAAACAGTTGTTTTTTCTCCGGATGATCTTCAGCTTATAAAAGAAGGTCCTGCGAGAAGGCGCAGATATATGAATATAGCTTTGTCTCAGATGCTTCCGGCATATATTGAAGCTCTTGCAGAGCATAATAAGCTGATAGAGAGTAAGCGAAAAATTCTTAAGGATGAAAAAAGCAGGCATATATATTATGATTATGTAGATGTTTTAAATGAAAAGCTGGCGAAATGTGCGGCATATATAACGTATGAGCGCGGAGAGTTCATAAAGGCAATTAATGTAATTGCAAGCGAAACAATGAAAAAAATCTCCGGTGGAAAAGATGTTATTTCTGTAAAATATAATTGCGACAGCGCGATTTTAAACCATACTGATAAGAATAATGCAAGATTTATTCTTGAACATCTCAAACGCCGGAAAGAAGCGGAATTTGCAAGTGGATTTTGTCTTGTTGGAACTCACAGAGATGATTTTACCGTATCGGTAAACGGAAACTCTGCCCGTGATTTCGGATCTCAGGGACAGATACGTTCGTGCGTGCTGTCACTTAAGGTTGCCGAACATGCTGTGATAGAAAAGGATTCAGGAGAAGCGCCTATTCTTCTTTTGGATGATGTTTTAAGCGAGCTTGACCCATCGCGTCGCTCATTTCTTTTAAATGACGTAAATCGCGGACAGACGGTAATAACCGGTTGTGATCCAAGTATGTTTTCTGAGCTTTCAAAAGGAAGAATATTTACGGTTGAAGGCGGCAGGATTATAGATAAAAGGAATAATGAATGATGGAGGATCTTTATAAGTGTTTCTTCATATAGGAAGAGGAAAATTACTTCCGAAATCAAGTATAATCGGTGTTTTTGATCTTGAGATAACATCTCAGTCAAAAAGAACACGTGCTTTTCTTGCACAAAAGGAAAAAGCAAACCATGTAATAAACGTGTGTGATGATATTCCACGTTCGTTTATTGTAACGCGTGACGGTAACCGTGAGCGCGTATATATATCTCAAATTTCTTCACAAACACTTCAAAAAAGAAGTGAGGAGCTTATCCAAGAATAAAAAATTCATTTCTGATATGAAGAATGCTGAATGATTTGAAAATCAATGTTATTATTGAAATAATTTTGCATTTTGCACTTTGCACTTTGCATTAAAAAAGCGGAGGTTTTTTTAATATGGCAGATACAGTAGAAACAGTAGATACCGTTGTAAACGGCAGCTATGATGAAAGTAATATTCAGGTACTTGAAGGGCTTGAAGCGGTACGCCGCCGTCCGGGTATGTATATAGGTTCAACAGCTGAGGCAGGTCTTCATCACCTTGTATATGAAATTGTTGATAACTCAATTGACGAAGCATTGGCAGGTCACTGTTCATGCATCAATGTTGATATCCGTGACGGAGATATCATAAGCGTTACCGATAACGGGCGCGGTATTCCGACAGGTACTCACGCAACGGGAAAATCTGCCCTTGAGGTTGTTTTTACCGTACTTCACGCAGGCGGAAAGTTCGGCGGTGGCGGGTACAAGGTTTCCGGCGGTCTCCACGGCGTTGGTGCGTCTGTTGTTAACGCACTTTCAGAGTGGCTTGAGGTTGAGGTTTGTGACGGCGAGAATATCCACTATATGCGTTTTTGCCGCGGAGATATAGAAACTCCTATAAAGATTATAGGTAAGGGAACCGAGACCGGAACAAAGGTTACATTTAAGCCGGACCGTGAGATTTTTGATACAACAGTATTCAATTATGAAATACTGCAGAAGAGATTGCAACAGCAGGCTTTTCTTAATGCAGGTGTACGCATTGTGCTCTCTGATCTTCGTCCTACGGAAGACGGAAGTGAGGGAAAACACGATGATTTCTGCTATGAGGGCGGTATCCGTACGTTTGTTGAATACTTAAACGGCAAGATAAAGAAAGAAGTTATCCATCCCGATGTTATTTATGTTGCGGGAACGAAGGATGACAATATCGCAGAAGTTGCGATGCAGTATAACGACGGATATAATGCAAATATAATTTCATTTGCAAATAACATTAACACAACCGAAGGCGGAATGCACGAAACAGGCTTTAAAACTGCTCTTACTCGCGTTATAAATGAATATGCGCGCAAATCAAAGATGATAAAAGAGGATGAAAAGCTTGAAGGAACAGATATGCTTGAAGGTCTTACCTGCGTAATTTCTGTTAAGGTTTTAGAGGCACAGTTTGAAGGACAGACAAAAACGAAGCTTGGTAATGCCGCTGTAAGAACGCTTGTTACTAATATGGTAAATGACAAGCTTTCAACCTTTTTCGAGGAAAATCCGAAAGTCGCAAAGGCGATTGTAGGTAAAACTATAGATGCCGCTCACGCGCGAGAGGCAGCACGCCGTGCAAAGGAAAATGCACGAAGAAAGGGACCGCTTGATTCACTTTCTCTTCCCGGTAAGCTTGCTGACTGTCAGGTTAAGGATCCGCGCCTTTCAGAGATATATATCGTCGAGGGAGACTCGGCTGCAGGCTCGGCAAAGGAAGGCCGCGACAGAAGATTCCAGGCAATCCTTGCTCTGTGGGGAAAGATGCTTAACGTTGAAAAGGCACGCGCAGATAAAATTTATAATAACGATAAACTGTCACCTGTTATTGCCGCACTTGGTACGGGAATTCTGGCAGATTGTAATTTAGAGAAGCTCCGTTATCATAAAGTTGTTATTATGTCGGATGCTGACGTTGACGGTGCACATATCAGAACGCTTCTCTTAACGTTCTTCTTCCGCTTTATGCGGCCGCTTGTAGAGGCAGGACATATTTATTTTGCTATGCCGCCTCTTTATAAGGTATACAAGGGAAAACAGGAAAAATATTGCTATGATGATGACGCACTTGCAGCAGCGCTTGCCGAAATGGGTGAGGATGCAAAGATACAGCGTTTTAAGGGTCTTGGTGAAATGGACCCGGAGGAGCTTTGGGAAACAACAATGAACCCAGAAAACCGAGTTCTTGCGCGCGTTACGCTTGAAGATGCAATTGCTGCTGACGAAACGTTCACTCTTCTTATGGGCGAAAAGGTTGAACCGCGCCGCGAATTTATCGAGCAGAACGCCGGTTATGTAACCAATCTTGATGTGTAGTGAGGTATATCATCTATGTCTAAAAATAAAAGAGAAGAAAAACCGCTTAATCATCTTGAAATTGAAAAAATAATAGATGTTGAGCTTAATTCTGAAATGAAGCGCGCATATATCGACTATTCAATGTCGGTTATCGTTGGCCGTGCGCTTCCTGATGTGCGTGACGGATTAAAGCCTGTTCACCGCCGTATTCTTTACACTATGTATGAGGACGGGCTTACCCCTGATAAGGCATACAGAAAGTCGGCAACCACTGTCGGTGACGTGCTTGGTAGATACCATCCGCACGGTGACAGCTCGGTTTACGATGCAATGGTTCGTCTTGCACAGCCGTTCTCACTGCGCTATCCGATGGTTGACGGTCACGGAAACTTCGGTTCTGTTGACGGTGACCCCGCTGCTGCTTACCGTTATACAGAAGCGCGTCTTTCAAAGATTGCGCTTGAAATGCTTGCAGATATTGATAAGGAAACGGTTGATTTCCAGCCAAACTTTGACGGATATCATCAGGAGCCGTCTGTTCTTCCGTCCCGCATACCGAGCCTTCTTGTAAACGGAAGTAACGGTATCGCCGTCGGTATGACCACTAACATCCCGCCGCACAACCTCTCCGAGGTAATTGATGCGACGATTGAGGTTATAGATAATCCCGAGGCAACACTCTCTGATCTTATGGAACATATTAAGGGACCGGATTTCCCGACAGCCGGTGTTATTATGGGTATGGCGGGCATCCGCGCGGCGTACTCTACCGGTAAGGGACATCTCAAGGTTCGTGCAAAAACCGAGATTGAGGAGTTTGACAACGGACGCTTCCGTATCGTTGCAACCGAGCTTCCGTATATGGTAAACAAAGCTCGTCTCATCGAGCATATTGCAGAGCTTGTTAAGAATAAGGTTATAGAAGGAATCACTCATATTCAGGATGAGAGTAGCCGTGAGGGTATCCGCGTTGTTATCGAGCTGTCACGTACAGCTAATCCGCAGGTTGTTCTTAATATGCTTTTCAAGCATACTCAGATGCAGTCTACCTTCGGCGTAATTCTTCTTGCTCTTGTTGATAACAAGCCGAAAACTCTTTCTCTCCGTGATATCCTTGATCAGTATATAATGTTCCAGAAGGACGTTATAAGAAGAAGAACAGCATATGAGCTTAAAAAGGCAGAGGCAAGAGCACATATATTAGAAGGTTTGCGTATTGCTCTTGACCATATCGACGAGATTATAAGAATTATCCGCACAAGCTATAATGATGCAAAGCAGCGCCTTATGGAAACATTTGGTATGAGCGATGTTCAGGCTCAGGCAGTTTTGGATATGCGTCTTGCAAGACTTCAGGGACTTGAGCGCGAGAAGATTGACAATGAGTATAACGAGCTTATGAAGAAAATTGCGTTCTGTAAAGAAGTTCTTCAGTCTGACGCTCTTGTTGCAGGCATCCTGAAGGATGAGCTTACCGTAATTAAGGATAAATACGGTGATGCAAGAAGAACGGAAATTGTTCCGGTTGATGATGAAATCGACCTTGAGGATTTGATTCCGGTTGAGGATTGTGCATATACTCTCACTCACCGCGGATATATAAAGCGTATGCCGATTTCTACATACCGCTCACAGAACCGCGGTGGCCGCGGTGTTTCAGGTATGAAGCAGAAGGAAGAGGATTTTGTAACGACTATGTTCACGGCATCCAGCCATGATTGGCTTCTCTTCTTCACAACGCGCGGCAGAATGTACCGTATGAAGGGCTATCAGGTACCTGAATCAAGCCGTACTGCAGTAGGTATGAACATAGTAAACCTCATTGCGTTCGAGCCGGATGAAAAGGTAACGGCAATGCTTTCGATAAAGGAATTTGACGATGAGCATTATCTTGTTATGGCAACACGCGCAGGTGTTGTAAAGAGAATTGCGCTCTCCCGTGTTGACTCAAGCCGCAAGGCAGGTGTCCGCGCAATAGGTCTTGACGATGATGATGAGCTTATTTCCGTAATGCTTGCAGCTGCGGACAGCGAGGTATTTCTTGCAACGCGCCGAGGAATGGCAATCAAGTTCAAGGCCTCAGACATCCGCGCAACAGGAAGAGAAGCCGGCGGTGTTTATGGTATTGACCTTGCAGAAGGCGATTATCTTATCGGAGCAGAGGTTATTTGCGAAGGCAAGGATGTTCTTACCGTTACTGAAAAGGGTTACGGTAAACGCACAGAGGCATCTGAATACCGTTTGCAGAACCGTTACGGCAAGGGTATAATGAATTATAACATTTCAGAGAAAACTGGTGAAATAGCAAGTGTTATTATGGTTGATGACACCAATGATGCTATGATAATATCCGATGACGGTGTTATAATAAGAATGCCGGCAAAAACAATCAGCACTTTCGGACGAGTAACGCGCGGTGTTATTCTGATGCGCGTCGGCGAGGATGTAAAGGTTATTTCTGTTGCCGCCGCTCCGCATGAGGAAGAAAGTGAAGAAGCTTCTGAAACCGGTGATGCGATCACTGAAAATACCGAAGCAGAAGAATAATCATATTATCAAAGGGGTTCTCTTGCGAACCCCTTTGAAACCCCACGCTTTGTCGCTGGATAAAGCAGCGGATAAATTATCGCGCTTATCACAGAGCCTTTCGCTAAAGGCAAAATTGAAATTTTGCACGCTCAGGCTTGCCTGTGCTTTCGCTGTAATTTATAACCGCTTGGCTTTATAGGCGACATACTATCCCGGTACGTTAGTGAAGCCCCGGGTGCAGGGTCGCAACCCTGCTCGTTTTAAGGGGATTTTCAAGGGGGAAATCGAAATCCCCCTTGAATTCGGTTTGCTTCTTTGCCGTCGATGCGTTAAGAAAATATGCCGGTGGCATATTTTTAGCAATCGACCGCAGCGGCTATGCCGCGAGGAACTCGGTTGGTTAAAGAAGGCCCGCCTGGCAGGGCAAGAATTTTGCGGTTTCCCGCAAGCGAAGAAATGAAAAAGAAATACATTTTAAATGTTTTTTGCAGACAGAGGTCTTTTACTATGAAACAAGTAACAATTTACACCGACGGCGCGTGTTCCGGCAATCCCGGACCGGGCGGTTGGGGGGCAATACTTGAATACAACGGAATAGAAAAGGAAATGTCCGGCGGTGAGGCGGATACCACAAACAACCGTATGGAATTAACAGGCGTTATCTCCGCGCTCTCTGCTCTCCGTGAGCCGTGTTCTGTCTCGCTTTACACTGACAGCAAATATATTGTTGACGGCATAAATCAGGGCTGGGCAAAAAAATGGAGACAAAATAACTGGATGCGAAACAAAAAGGAAAAAGCATTAAACCCCGATTTATGGGAAAAGCTTTTAAACCTTCTTGATATACATGACGTGACCTTTATATGGGTTAAAGGTCACGCTACAAACCCAAAAAACAACCGCTGTGATGAGCTTGCGGTTGCGCAAAGTAAGAAAAATAATATACAAAATGTATAAAATTAAATTTTTTTTCCAAGGAGGAATACAAATGATATACGCAGACAACTCGGCTACAACGCGCACAAAGCCGGAGGTCTTGGATAAAATGCTTCCGTATTTCACTGAGCATTACGGTAATCCGTCAAGTCTTTATGCCTTTGCGTATGATGCAAAGCGCGCTGTTGAAAATGCACGTGAGGAAGTTGCAAAGGTAATCGGCGCGCGTGGAAAGGAAATTTTTTTCACAAGCTGCGGAAGCGAATCCGATAACTGGGTGCTGCGCGGAGTTACATCAAAGCTTCGTGATAAGGGTAATCACATAATCACCTCGTGCATAGAGCATCCGGCGATTATGGAAACCTGCAAGCAGCTTGAAAAACAGGGTATAAGAGTTACGTATCTTCCGGTTGATGAGTACGGCTCGGTTTCTGTTGACGACCTTAAAGCTGCGATATGTGATGAGACAATTCTTATTTCAATTATGACCGCGAATAACGAAATCGGAACTATCCAACCGATACGCGAAATTGGTGCCATAGCAAAGGAAAAAGAAATCTTTTTCCACACAGATGCTGTTCAGGCATATGGGCATATTCCGATAAACGTTGACGAGATGAATATTGACTTTCTCTCGCTTTCCGGACATAAAATCGGTGCACCGAAAGGAATAGGCGCTCTTTACATTCGCTCCGGAATCCGCATTGACAACTTGATTTACGGCGGCGGGCAGGAAAAAAGACGCCGCGCCGGAACGGAAAATGTTCCGTATATCGTTGCTCTCGGCGAGGCTGCACGTCTTGCAAATGAACATATGAATGAAAACATTGCCCGCCTTACAAAAATGCGTGATGCTCTTATTGAGAGAGTTCTTAAAATTCCGTATACTCACCTTACAGGACATCCTACAAACCGGCTTCCCGGTCTTTGCAGTATTGTAATTGAGGGAATAGAGGGTGAGGCATTGCTTCTCAATATGTTTAATGAGGGAATATGTGCAAGCTCCGGCTCTGCATGCTCATCCGGCTCACTTGACCCGTCTCATGTTCTGCTTTCAATAGGGCTTCCGCATCATATTGCGCACGGTTCTCTCCGTCTTTCTCTCGGTGAGGATAATGCAGATGGAGATGAAATAAAGATTGCAGAAGCAGTTGAGAAGGTTTCGGCAAAGCTTCGTGCAATGAGTCCGGTCTGGGAAAACGGAAAACCGGTCTGGGAAGAATAAGAAAGGAGTTTTATATTATGTACAGTGAAAAGGTACTTGACCATTTTTCAAATCCGCGCAACGTCGGCGAGCTTGAGGGCGCAAACGCTATCGGGCAGGTAGGCAACTCAAAGTGCGGCGATATTATGAAAATGTATATGAAGATTGACGAGAACGACATTATAACCGATGTAACGTTCAAGACTTTTGGTTGCGGTGCGGCAGTTGCAACAAGCTCTATGGCAACCGAGATGGTAAAGGGAAAGAGCATTGAAGAGGCACTTACCCTTACAAACAAAGCTGTTGCCGAGGCGCTTGACGGACTTCCGCCGGAGAAGCTTCACTGCTCCGTGCTTGCTGAAGAGGCAATAAAGTCTGCAATCGCAGATTATTATAAGCGTCAGGGAAAGGATCCGGGCAAGCTCGGTCTCTGTGACGGCAACTGCGAAAATTGCTGCTCACATAATAAGTAAATTTCCGTGCTTGACAAAAGCTGAAAAAAACAACCTCCCAACCGTTTGATTTGTGGTTGGGAGGTTAAATTATTATTTACGATATATATTTCCATGGATTGGTGTATCTGCCGTTTACGTGAACTTCAAAGTGGCAGTGCGGGCCGGTACTGTTACCGGTGCTTCCCATTTTTGCAATCTGCTCGCCTTTTGCGACTTTCTGACCGACTGATACAAGCACCTTTGAGTTATGCGCGTAGTAGGTTTCAATACCGTTGCCGTGGTTGATTACAACGAGATAACCCCAGCCGCCGCGCTTCCAGCCTGCCCACGTTACCGTGCCGCCGTCCGCCGCGGAAATCCGCGTGCCTCTCTTTGCCGCAAAGTCAACACCCTTGTGCATGCTGCCACGGCGCATACCGTAGTTTGAAGAAATAATCGCACCGCGTACCGGACGTGAAAGCTTGCCGGTTGCCATTGTCTTCGGGCGGGCTTTTGTTCCGACCTGAACAACCTTTGTTACCGGTTGCTGCGTTACTGTGCTTGAAATAATATCACGCGAGGTTTCCTTGTTATCTACATATGTTACATCGGCAACAACCTTACGCGTACCAACGCGCCCCTGAGTTGTAACCTTCTTTGTTCCCTTGTAAAGGGAATCTGTTTCTACTGTCTTTGTTTCATAAGGAATTGTTTCCGTATATTCAACGCGCCTTACCGCTTCAACGGAAAGGAAGGGAATTTCACGGCCGACCGTAACCTTTTTTCCTGCACGGAGCTTGCTTGCGCGAAGTCCGGGGTTAAGCTCGAGAAGATCTTCACGTGTCATACCGTTTTTCTTTGCGATAGAGTCAAGCGTGTCACCGTACTCTATGGTATATTCGCGCGTTGAATGAATTTTGGAAGTAAGCTTTTCGCGGATTTCATCATACGAAATGAGCTTTGAGGCATCTACGTATCTTTTTGATATGCTTACATCCTGTGCAAAGTGCGCGCGGACGTTGGGATCGTTGTGATAAAGAAGCTCGTCAATCATATTCTGAAGAGTTTCACGGTTGCGGCTTGCACCGATAACCTCACCGTCAACAGTGAGCGCATAAAGCTCAGAAACCTCTTTGATGTTTGAGAAGAAGAACGAGCTTAACGCCTGTTTTGAAAGAACCTTTTCACGGGGAATAATGCCAAGCTCAAAGCGCACATTTGAAGAAACACTGTATGGGCGCTCCAGTATTTCGCTTGCACGCTCTTCTACAAAAGAAAGAGCCTCGTTGTATTCAGCTCGGTTATAAACATAACCGAGCTCCTTGCCGTCAACGGTAATCTTAACACCAACGCTGTACAGCGTAGATGCGATAAGAAGAAACGTTACCGCGAGAACAACGGAAACAAGAGCAAAACGGTTTGCACGAAACTGAGAAAGCGAAACCGTTGCGCGGTGAGAAAGACAGCGAAGCTTAATCCGTGCTTCACCGAGAAAAGAGGATGCTGCGCTTATCGCCGCCACGGCATAAACAGAGGCGGGGGAGAGAACGCGCGAAAGAAAAAACGTCCAGAAAATGACGGAAGCGTGGACAACCTTTGAACAAGCAAAGGAAAACGCTTCATATAAAACGGCGAGAATGCCGAAAATAAAATCAGCTATTTTGTTTTTATCCGACGAAAGTGACGGGACAGCCGGGCTGTCACAGATCACTGCGTCGAGGCACTGCTGTGAATCTCTTTCCATGCATCTCACTCCTTTTTAGCATAAAAATATCGGTTACAAACCGGTTACAAAGTAATTACATTATAGCGTACTTTTTGTTTTATGTCAACCCTTTTCAGAATTGTTTACAATTTTTTTAATAGCCAAAAACCGCCATTTTTCGCGCTTTAAATAAAAATCACCGCCGGAGGAAACTCCGACGGTTTTGTAATCAAAAGAGAATTAAATTAATAATTTGTCTTTAAAAGCTCAAAATATGCCTGCGGATGAGCGCAAACAGGGCAAAGCTGGGGAGCACCGTTGCCAACGTGGATGTGACCGCAGTTAGAGCACTGCCAGACAACGTCACCCTCGCGGGAGAAGACGGCACCTGTTTCGATATTTGAGAGAAGCTTTCTGTATCTTGCTTCATGCTCTTTTTCGATTTTGCCTACTGCTTCAAAAAGGTATGCAATTCTGTCGAAGCCTTCTTCTTTTGCGGTCTTTGCCATATTAGCATACATATCTGTCCACTCATAGTTTTCGCCGTCTGCAGCGTCCTTGAGGTTTACTGTGGTTGTGGGAATTTCTTCGTCATGAAGAAGCTTAAACCAAAGCTTTGCATGTTCTTTTTCGTTGTTTGCAGTTTCCGTGAAAATAGCGGAAATCTGCTCATATCCTTCCTTCTTTGCCTTGGAAGCATAGTATGTATACTTATTTCTTGCCTGGCTTTCTCCTGCAAAAGCTTCCCAAAGATTTGCCTCTGTCTTTGAACCCTTTAAATTCATGTTAAAAACTCCTCTCAAAATGAAAATTGGTATTTACTTTTGACCAAAAATATAATATCATATATTTGAAATGTTGTCCAGTATTAAAATTAAAAATCGGGAGACAAATGTGAAAAGAATTCATGCTGATATAAGAATATACGGAATAGTTCAGGGTGTTGGGTTTCGTCCGTTTGTGCATAAAATTGCACGCGGGCTTTCGCTTTCCGGAACGGTATGCAATACCTCTTTTGGCGCGGAGGTTATCTGCGAGGGCAGCGAGTGCGATATAGACTCTTTTTGCAGTGCAATAAAGCACAATGCCCCGCCTCTTGCGCTTATAGAGAATGTGGATATAAAAAAGAGCGACACTCTTTGCGGATTTGCCGGATTCTGTATCATAGAGAGTGAGCAGGGAAAGGTTCGGAGAACGCTTATCTCTCCCGATATCGCTGTGTGTGATGATTGTCTGCGCGAGCTTTACGATAAGTCGGACCGGAGATACCGTTATCCGTTTATCAATTGCACAAATTGCGGCCCGCGCTTTACCATAACGCGTGATATTCCGTATGACCGCAAAAATACTACAATGGCACCGTTTTTAATGTGTCAGGACTGCGAAGAGGAATACGGTGATATAGAAAACCGCCGCTATCATGCCCAGCCGGATTGCTGTGAGGTATGCGGTCCGCGGATTTTTCTTATTGACAGTGACGGAAAAGAAATATCGGGGGATGCAATTCTTCTTGCGCGGGAAAAAATCCGGAGCGGAGCTGTTGTTGCAGTTAAGGGGCTTGGAGGGTATCATCTTGCCTGCCGCGCAGATGATGCAGAGACAGTACACCGTCTGCGTGAAAGAAAAAAGCGGGATGAAAAGCCGTTCGCAATAATGTGCCGTGATATTGAAACAGCGGAACGGTTTGTTGAGCTTTCAGAGGAAGAGAAAGGCTTTCTTGCCTCGCCCCAGCGGCCGATTGTCCTTCTCAAAAAGAAAGAAAAGAGTTCATTTTTGCATATAAGCGAAAATTCACGTCTTGGCATTATGCTTCCATACACGCCAATGCATTATCTTTTGCTTGAGGATGAGCTTTCCTGCGTTGTAATGACAAGCGCCAATATTTCTGATTTTCCGATTGTATATAAGGATGATGATGCGCGGGAATCTCTTTCCGGCATTGCGGATTTCTTTCTTTTACACAACCGCGAGATTCACATACGCTGTGATGATTCGCTTATGTGGGTGTATGATAAAGCGCCGTATTTTGCACGGCGAAGCCGTGGGTATGTTCCGTATCCGGTAACGCTTACTGAGGAGCTGCCGTCAGTTCTTGCATGCGGGGCAGAGCAGAAAGCCTCGTTCACGCTTACGCGCGGACACCACGCGTTTCCGTCACGTCATATCGGTGATCTTAAAAATCTTGAAACATTAGAGGATTTTGAAGAACAAACAGCGCATTTTGAGAATATATTTGATACAAAACCAAGCGTTTTAGCGTGCGATATGCATCCTGATTATATGTCATCGGCGTATGCACAAGAGCGTGCGGAAAAGCAAAAAATTCCGCTTGTGCGGGTGCAACATCACCACGCACATATGTGCTCTTGCATGGCAGATAACGGGTTTGACGGTGAGAGCATCGGAATAATCTGGGACGGTACGGGATATGGCACCGACGGAAAAATATGGGGAGCGGAGTTTTTGACCGGCTCTTTTTCGGGTTTCCGTCGGCTCGGAAGCATCCGTCCGATAAAGCTTCCGGGGGGCGACCGGGCATCAAAAGAAATTTCACGCATCGCCGCATCACTTATGCTCGATGCCGGTCTTGCGTGTGATGACGCTATTGCAGAGAGAATACTCCAAAGCGGCATAAACTGTCCCGCGGTGACGAGCATGGGACGGCTTTTTGACGGAATTGCTGCAATTCTCGGTATTCGGGAGAGGGCTTCGTATGAAGGTCAGGCGGCAACTCTTTTAGAAGTAATGGCAGATGAGAATGAGCGTGGGGTTTACCCGTATGAAATAACAGAAAAAGACGGAATGTATGTTTTTGACTGGCGCGAAATGATTCGCGGGATTGTTCGCGATAAAAAAGACATGCGCGATATCGGCAAAATATGTGCGGCGTTTATGAATACGCTTGTTTCTTTTGCCGTGGAAATGTCAGAAAAAATTGCGTCAGATACAGGCTTGCGAACCGTTGCGCTCTCCGGAGGGACATTCCAGAATATGTATTTGCTGGAAAGGCTTCATCCGGCACTTGAAAAAGCAGGCTTTAAGGTTCTTGTGCATCACCGCGTGGCGGCAAATGACGAGGGAATAAGCCTTGGTCAGGCACTTGTTGCCGCGCATTCCAGATAAAAGTAAAGAAGAGGTAATTTAAAATGTGTCTTGCGATACCGCTTAAAATAACAGAAATCAACGGAAACGAAGCCGTGGGGGAGAGAAGCGGCGTGCGGAGAAAAATCCGTCTTGATTTTATAGAAAATCCAAAGCTCGGAGAATATGTAATTGTCCATGCCGGGTTTGCGATAGAGCGCCTTGGTGCAGAGCAGGCGCAAAAGAGCATCCGCGCTGCCGAGGAGGTAGAAAATGAGCTTGGAAAACTTTAATCCGACAGAAATCCTCTCCGAAATCTCCCGGATGGAATTACCGCAGCTCAACCTTATGGAGGTTTGCGGAACACACACAATGGCAATTGCAAAATCCGGCCTTCGTTCATCTCTTCCCGAAAACGTAAAGCTTCTCTCTGGACCGGGGTGTCCCGTATGCGTCACACCGTCAGGAGTGATTGATGAAATTCTCGCACTTGCAATGCGTTCGGATGTGATAATTGCAACCTACGGGGATATGATAAAGGTTCCCGGGAGCGTTCACGGCAAAAGCCTTGCGAGTGTTCGCGCACTTGGCGCGCGCGTTGAAGTGGTGTATTCACCGCTGGATGCTGTGGCTCTTGCGGAAAAGAATAAGGGGGATGAGGTTGTTTTCCTCGGTGCGGGTTTTGAAACGACGGCACCGGGAACCGCTGCGGCAATCGGCGCCGCAAAGGACGGGGGAATAACGAACTTTTCCGTACTGTCTATGCTGAAAACCGTAGAGCCTGCTCTTCGTGCGCTTATCGCGCAAGAGGATTTTGCCGTTTCCGGATTTCTTTGCCCCGGGCACGTTGCAACGGTTATCGGTGCGAATGCGTTTTCATTCCTTGCAGAGGAATATAGCATACCGTGCGTTGTCGGCGGCTTTGAGCCGCGTGAGATTCTCGACGCGGTTTACCGCTTGCTTTTGCAGATAAAGAGCGGGAAGGCGCGCCTTGAAAATGCATATCCAAATGCCGTCAGGGCAGAGGGAAACCCGCTTGCGCGAAAGATTATGGAAAAATATCTCATGCCGCGAACAGACATCTGGCGCGGGCTTGGTGAGATTCCGATGAGCGGGCTGTGCTTACGCGAAGAATATTCTGATTTTGATGCCGAGCGCAAATTTGCAATTACTTACAAAAACACAGAGGACACAGGTGCGTGCAGGTGCGGAGATGTTATCTGCGGTCGGCTTTCACCGTGTGAGTGTCCGATGTTCGGAAAGGCGTGTACGCCGGAAAACCCGGTCGGCCCGTGTATGGTATCGGGAGAGGGTGCGTGCGCCGCAATGTACAAATATATGTAGCACATGAGAAAAACGAAGGACTGCCTCTCGCGTCATCCTGAGGCTTGCCGAAGAATCTCATAATCAAAAGAAACGGAGCGAAAACCATGGACGAAATAATAACTCTTGATTACGGCAGCGGAGGAAAAAAAACCTCCGAGCTTATAGATAATCTTATCGTAAAAAATTTAAGTAACAGCGCGCTTTCCGCGCTTGGTGACGGAGCAGTGCTTCAAGGCGCGGAGAGACTTGTTTTTTCTACCGACAGCTTTGTTGTATCTCCATGCTTTTTTCCGGGCGGGGATATCGGGAAGCTCTCCGTTTGCGGTACCGTAAACGATGTTGCAATGTCGGGAGGCATTCCGAAATACTTAAGCCTTTCGTTTATCATTGAAGAAGGCTTTGCAACGGGAGATCTCGAAAAAATCATTCTTTCAATTAAAAAAACCGCCGAAAAGGCGGGTGTTTCTGTCGTTACGGGTGACACTAAGGTTGTTGAGCGCGGACGCGGTGACGGTATATATATAAATACTGCAGGAATAGGTTTTCTCGCTCATAACAATCTTTCGCCCAAGAATATCCGCGAGGGGGATAAGATTATCATTTCCGGCACTGCGGGAGATCACGGCGCGGCGGTAATGCTTGCGCGAGAAAAAAATCTTGTGGAAAGCGAGATTTTGTCTGACTGCACTCCTCTTGCTGCGCTTTCACAGAAGCTTTATCCGTTGGGAGAAAGCCTTCGTGTCTTGCGTGATCCCACCCGCGGCGGCGTTGCCACAACGCTTTGCGAATTTGTGGAAGGAACCGACCTCACAATAGAGCTTTCCGAGCGGGATATTCCCGTGCGCGATGATGTTTCGGCGGCGTGCGAGATTCTCGGTCTTGACCCGCTTTACTGCGCGTGTGAGGGCAAGCTTTTGTGCGTTGTCTCGCCTGATTGCGCAGATGAGGCACTTTCGATTATGCGAAGCACCGAAGAGGGAAGAAATGCCGCAATAATCGGAGAGGTAACGGCATCGCGCCCCGGACGCGTGCTTGTACATGGCGAGCTTGGAACGCGCATTGCCGCAAAGCTCACCGGCGCGCTTCTGCCGAGAATATGCTGATTAGGAAGATTGAAAAAATCCAATTTTAAATAATGCTTCTGTATAGAAAAGATAAAGGGGCTGTAGCAAAACAGCCCAGACCGCATAAAGTGTAAAAGTGATATTTTTTTGCAGATAACATCGAAAAAGTATATGGTATGAAGTTTGAAAGTAAATTGAAAATTCGGCAGAAGCCGAATTTGAGGATTTAGTTACAC
>JAZQFJ010000014.1:0-24937 GCA_045539475.1 Eubacteriales bacterium | reverse complement strand
CGGTCAACGGTATTATAAAAATCAGGGAAACAATAAAACAAAAACAAGGCGAAAGCAATAGATAAAGCAACGAGAAATAACATACGAAAACACTCATGCGTTGACTGCGAAAACCGCGATTTTTGTTCTCCGTGCTTACCTAATGGTTCACGATAAATGAATTTATGTATAAACGGATACAATAAATAAAAAACAAGAATAACGCTGATATACCAGAAATCAACAGACGGCGCTGTGCCTGTCCAGAAATTCAATGTCAAAAGAGCGTGTATCAAACCGTCCGTTTTGATTTTACTCTTAAGATAAATGTCAACGATATAAGGCGCTACCAACATAACATACGGCAAATAAACACGCAATATCCGTTTTCCGTAGAATTTCAAAAGCGGCGGCTTCTTAGAGTATGCGAAATACAAACCAACGCCGGATAAAAAAACAAAAATATCAACACCAATATTTCCGCATATAAGAATATCATATAAAAACTTACTGCCGCCTTCAAAATGAACAGTGTCAAGCTGAGCGCCGTGGAACAAAACAATCCATAAAGCGGCAAAACCGAACATTGCGTTACGAAATTTACTGAAAGAACAATAATTCAATCCACATTCTTTAATCATAGAATTCTCCTTTAGGTATATTTCAGACTAAAAGTATTATAGCATACACAAAACGAAATTGCAATAACTTTATTGCAAATCATACAAAAGAAGAAACCACCGCGATAACGGTGATTTCTCCTGTCTGAAATATATCTCCAAACAGTCGTATAATACGACCGGGATTCCTATTTCCAATTAATCAATCTTTGATGAAAATACGCGTCAACATCGCACAATAAAGGTGTTCGTTCCTTATCAATGAGACGTTCGATGTCTTCTTTAGGAGGAAGCGGCAGACAACAATCCTTCAAGACCTGAATCTTGAATCTCACATATGCTTTTCTGTTGTCTTCCAATCTTCTTTGTGCCACAATCGTCGCTCCCTTTCCCTGTATTAATAATTATCGTAACCGTCCATATCGTCTTCGTCGAACTCGTCCTGCTCGCTCTCGTAAATCTCATTCTCATGAACGACATCACGCATCTCCTGAGACATCTCATCACGACCTTCGTCGCCCTTCTTATTTGCGTATTCAGGCTCAAGCTCAGAGTACTCATCCTCAGGCGAATACTCGTCAGGCTTCGCTACGCTCTCAGCGCGCTCAACCATCTTACTGTCAACATTCGCTTCGACACGCTCAAACTGCTCTCTGATAATATCAGGCAAGCGCTTCTCGGAAGAATCCTCTTCCCCGTCCTCTTTCTCCTCAGACTCAGGTTCATCGAGCGCGGGATTCTCTGTATACTCGGTATCATCGTCTTCCATATCATCAAATTCGTTCTCGTCAATATAAGTAGTCTGAGCTTCAGGAGAAGCAGCCTCCTCCTTATAGAAGTTCACAGCTTCTGCGCCGAGCTCATACGGAGCTGTGGTACTATCGATCTGAAGGTCATGGAAACAGCTCGTATCGACAACGATAATCGGGGTTTCCGTATTATCGCGCGGATAAATCACGAACATCGTGACACCCTGCTGCAGAGGCATGTCTTCATAATCATTATGCGTAAAGAAATCAGGAAGAACAAACGGACCGTCCTGAGCAAACAGACCATACGGAATCAAATCCGCAAGCTCCTTATCAGACAACTCATAATGATAATTGGCACTCGGCCAAATATCCTCGTCATCAGGAAAGGCTACGAAATCAATGTCAGGAAGACCGAGTGTTTCTTTACCCGCATCTGTTAAACGCAGACGCTTAATGGCACCTTTGATTTCGAAATACGGACGGCAGTTCTGAAGAACACTATGGTTATGCTTATATACCTGCTGAGAAAACAAGTCACAAGAACAAGCGACATTTTTCTTCTCCTCGAAGCCTGAACAATTCGCTAATATGTTACGGGCCTTCGGGGAGTTAATAGGGAAAACACATAACTCACGAACAACTTTATCGGACATAATTATATCGTTCCTTTCTTCTCCGCAAACAGACGGAGACTAAAATCATTTTTCCTTCGACTCACGATACATTTTCTCATTTCGACGAATACCGTATGCCAAAACTCTACCGACGATATTGCTTAACTTCTTATGGATTTTATAAATAATCAAGCATGTCAAAACACAAAGCATCAACATAACAAAAACAGACGGCAGCATAAACAAAGAAAAACTCTGCATCAAAGAACCATCCGTTGCCGTTTGTGACACAACAGCGCCTATCGACGTCGATATAACCGGCAAGAAATAACAGCCGATAAGAAACGTGAATACATAAAAAACAAACGCTTCAAATATATACTGAAGAGCTCTCAGGAAAAAACGCTGCGCGTTTTTACGGCTCTCAGACCAAAGCTTGACCTTACGGTCAGGGGTTTTAGGGGTTTTCATTTTTTGCTCTCTCCTCTGTATCAATCATTAAGCGAACGCGTACAAATCGCCGATGGTACCGTCATTTGCAACGCTCAACGTAAAGATAGTTTGCGCTGAAGATGTACGACCTTTCTTATCGCTTGTATGCCATTTGACGAACGCCGTATAATAACACGTATCACCGATTGTATCTGTCAAATACAAATCCATGGAATCATAAGTTACACTCAGACCATTCGTGTCAATGTCATTGTAATTCGTCTTACCGTCATTAGAAACCTCATTCGGAACCTCAGGCATGAACTCAGTCAATATAGAACTGTCCTTCGCTACCTTATAATCCTCCATCAACATAGCACGGACATCGTTATACTCATCCCAAGATTTCCAAGACATAACCTTTGTCAAAAACGACTCTATAGCGTCTTTATCCTTTGTCATACGCGCGGAATCAAGACCGGTAACAACAGATACGGCTTTCTCTTGCGCCTGTTGCTGCGTGCGCTGTATAATCGTAATACGATTATTCAACTCTTCAATTTTCGCCTGTTGCTCACGCAACTGTGTACGGCGACTGTTCGTCATGGCATTACCTAACGTGACAGAAAGAGTGGCAAACGCGATTGCGATTATCACCAATAAATAACGAGCAAACGCTTCTTTTGCATATTGTTTCTTCATCGAATCACCGCCTTACTCTACCGTCGGAACAGAAAGATATTCATTACCGACGGAGGTTACTTGCTTCTCAAAAGAAACAAACTTGTTTTTATTCGCGTCATACTTTGCTTTAACGCACATCAAAAGTGTTAACGGGTCATCTGTTTTTGCATAGCACAAAAACAAACAATCAATATTTGAAGCTGCCACACTATAAGTCGTCTTGAACTGCCAAGTGTACTCTTTATCTGTTGCGCACCAAATCGCCTGAGCGTCTAATCCTTCGGCAAAACATTCACGCAAAGCGTCAGCCGTTTCCTTCAGACCTTTTTCTTTCTCCTCATCAGATGTATCCTTGATAAACTTACGATAATCATTCTGCAGCGAAGCGACTTTCGTACCGAGACTCGAAGCTGAATTTAAACCGCTCTCCATCGTCTGTGAAATGACTTCGTCATTTGTCGCGACGTTTGATAAATCTTCAAGCTGCTTTTCCAATTCAGCAATCTTTTGCTCATTATCATGATACGACGTATCGAAAGACGAAGAATTTGCGAAATAAACGATTATCGGAATGAGTCCCACGATAACAATAATAACGGGCAAAATGCGTGTAACAAAATTCTTACTAAAAAAATCACGCAAAAATAACAACGCTCCCTTCTCTTTTTGGTCAAAACTTTAAGCACACGAATAGTATAACACAGACGCCTGCAAAATGCAAGCGTCTGTGCAATATTTTTATTACATTTTTTGATACGGTGCTAATCAGCGAAAGTAAATGTTATACTCGGATAAAATTGTAACGGGTCTATCGATTCACCGTTCTGCATCCATTTAAAATCCAAATGCGCACCAAACGAATATCCCGTACTGCCGGAAAGACCTATCAACTGATTACCACTAACGGTAGCACCCTCACTCACTTCTATGAAACTCAAATGAGAATAACGTGTCACATTACCGTCACCATGGTCAATCACGACAGAATTTCCCCATCCATTATTATAACCGTGATTCGCCTCAATTACCGTACCGGAATGGGCCGCATGGACTTCGGCACCGTAACCGCAACCGATATCAACAGCATTATGCGTACTACTATAAGAATCCCAATCACGATGAGCGCCGAAACGCTCCGTAATCACATTACAACCGGGTGTCGGCCAAAAAACACCTGTCATACTCACATTAC
Source organism: Eubacteriales bacterium (assembly GCA_045539475.1). Taxonomy (GTDB): domain Bacteria; phylum Bacillota; class Clostridia; order Oscillospirales; family JAAYXM01; genus SIG480. The sequence continues at coordinate 20,664 of JAZQFJ010000014.1, read as the reverse complement.
TGAAAGAATAACCCGCAACAGCATTCACATACTTAGAATCTGTTTCTCTCTTAACGTTACGGTAAGCCGTATAACCACCGCCGTGATATCCCGGTGAAGACGGCGTCAGGTCTTCGGGAAGCTTATCACAATGCGCCGATTGTGTATCATAAGAACCCTCTACCAAATTACCGTCTACCGACGGATGTTTCGCAAGTATCTCGTCTTTACCCACATAAACCATGATATGACCGGCTGATGATTTATCTTCCGCCTTATTATTGAACAATATATCACCCGGCTGCAAATCCGATAACTTAGACCACGTCACCTTTTTCCATTTATCAGACGTCGAACAATACGAAATCTGATTAGGAACAGCGCCCGGAGGGAAATTATCATCAGAACCCGACCACCGAACAGCCGAACACGCGACACGGTCACATGACCTGTACAGACCGTCACCGATAACCGCTTTGTTGACTTTCTGATATAACGGTGTACCGTTATTATAAGACTGACTCTCATTGTCCCACGCGAAAGAAGCAGCCGCAGCAGCAATGGAACTATTATCAAACGACAACTTATCGGTACAATCCTTCTTTGCGTTAGCGGCACCGGCGCCTGTCGACGCATCGGACAATGTCACTTGTGCCTTATCAATAATGCTTTTACCATAAGCCTCGTCATAATCCTGACCGGCTTTCCAATTAACGATTTTTGTTCGCCACGATGTCGCATTATCGGCTCTGCCGCTTATCGCGTAATTAGAATACAATGTACCCCAACTATAACCGTATTCCCAAGAAGAAAATACATAAGAAGAAGCCGTCGCCGCATCAGGAACAGACATCTCTTTATACGGCTTTAAGCTACGCATATAACCGCCATTATCAGGTTCTCTCAACAAATGCTCCAACTGAAGGTCTAAATCCCACCAATTACGACCGTTATTTTCAGGTCTGTCGGCAAATTCCATCAGTTCCTGAAAAGCGCCGCCTGTAAAACCATGCAAACCAACACCCGGTGCATGTACACGGCGACCGCTGGGAGACTCTATATAATAAGCGTCAGTATAAATGTTCGAATAGCCGTATGACGCATACATCTTCTGCCAATATGACTCAACACCGTCATAATCCATCGTATCACGAGTGAACGTAGTTGCGTTTCCATACAACGCTTTTTTCTTTTTCGGACCAAGGTCATTCATATTCACCTCATCCGAAACACCACATGAAGACGTCCAATCAGATTCAAGACGCGACGGAATAAAAGAACTCTCAGATTGTATATTACCAAACAGTCCGGCAATATGGTCATCGTCCATACCATATGCTTTGAATGCTGAATAGCATAATTTAGCGTTAGCTTCCATCAACTCACTCAAATCAAGGTCAGAACCATCCCCCGCATCTGTTGTATTGTTTTTAATAATCTCATCGCAATTATCATCCTCAGAATCCACCTGACGATATTGATTGTCCTGAACAGTTTTCACAATAGCATATGTACCGCCGCCGACAACAAGAATAGGAGAAGCGGCAATCGCGATTGCTAAAACAGCTGATGTCGCCCACAAACTAACGAAAACATTAGCAATAAAAGTCGCGGCGTGAACGATACCGCTCCAAATTGCGGAAAAAAACGCGGCGACAGCGGATGTAACAGCCTGTACGGCAGCGGACAAAAAAGCGAGCAACTTCGCCATTGCCATCTTAAGAGCAGCCGCCATCGCAACATGTTTAGCGGCAGCCACACCTGCGTTTACGGCAGCGCCCTTCGCCACCTTCTGACCGAGACTTTCGTCTTTCTTATTACCGACAGGCTTTGTTCCGTCATCATCTGACTCAATAAGATTATTGTTATTCTTATTATCATTCTTCAGCGGGTCGGGGTCCTTGGCGTCATTCGCTTTCTTATCTTCTTTGTCTTTATCCTTATCGTCGTCCTTATCCTTCTTATCATCCGTCTTGTCTTTATCTTCGATAAGGTCCTTCGACGCATTCTTTGCTTCTTCCTTTGCGTCACCTGCGCTTTCAGCGACATCCTTTGCATCAGAAGCAGCATCCTTTGCGTCTTTCACATCCGCAGCGGCTTCTTTTGCCTCAGAGGCGGCGTCAGCCGCTTCCTTCATATCGGAAGCGGTATCAGCTATCTCCTTTGCGTCCTGCGCGTCATCTTTACCTGTACCTGCGACACTACGTCGCAACGACTTGATTGCAGCGCCCGCCTTCTTACCAAGACCGCCTTTGGTGGTCATTGCCTTGACTGCAGCCGCGCCGCCGATAACATAAGGATTCTTTGTCTTTCGGGCAGCGATTTGGAGGGCTGCGGAGCCCGCCTTCATCGCCGCCTCTTTATTATTTCTATTCAATTGTTTCTTCGCCATCTATCACCAACCCCTCTCGATTAAACGAGACACGCGATTAATATAACGTAATGACATCAAGCGCATCATTCGACGTACGACGTTCATAAGCGTTATGACATTCAAGCTCCAAATCGAGAAGATCAATCAGCAACTCCGATTCATATGTTTGTTTCAAACCGAAATAGTCTTCGAGAGCCTTCACGTACTTTGAGATATCATCTTGGACGTCCTTCACATTACCGTCACGAGACGTACCGCCGGAAGCGGAATATTTAAACTCCGAGCCATCTTTCTTAAACCAACGAAACTCTCTCGTTGATAACGTCGACTTCGTTGCCGCCGTAATAGAATCAAGATACGCGGCATAATTCTCGCCGTTGTATATCTGTTTGAAATAGCCGTCAAAAACATTACTATCCTGCCACGTAAAATCAACGCCGCCATCCAATACCTTACCGGGCTTAAAATAATACAGAACCTCATCATTCGGAACCGTATTGCCCTCGTCGTCCTTCCATACATCCGACTTCTTTGTCAAAATCTTACCCTGAACGTTCTTGACAACAAAGCTGTCACCTTTAATTTCAGGAGGCAACTCGGGAATCTGCATATTATCATCGATATCCAAACGACGAGCGTACTCGTCAATCAAATTCAACTGCGTTACCATTTGGGCCAACTGCGTGTCAAGCTTAGCATCGACCTCATACTCACGATCTGTAACAGCGATATTATAATAAATACGCTTTACGTCCATTTTAGGAGCGTCAAGGAAGTCCGTCAACTCAGCCTCTGTCGCGGCAGGGTTGAAATAGATACGGAACTGGTCATGCTTTGCAAAAGACGCATCCGCATACTCAGATGTATTCGAATCAGATGAATCATCTTTATCGTCATCCTTGACATGATTGCCGGATTCAACTGTCAACTGATTCGTACAGCGAACCGTCAAAGACAACACCTGCTGCGGAAAACCACTTTCGGAGAACAAATGGATACCCATAAAACCGGTCGTACCAAACATATAAATCGTCGCGCCGGGACGGGATTTCAATTCTTCCTTCTTCGCCTTTGTATCCGAACCTGTCAAAAACAACTTATAATCCTTTGCGTCGGTGCTGATATTATCAGTACTCTCGAACTTCAGCAATACAAAACAGTCTGTTTTGTTCTTATTGGAATATATCCTTCGAACTTCACCTTTTGTACTCGACAATGACGATGTGAATTTCTCCGTATAAATTGCCTTATTATTCAACGTATCCGCTTTTGTTTTAACAACATGCGCAATCGTCGTGACGCTCAAAATAATCGATAGAATCAATAAAACCGATACGAGCATACCGAAACGTTCAATTGCATGATGTGAATCAAAATGCAATACTGACAGTTTCTTTTTCAAAAATAAACGCCCTCTTTCTTTTTTTTTTTCATAAATAGCAAGGGGTGCGATAGGGGAAAACCCCTGTCGTACCCCCAACGAAATCAACGTTCGGCTTTAACCAAACACATCGGTACGAAGATTAGCCTTCGCCGAGCGCTTCGATTGTACCCTTTGTACCTGTACCGACGGCTTCGAAAATACCCCATACACCTGCAAAAGCGAGGGCGGCACCGAGCAAAATCAGAAGAATGGCGATAGGCCAACTGACCTGTGTTTTGCCGTGGGAAATCAAACCCTTTGCGACCTGATAAATACCGGCGACGAGCATAACGATACCGATGATAGTAATAAGAATACTACCCCAGTTACCAAGCTTTTGGAAAGCGTTTTTGAGAAAGTTCTCAAGCGTCCAACCGTTTGCCGCAAAAACAGGTACATTTAAAACTGCACTCATCATAATAAATACACTCCTTCTCTTCCATTTACGGAAATAACAGCAATAAAATATATGTACGAACAACACACGTTCTTACAAACTCAATTATAACACAAATCTTTTGATTGTCAACCCTTTTCGATATTCAATAAACAAACACCGAAAAGGGTCTCTTATCAATCGAAACAATCAATCATCGAAGCCGGACTCCGACCAACCAGGACCTTCTATTCTCACATCACGTCCCGCGCCACCGGACAACGAATTCAAATTACGCACACTTCTCTGCGGAGGTGCTGAAGGAGGTGCTGAAGGCGCCGCCAACGGTGCCGCAGAAGACGTCGACTGTGAGAAGCCGCTGCCCAAACCGGAAACGATATGTCCTGCGTTACCTAAACCGCCACTTACTTGTCCGCCGCCTACTTGTCTCACATTCGTATTTGTGCGAATCTCAACATCACGATTGACATTCACAACCTCACGCTGTGTCACAACAGCATTGCCAACAGAATTTCTCGCATCATTATACTGCTTAACCTGCTGCGGTGTCACACCGCCGCTGCGCATTTGCTGCGCATACACAGTCTTAGCAGCCGCGCGAGCTTGTTGCTGCGATTGTCCCTGTCCGACAGCTTGATAATAAACAGTATCGGCAGCCGCTTTTGCGTTCGTTTGAACCTTAACGACTCTCTGCTGATTACTGCTATACTCATTCACAGCCTTCGTGGTCACGCCATATGCTGATGCAGCATCTTTCATAGCGGATGCACGCACCTTTTCGGCGGCTTTCACAGTACCACCGGACGCAAGCTTACGCTGATAAGCAATATCGCCGGACGCATTGACGCCACGAACAGCGTTCTCCATACGAGCGTCACCTGTTAAACCTGCAGTTTTTGCCTGAGCAGGCGTCATATAAGCGCCTGTCGCGTTAGCATATGATGCACTGGCGGCACGCTGTGCCTGCTCATGGGTACCGCCGTTCGCACGTACACGGTCATATACGGAACGAGACGAATCAACAGCTTTCGCGTGACGCAAACCATTATTGCGAACGGAATCAGCCATCGCCTGAGCGGATTCTGCCGAACCACCACGAGCGATAACACCATCATAAGCATCTGCAGCGTCTTTATCAACCTGAGCGACAGCGTTATTATAAGCGGAAACACGAGAACCATGCGAAGCTTCAGCGGAACGTGCTGCGCGAATAGCAGCTTCTCCGCCCTTGCTACCGCCTGCGGCGGTATACGCGGCGTTCAACGCTTCCTTAGGCGAAGCGCCGTTACTGATAGCATTGTCATAAGCCGCACGAGCACGAGCGCCCGCTGTGGAATTATCATACCGTGTAGAGTTATTATAATCGGTACCTGAATTCGTGCCATTCGAATCAGCCGCACCTCTCGCGTCAATATTATTCGTACTGTTCACATTATCATGCGAATCTGAATCGGAAGAATGAGAACCACCGGGCAATGCCGCACGGGCACCGTCCGCAAGACTTGCGTTCTCAGCGATATCGCGACCTTCAGCATCCTCGGACACAGCATCAGAATCGCTATCAGGCAACACTTCCATATTACCGCCATCATCAGGCGTATCATAACCATCATCAGCGCGTTCACTACCGTCGGCACTATCGCCGCCTCCCGCAGTATCCGTAAAGCCTGCGCCGCCGCCGAGACCGCCCATCAGACGATTACCCGCAGCCATAGCAGCGCCTGTCATAAGACCGTTCGCGATCGGATGATTCTTAGGCTCAGGTGTAGGCATCAAATTATCAGTACCAAACACACGACCGATGAGACCGTTCAGACCTTCATCGATTGCTTTGATAATTGTCTTGCGCGCCTTGATTGCCGCAACACCGAAAACAATAAGGGCAATAGACACAACAACCAACATCAACATCAATGTTGCGGGCGAAGTGCTGTTATCAGACGCAAACAACGAGCTTGCGCCCTGCATAATAACAGACGTAATAGCGTCCATCATTCGCATAACAATAGAATAAAGAAGAATCGTCGCTATAACCTCGACAATCATGGCTACGATATACGCAACAACCTGCGCCATTGAACGCATAACGCCGAGAGCGGCAGCCGGTATCTTAATCAAGAGCGTAACCATACGCTTAAGGTTCTGGAACAACAAACCTATTGCGTAACACCAACCGATGATAGCATAGACAGCCAATGTGACCAACGTATGGAATACGAAAAGGAAACCAAGGAAGCCTGTGCCAATACTATTAACGGACTTGTGATAAATCTGAGAAAGAACGCTGACAGTATCGAGCGGTGAATAAACAACAGCTTCAGTCGATTTGAATTGCGTGTTCAAATAGTTATACATTGCCATATCAGACAAACCAAGCGTTACATCACCGCGTCCTTTAATATATCGCGTAGCACCCCAATTTTGTTGTCCGTTCGCAAATTTCCATGTCTCATCGTACCATTTATTACCAGCCTGATGCGAAGGCGCTGCACTTCCTGAGAGCGCACCGTTTGTCATAAAAGAACCCCATTGCGAATCGGTACAAAGCTGATTAATTTGCTGTCCGTTCGGATTGCCGTCGTCTTTCCAATTATCCTTCCATTTTTTAAACGTGTTCATGTTACGGAACATAATAACGATCGCTTTATCTGACGAGGACGAATGCGAAGCCGCAATCGTAGACGCGTATGAGCCGGACGTTACAACATCGCCTGTAAGATAGTTGGCAAGCATCTTCATAATACCTGTATTAACGATGGACGACGAATCAGAGCCTCGCTCAAGAACCGCAGTCGACCACTCTGTCATCGAATTTTCAATATCATTTGAATCATCCGACAAGAGAGTAATATCGCCGATATAATCAGCATACTCCTTATTGAGATTGAGGCAATAATTCTTCAAAGCCCAATAAGACTCTGTCGTCGGCTCGATTTTATGCGTATCCCTATCAACGATTTGACCGGAAAGAAGATTTCCTGAGCCGCTATAGGGTGGTAACAAATTAGAAGAAGAAACCCACGCGCCAAAGTCAATAATCGTTGAAGCGACAGCAACGTCAGGCGCTGTGGCAGGAGCTTCAACAACTGTTTTCATATCAGTCAAAACAGTTGTATACATCGTTCCCAATAAAGGAATACCGATTGCCAAAAAGACAATACGTATCAACAGTTTCTTTGCGCGGTTTTTTGTCGAGCCCATGTTCTTAAAAAGAAGAAAGCCCGCAATCAAAAGAGCGATACAAAGCGGTATCATGATTTGCCATGAGAACTTCGTCATCCAGTTAATCAACCTGGTATACCAATCACGAAGCGCGGCAAATGTTCCGCTTGACGCTGTAGCGCTGCCCGACACGGCGCTGTTGGTCAACGAAACCGTACCTGTTCCTCTCATGTCCGTATTAATCAACAGACCAAACGGATTCAATGTGTTCAAAACATCGATTATCCATGCAAACACACGCGGAACAGATGACGCTGCCATATACCACAGCACCAACATGGAACCGCCGATAATACGACCGAATTCAGTTGAACCCTCTTTGCCGTATTTATCTAAGCCGAGAGAAGAAAGCAAACTGCCATAAGCGGTATAACCATAAAAATCAGAATTTGTTTGTCCAAAACTATACGTCATATTATAAGAATAAGACGCAGATGCCTTCGTGAACGCCGAAATCAGAAAGTTATACTTATTCTCATCATTATCAGGACTGTATGCCAGATAAGAACCGGCGTCTCCGGGAGAGCCAATGTAAGTATTGTTGTTCCCCTGAAACATATCAGAATACGAACTATTGCCCTCATCCATCGATTTTACAACACGATAGTTGAAAAACTGAGCGGCGGCGACAGCTACGTGCGCAAAATCCAGAGAACCGGAATCATCATCATCCTTATGGCTTTCGGAATAGTCCTTAGCGGCATCATTGATTTCATCACCCTCTAAGTAACCATCAACACGAGCATGTGTTTTCACAAGACTGACAGTAAAAACAGAGCCTGCCGCAATCATCAAAATGAAAAACAGACATAACAGCTTGAACGAATGTCGTTTTATTGTATTAAGCATAAAACATCACCCCGTCCTTTCGGGTAAACCCAATGCCAAGTCTTGATGAAACACAACATTATCAAAACCACGGCGAATATAACAAACCGACGAAGACTTGTTTGTTACCAAACCCGCCAAATCAGGCGGAATACTCTGCCCCATTATTTTTTGATAATCCTTTACGGAATTCGGCGTCATATTGCCCAAAATCGAATAATCCGCCTTTTCCAAAAGACAGAAAGCGTTATCGCTCAACATCTTATCAACATTATTATAAAGATAGCATACACGACCGCCTTTATTATGCAATCGTTCAAACTGCAAATTGATATACTCTTTGATGCCGTCATCAATTTGTTCAGCGCCGTGAATAATAACTGTATCACCCTCACCGAGATTGCCGACAGCAAAACCGATAACGTTTACAAGCTGTGCCATCGCGACGCCCTTACCTCTGAGCATCAAACCGGAAAAATCATAAATAACACGGCGACCGTCCTTTGCGCCGTCAATCACATCCGTAGTAATGGTATTGAACAAATCACCGTTATTCGACAACAGGTTGCGGAACGTAACGGAAAGAACCTTTAAAGCGTGAATCGCTTCACTATCCTTTGCCGCCGCGTTCAACAGAGCTTTGTATTCCGTATCAAGATAAGATACGAAAACCTCAAGCTTCGGAACCTGCTCATGCGGAATTCCGACAATACGCAGACGCTTTCGGTTTGCAATCGCGTTCTCGTACCACATACGTTGGTCAATATAAAACTTCGTAGCGATTTGCTCCAACTCGCCTCGAATAATGGAACGGTCGGAATCCGTTGTCTCATATGCCTGCTCCGCCATCAAAATCAGCTTTTGCATCTGTGACGGAAAAACAGAAAGCTCGTCATCGGCGTCGCCGAACATCTCAAACATGTTGACGTCGCCTTGTCCCATATCGATACGATATGTCAAATCAGTAAACTTCGGACCGAGATTATCCAGATTTGCGCCGTTCAAAATCAAATGAACGACCTTGCCGTTACGAACGAGAACTGACTGGGATATCTTAGAACCCCATACATCAGAAACATAGGTACGCCCCAATTTCTTTTCAAAACTCTCATTCGCAACAACGATATGATGCTTATATCGATTGACGTCAAACAGAACAGCGGAGTTATTTACGTCACCGACCATATAACCAACATACTCGCCCGCAGGGTCTTCCAGACCATGTGTGACGAGGTTATACGAGCCCGCATATTCCGTAGACGTAAAATAAAAGCCTTTACCGAGCTTCTTTTCGTTCTTAGCGAACAAATGAGAAAGCTCGTTACGCTGTTCCCCATGATACGCCGCTGCTGACAGCGTGGCGAAACGATCGATATACAAACGCTCTATCTTGGAAACAGCATCATCAAGCGCATCAAGCGTCGGAGCTTTGATGAGCAGTCGCCAATGCGCCGACAAATAAACGGCGCCATCCTGCAGTTCTTGAGCGACTTCGTACAAGTCCTCACTGCGACGGGATGCTTTACCCTTTGTTGTATTCGAACCCGCGCGCTGCTGCTCGTTCTCATTCATCTTGGCAACGCCCTCAGCTTTGTTCTGATGCTCCAATAACCAACCCTCTGTCATACGACGGGTTTGCTCAAAAAGCAATATCGAAACATCATCACCAAGGCCCGACGGAATCTTATTAACGCCCCAAAAAGGACCGTAACCGTCGTTCGCGCCATCTTGATGGAAAAACGACATAATAGTCGCGAAACTATCGTCGATTTGAAAATAGTCGCTATGAAATACATAACGCTCAACGGGCTTAATGGCAAGCAAATCAGGATAGTCACGCAAAGAGCCGGTCATCTTTTTTGCTCTTGCCTTTTGTTCCTTCGTTTCTTTTCGATTAAATAAACCCAAAAAACATCACCTCATCCCTAACCATTGCTTGTATATACAGCAGCGAAGAACTCGTGAATATCATCTCTACGCTTCAAAGGAACGCACTGCTTAATCATCAATGCTGAGTTCTCGACCTCTGACTGCAAGATATTGCGCGCTCTCAACAACGCTTCTTTATTATCAGCCTTCAAGACAAGATATTGATGGACTGATTTGAATGTACCGCCGACCTCGTCTTTGAGAATCTTAAATTGCTCCTCAAGAAGCATTTTCAGTTCGTCGTTGTCAACAGCAAGATTGTCATACGTCTTCTGCAAATTCGCGATCTGACGATATACTTTTTGCGACTCCTTCGACGTCACGAAGATAAGCTCAACATTTGCCTCCTGCTTACGATAAAAACTATCGACACGAGATATAATCGCCTCTTGGTCGGACTGGAACAAAAGAATGGACGCAGAACCGACAACGCGATACAAATAAGCATATGCATCATCATTGAATGTAATCATACCTTTATTATCGATTTCCGAAATATTGGAAATCGAATAAAAGGCGTTTACCTTTGACGACTTACGTGTAAAAACATAACGCGCTTTTCTCGGTATGTAAGCAAGCAACGTCACAATCTTTTGGAAGTTCATACGATTCGTCTTGTCTGTTTTGATTAAAAGAACAGACCACGCAATCCATAAGAGCGTAAACAGTATTTTTTGTACAAGCGTACCGCCCTTAATGAACGTCTGCGTCAGAACGAAAAAGTATCCGATGAAAGCAACCAAAATCGCCAAAACAACTTTAATGGAAAAGATACGAGCGACAGAACCGTCCTTCGTTGACATAGCGATGTCCATTGAAGTATAACCGTCTGCCAAAGTTGCCGGTATCTTATAACTGGATTTAACAGCCAATCAAATCTCTCCCTTCTTACTGTTTTTATTGAAGAAAACAACCATAGTCGTCTGCCTGTAGAACAGAGCAGACGACCATCGAATATATTTTATCGCTCAAAAATAAAGCCATCGCTTTCTCTCTCGGCATTGTAACCCCAATGAATCGAAGAAGAAAACGTCTCGCCCTTCTTATTGACGAAATCGTCACAATGAACGGACTTACCCGCCATAAGCTGCGCGTACTCTTCATCAGTGAAATCATGCTGACAAAAGCGTCTCGGGATATTCGGAATAAATTCCGTCATATCAGGGGCAAAAAACGTATATGTATTGCCCGACTGCGCGTCAATACCCGTTTTATGCTGAAGCGTCGCCTTTACCGCATAATGCTTCCCCTCTTTATTGATGAGGTCATATACACGGATAGACTCACCGCGAAGCAAAGCCTCGCAGTCGTCATCAGACAAACGTTTTTTCCTGAAAATACGATTAAACGAAACGCGCTGCCCGTTAAATTTACCAGAATAGCGCTCTTTTCTTACTGCATCTGACATAATAAATAAAGCTCCTTTTATTTAAAGTCGGGTTTAAAGCCGACAAACTTTATACCCTTAAAGGTCTGATTGGCAAGCTTACCTGTTACGGAATACGGTTTCCCTGTTTTCTGAGACGTCGCCTCAAAGGTAATCGACTTACCCGAAAGAAGCATCGTGATCTCATCATCGGTAAACTCATGGTTACTCCATTTCCGCTTAAACTTGATATCCTTGCCACGCCACTTACCTGTCGCGTACTCGCTCATATCAACCTGACGGGGCTGTTTATCAGAACCGTCGTCCTCGATATAACCAAGCGGCTTGAACCCGACAAACTTATGGGAATTTATCTCCTGCTCAGCAAGAGCTCCTTTTACATTATAGCATGAACCCTTGCTGTTAGTCAAGTTAAATACTCGGATTTCATGACCAGCTAACAACTCTGTAACCTCATCGTCCGTAAAACGATGACCGCCGTATTCACGGCTGAAGGTGACTTCCCTGCCGTTCCACGTGCCGGAAACCTTCTCTTTTTCTTTAACACCGAGATTTTCTGCGTTCTTTTTCATTGTATCCATATCCTCACGAACATATTCCGCGAGCTTTTGAAAGCCCACTGTGTCTTTAAACGTACCGTCGGCGATACCACGCATTTGCGCCATCAGCTCCTCAGTGATTTTCAAATCACCGATATGCGTATTCTCAAGAAGCACATAGCTCATTTCGCCGAACTGCGTCATTCCGATTTTACCGCGTGTATCCGTAAGAAGCGGATATTTATTTTTCTCACCCTGCGGACGTGTCACATCGGCATATGTGCTTGTGCGTGTCGCGCCTGTTCCGACGTCATGCTTTTCAAGCTGTTTCATCAGCCACTTCATCGTAGGTGTCGGAGGCTTCGGGGGAAAACCCTCATGAACAAAAGGCTTCGCCAATGTACCGAGACCTTTCGCGTTCAAATCATCAGGCTCATCATCAACGCTGAAAATCGCCTTATAACCCATCTTCTTCGGAACGGACGCCGTTCCTTTAAAAGCGGGATAACGCTTCACATGACCTTTCTGCAGCTCGTACTCATAATCCTCGCCGAGAATCGACAACCAGTTCTTTGCCAAAATCTCATAAATCAAAGCGGCGCATTTAGCGTCAGGCGCTGATGAAGGAAACAACAATGCTAAATCAGCAAGAGACGACGGTACATTCGGACCGGGACGATTAGCGCCATGCGCGCCGCCGTTTTTAACATGCGTCTTACGGGGTGTACGATGCGTCAATAAGCGTGAATCGACACCAACCACCCTCGCGATTTTATCTGTCAAAGGAAGCAACTCGTTAAATTGCTCGGGTGTGACGACCTTGTCTTCTGTTCTCGGATACGAAACGACTTGCTTTTCATACATTGTTTGATATACACGAAGAACATGTTCTGCCTTGAAACCTTTCTGCGACATCAAGGAAGACAATGCGGCAAGGTCAAGCAGCTTCGGAGGCGAAGACCGCTTCATCTCCTTCGAATCAACAACAACTTCACTCTGTTCATACTTCTGCGGCACCTCGTTTTTCGTTTTAAAACAAGGCTCCTCCGCGTTCGTATAAACAACGCCGTTTTCATCACGGAAACGATTCTGATAATACGGAATCTTTTTATATGCCTTGACGGCGGCAAGACCGTCGCCGACAATGCGAATCATCGCGCTCTTCAAACGCCCTTGACGCAAAACAGGATGTGTCGGTGTGAGACAGAACGCAATACGCGTGAACTGCATCGACAACTTATCCCACTTACAACGATATTCCGCTTTCAGATAATCGCTGTCCGTCAACATCGACTTAATAGGCTTGCGTGTCTTGAATGCCTTTTGAATCGAAGCAGGCGCTTCGTCATAAAACACCATACGGCTCCATTTACGCGGCATCAAACGCAAGCCTTCGAGAATCTCCCAAGCGAGCAATTCACCCTCGCCCGTCGGGTCGATATCTGTACCGATACAAATCTCGTCACAACGAGAAAGCGTCGTTTGGATATTCTGAAGCATCGAAGATACACCGGCCACAGCCTTACGTTCCCATTTAAAGTCAGACTCAACCCACGGCAAATTCTCAAGCTTCCATATCTTGTATTTATCACGAAGCGCAGGCACAACCATTTCATCAGGGCTCTTGTACTCATACAAATGGCCGCGCGCGTGAGCGATCACATATTGTTCACCGTTATATGTGCCTCTATCTCCGCCAAGCGCTTTCGCGAAATTATCAGCGGCGCTTTTCTTTTCGCAAAGAATACCAATCATAGATTTACCTCATCTTTCGAATGTCGCCGAATGTACTCTTCGATAGCCAACTCAACTATCGTTGACTTACACCGACGTGTTGCCGACGAATACTCAGACAAAGAAGACAGCACCCCTTCATCGATACGATAAGTCGCGGCGACGGATTTCTTAACACGCGCCGCTTCCTTTTTCTTTTTAACCTTTTCCATAACAACCTTTCCTTTTTATCGAATAGGACGACCGTCACGAATGCGTTCGTCTTTACGAAATGTTTGAGATTGCGAACGTAACTGCTCTATCATATCAGAAACACCATGTTCAAGAAACTGAACCTTCGAAGGCGATAACGGTGAATTCTGTCTGAAACCAAGTTTATCAAAAAGAAGATAAGCCAAAGCGATTTCATTTTCCGCTTTCGTACCGTCAAGCATGGATGACAAAGACGACAACCGTCTCAATATTACATCAAGCTTTGACGCCAAAGCAAAACTTCTGTCAGCGCCGTTATATTCTTCAACAAGCGTTCTCACATCATCAGACAACGCTGACATATCAACGATAGCATCCGAATGGACAATACAATAAGCCGTTAAAGCAGCGGTTCGCGATGAAGCTTTCGGGAACTCCTTTGCCACAATAGCATATACATCAAGTGGAAAGTTGCGTATTTGTATCGTGTCCGACTGCGGCTGCTTTTTCCTTTTCTTATCGGAAGAAGACGTTGTATGACGAACCTTTTGCGAATCCCGATAAACGGGTTTCTCCTGTTCGGCAACACCTTTGCCTGTATTTTTACCTGTATTTGATGATGGCGCCTTCTCTTTTTCAGGCAACTCAGGCTTACTTTGTGCGGGTGAAGGCGATACCTGCGTACCGGCCGGTTTGCCGTCAGAAGAATTACGACGTAAGGAAGGCTTCGGAACGGATACCTGCTGAGAGCCTCCGCCGTACTTATAAAGGTCATAATCTAAGTTATCCAATTATAATTCACCATCCTCATCCTCAAGAAGATAATTGTCCCCTCTTGTCAAATTCAGCAAACTGTCCGCCATAGAATGAAGCTCATCGGACAAATTTGACGTATCGGAACGCAAACCTGCGATCATATCAACAAGCTGATTAACACGCTGCACCACAGCGACAGGTACATCGAAATCCTGGTTCTCCCAACCTATCATATGCTCCAGAGCATGATACATGTATTCGTTGATACTCATTCCCCTTCGGTCCGCCCAATATTTCAAGCGTTCATACTCGTCAGGCGTCAACGTCACTGTCACTCTCTTATGAGACGGGTCTCTTGCCATACTACACCTCTTACTCGCTATATAAAACAGATGTATCCTTTTTCAAAGGAACAATGTAACGACCTGATGTTCCGTCGATTGCCGAATCACAGGTGGACAATACAACAACTTTGTCATGAACAGACGGTTTCGTTGTAAACTTCTCGCCGAACGCTGTATCCAGATTCGACAAAAGCGAATCGTAATCAGTCTCACCGTCAAGATACGGATACTGATAAACATTGTGTGTCTTCGTCACATATTGCGGCGCCCAAACACACCACCTCTCAACATGGTCGGGGAAATACAAATAAACATAGGGGTGATTTTCCGCCCACTCTTTGTTTTCGTAGTTCGTCAGCTCCGTAAACATTTTAGCGGGACCGGACAAATGATGTCCGTAAATCAAACGAAGCATATCATCTTCCGTCGTATCATAAGTGAAAATACATCCAACCGAGGAAGACTCACCGTAAACGTCTGACCAAACATATTTCTGACTGCTGACTTCTGTATGAACAACACAGTAATCGATTTCAGTATCGGGAATGTATAACCAACAATAAAAATCAGGAACCTTTGATTTAAGTTCATCAAAATTAAATCGACGAGCCATTGCCTTTTCGTCGACTGTTTGGGCTGTAGTAGACTCGTCATCTCCTGTCGCCGCAACGGAATCAGGAGAAGCCGGAAGCTCTGCGGAAAGAAGATTGCTTTTATTCGCGTCATTTGACTGGGAATAATAATCATAACCCATATATCCACCGACAGAAACAGCAAACGTCAACAGAATACAAATAGTCATTAAAATAAAATTAGAGAAATTACCTCTACGCTGCATACAACACTCGTCCTTACATAATCATTTTTTACGCATTACATTATAACATACCTTTTTTAAAATTGCAATACTATTATTGCAATTTTTATATAAGATAGAGAGTCATTATTTTTGGAGAGTTGGAACTTTGGATTTTTTACAAAATTCTGAAGCTAAAGCTTTTAGAGATTGCTTCGAAAGGTTGAAAATCTGAAATACCTTGAAAAGAACAATTCTACGAATTGGACATTTGAGGGGTTGTAAAATCGATATCAACAGTGCTAATACATAGTGCTGCGTGATGATAAAAAAAATTCTATATCCCGGAATACGGGAGGAAAGAGGTTTTTATGGCTACAAATCTGAACAACTTCGGCGTGGTAAACGGTCGTCTCGCAAGAGACCCTGAGGTCTTCCAGAACAGCGATGGTTCTACCAAGTTCCGTATCGTCGTCGCCTGCCAGAAGAACTACAAGGGCAAGGACGGTCAGTATGGCGCTGATTTCGTTACCATCACCAAGTTCGTAGGCGCCGGTCAGAGCGCGGGTATCCTGCCGCAGCTCGCAAAGGGCGATGGCGTTGCCGTTGAGTACACCGTTACCAACAACAACTACACCGATAAGGACGGCGTAGCGCACTACGAAGAGACCAAGGATATGGTCGGCTATCCCCAGCTGCGTTATAAGAAGCGCGCGGGTGGCGTCGAGGGTGACGCTGAAGCCGCTGCGAGCGAGGCGCCTGTAGAGCAGGCTCCTGTGACCGCTGCTCCTGCAGACGGCAATCTCGCAATGTAAGAATACGCGAATAGGGGGCTCTCCCGAGCCCCCTTGTGCGTAATACCAAACTGTGTACGGAAGAACACCGCTTATATCGGACATATTCATTTTTCCTTTCTGATTGATTTATTGGCAAAACGACACCGCAGCAATAGTTGCGGTGTTGTTCCGTGTACAGCTCATTCGTTACCTCCTTATGAAAAAAGAGAAGCCGTAGGTTATCATGCCTACGGCTTCTTTTTTTTTTTTCAAATCAATTAGATGCGTGTTGTGCGTTTCTTGTAAACAACAACGCCGACGATCGCCAGAATAACAGCGGCGCCGATGACAACATAAGTAGCAACGGGAGCGCCTGCGGCGGTAGCGACCTCACTGGAAAGCTTATTCGCGGAATCCCCGGTAGCACCCTTTGACGCAGCTTCAGAAGAAGCGACAGTAGCGTCCTGTGTCGCAGATTGAGTAGCAGACGAAGTAGTACCGTCAGTTGTCGGAGCGACGACAACGTCACCTGTGGTCTGACCATCTGTCTTCTCGTAATCATCAGCAGGCTGACCTGCTTCAGGAACAGCGGTAGACTCGCTTGCGAGACCGGTCAAAGCAGTATCGGCTTTTGCGGAGAAGAGCGTTACAGTATAAATCTTATTATTATAAGATACCTCAACAGCGAATGTGTTGAAACCGGCCTGAGAATCATTAAAGCCCGTCGGGTCATAGCTTCCCTTCTCGCCGACAAAGAACGCGCCTACGGTGCGACCCTCGCCGTCAATCAAATAACCGGCAAGGTCTTCCGCCTTAACGACGTCGAAATCCTTCATAAGGTTCTCACCGTCTTCATTTATCTCAGCAGAGAAATGATAACCGGCGTCCTTTGTTTCGGTCAAAAGCTTCAGCTCCAACTTATCGGAGCCTGAAACGACTGTAATGGGTGTAGTAGACGTTTCATCAGCAAACGCAACCATTGTACCCAAACAGGTAATCATGAAAACAGCCAACAGAAATGCAATAATTTTCTTCATAACAATACCTCACATATTTTTTTATTAGCACATCAACGTACGTCCGACAATCAAATAATGACTCGAATCGTACACGTTAATATAAACAGCAAAAGCATCAGCTTTCGCTGTCGCTTTCATATCTTCAGCCAGAGCTTGATACTCCTGCCAATGGTCTTCTATGTATTTCTCCCAATAAGCGCTGTCTTTATTCTCCGAATCATCCGTCAATATATAAGAAACAGCAACGATATTATCTTCCATGTTGACGATACGTATATCTGTCTGAGACGGAGATACTTCTTTTAAGTGTTCCTTACGATTCTCAACAGACGACACGCCGACATGCTCTTCATCAGACGCGTTCGGATTGACATCAAAAGAACCAACAGACTTACGAGAAACAGAAGAACTGTCGCTCACTTCATCAGCAGCTTCGTTCTCTGTCGCGGCAACAGTCGGCTCAACTGTCTCCTCAAACGTATCGCTGTCCTCTGTATTCTCCGAAGAATTAGCGGCAGGAACAATAAGCTGTGATTTCTCATATACAGCCGTAGGGGAAACAATCTCATCAGGCGTTGCAAAATCGCGTGTGGCAAACGAATCGGAAACATTACCACACGCGGCGGATGTCACAACCATACAAAAGGCGCAACCGGCCAAGAGTAATCTTGCCAAACGCTTCAATCACTCAGCCCCCTCTCGTTTTTTATAACACCCAAAGTATAACACACTTATTTATATTTTGCAAGCCTTTATATAAAAGTTTATTTCTTTTTCGCAACAAGCTCAGCGATAATATAAAGACCTTCACGGTTCAAATGACGGCTGTATCTCGAATCAAGATAAAGAACCGGGAACATCGTACCCTCACCGCCGAAGCCTTTGACTTCCTTCAAAAGCAGCGGATGCAGATATTCCTTTACAGCAGTCGCACCACCGCCGTAAATATATACGACCTCAGTAAAAGCGCCGACCTTACGCATCACGCGGGAGAATTGCTCAGCGATCTCCATTGCAAAACCGTTAGCGTGCTTTGCGACCTCTGTTTCGCAAGCAATATGCTTATTGCGTGTGATATTCGTCGCAGGGGTCTGCAGGAAATCAACAAGCTGCTTCCTGTTCTTAAACATATATCTCGGACCGAGAATATCCAAAGCGTTATTGATGACAGACGAATAACCCCTGTCAAAGGTGCTCGACGCGTCAGGATTGAATTTACCGTTCTGGAAAACAGGGAAATTGACCGTACCCTCGCCGATATCGATGCCGACAGTATTAGTGGCAGCGAGAACATCCTGCGCGGTAATACCCTCAAGCGGTTCGCCGAGACGTCTGACGTCGGAAAGCATCGCTTCCATAAAAGCCGGACCTTTTGCGTTAATAGCGTACTGAGCGGAAGCGCCTTCCGCGAGCACCTGAACATCCTCAAAACGAATCTCAATATTTACGGGAACCGTAAAGTTGTGAAACGTCACGATATGACTACCGTTCTTGAAGCCTTCGGCGTACGCTTTTCTATGGCGCATATACTCCGTAATAGGGAGCGCAAGAGCGACACGCGCGGTCACTGAGATTGTCTCGGTAGGCAAAGCGCCGGTCTTTGTATAATATTCTTTCAAAGCCTGTCCCGCGAGTGAACCGAGAACAAGAACAGCGGATAAATCCTGTTCCGCTTTGGAGAGAACAGAATCAACATCGAATTCCTCGATAATAGCACCGGACGCCAAACCTCTTTTTCCGAAAAGACGGCGTGTCGTATCGGACACAAGATTGGAACCGAATGAGACATCCATCTGATTGAAGATGTCATCGATAACAGGCTTTGCGTCAGCAGGCTCTGTTTGGATGTCATGCGAATAAATAATACGCGCGACGCCTGACGGAAAATCAACGCCCTGCGGCTTCTGACCGAGATTCTCAAAGGTGTTAACGGCGCCTTTGACATAACCGTTGCCAATATCAAGACCGGCTACCAATTTCATTTTACTCATATAAAACTCTCTCCTCTTCTGTTATAATAAATCACTGGGGTCTACAAAACCGTCGGAATCAGCTTTGACGGAAGTCTGCGGAGCAGACGGCACAACAGGCGATACCCGAGGTGGTGCGGAATAAGAAGGCGTAGCGTGTGTTACCGGCTGCGCAGGTGAGTGCGCTTCAGGCACAGGCGCCCGAGACGGCGTTGTTTGCGTTGTCGTATCGATACATGTAGCGTCGACATAACCGTATTTTGCGACAAACGCCTTTACAACAGCGCGCATCGAAAATGAAAAATTATTCTGCGCTTCAGCGAAACGACTGAAAACCTTATCTTCTTCAGGGACCGATATCCTATATCGTTTTACCAAATAGAACCATCTCCTTTTTATTATTTGGTCATTTCGTAAACCTATTATAACCTAATTTTGACCAGATGTCAATACCTTTGCGGACATTTTTATATTATTTTTTGGGCACTTTTTGGGCATTACTTTTTTACTCACATCATCACTATCAGAATAAATACAACGTGGGAGGTTGTTGCTGCGTGGATAAGAGAATCCGTTGGATGAGCCGCGTTGCGGCGACACTTGACGTGTTGTACCTATGAGAATTTTAGTTCAGCTTCGCGAACAGCAAGTATACATACATTTGCGGAATTGGACATATGAAAGAATAGCATTGAAAAATCAAGGAGGTTCACTATGTATAAGAAAAGCAAAATCGCCGGTATCACCTTCGGCGACCGACAAAAATACTCAGCAGCAATCCACAGCTGTGAGAGACGCGGCGAGAAGGTCTATCTCTCGCTCAGAAGAGAAAAGAAGAACAAGTATGACGCAAGCGCCATCTGCGTTATCGCACACTGTCCTTCAAGAAATCTGCACTTCACACTGGGATATGTCCCGCACGATGAAGCGATTCAGCTCGCGCCTCTGATGGACGGCGGGAAGAAACCGTTCGTTCTCAAACACGACTTCGGTTACGCG
>JAZQFJ010000013.1:0-10836 GCA_045539475.1 Eubacteriales bacterium | reverse complement strand
AAAATAACATCACTCGTTCTGTAAGTGTCAATGTTTTCTTTTGACATATCATTATAGAATCGGATGACAGCGTCTTTTTCGGCAAGCCATAATCCGTATCGGATATTTTTGCCGGTAGCGTATCTGATGAGGTCCATGACGGAATCTATAAATGCCTTTTTTGCGGTATTTTTTCCGATATCATCAGCTACCCTTTCGAATGATTCTACGCTTTCGGGGTCGCTGTCACCATTCATTTCGCGCATTGTTTGCAGTGTGTTGAGAAATCCGCTTTGGAGATTATATTTTTCGAAGTCGTAATGTTTCAGTATATAATCGAAGATATCGGTGTTGCCGAGCTCGAATACTTCGTACTCGATAATGGCCTTTAGGTCACGCTCACCGCTCCCGTAAGCATTTTCGGTTCGATATAAATATTTCGGAATTTTGTTGCGGTGATGACCGTTTTGTGTGTCAATCATGTGTTTGATTCCTCACTTTTTGCGTAGATTGTTTTCGGTCGAGGTTTCGCTACGTCTTTTTCAATGGATACTTGAGTAAAATGCTGTTTGCATGTTTTTATCAATTTTTGAAAACCACTGTCAAGATGCGGCGCCGACCACATGTCAGAACGACATAAGAATATCGTGTCGAACGTTATTGTTTTTATGGCGTCGAGTGTGTCGTAGTAAACGTTGGTTGGTTTTTTTGATAGCGTATCGTCGATGGGGCAAAGCTCTTTACTCGCTTTTCTTCCGAACCATATGATGTCATCAACGTACCCTTCTTCTTTCGCAAATAACAGCCAGTTACCACAGTCGACTTTTTCGTGGAACGGCTCTTCATTAAAGAGGTCATGGTGCATGTCAATGTGATATACATCGACAGGTTTGTTTAGCTCATCAGACAGTTGCATAACTGTTTGGTAGGCGAATACATGGCTGTTTTTGATGGTGACAGGTGTGTCGGGTTTTTGTTCTTGCAAGATAGAGATGAGTTCTTTGAGTAAGGACTTGTTTAAGGTGATATCACGGAGTGCCGGTGTCGTTTGGTATCTGGCGCTCCATATGAAGTTTCTCAGATTTATATTTGCGAAATCATGTCCGTCAGGATAAAGCATTGCTTGCTCTGCCGCATTTGCGTTTTGGAAGAAGTCGTAGTCGATGGATAAAATTCTGCCTTTTCTTTTGTTGAGGCGAGACGTATCTTGTGTGTTTGCTTTGTTGACTGAAGTCATGTTCCTTTTTCCTTTTTTAATTGTTTAATGCTGTTATTTATCGCGTGAAGTAACTGATACGACTTTTTCCGATGTCTGTATCGGTTTTCGCATTTACGAGATGTTGTTGTATCAACGTCGCGTCTAACAGGTTGACGGTATTGTCATTGTTTACATCAGCGAGATAATCGGCAATCATATCGTTTTGCGTGATATGTTTTCGAATTGCCGTTACGTCAGTGATATCGACGATATTGTCATTGTTGGCGTCTCCTGAATAGAATTCGCTTTCGTCTACGACGACGTTGAATTGTATTTCAGCGCCTGTCACGGACACCTTTAGCGTTGTTTGCCCTTTTGTTTTTCCGTAGAAACCGAGTTTTTCGGAGTGAGGATAATAATAGATGTCTGTGATATTTTCATCTTCAGACTCCCATTTTAGTTGCGGCGGTTCGGTTGCGAATAGTGTTTTCGCTGTGACGTTGAAGTCTGCGCCGTGTCCGGGCTGAAGTAGGATGGTTGTATTTGGCGTGCTCAGTTCTGTTACGGAAAACAGATGAATGTGATGATTGATCGGTGCGTTTTTTCCGTTTTTGGTGATGCCTGTGATATGGATATCGATTTCATCAGGCTGCGTAAAATCGTCAACTTTGAATATGATGCATTTCGGCATACAATAGTTTTCGTTATTGACATAAAACGGAAGCTCGCTTGTGTTATCTATATGCCATGTTTTATTTTGTTTTTTTGATGTGACTGTGATTTTTACGTCTGTATCATGTGGTTCGTCATACTCTTTGTTGAGGGTGAAGGTGAATACCGACCCCGAAAACATCTCAACGGGTGTGTTTTCGGCAGGCCACGCGATATAATCGTTTGTGATTTCGATATTTTTCGTATTGTCTGACGCATACATTGTTCCGTATGCGCCCACACTGCCAAATCCTGTATATTGCATATTAGGGTTGAGCACCCATCGTCGATGTCCCATTTTTGAGATATTGTGTTCGTTTGAATCGTCCATCCAACCGTTGACCATCGCATGCGGTAAGCTACCGTGGTTTTGAGCGAGGTTGGAATTGGCACACGCGTTGTGTCCTATCTCATACATTTCGTCGCTCATTCCTTCCGGTCTGTTCGGATGGTGTGTCATTTCATCGACAGCAGCATTTAGCAGTGCTCCTGTTTGCGCGGCTTCGATGTATTCTTCCTTCAGCTGAATGTCGTAAGGAAGACCTGCGACGTAGCGATAGAGATTGAGGATATTCAATGACGCCTGTTGGGTGTCATTTGTTAATCTCCCTGCCACATATCCATCTTCGCTAATGTTGTAGTTTTCCTCAAACGTATCCTTTGTGCTGAAATCAATATTCAGTTCTTTTGCTTTGGCAATGATTTCGTTTTCCGTATGATGGTCAAGGGAAACGGGTTGCGGTAAACTGTCGATTGCCATTTTGATACCGATACCGAACAAAGTTCCGCCTGTCAGTATTGTCAAAACGGCAATGATTGTTGCGATTCGTTTATATGACATGTTAATCCTCTATCGGTTGCAGAATAGCCCACGTATAGGCGTCATCTGTTCTGATGGTTTGTGTTTCTGTGGATACGACGCTGTATCGTTTGTTATCGCAGGTGATGATGCTTTGTGTTGTGATGGGTACGTTGGCGTTTCCGATATAAAGTTTGAGCTTCCGCGCTTCTTCGTTTTCGAAGAATCGTTTTTCTACATTTGATGTGTACAACGCGTGTCGTCTTTTTAAGGGATTGATGAATGCTTTTGTTTTTATGGTGGTGTCGTTTTTCACTTCGACTGTTGTGCCGAATTTTTTGAGTGTTTGCTCAATATACATTTTTTATTTTATTCCTTTTTTACTTCCTTTTTGTTGTAACAAAGGTTATTTTGTTACTTGAAGGGCGGATAATGGTACTTTTTGTCGTCCTCTATGATATGGATGATTTCCATATCAACGTCTTCTGTCGCGCCGAAATCGGCATCCTGATAAGCAAGTGTTGCTTTTTTCTCAGCTTCGGCGAGAGATTTAGCGCTGACGAGGACATGAAAACGTCCTTCGATACGACAGGATACATCGTACTCTTTTGTTTGTGTTGTGTCAGGGTTTGTGTTTTTCGTCATTTTGTCGGCTCCTTTTTAGATAAGCAGGTCTTCAAAAAGAGTGTTGATTTCCGTTTCACGCAGACCTGTCGCTTTCAGCTTTTCGCGCAGCGACATCATGTCAGTTGTTTTTTCGATATCGTGTTCGATATATTTTTTGAAAGCGTATAATATTTTTTCGCACGAAATTGTATTTTCGATCTTGAATGTGTTGTCTTCTTTATCGAAATGCAGTTTCGTAGCTGTGTTGTTTTCGATGAATATATCTGTTTTTCCCATAACGATTGTTTCTGAGAGTTCATTGAGGATTTCACAGATTTCCGATGCGTTGTAACTCGTTTCGATAACGACGGTGACGCATAATTTGTCGCCGCGCTTCCGTAAGACCATCGCGCTTTCGTTTATGTTTATTTTATTCAGACAACGTTCCATGACAAATAACGTCAGTACGGCATTGACGTTTATTTTTTGTCCTTCTGGTATTGTAATGAGTTTATCGTTACAAAGGTCATTTACTGTCAGACCAAAACCGTAGGTTTTCTTGAGATGCGCTCTTATGTCACACCATTTTTGATTGTCAATATCGTTTTGTCGTTTGTCGCCGAGTATTGCGCTTTTGATCTTTAATTTTAATGTGAATGTTGTCACGATAGTTCTCCTTTTACGGAATGTGATTCCAAATCAGCTCGTCTAAGCTCGCGTCGATATTATCTCTGATTTCGGTGTTCTTGTTGTCGGTCATTCCGGCGTTAGTGAACGCTTTTCGAACGAAGGTGTGCATATTGCTCAGCGCGTTTTCACCTTTTCCTGTGAGATATGTGCTGATTTCTTCGTTCACGATTTCAGAATATACGGTTCTCGGTTCATTTGAGAACATTTCATCGTTCTCATCATTACTGAAGCGACGCAGAAGTTCATCGATATCGAGGCGGTCTGTGTCGATTTCTGTCTGGTCGACAGGGAGTAATGTTGCGAGCAATTCGTTTATCGTTTCTTTAGATGTGCCCGCTGTTGCCAAAACGTTGAGCAACAAGGCGCTTTCTGTACTATTGAACTCCCAATCGCAGATTGTGTGATTCGCAAGGCTTTCGGCGATACAGCCGCGAGGTTCGATTCCATGCAAACGCAAATAGATGACGTCGATGGTTTTGTCGACAATGCTGCAGCACATGTCATAGATATCGTCTGTGTGAACGGAAGGTCTTTGTCTGTTTTCGTTTGACATAACAGACAAGATATCCGTCATCAGTCTGTCGGCGTCTTTCATAATAACCGTCGACCATTTGTCGGCGGTTCGCTTGTCACGCTCTAAGCAGGTGATGAATTCTTTTTCTTCATGCGGGTTGGTTCCATATACGGGAAAATTGTTTTCCAAAAGACAGTCGATGAGCTTGAATCGAACGGAAGGTTCATCGTCAACGTATATTTGTACATATCCTCCGACATCTTCTCTTTCGACGGAACCGTCGGGCATCTCGGAGAGGATTTCGTTGAGAAGGCTGTTATATGCAATACCGGATGAAATCGGTACATAGATTGTTTTTCTGTTCATGATAGTGTTCCTTTTGTTGGATTAGATTTTATTTATTTGAGTATCCATATGCGGATAACTTCATCGTTTTCGTTGTCGAAAAACGAATGATATGTTTCTCGGTCAAGGTACAAATAGTGTCCGAGAACACAAACGATAGCCTGTCCGTCAAGATGGAGTTCTTTCAGCTTCGGTCGATTACCTCTACGGTATTCGATTGATTTTTTGACAGAGAGATTTTTCCGAATCAGTCTGTTAGC
The DNA here is from genome assembly GCA_045539475.1 of Eubacteriales bacterium. Taxonomy (GTDB): domain Bacteria; phylum Bacillota; class Clostridia; order Oscillospirales; family JAAYXM01; genus SIG480. The sequence goes on along the minus strand of JAZQFJ010000013.1, from coordinate 5,734 downwards.
AGCATCCAGACGTGTATAGCCTGTTGGATTTATACTGTCCGGTATGATTTCGATTTGCGATAATGGTTTAACCGTCCCGATAGCGGCGAGAATACATGGAATCCCGTCGCAAGCAGCGGGCGGATTTTTTCTCAGCATGTTGTTATGCTCCTTTATCTGAGTTTTTCTTTGAAAGCGTCGATGAATCTGTCCCAATGTGTTGACCAGTCTAAAAGCCCACATTTCCACATAGTGAACCATCTGGCACTGTAGGGTTTCTTCAGGTTTACAGTGTAGATATACGGGGACGATTGTTTGTCAGTGAATTGGATTACATCGATAACAGCGAAGTCCGTGTTCGGCCATGTATTGTCGACTCGTGTGTCGTAGCCTTTGGCGCGTAACGTAAACCCTTCTTTTGTAATGGTTATCAGTTGTGAGAACTGGTGAGGGAAAGCATTAAATATGAATTCAATGTCTCCGTTATTCTTGAAACTGATTTCAGCAAAAGGGTCTCTGATATTAGCGTAAAAGGTGTCGCAGGTATTAAGAAGGTATTCTTTATGTTCTGTGATACAGTCGAATACTTCGCGGTGCAATCTAATCATATCGTTTGCGATGGATACGATATTGTTGATTTCACAGTTGATGGTTTGTTGTTCCGGTGATGTTTTTTGTCGGGTTGCCTTTTTTGTCAACACAGTGATGAATTCTCGGTCTTTTTCTTCGGTTTTATTTAACGGCATTTTTTACCTCATTTTCTGTTTTGTCGTGCGTGCTTTCCGAGGTTATCAGTATAACGAGAAATTTCCGCGTCTGTCAACGTTCCTTCATAAAATGCTTTTTTGAAGATTTGTTTACGTTTGTTGTCGACGCCTGTTTTGAATACACGATAAGTCGCGCGATAATGTGTATTTCCGTCGTCAATCAGTCCGATCAGGTTTTGATGACGATTGGCGCCCCATGTGATGGTGCGGTGTTCTTCACATTTAGCGACATCGGTTCCGATAATGGGGTGAAGTACCGTCTCAATGTTTCTGGACGGCAGTTCATGATAGCTTGTCGTTTCGTTTCCACTTCCGTCTATGACGGTGAGAAAACATATTATATCATTATCTGCGACAGGCATTTCTTTTCTGATTTCACTTAACTTTGTGTACAGTACGATATCAGAATAACGTTGAAACTCGATTTCGCTTGCGTCGGGGCGTTTTTCGTCGAATCCCTTTTTGTTTACGAGCTTTTGGATGTATTTTGGGAACTTTTTTGCATTATTTGACCATAAGAGATAGCTGATTTGCTCTACTCTCGGCGTTTTGTTGTTTTGTCCGGGCATGATTGCGCGGTCTCCTTTTCAAATTAAGATATCACGCATATATTGGCTCAGGTTTTCCGTATATACGGAAATATCGTAGTTTGTCACACGTCCGCTTTTAACTTTGTTTTCGAAGTTCTTTATCTGTCTGTCAGATAACATGGGTTTGTATGCGCGATAGAGTCGATGGACGGTGATTCCTTTGTTTTTGATGACAGCAACGAGGTTTTTGTATTCGTCAATACCGAATGTGATTTCGTCGTTATATTTCAAATCATCGAGCGAGAAACAATTGCGAATCGCATTGTTTCTGATTTCTTTGATTCCGATGAATCGACCGTTACGGTCGTTGATGATTCCGATACAAACGATTTCGTTACACGCATATCTTGCGTTGTCTGTGATGAACCGCATAGCGTCATTCAGCATATCGTTTTGGATTTGGTTGAATGTGACGCTGTCAGCTGCGGCCTCGGGACAACAGTCAATAACGTCCTTATGAGATACGACGTGTCGTATCTCATCGGCGTCGTTTGACCACAGAATGCGTTTTGTCGGTAAATGTATCGTGATACCTTTGAGGGATACGCGGTTTGTTTTGTTACTCATTGTTTACGTCTTCTCCCTGTGCAAAATGCTTCGGTGCGTTGTTGTCGTTTGTGTCCGGGAGTTCTTCAGGTGTTTCATCCACGGACTCGTTATCATTTTCGTCTGTTTTGTTGTCGTATTTGTCTATGATTTCAGACGGTACATCATCCTCTAAGGAATACGCGTTACGCGATTTGATATAAGAGAGCAGATGTCCGTCTTCCGTGTTTATAAATACGGGATTTTCCTTAATCAAGATGTTTGTATCCGAGCGCATGTGACGATGAATCGTCAGTTCGATGTCAACCTTTTCCGCCTCAGGCAGATTGTCAAAATGACAGTTCGCCATGATATATTCTTTTACGCTCACGTCTTTCGGGATATTTTCGAGGAATTCCGTAAAGTCGAGATCGCAGCAGACGATTTTGTCATCCTTTTTGATAAAATAGGCGGGGAAGAGTATGGTGTTAAGCCACGCGAGGTGGTGGATTTGGCAAAGTAACAGCATGTTTAAGATATTCTCAACCGTTACGTATTTGTCCTCCATCTGAGAGGCGATATAGCAAGCAACGGCGTAAATACCATAGGGTTCGTTGTTGTCGATGATTGGACGGTTAGGTTTTCTGTAGTGAGGGTCGTCGTTTTCGTTTTGTCTGTGAGAGGCGGTGAGCAGACACATGATAGCGATGCCGATACATCCGCCGAAAATAAGGCAAAGAATAGGTAATAATACTGACATAAGTAATCGTTCTCCTTTTTTTCTGCCGAAGCAGAGATTATTTTGTGATATTTTGTATTATAGGCTGTGTGTTATATCTTTTTTATGAATTTTGTGTATACTGCGTACGTTCCTGTGGAAATGACAGCTTTGTCTTTGTGGTCAAGCTGTTTGGTGACACGGATTTTGGATGTTTCGTTATGTGTGTGTTGCAGGAATACTCCCTCTACTTTGACGGGTATAAGAGGTTCTCCTATTTTATACCTTACAGGTATGATTCCCGTTACGGCGTCGCCTTTTTTCAGTGTTTCGGTCATTTGTTGTTGTCTCCTTTGTCAGGTTCGGTTACTGGTGTTACGTAGCTGTAGCCAGCAAAACGTACCTGTTCTATGAGTTTGCCGCCGATTTCTTTTTGAGCTTTGATTGTTTCGGCGTATTCTTCGATTTGTGCCTCTGACGGTACAAAGGGAAGTGTCATTTCGACTTTGATGTCAAATGCGTCGGGGATAATGATGTGGTCCCGAGACAAGAGCTCAGTCATATTATTCAATGTGATATCGCTGACTGACAGCTTGAAGATGAGCTCCATTTTGTAGAATTGTGTGCTGTAAGCGTATAAGACGCAGGACTCTTTTCGTTCATTCATGTCGGGGCAATCACGGAACGCAAGCGGTGAACGTTTGTCGAAATCATCATCTGTTTGTATATCGGCATATACGCGCATGATGTCGAAGTCGGGGTTTGTGTGCAGCAGGTGAGCGCTCCATTCTGACGCGCTGTCACAGTTACTGTGAGGTTCGTCATACATATAGAAACGCTTCGTCGTGGGGTTGTATTTTAACTTTGTTTGATTTCGTGTCACGTATATGCAGTTGCCGTTGAGGCTGTCTTTTTTGTATAGAGGTGAATACATGTTGTGTCCTCCTGTTTAATTCATTAGGATTTCGGGGATTTTGATATGAACGTCGAATTTGGTGATGGCTTCCCATATTGTGTTTTTCTGAGCGCTTGTGATTCTGTTGTCGTCAGGAAACCTGATACTTTTTCCTGTTCCCCATACGTCACGGAGAGCGCACCAATGATATTTGTTGATTAATATATCGAGCGCTCTGGTGAGAAGATAAATATTGCTTTCGTTTTCGGGGAATTTTTCAGGAGAGCCTATGATGATTTTGTACGCGAGCGTTTCATGCTCCGCAAACTCGCAGCTGTAGAAATTCCCTCTGGTATCCACAAGACCAATCCACGATTTCAAGCCGCTCGGTTCAACGGGTTTGCCGATGGGCTTGTCTACAGCGCGGTCTTCAATAGGCTGTGCGTTGATATCATTCGGTGAGATGCGTGTTGCCGCAAGATATCTCATGTTTCTTTCGTGGAACTCAGGTTTCTCTTTTGTATATTCGTAAATACCTTCCCAGAATTCAGGTGTTCCCGGTCGTGTGTCTTTTTCCTCGCAGACGTCAATAATGAGTTTGGGATTTTCCCATAACCAAAGTCCGCAGCGGGATGGTTTATCGATGCCCGACAAAGGCATATCATACATGGGTTCTTCTGTTATGCCGTTGGCGTGGTAACAAAAGTAATCTTGCAGAGTTTCTTTTGTATTATAATCGTGTTTGTAACGTGTGAGACCTTCGGTTAATGCCCGCACAGATTTTGATGTCGCATATGGGTCTACATAGAGAATCGGGTTGTTTTTAATACAACGTTCGATTTCGTAGATTTTGTTTTTGCGTGTCAGCTCTTTGATTTTCAGTTGGAGGGGACGGATGTTTTCGCCGTCGTCTTCGACAGTGAGTTCATTGACGCCTGTTATCTTTTTGCGTCCCTCAATGATATCTCGCGCAAGACGTTTTCTGTCTTCGAGCGTTACGTTCGGGTTGACGAGGCAATTGACCAAGAGTTCTTCACAGACTTCATACGGTTTGTTTTCTGACCAAAACCAGTTACGAGCCGTTTCAGTTATGAATTCGCCGGAAATTGACCAGTGCAATGTTGTTGTCGGCATGATTTATCCTTTCTTTGTCGGAATTAAAGGAGTTCTCTCAATTTCAGTTCGCGTAGTATTCTCGGAGAACGTAAATTTCTCAACGCCTCATCACGTATATATTTTGCGCGCTGTGGTGTGATGTTGAGTTCTTTTCCTATTTGAGTGAGTGTTTTGGGTTCGTTTTCGTTTAAGCCGTAGTAGGCATTTATGACTTTTTGTTTTCTCGGCGTTAACAGAGAAACCGCGCGCTTTATTGTTTCGCGTTTTTCTTTTTCAGCGATTTGTTTTTCGATATTGCATATGTTTTGTTCTTGTTTCTCGCGCAATATTGTTTTGGCATTAACGAGAACAGTATTTTGTTTGCATATGTATTGTTTTCTGAAAAGTATAATGTAAGTTTGTCTCAGCCTCTGTTTTATTAACAGTCTTCTGTAATATCGTTTCATATATGCGTTTGTTTTTGTTACGGCATACAGATATTGAACATATAGATTTTGTTGCATATCTTCATCGGCAATATGTCTTTCTTGGATGAAATTTTCGATGATATCGATATTGGTTATCGCGTAAGTTTTATCTTCTTCGTCTAACCTTAAGAAGTTAGGCAAAGGTGCGATATTGTCGATTTGTTTTTGTTTGCATGTTACCGGTGTGTTTGATTTTGTTTGTTCAATGGCTTTTTCTATCGGTCGTGTTTCAGCGAGATGCATAACGGTCTTATAGTCTTTATAGAACGTTTTGCATATTTCACTTATACTTCCATAAAAGCCTTTGTAGGACAACATGGGTTATTTCTTTTCCTTTCTTCCGTGGAGTGGTTGCCCCACGGAACGTCGTTAAAAAAAAAATAATTTTGTTTAATTTTCTGAGAATTCAACTCTCCTGAATATCAGCCGTGAGTGTAGCCTCACAGCTGATATTCTGTGTTTTATAATTTGTACGCGTTGAGTTCTTTTTTGAACTGGTTTACGGCATTTTGTAAGCATTCTGTCCATGACATTGCGATATCGCCGAAATCAGCGTTTTCGCGGTTTGTCGTGTAAGCATTGAGAATGTCGTCAAGCAGTGTGACGTCTTTGTTTAGTTTTTCGATGTTGTATGTCAATTCACGTTCTTTGAAATAGCTGGTGACGTCTTCTTTATA
>JAZQFJ010000012.1:0-3529 GCA_045539475.1 Eubacteriales bacterium | reverse complement strand
CCACTTGCGAAACAAGGAATTGTCCTTAAAGGCAAAGGGCTTGTTGTCGCAAATGCTTTCGCTGCCCGAAGATTGGGATTATACCCTTGCGGGCTTATCCCATATCAACCGGGAGAAGATCGACGCAATCCGCGAAGCGGTAAAGGAACTCGAAAAAGCCGGATATATCGTGCGCAGCCGGGAGCGCGACGAAAAGGGACGCTTGCGGGGCGCAGATTACGTCATATACGAGCAGCCGCAGCCGCGAGAGCCGGAAGCAGCTACCAGCGGCGGACAGCCGCCTATATTGGATTTACCTACATTGGAAAATCCAACATTGGATAATCCAACGTTGGAAAAACCTACGCAGGAAAAACCTACGTTGGAAAATCCAACGCAATTAAATAAAGATATATTAAGTAAAGAACAATCAATTACTGATTTATCAAGTACCGATTCCATTCCTTTCCATTCCCTAAACCCCTTGCCCTTTGCGCATGGCGAAGCGGCTACGCCGCCGGAAAGGAAAAGAACGGAAGCGAAAAGCAATAGCGCAGTAGAGATTTACAGGGAGATTATCAAGGACAATATCGAATACGACCATCTCATTCAAAACTGCAAAATTGACAAAGACCGTTTGGACGAGATTGTTGACCTTATGCTGGAAACCGTCTGCACAGCCCGAAAGACAATCCGTATTGCCGGGGACGACTACCCCGCCGAATTGGTGAAATCCAAGTTTTTGAAGCTGAACAGCAGCCATATTGAGTTTGTTTTGGATTGCATGAGGGAGAACACAACCAAAGTGCGCAACATCAAGCAGTATCTAAAAGCGGTGCTGTTCAACGCGCCGAGTACCATTGACAGCTACTATACCGCCCTTGTCAATCACGACTTATACGGCGGCGAATGAGCATAGCCGCACTTTACCGGGAAAGGAGTTGATACCTTGCAGGAGGAAGTAACCCAAAAAACGATTGCCCTATACGTCAAAGTGGGAAAAGGCGCGGCGCGGCTTACCGAACAGGCGTTACAGAAAGCAATCCAAAAGTTTTTGGAGCAGAAAAGCAAACCCGCGCATGGGAAACAGACCATGCGGCAGCTTATGAAGCAGAACGCGGGTGTTTCCAACATCGAGATCACCGACAGCAATATTAAAGCCTTTGAGAGTACGGCGAAGAAATACAACATAGATTTTTCGCTAAAAAAGGTTAAGGGCGAGCAGACCCGTTACCTTGTGTTTTTCAAAGGCCGGGACGCAGACGTTATGACCGCAGCGTTTCAAGAGTTTTCCGCAAAGAAGCTGAACCGGGAGAAAAAGCCCTCTATCCGCAAAGCCCTTGCCGCTGCAAAGGACAAGGCGAAGCAGCTTAACGCCGCCCGCGACAAGGTAAAGAAAATGGACAGGGGGCGCGAGATATGAAGCAGATCAACTACAAAAAGCTGATACTTCCGAATATCCCCTATGTGTTCTTTGTCTATCTCTTTGATAAAGTCGGACAGGCGGTGCGGCTTGCCCCCGGCGCGGATATTTCTGCAAAGATACTGAATATCACACAAGGATTTTCCGCAGCCTTTGAAAACGCCTTGCCGAGCGTTTACCCGTTGGATTTGCTTGTCGGCATTGTCGGTGCGGTGATTATCCGCTTGATAGTCTATGTCAAAGGGAAAAACGCGAAGAAATACCGCAAGGGCGCGGAGTACGGCTCTGCCCGATGGGGAAACGCCGAAGATATAAAGCCCTACATAGACCCGGATTTCCAAAACAACATCATTTTGACGCAGACGGAACGGCTTACCATGAACAGCCGCCCGAAGCAGCCGAAGTACGCGAGAAATAAGAACGTCGTCGTGATCGGCGGCAGCGGCAGCGGAAAAACAAGATTTTTTGTCAAACCTAATCTAATGCAGCTTCATTCCTCTTACGTCTTAACCGACCCGAAAGGTACGGTTTTGATTGAGTGCGGGAAGCTGCTGCAACGGGCGGGCTACCGCATTAAGGTACTGAATACGATTAACTTCAAAAAATCTATGCACTACAACCCCTTTGTGTATATCCGCAGCGAGAAAGATATTTTGAAGCTGGTAAATACGTTGATAGCGAATACCAAAGGTGAGGGAGAAAAAAGCGCGGAGGATTTTTGGGTAAAGGCAGAACGGCTTTTGTATTGCGCGTTGGTGGGCTACATCTGGTACGAAGCCCCCGCCGAGGAAATGAACTTTATTACCCTGTTGGAACTTATCAACGCCAGCGAAGCCCGCGAGGACGACGAGGAATATCAAAGCCCCGTCGATTTGCTGTTTGCCGACTTGGAAGAACGCGACCCCGACCATTTCGCGGTGAAGCAGTACCGAAAATATAAATTGGCGGCGGGCAAAACCGCAAAATCAATCCTCATTTCTTGCGGTGCGAGGCTCGCTCCTTTTGATATAAAGGAATTGCGCGATCTTATGTCCTACGACGAATTAGAACTTGACACGTTAGGCGACAGAAAAACAGCTTTGTTTTTGATTATGAGCGATACGGACAGCACGTTTAATTTTGTTATCGCTATGCTGCAATCGCAGTTATTTAATCTCTTGTGCGACAAGGCCGACGACGAATACGGCGGCAAGCTGCCGGTTCATGTTCGCTGCCTGTTAGACGAGTTTGCAAACATTGGACAAATCCCGCAGTTTGAAAAATTGATTGCCACAATCCGCAGCCGGGAAATCTCGGCTTCTATCATTCTGCAATCGCAGAGCCAGCTAAAAGCCATTTACAAGGACGCGGCAGAAATCATACTTGACAATGCCGACAGCACCTTGTTTTTGGGAGGGCGCGGGAAAAATGCAAAGGATATTTCGGAGAACTTGGGACGTGAAACAATCGACAGTTTCAACACTTCCGAAAATCGCGGCACGCAGGTTTCTCATGGCCTCAATTATCAGAAATTGGGAAAGGAGTTGATGACACAGGACGAAATCGCAGTTATGGACGGAGGAAAATGTATTTTGCAGTTGCGCGGCGTGCGCCCCTTTTTCAGCGATAAGTACGATATAACGCAGCACCCGAACTACAAATACCTTTCCGACTTCGACAAGAAAAACGCTTTTGACGTTGAACGGTATATGTCCACCCGTCCGGCAATCGTAAAGCCCGACGAACCCTTTGACATATACGAAATAGATTTGTCCGACGAGGACGCAGCCGCCGAATAAAAACGGCGGCATTTTTATTTCCAACAACATTTTTTGAGCCGTTTTAGCGGCAGAAAGCGAGGTTTATATGGATTTTTTCAACAGCGCAGTTGACGTATTGCAGACTTTGGTAATCGCGCTTGGCGCAGGACTTGGCATTTGGGGCGGCATTAACCTCATGGAGGGGTACGGCAACGATAACCCCGGCGCGAAGTCGCAGGGCATGAAACAGTTCATGGCTAATTAAAGGGAACAAAAAGAAAGGAAAAGCCAATCCAGACGGTATCAGCGGCAGGCTACAAGAATAAATTGTGATTTCACAAGATTGGTGCTATAATAAGAGAAAAGTTCCTGCCGGGGCAGCCGCTCC
>JAZQFJ010000011.1:0-5724 GCA_045539475.1 Eubacteriales bacterium | reverse complement strand
AAAGAGTTATGACATAATTTACGGTCCCGTTGCAAATGATGATGTATATACGACCTTTACACTCTATCAGTCGGGAGTGCTCACAAAAGAGCAGACTCTTGAAGCACTGAAGATTAAAGAACTGTATGACCAAATGGTATTCACATCGGAAAATGCATTATCATATCTTAAATTTGTCGGTACGGTTTCTGAGGAGGAATTCTGATGGATAAGAAAAAGTTTGAGTCAATGCTTATTCTTATTGTTCCTAAGGTTGTGAAGTTGATTACTGAAAACTATAACATTGATGAAATTGCGGCTTTCAATAAATTTTACGCATCTAAAGTATATGAAAAGCTTGAGCAGGAGGAAACAAAACTGTGGCACTTAAGTCCGTTGACGTTGTTTAATATGTTTGATGAGGAACAGAAAAACGGTACTTTGATTTTTCCGGAGGAGGCGTGATTGTATGAGCAAAGAAGGTAACTTTCTCGTTTTTTGCATAGAACAATATAAGTCGGCAAAGAACCTTACCGGAAAGCAGGCGATAGAAATCTTTCGCAAGTACGGTGTTTCCGAATATATTGTAAGTTGCTTTGAAGCACTGCATACAACCGGAACAAACTACATTATAAACGATATTGATATGTATATAGCTGCTCGGCAGCCTGCTTAAAATTAAACACTACTACCACAAAGCCATCGCTTATGTAAGCGGTGGCTTTTGTGCAATTATCGGAGGTGAGAGATATTGAGTGATAACTGGATAGTGGCGAATCTTCAAAATGCGTTTAATACATGGAACGCAAAGATGGCAGAAATATGGTCGCTCGTCACGACCTCGCCGCAAGACTTCAAGGACGGCGCGATTTGGAATATAGTTGAGGGCATAAACGGAGGACTGCAAGCGATAGGGTATGGCTTGTTAGTCCTCTTTTTTGCTATGAGTATATTCAAAAGCACAGCATCCTTCCGAGATTTCCAACGACCGGAATATGCACTGCGGCACTTTATCCGCTTTGTCGCGGCAAAGCTTGCCATAACATATGCAATGGATATGATGGTAACGTTGTATACCATATGCGGCGGTGTTGTTGAGCAGATCGCCGGCTCGCTCGGTGGTATAGGCTCTGCAGCAGTAACTCTGCCATCGGCAATAGAAACAGCGGTTGAAGAAGCAGGGCTTTGGGCAAGTATACCATTGTGGCTCGTAACAATCCTCGGCAGCCTTTTTATCATTATCATGTCGTTCATTATGATAATGTCCGTGTACGGTCGCTTTTTCAGGCTGTATATGTATACTGCAATCGCGCCCGTGCCTCTTGCATCGTTTGCAGGCGAGGATGTGTCGCAGATAGGAAAGACTTTTGTCAAGTCGTATGTAGGAGTGTGCCTTGAAGGTGCGGTTATTGTTCTCGCGTGTATTATCTTCTCCGCTTTTTCAAGTGCAAGCACACCAACACTCGATACAAGCATAACGACAGTGACTATGATATGGAAGTATATCGGCGAGGTCGCGTTCAATATGCTTGTTCTCGTAGGACTCATAAAAGGCTCGGACAGACTGATTAAAGAAATGCTCGGAACATAGAAGGAGGTTAATGAAATGGAAGTACGGATAAATAAAGAGATAAAGGACTATCACGAAAGTCTGTTCTTCGGACTGAGTACACGCCAATGCTTCTGCTCGGCACTTGCGCTTGGTGCTGCGGTCGGGATATATTTCGGACTGCGCAGGTTTGTCGGCTCGGAGGTTGTGTCGTGGCTCTGTATCGTGTGTTCGGCTCCGCTTGCAATCGCAGGGTTCTTCAGCTATAACGGAATGACTTTTGAGAAGTTCATCATCGCGTGGATAAAGAGTGAGATAATCTATTCGGGTGTGCGCCCGTACCGTTCGGAGAATATCATATACACATTACATCAGGAGGTGGTGGAAGATGAAAAGAAGAAAAAGAAGAATACGCCCGTCCGCTCAACGCTCGATTCCGATTGATAAGCTGTATCGCGACGGGATAATAAAGTGCGGGAATGTATATTCAAAATCATGGCGGTTTTCTGATGTAAACTACGATGTTGCATCTGACGATGATAAGGAACAAATGTTTCTTACGCACTCTGCAATACTGAACGGACTTCCGAGTGATGCATTCACGAAGATAAGCATATATAACAGAACTCTCGGCAATGAGGTCATAAAGCAGATGGTGGCATCAAACGGGGACGAGAGGTTTGAACAGTATAAGCGCGAGCTCATTGACCTTCTTCATTCAAAGATGGAGGAGAGTAACAGTATCGTTCACGATAAATATATAACGGTGTCAACAGAAAAAAAGAACCTTGAAGAAGCAAAGTCTTTCTTCACCCGTGTAGGAAACGACCTTACGGCAGATTTTGCAAGGCTCGGCTCAAAGGTAACGGAGCTTGAGTATAAGGAACGGTTGCAGGTGTTCCGTGATTTCTTCCGACCGCAGGATGAGGGTGCTTTTGAATTTGACCTTAAGAAAGCTATGGCGCGCGGCATACATTTTAAGGACAGTATATGCCCGGACAGTATAGAGTTTCGCCGCGACCATATATGTATCGGAGATAAGTTTGCAAGGGTTATCTTCCTTAAAGAGTTTCCAACATTCTTAAAGGACGAAATGTTCTCTAACCTCACGGACTTCTCACGCAATATGATGCTCTCTGTAGATATTCAACCGATGCCTACGGATGTAGCTATAAAGCTTGTGCAGAAAAAGATGCTTGCAGTTGAAACGGACATAACGAAGTGGCAGAACAAGCAGAATATGAACAACAACTTTTCTGCAAATGTACCATACGATATGGAGCAGATGCGAAAAGAGATAAAGGAGCTTCTTGACGATATAACCACACGCGACCAACGTATGATGTATGCAGTTGTTACACTCGTGCATATAGCTGATTCTCTCGATGAGCTTAACAACGATACGGAAACACTTATGTCAATCGGGAGAAAGTTCTTCTGCACCTTTGCAACGCTTAAGTTCCAACAAGAGGATGCTCTTAATACCGTACTGCCGTATGGGCTAATAAAGATTGATGCAGTGCGCACACTCACAACAGAGAGTGCGGCAGTGCTTATTCCATATAAAACGCAGGAGATAATAGACGAGGGCGGATTGTACTACGGTATAAACGCCATATCGCATAATCTTCTTATGTGTAACCGAAAGCTTCTTCTCAACGGAAACGGTTTTATCCTCGGTGTATCGGGTTCAGGAAAATCCTTTGCATCGAAGATGGAAATGGCTATGGTTGCTCTGTTCTCACCGGATGATATTATCATAATTGATCCGGAACGTGAATACGGTCCGCTTGTCTTAAAGCTTGGCGGTGAGGTCGTAAAGCTCTCTGCGTCGTCATTGCATCATATAAATGCGATGGAGATAGACAAAGATACCTTTGGTGAAGAGAACCCGATATCAATCAAGTCGGAATTTCTCATATCACTTTTCGACCAGCTTCTCAAAAACGGCGATACCCATTTCGGCGTAGGTGTAGGTGCTATGGAGAAATCCATAATCGACAGATGTACGATAAACGTGTTCAGTGACTACATATCCGGAAAGACAACGCGGATGCCGACACTTGTTGATTTCAGAAACGAACTGCTCCGTCAAAGTGAACCTGAAGCGCATAGCCTTGCGCTTTCTCTTGAGATGTTTGCAACGGGAAGTCTTAACGCATTTGCACACGAGAGCAATGTCGATGTTAACCGTCGCATCATCTGCTATGACACACTTGAGCTTGGTGACCAGATAAAGTCAATAGGACTTCTCATTATGCTCGATAACATAATGAACCGTGTTATGGCAAACCGTAGGCGCGGAAAGTACACACGAGTGTATATAGACGAAGCTCACTTGCTCTTTAAGAATCCATACAGTGCGGAGTTCCTGTTAAAGGCGTGGAAACGCTTTAGAAAATACGGTGGATTGCTTACCGGAATAACTCAGAACATTGAGGACTGTTTAAGAAATGAAACAGCGCGAGGAATGCTCTCAAACAGCGAGTTTCTTCTTATGCTCAACCAGTCACCGTCTGACAGACGCGAGCTTGCGGATCTTCTCAATATTTCCGACACACAGCTCAGTCATATAACGAACGCGGCGGCAGGTAGAGGACTTATAAAGGTCGGAGGCTCAATAGTTCCGTTTGTGAATGATTTTCCGCGCGATACGGAGCTCTACGGACTCATGTCGACCAAACCAAATGGTGGATAAATATATACGGCGGCGAGAATGTTTTGTTCATTCTTGTCGCCGATATTTTTGCATACAGAAAGAGGTGTGATATATAATGGCGGATATAAAGAAAAAGCCTGACGGAGTTAAGATTAAGACAAAGGATGGGATAAAGAAAAGCCTATCAGAAACCAAACGATTGTACCCGAAGGATGCAAAGCTTAAGAAACTATTGCGCGAAAAGGAAGAACAGCGCGAGAACAAGAAAGCCGATACCGAAGCTGCCGAAACCGTTGAATCTGCGGCTGAAACTACGGTTGATAAAATACGAAGCGGCAGCCGTGCCGTTGTTGAGAACAGAATCCGAAAACACAAACGAAATCAGATTAAGAAAAAGAAAGAGTATCTTAAGGCGCAAACTGAAAAGGCGGATGTACCCGAGCAAGCAACTCTGCCGGAACCCAAACCACCGGAAGAAATGATGAAAGATAATGCCCGCCGGGAATATGTCAAGGACAAGGTTCAAATAAAACAAAGAGAAGAACATAGCCAAGTAGAAGAACCGGGTAAAACTTCGGTTGAACCTCCGAAAGTGGGACAATCGAAGATAAAGACCAAAACCGATACACAGAAACGTGCGGATATAAAGACACGGCAGAAGTATGCCGAATCTCGCAGGGTGAATCAATCCTCAAATCAAAGGCAAAGGGCAAAAGCATCATCACAGAGCAGACTTGTGAAAACGCGGAAAAATGCACCGAACGCAAAGACGAGTCGCGTTAAAACGGGTAATGCATATTCAGATACCGCAAAAAAGACAAAGGTGGTTTATAAAAAGAACCCTGCTACAAAGACCGCGAAGGAAACCGCTAAAAGAGTGAATAAAGAAGCGGCGAAGCGCGCCGCGAAAGCTTCTCGTGAGGCGGCGAAACGTGCGGTACAAGCGGCAGAAAAAGCCGCGAAAGCTACGGCGAAAGCGACGCAGGTCATAGTGACAAAAACAATACAGCTTTTAGTTGCGGCGGCAAAAGCGATTGCTTCGGCTATTGCAGCACTCGGATGGTGGGCGCTTGTTATCTTGGTAGTTATAATCATTATCTGCATAATAGCATCGGTCATTGCAAGTCCGTTTGGTATATTTATATCCGATGAAGCGGCAGACCCGAGCTCTATCCCGGTATCGTCGATAATAGCCGAATGCAATATGGAACTTTCAGAAAAGCTTACGGAGATAGAGGATAATACACCACATCACAGATGTGTCATAGAGGGAGAACAGGCAGATTGGAAGCTTGTGCTCTCTGTATTTGCGGTTAAGCTCGCAGGAACGGATGATAATACTGCACAGGATGTTGTTGTGATTAACGAAGCTAAAAAAGATAAGCTCAAGACCGTATTTTGGGATATGCACACGATAACCTCACGAGTCGAGGTTGAAACGGTTGGTGAGCTTACGCAGATAGTCCTATACATAACGATTGATGCAAAGACAAAGGATGAGATGATAACCAAATACTTTTTCGGGAGAAAACAAAAA
>JAZQFJ010000010.1:0-139900 GCA_045539475.1 Eubacteriales bacterium | reverse complement strand
TGCAGCAAGCAAATGCCCGCACGTTCACGCAGGCGTTGTTGAAAGTGTTCCGGCGGCACTTCGCGCAATCACCGGTAACGGTGTAAACGTTCTTGCAATGGGTGCATTCTATGTTGCTCCTGCAATGGGCTGTGATATTGCTGATGCATATCTCAACGCAGAGCTTGGCTCGGGCTATGAGTGGTGGAAGAACTTTTATGAGTTCCATAAGCTTGCGATAGACGAGCTTGAAGCATTCGACTATGAAGAATATAAGAAAAACGGCTTTAAGGCCAATAAGCTCGGCGATTTCCCGCTAAAGCTTGAAACAAAGCCGGAGTAAGGAGTATCAGCGTGAACAAAAACACAAAAGCCGCGGTGCTTTTTATAAACGGTCAGTCTAATGCTACTGCGCATCAGCAGTTTCTCAATGAAGCGGACAGAATATATGAGCCGTTAAAGAACGTATTCTCTCTTGATCGAAATCCCAATCAGTCACTTGATATTGAGGATGTTGTCTGGTCGGGTTGGACAAGCGGAGGAAAGAACCTTGGAGAGAGTCAGGACCACACCGCAAGCCTTGCATATTTCATTGCAAAGAAATGGCAGGCGGCAATTGATGCAGGGGAAAAACTGCCGGATCTGTATATCGTCCAGATTTCAGTTGGAAGTCAGGGAATAATCAACGGAATGTGGAACCGCGATAAAGAACCGATTATAAAGCCCGGTATGCTCGGAGAGGCAGATATTTCGCTTCTCCCGCTCGCACTGCATATAAATAAGCTTGTTATGAAAAACTTAACCGATGCGGGTAAAAATCCCGAGGTCATCGGATGGCATTGGCTTGGCTGTGAGCAGGAAGTATGGCATGAAGCATATCTCCGCGATGATTTCAAGGAGAGATATGATTATCACTTCGATGTTATGCGTAAGTCTATGGGCGGAGATGTTCCGACATATCTTTATAAGATAGTAGTTCGTGGCGGTCTTGAACGCTTTAATCTTCCTCTTGAGAGTGAAGATATCATAAACGAAGAAATCGTCCGTCAGGCGAAAAGAATTGGCGCAAAGCTCACAGATGTACGTGAATCTCCGTATTGGGATACAAATGACAACGTTTGCTACGGCGTTCTTGCGTCGGACCGTGCTCACTATGTGCCGATGGTGCAGGAATGGTTTGCTGATAAATTTATGGGTGAGATTTTAAAATGAAAATAATTGAAAAAATAGCGGCAAAGGCGCAGAATGCTGATAATCCGCGTCCAACGATAGCTTTTTTGGGTGATAGCATTACAGAGGGGTGTTTTGAGCTTATTCCGAGAAACAGCGGTGGATTTGATAATGTCTTTGACCATGAGAATGTTTACCACAAAAAAGTTTCAAAAATCCTCGGTGTTCTTTTCCCGACAGTTCCAATCAATATTATAAATGCCGGAATTGCGGGAACAAAAGCACCTTACGGTCTTTCACGCATTGAGCGTGATGTACTGTCAAAAAATCCCGATCTCACAGTTGTTTGTTTTGGTCTTAATGACTGTGAAAAAGAAGATGATGGGATAGGCGAATACATTGAGAGCTTGCGCGGTATTTTCCACCGTCTGAAAGAAGCGGGGAGCGAAATAATTTTCATGACGCCTTGTATGATGGCGGAAAACATAAGCGAGACTATTCATCCAGGCTTCGTAGAGCTTGCGGAAAAGTTGTCTGATAGACAGAGGCGCGGGGTGCTTGACCGTTATATGGATGCGGCAAGAACACTTTGTAAGGAAGAGAATATTCCTGTCTGTGATGTTTATGCAAAATGGAAACGAATGGCGGAGCTTGGAGTTAATATAACCGAGCTTTTGTCAAATAAGCTTAATCACCCGACGAGAGAAATGCATAACCTTTTTGCAATCTCGCTTGTTGAAACCATGATGATGTAAAATATAAAAAAGAACTGTAAAAATGCTTTTTGTAAGAAAAAGAAAAAAATACTTGATTTTTCCTTGAATATATGATATGATATCATAGTTATAAAACGGGCGGTCCTCTGTCTGCGTCTTTTTTGAGGCAAGAACGTCTATGAAGAAAGGAGGAGTGCATCAATGGATCTTATCAAGAATTTGACTGACAGTCAGATTAAAAAGGATTTACCTGAGATAAACATTGGTGACACTGTTCGTGTCCATGTCCTTATCAAGGAAGGTAACCGTGAGCGTGTTCAGGTTTTCGAAGGCACAATAATTGCCAAGAAGCATGGCGGCATTCAGGAAACGGTTACAGTACGTCGCTTGTCCTACGGCGTTGGCGTTGAAAAGGTTTTCCCGATTCACGCACCGCATGTTGTCAAGTTTGAGCTTGTCCGTAAGGGTAAAGTCAGACGTGCTAAGCTTTACTATCTGCGCGGCAGAGTCGGTAAGGCTGCAAAGGTCAAAGAAGATATCTAAAAGGAGAAGGGGAGGGCTTTTTGGTCTTCCCCCTTTTCACACTTCTCAAGGAGGAGTTTTTATGTCTGAAAATTTGAATATAAACGAGGTTCCGGAGGAAAAAAACTCCGTTGCCGATATGAAAAACGAAATTTTTGATTGGGTTCAGAATATTGTATTTATTCTCAGCGCAATTGTTCTTATATTTATATTTCTGTTTCGTATTGTAGGCGTTGACGGTGAGTCTATGATGCCGACGCTTCACCATAAGGATTGGCTTGTTATTTCTGATCTGTTTTATGAACCTGAGAAGGGCGATATTGTTGTTTTGTCCAAGAATTCTTTCATGGACGGAAAGATGATAGTGAAGCGCGTTATAGCAACAGAAAATCAGACAGTCGATATTGACTTCAAAAAAGGAATTGTATATGTTGACGGTAAGGAACTTTCGGAGCCGTACATCGCAGAGCCTACTCATCGCAACATCAGTATGAGCTTCCCGGCAACAGTGCCGGAAAACTGTGTGTTTGTTATGGGGGATAACCGTAATCACAGCGCTGACAGCCGTGATGCAAGTCTTGGTATGGTACATGAGTCTTGCATTCTCGGAAGGCTTCTTTTGAGATTGTTGCCTGTGTCGGCATTTGGAACGGTGAATTAGAAAAAGGAGACGCGATATATGGATATTCAATGGTATCCGGGACATATGACAAAAACGCGCCGGATGATATCAGATAATCTCAAAATGGTAGATGCCGTATGTGAGATTTTGGATGCGCGTATTCCGGTTTCGAGCAGAAACTATGATATTGCAGAGCTGTCAAAGGATAAGCCAAGGCTTATCGTTTTAAACCGTGTTGATTTAGCAGACGATGCAAAGACAAAAGAATGGGCGGCGTATTACCGCTCAAAGGGTTATTCCGTTCTGGAAACCAATTCGAAAAACGGCGGAGGCGTTTCTGCGTTTCCTTCGGCAATAAAACAGCTTCTTGCCAAAAAACTTGAAAGCTATCGTGAAAAAGGACAGGTCGGAAGAAGTGTACGTATCATGATATGCGGAGTTCCGAATGTCGGTAAATCGTCGTTTATTAACCGCGTTTCAGGACGCAATATTGCAAAGGCTGAGGATCGCCCGGGTGTTACTCGTGATAAGCAGTGGATTCGTGTCGGTAACGGTATTGAGATGCTTGATACGCCGGGTATGCTTTGGCCGAAGTTTGACGATAAAAGAACCGCACTTAACCTTGCATTTACAGGAGCTATTAAAGATGATATTCTTGATATAGAAACTCTTGCTTCGCTTTTTATGGAAGTTTTGTCTGAGCGTTATGCTGGAAACCTTAATGCAAGATATAGAATAACCTGCAACACAGAAGAACCGGGATATGATATACTTGAAAGAGCCGGAAAGTCACGCGGTTTTTTGATTTCCGGAGGAGAGGTTAATACGGAACGCATGGCAAAAACTCTTCTTGACGAATTCCGTGCAGGAGCTCTCGGTAAAATTACGCTTGAAAGCGTTGATGAAGCAGACCGTGCTCCTCTTGAAAAAATAGAGCTTCGCGGAATGTTGTCAGAATAACGGAGGGCGCCGATGGAACGTGATATGTGGTTGTATGAGCGTAAGTATTTGGAAAAAGGCTGTAAGCTCGTTTGCGGTGTTGATGAAGCGGGGCGAGGCCCTCTTGCCGGTCCGGTCTTTGCTGCTGCAGTTATTTTGCCGCAGGAGCTTCAGATTGACGGACTTGATGATTCCAAAAAGCTCAGTGAGAAAAAAAGGGAAGCGCTCTTTGATATAATCTGCGAGAAAGCGATTGCTTTCGGTATTGCATCGTCGGATGAAAAGGAAATAGATGATATAAATATTTTAAACGCTTCTCTTCTTGCGATGAAGCGCGCAGTTTCAAAGCTTTCTGTTTCGCCTGATGTTATTCTTGTGGATGGAAATAAAACTTTTGAAACGGATGTACATATAAACAGTCTTGTAAAAGGGGACAGCCTGTCTGCTAATATTGCTGCGGCATCAATCCTTGCAAAAGTCAGCAGAGATAGGTTTATGCTTAAGGTTGCGGAGCGTTATCCTGAATATAGATTTGAAAAACATAAGGGATATCCGACGAAATTGCATTATGAAATGGTAGAGGCTTACGGTATTTCGGATGTCCACAGAAAAACCTTCTTCAAAAAATATAAAGGTGGGATTCTTCTTCGATGAACACATTGCTTCTCGGCAAATGGGGCGAGGCGAAGGCGGCAGAGTACCTCAGAAAAAAGAAGTATAAGCTTATCGGCGTAAATTACAGAACCCGGTTCGGTGAAATTGATCTCATTGCCGAGAATAAAAACACAGTTGTTTTCGTGGAGGTAAAGCTTCGAAAAAACGATGCGTTTGGAAAAGCAGAGCAATTTGTAACACGGGAAAAACAAAGAAAAATAAATCTTACGGCGCGCGTGTGGCTTGCAAAAAACAGGACCGAAAAAATCGTTCGCTTTGATATAATCGAAGTATATGCACCGGATGGAATATCCGATAATTACACTATAAATCATATAGAAAACGCATTTTACGGAAGTGCGTTTTAATCCATGGAGGAAAGTCTATGAATTATTTCAGTACACGAGACACAACACTTTCTGTTTCATCAGCTGAGGCTATTGTAAGAGGGCTCAGTAAAGATGGAGGCCTTTTCTGTCCGGAAAGCATTCCAAAGCTTACGGATGACGAAAAAAAATATCTGCTCGATGCATCTTACCGTGAGCGTGCAGCGTTCGTTCTCGGAAAATTTCTTACAGATTTTTCGGAAGAAGAACTTTGTGATTTTTCAGAGAAAGCCTACGGTAACGGCAAGTTTGATTCTGATGCAACGGCACCTGTTCATATGCTTGAGCCGAACCTTGGTGTTTTGGAGCTTTGGCACGGTCCGACCTGTGCGTTTAAAGATATGGCTCTTCAAATGTTGCCGCATCTTCTTTCCGCAGCATTGAAAAAGACCGGAGAAAAAAGATGTGCAAGTATTCTTGTTGCAACTTCAGGTGATACCGGCAAAGCTGCTCTTGAGGGGTTTGCAGATGTTGAGGGGACGAAAATTGCTGTATTTTACCCTAAGGACGGCGTAAGCAAAATTCAGGAGCGCCAGATGACGACTCAGTCCGGTGAAAACGTTTATGTTTCATCGGTTGTCGGAAACTTTGATGATGTTCAGTCTGCTATGAAGGAGATTTTTTCCGATGAAGAAATTCGCGGAAAGGCCTCCGATAACGGTTGTATTTTCTCATCGGCAAATTCAATAAACTGGGGCAGAGCTGTTCCTCAGATTGCATACTATGTTTCCGGATACTTTGATTTGCTTAAAAGCGGCTCAATAAGCGAGAATGATGAGATTAACGTATGTGTTCCTACCGGAAACTTCGGCAATATTCTTGCGGCATTCTACGCACGCGAAATGGGAATTCCGATAAAGAAATTCATTTGTGCTTCGAATTCCAATAACGTACTTACTGACTTTTTTAACACCGGTAAATATGACAAGTGCAGAGAGTTTCATGTAACAACTTCGCCGGCAATGGATATTCTTATATCAAGCAATCTTGAACGTCTTATCTTTAATCTGTCCGGAAATGACGATAAAACTGTTAAAAAGTATATGTCCAAGCTTAAAAGCGATGGCGCGTACACCGTAAGTGCTGAAATATTTGAAAAAATTTCGGAATTGTTCTACGGCGGTTGCTGCAATGATGATGAAACGCTCAAAACCATTTCAAATGTGTTTAGTGAGCATAATTACCTTATTGACACGCATACTGCAGTCGGGGTGAATGTATACAGAAAGTATGTAAAAGAAACAGGAGATGAAACTGTAACGCTTCTTGCGTCTACCGCAAGTCCGTTTAAGTTTGCAGACAGTGTTTTGTCTGCGCTTGGGATAGATATCACATCCGGCGGGGAAGAGTTGCTTCGGATTCTCTCAAAAACGACCGGACAGAAAATTCCGGCACCTCTTGCTTCGATATTTGAAAAAGAAGAGCGCTTTGTAAACACAACAACCCGAGAAGATCTTCCCGATGTTGTTCTCAAATTTACGGAGGGAACGCTTTAATGGCGATATATGCAATTGCTGATTTGCATTTGTCAAAATCCGTAAACAAGCCGATGGATGTTTTCGGCCCATTATGGCATGATTATGAAAAGCGAATAATCCGGGGATTTGAAAAACTTACAGAAGACGACATAACCGTCATTCCGGGCGATATCTCATGGGCTATGTCTCTGTCTGAGTCGCTTCTTGATTTTAAGATGATTGATTCTTTTCCGGGTAAAAAAATTATCTCAAAAGGTAATCATGATTACTGGTGGGAAACAGCAACCAAAACAAAGCGCTTTTTTTCGGAAAACGGTATTACCTCAATTGACATTCTTCATAATAACGCTTTCAAAATTAATGACGTGGCAATTTGCGGTACGCGTGGTTGGTTTTATGAAGAGGAAAACGGAGGGAGCCGGAAAATATACGACAGGGAAATAGGGCGTCTTCGAAGATCTCTCGAAGAGGGGCGAAAATTTGGGGCAAGAGAACTTTTATGTTTTCTGCATTATCCCCCTGTCTGCGCGGGATATGAGTGTGAGGAAATCACCGATATGCTTAATGAGTTTGGCGTGAGCCGGTGTTTTTACGGGCATCTGCACAGCTACGGTCATAAAAGTGCATTTTCCGGAATGCATAAAGGTGTGGAATATGCCCTCATATCTGCAGATTACCTCTCTTTTGAACCTCTTTTTATAGGTTAAAAGTAACAAAAAAATCAAAAAAACGAATAAAAAACTAGCACAAAATTACAAAATAAAGAAAATTTTCTAAAAAATAAAAAAATATGTGGAAAAATCGGAAAAAATCTGTTACAATAATTAGGTTATAACCGATTCGAAAGGAATGGTCTCAAATGAAGTTGAAATCAACAGAAAAACTCGAGAACGGAAAGGTGTGTCTCGAAATCCAGGTAGAAAAGCCTGAATTTGATGAGGCTATGCAGAAAGCATATCTCAAAAATAAGTCTAAGATTACAGTTCCGGGATTCCGTAAGGGTAAGGCTCCGAGAGCTATGATTGAGCGTATGTATGGCAAGGGTGTTTTCACTGAAGATGCTATTAATATCGCTTATCCGGATGCTTTTGAAGCTGCAGTTAAGGAAAGCGGAATTGAGCCGGTTGATTATCCTGAGGTTGAGCTTGTTGATATAAATGAAGATGGCTTTACCGTGAAAGCAACCGTCACCGTTAAGCCTGAGGTAAAGCTCGGCAAATATAAGGGTATTGAAGCTGCAAAGCCGTCTGTTTCCGTAACAAAGAAGGATATAGAGGCAGAGCTTAATGTTATGCTTGAAAGAAATGCACGTCTCATCACTGTGGAGCGCGAAGCAAAGAACGGCGATACAGTCGTTATTGATTTTGAAGGTTTTGTTGACGGCGTTGCGTTCGAGGGCGGAAAGAGTGAAAACCACAGCTTGAAGCTTGGTTCAAACCAGTTTATCCCGGGATTTGAAGATCAGCTTGTCGGCAAGAAGGCAAATGACGAGTGTGATGTAAATGTTACATTCCCGAAGGAATACCATGCAGATGACCTCGCAGGTAAAGAGGCAGTATTTAAGGTAAAAGTACATGAAGTTAAGGAAACTGAACTTCCGGTTGCAGACGATGAGTTTGCAAAGGATGTTTCAGAGTTTGAAACACTTGACGAGCTTAAGAAGAGCATTGAGAAGAAGCTTCGTGAAAACCGTGAGAAAATGGCGAACGATGCATTTGATGAAGTTCTCCTCAAAGAGGTTGTTAAGGGTATGAAGGTTGAGCTTCCTGAGGTTATGGTTGATTCTCAGCTCGACCAGATTGCAAATGATTTTGCACAGCGTCTCCAGATGCAGGGCATCACGCTTGAACAGTATCTTGAGATGATTCAGTCCAATATGGATGATTTCCGCAAGAATTTCCGTGACCAGGCCGAAGAGCAGGTTAAATCCCGCCTTGCTCTTGAAGCCGTTTCAAAAGCTGAAGGACTTGAGCCTACAGATGAAGACGTTGAGGCTGAATACAAGAAGCTTTCTGAGCAGTACGGTATGGAAATTGACCGCATCCGTGGATTCCTTCCGGCAGATGCAATGAAGAGCGACCTTTATTCCATCAAGGCTCTTGCATTTATTCGTGAAAACGCAGTAGCAAAAGCTCCGGCAAAGAAAACTGCAACGAAGAAGACTGCAGAAAAGGCTGATGCCTCGGAAGAAAAGAAACCTGCTGCGAAGAAAACAACAAAGAAGGCTGATGGCGAAACAAAGGCTGCAAAGACAACTAAGTCTGCAACTGCAAAGAAGCCTGCCGCAAAGAAGACAACTGCAAAGAAAACAGAAGATAAAGAATAATTTACCAAATTCTGAGCATAATATTAGTGTAGGATAGGCGGGAGGAGTTTATTTCCTCGCGCCTATCTTTAAAAAATGAACAGGAGAGTGAAAATAATGAGTTTAGTTCCCGTAGTAGTAGAACAAACAAACCGCGGAGAGCGGTCATATGACATTTTCTCAAGACTTCTTAATGACAGAATAATTATGCTGTCTGAAGAGGTTAATGATACAACAGCATCTCTTATTGTTGCACAGCTTTTGTATCTTGAGTCACAGGATCCGGATAAGGATATTGATTTTTATATCAATTCTCCCGGCGGTTCAATAACAGCAGGTATGGCAATTTATGATACTATGCAGTATATTAAATGTGATGTTTCCACAATTTGTGTAGGAATGGCGGCATCTATGGGAGCTTTTCTGCTTGCTGCAGGAGCGCCCGGAAAGCGTCTTGCTCTGCCGAATTCCGAGATTATGATACATCAGCCTCTCTCCGGAATGCAGGGGCAGGCGACGGATATTAAAATCCATGCCGACCGTATAATCCGTATCAAGTCACATTTGAATTCCATCTTGTCTGATGTTACCGGAAAGCCGATTGAGGTTATAGAGCAGGATACTGAACGCGATAATTTTATGACTGCCGAAGAGGCAATGAAGTACGGACTTATCGACAGGGTAATAACAAAAAGACAGTAAAATTTGGAGCGATATAAGTTTATGGCAGATAAGAATAAAAGTATCATCTGCTCGTTCTGTGGCGAGGAGATTGCCCCCGGTACTCAAGTGCTGGCAGGGCTCAACGGATATATATGCGAAAATTGCGTAGATGCCTGCAAAGAATATCTTGATTCAATGAAGCTTGCAGGGCTTGAAAGTACCGGTACAAGTGCAAAAAAACTCACGGTTTTGAAACCGCGGGAGATTCACGAACGCCTTAATGACTATATTGTTGGTCAGGAGGGCGCAAAGCTTGCTCTCAGTGTAGCCGTGTACAACCACTATAAAAGAATTATGAATGACGAACCAAATGATGTTGAACTTCAGAAAAGTAATATTCTGATGATTGGACCTACCGGTTCGGGTAAAACTCTTTTTGCTCAGACACTTGCAAAAATGCTCAATGTCCCATTTGCGATTGCAGATGCGACAACACTTACAGAGGCAGGATATGTCGGAGAAGATGTCGAAAATATACTTCTTCGTCTTATACAGGCTGCAGATTACGATATTGAAGCGGCACAGCGCGGAATAATATTTATAGATGAGATTGATAAAATTGCCCGAAAAAGCGAAAATATGTCAATTACCAGAGATGTATCCGGTGAAGGTGTACAGCAGGCAATTTTAAAAATACTGGAAGGAACCGTTGCGAATGTTCCTCCTCAGGGTGGCAGAAAACACCCACATCAGGAGTTTATTCAGATAGATACAAGCAACATTCTTTTCATCTGCGGCGGTGCGTTTGATGGTATAGAAAAGGTTATTTCAAAACGAAAAACCCAAAGGGGAATCGGTTTTGGTGCTCCTGTCGCTTCCAAGGAAAAAGAGGATAAAGCAGCACTTCTGACGGATGTCCAGCCTCATGATTTGTTGAAGTTCGGTATCATTCCTGAGCTTGTTGGTCGTCTGCCGGTTATCGCTCCGCTCGCACCTCTTGATAAAGATGCAATGATAAGCATACTTACAAAGCCGAAAAATGCACTTACTAAACAGTACATTCGCTTACTTGCTATGGACGGAGTAGAGCTTTCGTTTGAGGACAAAGCGCTTGAGGCGATTGCCGAGCTTGCAATCGCGCGCGAGATTGGCGCACGCGGTCTTCGTGCTGTTCTCGAAGGCGTAATGCAGAAGATAATGTATGACGTTCCGTCAGATGAGGATATTATAAAAGTTGTTGTAACCGAACAGTGTGTCCGTGAAAAAACGGAGCCTCAGATTACAAGAAAAGTGAAGAAAAAAGCGCAGTAAAGGAGAAAAGATATGCCTGAAAATACAACGGTGAGAAGTGTAATGCCGGTTCTTCCGCTTCGTGGACTTACAGTATTTCCGCATATGATGATCAATTTTGATGTTGGCAGAGATAAGTCGATGAAGTCGCTCGATGATGCAATGGCAAAAAATCAGAATATATTTCTCGTTGCACAAAAAGAAATAAGAACGGACAACCCCATGCCGGAGGATATCTATGAGATAGGAACTGTTGCAAAGGTGAAGCAGGTTCTGCGTTTTCCGGCAAATAATGTCCGTGTGCTCGTCGAAGGAATGTACAGGGCAAAAATTGTGAATGTAACACATGTTGAGCCGTTTATAGAGGCAGAGGTTGAAGAACTTCAGATTCCGGCAATTCGTGAGAATGCAGTACGTCGTGAGGCGCTTGTCCGTACTGCGCAGGAGCTCTTTTCTGAGTTTATGGAGTTTGCGCCTAAAATAGCTCCTGACATTATGATTGATGTGTTTTCTACTGAAAATATCGGAGATTTGGCTGATCGTATAGCCCAAAGCATTCCGGCACGATTTACCAACAAACAGGAAGTACTGGAAGAGCTTCATCCGTACAAGAGACTTTCGCTTGTGAACAAGCTTCTTGCAAGAGAACGAGAAATCTTTAAGATGGAGTTTGACATTGCCGGAAAAGTTCAGGAACAGGTTGATAAAAACCAAAGAGACTTTATTCTTCGTGAACAGCTCAAAGCAATAAATGAGGAACTCGGTGAGGATGTAACAGAAGAAAATGAGTGCGAAGAATATATCAGAAAGATAGAGGCACTGCCGTTTTCCGATGAAATAAGAGAAAAGCTTTTGAAAGAAGCCGGGAGATTGCGTAAAATGCACTACACTTCTCCGGAAAGCGGTGTAATAAGAACATATCTTGATCATGTTCTTGAGCTTCCGTGGGATAAAACGACGAAAGACAAGCTTAACCTTGTAAATGCAAAAAAAGTGTTGGATCGTGATCATTATGGCATGGAAAAGGTTAAGGAAAGAGTTCTTGAGTTTTTAGCCGTGAAGCAGCTTAAGGCAGAAAGCGGCGGACAAATAATTTGTCTTGTCGGCCCTCCGGGAGTCGGTAAGACTTCAGTCGGAAAAAGCATAGCTGCAGCGATGGGAAGAAAGTTTGCGCGCCTCTCTCTTGGCGGTGTGCGTGATGAAGCGGATATCCGTGGACACAGAAAAACTTACATCGGTGCGATGCCGGGAAGAATAATGAACGCAGTAAAAAGCGCAGGATCTAAAAATGCGCTCATTCTTCTTGATGAGATTGATAAAATGTCAAACGATTTTCGCGGAGATCCATCTGCAGCGATGCTTGAGGTGCTCGACTCAGAACAGAATTCTGCTTTCCGCGATCATTACCTTGAGATTCCGTTTGATTTGTCAGATGTTTTATTTGTCACCACTGCCAATACAACGTCAACGATTCCTCTTCCGCTTCTTGACCGTATGGAAGTTATTGAGCTCACAAGTTATACAATTGAGGATAAGTTCCATATTGCAAAAAATCACCTCATAAAGAAGCAGATGCAGAAAAACGGAATATCTGCCTCAATGCTTAAAATAAGTGATGATGCCATATACAAGCTTATATCAGATTATACCCGTGAAGCAGGTGTCCGAACTCTTGAGCGCGAAATTGCAACGCTTATGCGTAAGGTTGCAAAACGTGTTGTTTCTGAAGATGTTGCAAAAATAAATATCACGCCTAACAATATATCCGATTTCCTCGGAGTTGAGAAATACAAAGATGATAAGATTTTCGACGGCAAGGAACCGGGGGTTGTCAACGGTCTTGCATGGACAGCTGTCGGTGGTGAAATATTAGAGGTTGAGGTTAACGTTACAGAAGGAACCGGAAAGCTTGAAGTAACGGGAAATCTCGGAACAGTTATGAATGAGTCAGCAAAAGCGGCGATGACTTACGTCAGAAGCAGGGCTTCAGAGTTTGGAATTGCGCATGATTTTTACAAAACACGTGATATCCATATTCATTTTCCTGAGGGAGCAATTCCTAAAGACGGTCCGTCTGCCGGTATAACAATCGCTACAGCACTCGTATCGGCACTTACGGGCGTTCCGGCAAGAAACGATATAGCAATGACGGGTGAGATTTCCATCCGTGGGCGTGTGCTTCCAATCGGAGGTCTTAAAGAAAAGACGATGGCGGCATACCGGCACGGTATAAAGACGGTCATCATTCCGGAAGATAATTTGAAGGATCTGGAAGAAATAGATAAAACAGTGCGAGAATCGCTGTCCTTCTGTGCTGTCGCTCATGCGGATGATGTTATCGGGTGCGCGATTGATTTGTCCAAAATAAAAAGAATGAAGAAAGAAGAGATAAAACCTGCATATACGGCTGTTGTCGAAGATACGGCTTCGCAGGGAAAAGTTCATTCTCTTCGCCAGTAGGAGAATAATGGGTTGGATATGAAACCGATTTTAAATTTGCATATGGCGGAATTTGTTAAATCTGCAGCTACGCCTGATGGCTTTATCGAGACAGAGCTTCCTCAGATTATTTTTGCAGGGAAGTCAAATGTAGGGAAGTCATCCGTTATCAACAGAATACTGAACCGCAAAAACTTTGCAAGAGTTGGTGCGTCTCCCGGAAAGACTGTCCATATAAATTATTTTTTAATTGATGAAAAAGCGTATTTTGTGGATCTGCCGGGATATGGCTATGCAAAAGTATCAAAAAGCGAAAAAGAGCGTTGGGCAAGATTGATTGAGACGTATTTAAACCGAGAAGACGAATTTAGTCTCGGAATATTCATCGTCGATATTCGTCATAAGCCGACTGCTGATGATATGGTAATGGCACAATGGTTTATCAGGTCAGGTATGCCGTTTTATATTGTTGCCAACAAGTCGGACAAGCTGAAAAAGAATCAGATAGAACCTGCTATAGACCTTATTGCCGACACGTTTAAAGTTCCCAAAGGAATTATCGTTCCTTTTTCAGCTGAGAAGGGAACGGGCAGAGATGAGCTTGTCCGTATAATCTTTAATTCTATTGAATAAAGGAGATGCCGAAATGTTAGTATCAGATTCACTTTCTGTAAATTCGTGCGGACATCTTACCATTGGTGGAGCAGATGTTGTGACTTTGGCGAAAAAGTACGGCACTCCGCTGTACATAATGGATGAAGATAAAATACGCCGTACATGCAAGGAATATATGAGCGCACTCACAAAGTATTGGGATGATAAGTTTCTTGTGCAGTACGCGAGTAAGGCGTTTTGCACAAAATATATGTACAAAATCCTTGATGAAGAGGGATTTGGCGCCGATGTGGTGTCCGGCGGGGAACTGTATACTGCTTTAAAAGCTGGATTTCCGTCAAATAAGATTGTTTTTCACGGAAATAACAAAACAGCGGAAGAGCTTCGCTTTGCGCTCGAGGCAGAAATTCGCGAAATTATTGTTGATAACGCTGAGGAGCTTGAATTAATAAACGAAATTGCAACTGAACTTGGCAAGATAGCAAAGATTTCATTCCGCATCAAGCCGGGCGTTGACGCTCATACGCACGATTTTGTGAAAACCGGGCAAATTGATTCAAAGTTTGGTGTCGCGCTTGAAAACGGAGAAGCGTTTGAATTTGTAAAATGTGCTCTCGGTTATAAAAATATAAAGCTTTGCGGTGTGCATTGTCACATAGGCTCTCAGATATTTGATCCTGAGCCGTTTGCTCATGCAGCAGAGCTGATGATGGAATTTATAGCCAAAGTCAAAAATGAGCTTGATTTTGAGGTTTCTGAGCTTAATCTCGGCGGCGGTTTTGGTGTACGTTATACCGAAGAGGATGATCCCCGTTCTGTGTATGATGCGGTAAAAAGCTTTACAGATGTCGTTCGCGCTCAGGCGGAAAAGTATGACCTTTCGCGTCCTTTTATCTCGATCGAACCGGGGCGTTCTGTTGTGGCCGAAGCGGGGATTACCGTGTATACTGTAGGATCAGTTAAAGAAATCAAAGATATCAGGACATACGTTTCCGTTGACGGAGGAATGACGGACAATCCGAGATATGCGCTTTACGGCTCGAAATATACTATGGTTTTACCTGAAAGAGCGGAAGAAACTCCAACAGAGACGGTAACCGTTGCAGGCCGCAATTGCGAGAGTGGTGATCTTTTGGGGGAAAACATCTGCCTTCCCGCGGTTAAAGCCGGAGATTTACTTGCCGTGCTTTCTACCGGCGCGTATAACTATTCGATGGCATCTAATTATAACAGGGTTCCTCGTCCGCCGGTGGTTATGGTAAAGAACGGTGTAGATAAGCTTGTTGTAAGAAGAGAAACATATGAAGATATTATTTCAAATGATTTGATGTAACTTCTGATTTTGCGGGAGTGTGATTATCTGTGGAAGAAAAGAGAGTTCACGACAGGCCTGTTTTTCAACAGCGTGATTTTCCAATAATTCATAGTGTGAGTAAGCGGTTTAATCCGGATGATTTAGTTATGGTTTCGCGTTCCTGGCATGAGGAAATAGAAATTAAATATTTCTATGAAGGGAGTTCCACGGTACTTGTAGATACCGAACCTGTGGTTACAAGACCCGGCGACGTTGTGTTGATCAATCCGTATGAATTTCACTCGACGCTCAAAGTTGGTGAAAATTCAGGAAGATACCATCTTTTAATGATTGGTATGGATATGTTCGCAAGCAAAAATCTTGATAACTTTGATATGAAGCACCTGCTGTTGGGCAGAAGAATGAGATTCAATAACCTTATCCGCGACAACGCAAGAGTTAAGCAGGTTGTATTGAATATTTTTGATGAGCTCGAGAAAAAAGATAATTCATATGAGCTTGCGGTACGTGGCCTTGTTCTTGAGCTTTTTGCGCTCCTTATGCGTTCAGAAGTACGAGAGGTCGTTTCTGAAGATATCATAAACGACAACGCACGTTTTTATGAATCCATAGAGCCTGCGATAGTACATATCCGAACTTGCTATGACCGGGAAATAACGGTTGATGAGCTTGCGGAGCTTTGCAAAATGAGTAAGTATCATTTTTGTCGGATTTTCAAGCGTGCAACGGGAATGACGGCGATTTCCTACCTTACAGAATATAAGCTCAGTATAGCTGATGTTATGCTTCGGAATTCTGATATGAGCGTATCGGAAATCGCGCACCTTGCCGGATTTGAGGATGAGAGTTATTTCAGCAGATGTTATAAGAAATCGCGCCAGCAATCCCCTAAATCAGTTCGTTCAAAAAATAACAAATAAAAAAAGCAAAAATTGATGATTTGTCATTGATTTTTGCTTTTTTGTGTGCTATATTAACAACTGAGCAATAAAAAAGAGAAAGAAGATGTTAAAATGAAAAAGATAGACATTCATTGCCATGTTGTTGCTTTTCCTGAATTTTCTACAACGCGACCAAACGGAAAAAACTTCCTTTCGGCAGAGGAGCAGATTGCGATTCACGATAAATCAGGTGTCAGCCACGGAGTTCTCCTTCCGCTTATTTCGCCGGAGGCTCGCTGGTCGTGTATGAGCAATGAGGAAACACAGTATGTCGTAAGTAAATATCCCGACAGGTTCTCGTGGTTTTGTAATGTAGACCCGCGTCAGGGTAACTATACCGACAAAGCTGACCTTACGCATCTTATCGGTCAGTATAAGGAAAAGGGAGCAAAAGGGCTCGGTGAGCTTACCGCCTCGCTTTATGCGGATGATCCGATGATGCAGAATCTCTTCCGCTCATGCGTTGAGCTTGATATGCCGGTTCTTATTCATATTGCACCGCAGTTTGGCGGTACATACGGAATTGTAGATGAGCTGGGGCTTCCGAGAATAGAAAAAATGCTTAAAAAATATCCGGATTTGAAGATTATCGGTCACTCTGCTGCACTTTGGAGTGAGATTTCCGCAGACCTTGTTCCGGAAAACAGAAACGGCTACCCAAAAGGAAAAATTAAAGAAGAGGGAAGGCTTCCGAAGCTTATGCGCGAGTACGGAAATCTCTATTGCGATATTTCGGCAGGAAGCGGCTCAAATGCAATGATGCGCGATCCGGAATATGCAGTGAAATTCCTTAACGAGTTTGCAGACAGAGTATACTACGGTGCAGACGTTTGCGCAAATATCCAGACTTTCCAATATGATTTTCTCGCATTCCTTGAAGGTCTCGTAAACAATGGTGGCTTAAGCCAAGACAACTACGAGAAGATTATGTATAAAAACGCAGAAAAGCTTCTTGGTATTTAGAGTAAATAAATATAATCAAAAGAGAGCAGTGATTGAATTTGTCGCTGTTCTCTTTTGCTGTTATATAAAGATATTAAATTGCGTTATCAGATTGTATAAATTGCAAAATTGAGCAAGATTATCCAAATAATAATCAATATGGTGCATGGAAATTTACCTAAAATGCGCTTATAATATAAAATACAGGTGAATGATGGCAATTTGAGCCATATATTTTAAACAGGAAATGGTGAAGAATGATGAGAAAGTTAAATTTTGCCCTTATTGGCTGCGGCGCAATCGCTGTGCACCACGTTGCAGCCATGGAACACGTTGACGGTGCAGAGTTTGTAGCTGTCTACGGTGCAATTCCGGAGCAAGCTAAAGCATTCGGTGAAAAGTATGGCCTTCGGGTATATGACACGCTTGAGGAGATGCTTGCAAATCCGGAAATTGATGTCGTAACGCTCTGCACACCGAGCGGAACCCATGCAGAGCTTGCTATTCAGGCAATGACCGAAGGAAAGCACGTTGTATGCGAAAAGCCGCTTGCGCTCACAGATGAAGATTGCGCAGCCGTTGTTGAGGCTTCAAGAAAGTACAACAGGAAATGTGAGGTCATCTGCCAGCTGCGTTTTGCAGAAACGGTCAAGGCTGTTAAAGA
Organism: Eubacteriales bacterium; assembly: GCA_045539475.1. Taxonomy (GTDB): domain Bacteria; phylum Bacillota; class Clostridia; order Oscillospirales; family JAAYXM01; genus SIG480. The sequence continues at coordinate 122,260 of JAZQFJ010000010.1, read as the reverse complement.
AGCAATAGACGGCGGACATCTCGGTAAAATCACAAACGTTTCCGTCAACATGAAGTACTGGCGCACAGACGAATATTATGATGCTTCCGACTGGCGCGGTACATGGAAGTATGACGGCGGCGGTGCTCTTATGAATCAGGGCATCCACGGAATAGATCTCCTGCGCTTCTTCATGGGGTCTCCGGTTAAAATCAGCGCGATTTGCAAAACTCTTGCCCACAATATCGAGGTTGAGGACACTGCAGTTGCGATTATGGAGTACGAGAACGGTGCAGTCGGAACTATTGCAGGAACAACATCCTCGTATCCCGGTTACGCACGCCGCTTTGAACTTTGCGGCACAAAGGGAAGCATCGTAATGATTGAGGATACCATTGAAAAATGGGATGTCGAGACGCTTCCAAAACCGATTTTTGATAACGGAAAAACTGATTTCGGTTCAAGCGACCCGAATGCTATCGACTGCCGCGGTCACGCAAAGCAGTTTAACGATATCGTTAATGCAATCAATAACGATGTCGATGTAGCAAACGGTCCCGAATCCGGTGCTGCAACAGTCGAACTCATTCTTGGAATATATGAAGCATCCCGCAAGGGCGCTCAGATTGACTTCAAAACAAAATATTAATCTACATAGAAAAGACGCAGTAAAAGGCATCAGCCGTTACTGCGTCTTTTCTTGTTCATCATAATCCGGATCCTCAATCCATCGCCATCGCCGTTTGTGATAGTTTAACTTTTTTGTTGCATTTGCTGTATTCTTATGTCTGTATTCTGACGGTGTCATTCCGTATATTTTTGAAAAGGCGTGGCAAAAGCGCGATTTGTCATACAGCCCCACATTTTTGGCAATCGCATCAAGCGACATTTCTGTATATACCAACGAAGGAAGTGCGTTTTTTAATCTGAAACGCAAAAGCATATCTGAAACGGTTGTTCCTGTTATCATTTCAAAATTTCTGAAAAATGAGTTCCGCGACATCGTCGCGATTGCGGCAAGGTCATCAATATTGATTTTTTCATTGTAATGCTCGGCAAGATACGTCACACTTTTATTTATTGCATTTGCACGTTCGATGACTCCGCTTCTGATAGAAATTTTTTTCGTCCCACCGGTCGCGCATGAGCAAAACAAGAATAAAAACTCTGCAAGCATATCCGCAATAATATCAAAAGACATATCTTTGTGCTTGTTAAACTCGTCCTGCAAGCCACGCATCAGCTCGGTAGCCTTTTCTCTGTTAGATCCCGTAAATGTAACACAAGAGGGGATGGCCATGCCCTCGAAAAAGGCATACTTATTTGCATATGAAAAGTATTTATAACCGTGGCTTGTAAGAAATTCATCAAAAAAAGAAATACAGATATAAATCGGGTTGGCATCCGAATCTATTGTGTCGTTGCTGTGCGATTCATAGGGTTTTACACAGCTGCAGCTTCCCGGTGCCTGAAAATACATTCGGTTGTTTACAGTATGATACATATCTCCGGCAACCGAAAAGAAGATTTGCGTGAAATTATGGTAATGTGATTGTGGATCACGCGTTCTTAAAACCTCAGTAGCAATTGTTATCGGCTCACGCATAAGATGCATTCTGTTAGCTGGCGGAGAAAGTGCAGGTATATTCATGAAAATCACTCCTGAGAATATTCTCTCATAACTTCAAGAAATTGTCAATAGAAAATGGTGTAATATTACAACGAATTTGTTTGAATGCCTTCGAGTTATATAGTAAAATTAAGATAAAATCACTACAATAGCAGGAGGAAAAACAAAATGAAAAAAATATTATCAATTTTTCTCGCATTAACTCTAATTATCGGACTCATCCCAACCGCTTTCGCGGATGATACCACGCCGGAAACAATCTCGGTGACGTATAACTTCGCCCAGGGACAACATGGTACGTCTGTCGAAAAGTATCTTGAGAATTGTAATGGTGTCAAAACAGCAAGTAACTATTCGATACTTGGAGGCGAGTGGGCATACCTTGGAACAACGACTGAACAATCTTATTCTTCCAAAAGAACTGAATTTGCAATATTACAGGCAGGTAATGCCGCTGTACAGTTTTCTGAAGATAGTTTCATAGCTTTTAAGATTAAAGTTTCAGAAACTGCAAAATATAAAGTTTCAAATTATACCGCTTATCTTTGGAAAAAAGAGGCGGGTGCGCAGGATGTTAAGATGTATATCGTTCCTATTTCCGAACTTCCGGAAATAAACTGGGGAACTATTTCCTCTTCCGTAGAAGGGGATGTCACTACGTACAGTCGTTCAGGCGCGTCGACTTTGGAGAATCTTGATATTAAGTCAGAAGCACTCGGTACTTTATATTATTATCATAAAATAGATGGTTATATAGGTGAAGTGGATGTTTCAGATTTTTCAGAGATTACATTAGAAAAAAATACTGAATATGCGCTTATTTTCCATTCAGAAACAGGTAAATATTTTGGTCCGGCAACTCTTACTTTGACTGGAAAGCCTATTTCTACACCTTCGGTGCAGTTTGTTATTCCTGAAGATGGTTACGAAACTTATAACGGAGGAACAGTATCGCTTGATGCCAAACTTATTGCGGCAGATGGCGTTACGGATATCACTGCTGACGCAACATCTGTAGAATATGAAAGCAACAATACAGCTATTGCAACTGTGGATGCCAACGGAATTGTAACAGGTGTTTCGGCTGGTACGGCTGTCATCACCGCAACCTATACATATGCCGGAAAGACGTATAGCGAAAGTGTTGAGGTCACCATAAAAAAGGTGGAAAAAGATAAGACATATTATCTTGGTACAAATTATATGTCTGATGCCGCTAAGGATAAAGCGACAGAAGATGAGAAATTAGTGAACAACAAGCTTTCTGATATCAGTTATGTGGATGAATATGCAGAAATTGCAGATGGTTCATGGGCAATAGCAGCAGATATCACTAAATGCGGAATAACTCTTGATGGTGGAAATTTGAGAGCAGATGCTAAAAGGGAAAGCTATCTTACCAATGACGAAGGATCAATTTTGGCATTGCAGCTTAAGGTGGCATACAACGGAACATACAAGGTAAATCTCAGAACAGATATCTTTACTTATGGTACAGAAGCTGATGTTTATATAATTCCGAAAACGGATAGGCTGATTAATCAGGAATATCTTAAAAGCATTGCTCCTATAGGAAGAATCAGCGCAGTAACTCCTGATGAGGAAAAGAATGGAAATAAAATAATTCCAACAATCAACGAAGCCTATAAGCTTTATGAAGGAGACTATTACGTCGTTTTGAATTTTAATACCGATAACGCGAATGCCTTGAAGGATGGTATACAGTATCTCGTGTTGCGTAATATCCAACTTCTTGAATCTACCGGCACAACAGCAGATACAAACGCTCCTGCAGAAAAAGAAATAGAGCCTCCCACAATTGCGATAACCTCCAACCTTCCGGGTGCAGAGATCAAAATTGAAACGTTAGATTCCGTTGGCGCATCGTATTCTCTTAACGCTCCCGAGGTTGAAGGTTGCACCTTCCTGGGCTGGAAGCGCGGTGTTGCAGAGAAAAACGGAGAAAGCTATATCGAAACCAACGGCACATCTAAATTCACTGATTACAAGCAGAATGATATAATCAAGGTTTACACAAACACATTCTTAACAGCAGTTTATGAAAAGAATGAGCCGGCTGCGACCGAAAACCCGATAATTAAATTCTGGAATCAGGATAAATCATTCCTTGGAGCGATCACTAAGGATGATATCACAACGCTTCCTGTAGTGTCCCTCATTGGTCATAGCTTCAAAGGTTGGTTCACATCCCCCGGAAAAGCGCTTGTTCTTGCTGACGTTACTGTTGATACAAACGCTGTTGCAAATTATGAGGAAAATTCTTATCTTGATGCTGACAATGTATACGATAAGGTGCGTGTAAACGGAGAGGATGTTTCTGAATCTAAGTATGGAGAAGCTGTTGTCTGCGAGGATAACAACGGAATTGTTACCCATTGGCTCCGTGATGGCAAGATTGTTTCGTATGATAAAAAGTATACCCATTACATCTGGGATGGAACAGTGATTTCGTCTTCATATGCTCCGGTTGAAAAGAAGCCTCTTGTTCTTCTTGAGAAAACGACGATTGACGGTGCATCTATGATTGAATACGACGGTGCCGGAAAACAGATTGTTGAGGTAGGTATTCTCTTTGGTGAAGTGAATTCAACACCGGTTGTAGGAAGCACATTTGATAAATATGTTTCCCAGCGAAGCGATAACCATGGCCAGCTTGCCGCAAAGCCGATTAATGACAGCTACACCGTCGCCCGCGGATACATGATTTACAAAGACGGCGGAAATACATATGTAATTTATTCCGAATAACAACATTTAAGCAGGGCGGTGGGAGGATTCACTTCTGCCGCCAATTACAAAGAAAGGAAAAGCTTATGAAAAAAACATTATCACTTCTTCTTGCGTTAACGATGCTTCTGGGAATGCTTCCCGCAGGTGTGTTTGCAGCAGTAGAAGTACCGCCGCTTTCGGTGACGTATAAGTTTTATGAAAAAAGCGTCGGTGGACATTCGGATGTAATCGAAGAGCTTGAGGATAAAGATGGTTCGCCGAAGAATAACACAAGCTATCCGTCTGTTTCTTCTGATTCGGACAGAATGTGGGCGTATCTTGGAACCACGATCAATAAAAGCGCGAGTACCAGTGGCTTTTTAACATTGCCGACAGGAACTGCATATCTTTCAACCGCTGTGGCAAATCAAAATGAGTGGATAGCATTTAAGGTTAAGGTTCCTGAAACCGCAAAATATGCTTTAAGCGGAAAAGCATATATGTATCGCAACGCTTCTAAAGAAATGCAGATATATCTTGCACCGCTTACCGAAGAACTTGCTACGCTTCTCGAACCGTCAAATCAGTCTACATACGGTACTTGCGCCAACACCGATGAATCTGACAAAAATTTTGAGCGAAGCAATCAGAAGCTTTTCAGTGATTCCGCTTTCCGGACTTTGGATAATTCAAAAGTCGGAGAAGTAAGTATATATATTGCCAAGAATGCACAGAACGAAAAAACGGTACAACCTTTTGATGCAAGCGGTCTTAAAGAGCTTAGCCTTACCGAAGGTGAATATGTTCTTCTTTTAAATAACGGAAGTGAAACTGCCGGAACGCTCACTGTTTCGGAAATTGCGCTTACCGTTACAGAACCTTCGCAGGCTGCGTTTTCTGCAGAGTTGTCTTTTGATGCCTCACCGGTATTTGCCGGAAGAGAAGCAAAAGCATCTGTCGCGGTGACAGACGAAAACGGAAAGCCTTTTATCGGAGAATATAGTATAGAGTATACAAGCTCTGACGCGAATGTTGCCGAAATCAATGCAGACACTGGTGTGATAACAGCCAAGGCGGCAGGAACCACCACAATATCAGCTGTTGTAACAGCAAAGGATTTTACAACAACTCTGACAAAAGGTTTCGAAGTAACGGAACCTCCGGTTCTTTCTGCTTTTGGAGTTGAAAAAGAACCTGTTGGTGTTATTGTGGGCGGAACGGCAGAGGTTATTGTTTCTGCGTTTATGAGCGATGGAAAGCCCGGAAAAATGTCCGATTATTCCGATTCCGTTGAGTATGCAAGTGCAGACTCAACAATCGCGGAGATTTCGCAGGATGGAATTGTTACCGGTGTTTCTGTAGGAGAAACGACAATAACGATAAGTGCGCAAAATGAAAAGGGTGCAGCAATAGAGAAAACGGTTTCCGTGAACGTAATTGAAAAAGCGCCTGATGTAGTGATAGACTTCAAGCAAACTGTTGTTCCGGACGGTGCGGTAACTCCGTCGCTCACGCCGGGATATGAGCTTATTCTTGATGAAATGGCTGCGGCAACCTTCACGCCGGTTGCATATCCCGATGGGACGAAGAAGCTTCATAAATCAACCGGGAATAAAAGCAAACCGTGGCCGGCATATACGCGCGAGAATGATGAATATATATCAAACACAGTTGCGTTTTATGTAGATATTCCGTATAACGGATATTACAGTATGTCTGTTCTCGGCGGGCTTTATAACCGCGGTGCCGAGTACTCTGTTTTTGTAGATAATACGTATATGGGAGAACACAGCTTCTATATTGAGGCGGATAAAGGTATCACTCCCGATACGGAAAAAACTCTGAATACAGCTTATCTTAAAGCGGGTAAGCATAAGGTGTATTTCCGTATGCGTGGAGCCAAGGATTATAAGACAACATATGTTATTCTTGACACAATAACGTTTTCTCCTGTTTCATGCCAGGAGCTTGAGCTTGAAAAGCTTAATGCAATCCTTCCGGATGAAATGGCAGTAGGTGAGATATCAGATGGCTCAGTTCAAGGAATTATGACTGACGGAAGTATACATCATTTCGGTATTACAAGTGCCGGAACAGAAGATGAAAAGAACGCGATTTCCACAGAAATTACGGATGAATCGGTTGTTGAAATGACCGGCTTTTCCGGATATACAATAGGAAAATCAGGAACGCATACCTACCGTCTTACAGCAAAAGAAGAAGGCGAAACAACAGTCACCTTTACCGGAGTTTTAGGTGAGGATATTTGTTCTGTAAGTAAAAATATAAAAGTAACAGTTGATCCTGTTGCTTCTGTAACTGCTGAAACCGAAGTGGCAGAGCTTCTTGCAGGAGATGTCACAACGCTTATTCCTCATGTGTTCCTTGAAAGCGGAAGAGAGATTGTATCTCCGGCTGTCACCACGGAGTTTTTCTCGGAAAACGAAGCGGTTGCGACGGTTGAAGGAAATGTTTTAAAAACTCATTCCGAAGGAACAGTGAAAATAAGAATTGTGTCTGAGTTTAACGATAAAACAGTTGTTGGTTATGCAGAACTCGAAGTTCTTCCCGAGGGGATGACCGATATTGAAATCACGGCCGGAGGAGCATCTCATATCCGTCTTACAGATAAGGAAAATGACACCGTTCCGCTTTATGTTACTGCAATAAGTAATGTAGGACGTGAGCTTGATACAAAAAACGCAGTTATTTCAGCTAAAGCGCTTACTCCTCAGTTTGCAGTGCTTGATGATAATAACAATATCATTCCGGTTTCTGCCGGAAATGCAGAGTTTGAGGTAAGTGTAACGCTTGGTGGACATACGGTTACGGAAACGGTGACCATTCCGATTTCTCCGGCAAAACGCAAGTCAACTTATTTTACTGAAGAAGAGGCAAAAAATGCCCGTGAAAATATTTCAAAGTATACTTTTGCAAAAGAGGAAGCTGAAAGCTATATCAAGAATGCAGACTCCTGGCTTGAAAATATAGAATATGTTTACGGGTCGATTGTGTCGGAAGGAATCCCGCGCCACAATCATATAGGCCACAACGATGATCCCGAAGCATATAACTGCCGCTTCTGCAATGCTGATATACGTTTAAAATACGGTTCTTACGGATGGGAAGTAAATGCGCTTACACGTCCGTGGAAAATACAGTGTCCTGACTGTAAACGCCTTTTTCCGTCGAATAATTTTGAAGAGTTCTACAAGCTCGGACTTAACGAATATGGTGAGTTTGACCGTCAGCGCGCGCTTGATAAGCACGCAGAGCAGTTTGGCGATAAAACAGCTCCGGTCGGCTCCGATGCTTGGTACGGATATGGCGTAAAAGGCGGATATCTTTATAACGAGTTGTATGAAGACGTTGATTTGGCGAAGATCAAGACGCTTAACAACGGAAAAGGCCTGCGCCCGGGTGAGAGGCAGGAAACGTGGGGCGTTGATGACGGCTATGGTTATGCGCCGAAAGACGAAAACGGGGTTGGGTATTATCCGAAAAAATCGGACGGAAGTGCCTATCTTGATGATAATGATAAGATTATTTACGAGCGGCATACATATATCCCGTATTACATACAGGCCGGTTTGTGGTATGGATTCACTTCTACATGTGATATTGTAACCCGCGCGCTTGTTGATACGTCATATGCTTATTTCTATACCGGCGATGTAAAATACGGCAAGGCTGCGGCGCTGTTGCTTGACAGAATAGCAGATTTTTATGCAGATTACGATCTGTGGCCTTATTTTGATATGCTTGGTTATGCAAACGGCAAGCTGCTTGACCGTATATGGGGAACCTCGCACCTTGAAAAGATAGTTCGTTCATATGATATGATTTATGATGTATATGAAGATCCTTCCGTTGTGGCATATATAAAAGAAGTTTCTTCAAAGTGGAAATCCCGATTTGCAAAAGAGACTCCGTCTCAGCTTCGTACTCATGTGGAAGACGGAATAATAAGACCGACTCTCAATGGGTTAAAAAACCACAAAGTTTTCGGGAACTTCGGTTATCACCAGAAGGTAAATGCGATATGTGCAGTTGTGCTTGATTCTACGCCGGAGACCGCTGAGTGGCTTGAATATTTAATGCGCGCAGGGCAGGGCTCGGGCGATAAAGGAACAAGCTCCGGTGGCAGCATTAACGAATGGCTGCTTGATAAGGTAGATAATGACGGTCAGGGAAACGAAGGCTCGGGGTACAATCCGAAATGGCACAGAGCACTTGTTGAGGTGCAGGAAGTGCTTGAGGATTATGACGCATATACCGAAGCAAATCTGTTTGATAACCCTAAATTCATTCAGATGTACTATGCAAATATTGTGAATATTTCTGCCCATTATTCTCCGGAAATTGGTGACACAAACTCTACTGTAAGTAATCAGTATTGGGTTGATAAAAATGCAATGATAAGCGGCTGGAAGAATATTAAGGATCCGCTATTTGCTCAGATGCTTTATTTCCTTAACGGAAACACAACAGAGGGATTGCATTACGAAATAACAGTGAAAGATCCGGAAAGACTTGCTGATGAAGTGGAAGAGGTTATCGACACTTACGGTGAACTTACATGGAAGTCGGATATTATGACGAATTTCGGTTTCGCAATACTTCGTGACGGTAAGGATTTTACAAACAGTGCAAATGCCTCCTCAAAGGATACTCGTCGTGATACATGGATGTATTTCGGAACAAGCTCCGGTTCTCACCCGCATCAGGACACCTTGAATCTCGGTATGACAGCGTTTGGTTTAAACTTTATGCCTGACCTTGGATACCCTGAAGCGACAGGTTCCTCTGTAAACCGCGTCCAGTGGGTTGATACAACTCTTTCGCACAACACTGTGTGGGTTAACAGAAAAGAACAGACCGAAAATGGTGAGGTTCGCGGTAAAGTAAAGCACTTTACGGATGACGGAATAGTTTCGCTTATGGATGTATCTGCTCCATATGTTTATCCCGATAAAGTGAGCGAATACCGCAGAAGTGTTGTTCAGATTCATGTGGATGATGAAAACTCATATATGGTAGATTTCTTCCGCGTTCTGGGTGGAGAAAGTCATGTTTACAGCCTGCATGCAACATCTAATGCGATAGCAGGAACAAAAGGTCTTCTTCTTGATCCGCAAGACAGCACTCCGGGAGATTTCACTCTTGATGAAGGTGGATATAAAGGTTCATACGCGGGTTCGGATATTCCTTACGGTGACAGCACCGGAACAGGAGCACCAAACGGAACAACATGGATTAAGAATATTGACCGTGCAATATCTCCTGAAGATGAATTTGAAATTGATTTCGTTATTAAAGATTTCAACAAATATCTTAAGGATTCAAAGGGCTTGCATTTGTATGCAACAATGCTTAACAGAACGAATGTTAAGAACGGTGCAAAAGTAAATGTCGCAATTGGCGACGGAGTGCCACCTCAGAAAGCTGAAAATAAGAACATAGATAAGCTCAAATATGTTCTTGTTGAGAATAAAGGCACAAGTCTGGACACAACGTTCACCACGGTTTTCGAGCCGTATCGGAACGATCGCTTCATTTCAGATGCTTCTGAGCTTGAATTATCTGTTGCGGATGCCGGAATCCCGCAAAACGGAGACTCTGCACGTGCAGTAAAAATAACTCACACAAACGGACGCGTTGATTATGTTTTCTACTCTACGAATAACACTGTCACCTATGAAGCACAATCCGAAAACGGTGAGAAGCTTTTGTTCCGTGGATTTATCGGTGTCTATACGGTGCATAACGAAAAAAACACTTATAGCTACGTACATGACGGCGATATAATCGGAGCTCCGATTACGGATATAAAACCGGCTGTTGAAGCAACTGTTGTAAGCTTTACCCGTGACCATCTTGAGAAAAACGAAATAGTTATAGCTCCGACAAACGGTGCCGTAACGGATGGTGAGTTAAAGAGTCTCACAGGACGGCTTGTAGTTGTTGATAATGGGAACCTCACAAGAAGTGGTTCGTTTAAAATAGTTGGCGCAGAAAGAATTCCGGGCTCTGCTAATATCCGACTGGATATCGGAAGAATAACGCCGATACGACAGTATATTGATCCACACACTCCGGAAGCCGGTTATATCTATATGATAAAAGTAGGGCAGAATGCGCGTGTTCCGTTAACTTCAAGTGATAACAGTTCTCCTGTATTCGATGCAATGAACACGACTCTCACAACAAGTGCCGAAAGCTCGATTACGGTAAATGTAACTGCAACCAGTCCGATTGAAGAGGACACACCAAAGATTTCATACATCGGCACAACGCTTCCGCGCGGTGCAAGCGTTGACGCGGTGTCGGGAAAAGTTACGTGGAGACCGGATAACTCACAGATCGGAGAAAACCACTTTGCAATAACTGCACGTGACAGTGACGGACGCGAAACAACAGCTCACTTTACGGTTACAGTTTACGGTAAAACAACCGGAAACAACGCTCAGACAGAAAATAAACCTTCAACTGAAGTGACAGACACGCCTGCCGGCGGTGGCGGCGGTGGAGGTGGTACCGCACCCGCACCCGATACGGGTACTGATGCCCCTGTAGGTGATGACATATCCGACATCCTGCAAGATGGGAATAAAACCGATGAAACCGCACCCGACGCGTCGGGTGAAACGGATGATATCCGTTTCACAGACCTTTCTAATCACTCTTGGGCGGCTGATGCGATAAACGTGCTTGCGGCAGATGGAATAATTAAGGGCACGACCGCAAGTACGTTCTCCCCGGCAAACAACATTACCCGTGCAGACTTTGCATCGCTTCTTGTTCGTGCATTCAAGCTCACTTCTGATAACACCGAGAATTTTGCAGATGTCTCGGCATCTGACTACTTCGCACACGAGCTTGCAATAGCGCGCAATACCGGCATTGTCGGAGGCATAGGTGATAATAAGTTTGCTCCCAAAAGCAAAATAACCCGCCAGGATATGATGGTAATTGTGTATAGAGCGTTGAGTAACCTAAATGTAGGGCTCGGCGATTTCGACGAGCCGAATTATGAGGACTACGCAGCCGTTGCAGATTATGCAAAAGAAGCTGTTTCTGCACTAATCGGTGCAGGTCTTGTCAATGGAAAGAACGAAAACATTGCACCGCTTGACTACACAACAAGAGCTGAAGTGGCAGTGCTGATAAAGCATATACTTGATTATGTGCAATAAAAGAAATGGAGAAAAAACATGAAATTTGATTTTAATGCAGAGATTATGAAAACAGCATATTCCCAGATAGGTCTTGCACCCATTAATACAGCAGAACACTATCAACTTGCCTCGCATCTTGGTTTCAACTCAATTAAAGGTGATGTGCGAATCACAAAGGATAATAAGCTTGTGATGTGCCACGATGCAGGGATTACACTTGATGAAAACGGACGCATCGGTAAGTTTGATAAAGACAACTGTCTGCCGTTTCTTGATCTTACCTATGATTATGTAATGGGGCTTGAATACAGCGCGGAATACGAGGCAATGAGGCATTATGCAAAGGTGTGCGATTTTGAAACTTTTGTGCGTATCTGTAAAGAATATGGCAAGATTGTCTATATAACACTCCGTGACAACAAGATAAAAGAACTCGTGGCTGAAACATTCAGAATCGTCAGAAAATATAATATGGAAAACCATTGTGTAATCAATTCGTTCACGTTGGAAACTCTTCAAGAAGCAAGCAAATATACCGATGAAATTCCGCTGTCCAATGTTTTTGAAAAGGGCGTTGTTCTCACAAAGGAAATGGTTGACGGGGTTATTCCGTTCAAACACGGGATTGTAAACCTGTTTTTCTGCGATCATGAAAAAACGAAAGAATTCTGGGAAGCTTCTATTGATGCAATAGAGTATGCAAGACAGAATGACGTGCAAGTTCATGTGGCAATTTTAAGGAAATATTCCGATTACTGTTGGTTAACAGACCGTGGCGTTCAGGGATTTCAATTAGCGCGTCCTTGTCTTCCATACACAAGAACAGATATCCAGTTTGCGGTAAATGTTAAAGATGGGAAAGCAAGTTTTGAAAACATTTTGGGATCGGATAGAATGACGGCGGACATTACTACCTCTGACGGCATCGTTTTGGTCACTGACATAAGGAATAACGGCAGCAGTTACGGCTATGATGATGCACTTCCTCTTTTGTGGCTCAACAAACTTCCGTTTGATATCTGCGTAAATTGCAAAGAAAATAAGAATTGCCGCATTTGCTTTGAGGATAATTCCATAAAGCTTGATACAAACGGAAAAGACGGAATTTATTATGTTAATGTAAATATTTAAAAGGAGATTGAAGATTATGAAAAAACGTATTAGTGCTTTGCTTCTTGCCTTGGTTATGACTCTTGCGCTTTGTGCGTGCGGTGGTAACGGCGGAAAAACCGTGCTTTCCGGTGAAGGCGCAAACGAACCTCTTACAAAAGACGATGTAATTGAGTTCCTTGTTACATCATCAGCAACTTGGCCTGTCCGTGAGGATTGGAAAATCTGGGAGTATATGCAGGAGGGATCAGGAGCGACTCTTGATATCACTCCGATTCCGGCATCCGATGCAAACACAAAATTCCCGCTTATGTTTGCGGCTCGAGATGAACTTCCGGATTTGATCGCATTTGGAACACTTGCTGCACATGCTAAATATGCAAAAGACGGGCTTGTCGCTTTTGAAGATTTAGAGGCTTATATGCCGAATTACAATGCATGGAAAAACTCCCTCTCGGAAGAAGAATATGCAGTTGCAGTGGCACCGAGAAAGCGTGCAGACGGAAAAATATATTACACTCCCGGAACAGGCCGCGAAGGCAAAACACGTATGCGTGCATGGCTTTACCGTCAGGATGTCTTTGAAAAACACAATTTGAAGGCGCCTGAAACATTTGATGAGATTTATGAAGTATCAAAAAAATTAAAAGAGCTATATCCTGATTCTTATCCGTTCTCTACGCGCAGCAAGCCTTATCTGTTTGAACTTCCCGGTTCATCTTTCGATAAATGGTGGGAATACACTGCTTACTATGACCATGACGATGGAAAATGGTACTGGGGCGCAATGCAGGATACAGCTGTTGAAATGCTTACATTCTACAAGAAGATGATAGAAGAAAAACTTATGCCGGCAGACTGTGATTCAATGAACAGCAATACTTTTGATGAGCTTGTTCTTACCGGAAAGACATTCATCATCCCACATCTCCAACTTCGAATAGATAATTACAATCAGCTTGCGCATGGAAATAACCCTGAGTTTAAGATTCAGGCTTTTGTTCCGCCTGTTGCAAATTCTGAAAAGGGTGTTCATATGATTGAACGCGGAGATATCGAAATGATAGGCTTATCTATTCCTGATTCCGGAAGAGAGAAAGGAATAGCAAATGCAGCAAAATTCCTTGACTGGATGTATACCGATGAGGCTATGGAGCTTGTTTCGTGGGGAAAAGAAGGCGAAACATACGAGGTGGTAGACGGTAAGAAAAAGTTTATAACAGATGAGAACGGAACTATGCCGAACACTATGTATGGTTTCCAGCTTTACGGAACATTCTGCCGTCTTGATCCTCTTGCCGCGGAGGCAATGCAGTCTGAAGCAACTCTTGAAAGCGAGGACATAGTAAAAGGATATGCGCTTCCGTATTATCCGGTTACTGAATGGCTTGATTTTAACGACGATGAACAGGCAGTTATGGATATGTACAGAACCGCATTGCTGACATATACAGATGAAATGTTTATAAAATTTATGCTCGGTCACGAGCCGCTTTCAAAGTTTGATGAGTTCAAAGCAACTCTTGAAGAAATGGGTGTAGCAGAAGTTCTTGCTGCTTACGAATCTGCATACAACAGAGTAAAATAATTCCGGAAAGAGACCTGGTTTTCAGGTCTCTTTTGTCATAATATCCGCTTTTCTTCCATATAGTTATTATAGCTTAATGAAAATGGGAGGAATGTCTTGTGGAAAATATATATCAGGATATATCACAAAGGACGCAAGGAGATATCTACATAGGTGTTGTGGGACCGGTACGTACAGGTAAATCAACATTTATAAAGCGGTTTATGGAAACTTTGGTAATTCCGAATATTGATAACGTTTACAGTAAGGAACGCGCTCGTGATGAGCTGCCGCAGAGCGGCTCGGGCAGAACGATTATGACGGCGGAGCCTAAATTTGTTCCCGAAGAGGCTGTAAGCATATCTCTTGACGGTAATTCCGTGCTTAATGTCCGTATGATAGATTGCGTGGGATATATGGTTGATGGTGCTATCGGAGTTATGGAAGGTGAGACTCCGAGAATGGTTATGACGCCTTGGTCAGAGCAAGAAATACCAATGACCGAGGCGGCGGAAATCGGAACGAGAAAAGTTATAGCCGAGCATTCTACAATAGGATTAGTAATTACAACAGACGGAACAATTGGCGAAATAGAGCGCGGTGATTATGTTGATGCCGAAAGACGAGTTATAGAAGAATTGATTGAAATCGGCAAGCCTTTTATTGTACTTGTAAACTCGACTAATCCGAGTGGAGATGCAGCGAAAGCTGTGTGTGCCGATATTACTGAAAGATATAATGTAACCTGTATCGCGATGAATTGCATGAATGCCAACGAGCCTGAAATACGCGATATAATCAAAGGAGTATTGTACGAATTTCCGGTTTCTGAGCTGAATTTATTTATGCCGCCATGGTTTGATACACTTCCTTATGGTCATGAAATAAAAAGTGAACTGTATAATTGCGTGCTTTGCGGAGCTAAGAAGATAAATAAAATTCGGGATATAAGTAGTTGCGTGGATGTAATGAAGGAATGTACGCTTGTAACAGATGCATTTGTTACTTCAATTAATTTGGGAACGGGCGTTGCGGAAGCTAAATGTGAGCTGCCACGTGGATTATTTTACGAAATTTTAAGCAAGCAGACGGGCTTTGAAATCAATGATGACGGAGACCTTTTGCCGTTGCTTTCCGGGCTTTCTGAAGTAAATGACGAGTATAAGCGTGTTGCAGATGCTTTGGCGCAGGTGAGAGAGACCGGATATGGAATTGTTATGCCCGAGATTGATGAGCTTACGCTCGAGCAACCTGAAATAGTTAAGCAAGGCGGTCAATACGGAGTGCGCCTGCGTGCCAGCGCTCCGTCCATTCATATGCTGAGAGCTGATATAACAACAGAGGTTGCTCCGATTGTCGGAAGTGAAAAACAGTCAGAGGAACTGGTTGTTTGTATGCTGCGTGAATTCGAGGATACCCCTGAAAAGATATGGGAATCCAATATTTTTGGTAAATCCTTGCATGACCTCGTAAACGAAGGTCTTCATAATAAGCTTTCAAAAATGCCTCACGATGCGAGAATGAAGCTTAAGGAAGCGGTTGAACGGATAACAAACGAAACCTGCTCAGGTCTGATTTGCATTATCATATAAATAACAATAACCTATCCATACTGCGGATAGGTTATTGTTATTTATGTTTGTTTGCGTATGTTTGCGGGGAACGTTTTGTGATTCCTAAAAAATTCTATCAATAAGTGTACATAACCCGATCGGGCTGTAGATATTTCTGCTTCTCTCCGCGTATGAGCTCTTCTTCTAAGGCTTCAATAACATCCGTTTCGCCGTCGAGATAACGGTTTATCACCTTTCCGGTATAGCATATGCGCTCAATAGCTCCGGCATAGCGGACAGCAAGCTTTTCAAAACCGTTGGTTTTAAGGTCGCGATGCCATAATTCTTCGTGGAGATTGTAAAGCCTTTCAAAATCTGATGCAAACTGAGGAATGGTATCATTTGCAAAATTGCGCAACCATTCACGGTCATTTGCCTTATACTTTTCGCGAAGATTAAGGTGAATCATACATTTGTCAACAAGAGCTGTAAAAAGAGCTTGGTAGTATTCGATATCTTTTACGTCCTTGTAGTTTTCAAAATTCTTGAGCGCGTTTTTATAAATTCCGTCTGCCTTTTTTATATCAATGTCATAGCAGAGAAGATTAATTAAAGGATCGCTCCACAAAATAAGTTTGCCCCAGTTAAAATCACCTTCAAGACCGCAGAAGAAATCACTTATAGCTTCCAACAGTCCAAATGGAACTTTCGTAACAAATTCAGAAACAGAGTGAACATCGTCTTTGGTGCACTCTTTGCCTCTCCAGCAGTATTCCGAATACATTGCAAGACAGGGGAGTGCCTGATGATGGTTAATATCACCATACGCCCAGCTTGTTCCGAAAATCTCGCGAACTCCGAAATTAAGGCACTCTTCAAGCGCAGGTTTTACCGTATCATAAGTATATCTGAAATTCGGAACAAAGCCATTCCATGTCCAGATACCGCCTGCAAAAAGGATGTGTTTGTCGAATTTCATATGTTTTTCAAGGTTGACAGAGTAGAATTTGTTATAGTCATGATAATAATCCCAAAAAACTAAATCAACATCGGGAACAGCATCAATTGCGTGTTGCGGAACTTCTATTTCAAGTCCGTAATCTTCTGATCTTCCGGGAGCGAACAGCGAGAAATACATATCACTCCACATCATCGGGCGGAAATTATACTCTTCACAGATATCAACAACACGGCTCAGATGATCGTTGAACATTTTAAACGTTTCAAGCTTGTTGCGGGAACCGTCACGTGCATAAGTTTTTCCCATACCGAGTCCGTAAGTTTCATCACAACCAATATGTATACGTTTTGAGCGGAAAGCACTCCTGCATGTTTTGATGCATTCGGAAATCAGGTTATATGTTTCTTCTTCACCGGGAAGAAGAACTGCGTCGTTTTCTTTTATGCGATTGTTGACGCCGTAGCGGAGAAACTTTGAAAGATGGCCCAAAGTCTGGATACACGGAATAACTTCTATTCCGAGTTCTGCTGCATAATCGTCAATTTCGCGAAGCTCGGAAACCGAATATCTTCCGCGTTGATATCCGAAGTACGGATATCCTTCTACTTCATAAGTGTCTTCGGTATAGAGCATAACCATGTTCATTCCGTGAAGAGCCATATATTCAAGATATTTTTTAACAGATTCAACCTTCATAACGCTTCCGAAAGACATATCAAGCATTACACCGCAAGTATCAAAAGATGCCTCTTGAGATATTTTAAACGCGCTTTTTCCTTCGGAAATTCCTTTAGCGAGAAGCATATATGCGCGTGCAAGGGCGGTTTTACTGCATCCGCCGACTGTAGCAGCGTTTTGGCTGTAATCCACATAAACGCCGTTGCACCGGATTTCGTTGATTTTAAAGTTTAATTTAATGCCAAGAACCTTCTCAGCAAGTTTTTTGATGTCCATAACATTGCCTCCTTGTTTTTAAAGATTATATCAAGCGTTTGCAGATGTGTCAATGCAAATTCAGGCAATTTTTTTAAAATAAACCATCTTTTTTATTGACGAATAAGTGAAAGTAATGTATAATATAAAACGAAAGAAAAAAGAAACACAAACGAAAGTGAAAGGCGACGGTTTATGGTTAGTAACGTAGCATTGAACGCAGCATTGAATGCGTTCGACATCGAATCGGAATGTATTGCTAAAATGAAAGAGTATTTCGATGAGAAGGCTTTTGGGAAAGCGGTAGAGCTTTTAAGTAGTGCACCGCGTATCGGAGCTGCCGGAAGCGGGCATTCGGGGATTATATGTCAGCATTTTGCACATTTGATGTGTTGTATTGAACGCCCTGCAAGATTCATTTCTCCGGCTGAAGCGATTCATGGAGCAACAGGTTTTCTACAAAAAGGCGATGTTATGGTTTTTGCGTCGCGAGGCGGAAAAACTAAAGAGCTTTTGCCAATAGTTGACATATGTAAAGCAAAAGGTGTTTACATAATAACTGTTACTGAAAATATGGAATCACCACTGGCTGCAGCGGCAGATGTGGTGCTGCAGCAGTATGTCAATCGTGAAACCGATAAATGGAATGCACAGGGAACAACTTCAACAACAGCGCTGTGTATGATTTTTCATGCTCTGCAAGCGGCGATAATTGAAGAAACCGGATATCAGGCGGAGCAGTTTGCTCTCATCCATCCGGGTGGGGCAGTCGGAGAAAGATTGAATAACAAAAGTGTATTATAAAGAAGGGATGATATAAAATGGCAAATTGTAAGATTAAAGCGCCATTCTTCGAAATCGGACCGAAATCTTATCTTTTCGGTGACGAAATTTTAGAATTGGCAATAGCGGCAGATAAGGCATCGGAAAAATATAATGTGGATATTATTTTTACGTGCCCGGTTGTTGACATAAGAAGAGTTTCGGAGGCTACAAAACACATACATGTGTTTGCTCCTCATATGGATCCCATTCTTCCCGGAAGAGGTCTTGCTGACATTCTCCCCGAATCACTTGTTGCAGCAGGAGCAGAGGGGGTCATGCTCAACCATGTGGAAAAGCCGCTTGAGTTTGATGTTCTTGCGGAAACGATAAAGCGTGCTGACGACGTTGGCTTAACTACAATCGTTTGTGCGGATTCTATGGCAGACGCGTCAAAGATTGCACAGCTGCATCCGGATATTATCGTAGCAGAGCCGTCTGAGCTTATCGGAACCGGCGTAAGTGTCGGTCCGGAATACGTCAGCGCAGCAACTGAATCCGTAAAAAAAGTTGATCCGTCTATTCTTGTTCTTACTGCTGCGGGAATTGCAGGCGGTGAGGATGTTTACAATACAATTGCTGCAGGTGCGGATGCAACCGGTTCATCATCCGGTGTTGCAAAAGCAAAAGACCGTCCGGCTATGGTTGAAGAGATGATAGCGGCGTGTCGCAAGGCTTGGGATGAAAAACATTGTTAAATATAAACACAAAAAATAAGGAGGAAATAACAATGGAATTTAAGGTTTTTCAAAAGGAATTGGAGCTTCAGTCGAGAGGGTGGATACCTACATTTCATGATGTTTCAAAAGAAGTTATCGAGATTGTAAAGGCATCCGGAATAAAGAATGGTACAGTCTGCATCGCATCACACCACACGACCTGCTCGGTTATGATTCAGGAATGTTCACACGATATTGATTCGTTTGATCTTGAGTATTTGCAGCATGACCTGCTTGACATTATGCGCAAGTTTATTCCGGACTACACGGATGAAGGCGACTATCGCCATCCGGGACCGATTCATTCGCAGTTTGGCAGATATGTAAATGAGCCGGGCGATTTCACATCTATGAATACAGACGGACATCTCCGCTCAGTTTTCTTCGGCAGAAGTGAAACAATGACAATTAAAGACGGTGTTCTTGACGGCGGTGAATTTGCGCATATCTATTTCATTGACTGGGATCATGTTCGTGCACGCCGCAGACAGCTTAATGTTACCGTTATGGGAACAACTGATGATATTGAAGACAGAAAGTGGAACAACGGAGAAGTAATTAACACTCTGCGTAAGTATACAGACGAAGAAAAGGCTTATGATGTCCACTACGATCTCCAGCTTAAGAGATAATTAAGAAAATTTCAAAAAAACGCTTATCCGATTAAACTTGGATAAGCGTTTTTTATGTCAATTACAAAAATGTATAGTAAGAAAAACACAAATTACAACAATACGATGGGCTTAATCAAGTCTTTCGGTTTTTCTTTCATCAGCATAAGCGCTTGCTCCACTCCTTCAAGTCCGTGGAATTCGTGCGTAACCAGCTTTTCCGGATGAAGTCGGCCTGTTGTAATAAGAGATGCCAGTTTTTCCATACGAAGCCTTCCTCCCGGCATTAAACCGCCGTTTATGGATTTGTGCCCCATACCGACCCCCCAATCAACACGCGGGATAGCGATGCTTTCTCCTTCACCGAGGTAGTTGACGTTACCGATTTTTCCTCCGGGTTTCAGCATTCTTACCGCTTCTGCAAATGTGGAATTATCTCCGCCGGCAATTATTACCTTGTCAACTCCGCGTCTGTCTGTCAGCTTGAGAATTTGCTCATCTATTGCACCGTTGCGATAATTTATAATTTCTGTTGCACCGTATTCTTTTGCAAGTTCAACACAATTGGGGCGGGAGCCGACTGCATAAATATTTGACGCACCTCTTATTGCCGCACCGGCAACCGACATAAGTCCGACAGGACCTATACCTATAACCACTACTTCGTCACCGAATTGAACGTCAGCAAGTTCAACTCCGTGTAATCCTGTGGGGATCATGTCGCAAAGCATACATGCGGCACGCAAATCCATATCAGCAGGTAAGAGGGCAAGGTTTCCGTCTGCGTCGTTGACGTGGTAGAATTCAGCAAAAACACCGTCTTTAAAATTTGAGAACTTCCATCCTGCAAGCATCCCGCCTGAATGCATTGAGTATCCGTTTTGAGCTTCTGTTGTGTTCCAGTCCGGCGTAATTGCCGGGACGATAACTTTGTCACCGGGCTTAAAGTCCCGAACAAGCTCTCCAACCTCTACAACTTCGCCGATTGATTCGTGTCCGAGAATCATATCTTTTCTTTCGCCTAATGCACCTGCCCATACGGTATGAACATCAGAAGTGCACGGAGCGATTGCGATAGGTCTAAGAATAGCATCAAGTGGGCCACAAGCCGGACGCTCCTTTTCTATCCAACCGGTTTTGCCGATGCCAAGCATTGCATATCCTTTCATCTAAACCACCAAATCCTTTTATAGTTTAAATTATTGTATGCAATACTTGTAAACGTATTCATTGATGTGAGAAACCTTATGGCAAAAGAGTTTTGCCGATAGCAGTTTAATTATGCTGCTTTTTTTAAACTTTCATATAGTTTTTCGGGGAAACTCCTGTTATTTGTTTGAATTTTCTTGAAAAATATACATAGTCTGTATATCCGCATTTTTCGGCGATTTCTGTTAGTGAAAGAGAATCTTTATATATGTCGATAAGATAGCATGCATGGTTGATTCTCATTTCTGTTAAAAACCCGATAGGGGTTTTTCCTGTAAAAATTTTAAATTGCGCGCGAATGTAATCCTCTGCGTACCCGCTCTTCTTTAAAATTTCACCGATGTTGATACCTGAATCGAAAAAGTTATCCGAAATTTTGGTTACGATATCTTGAAGCACCATGCTGATGCTTTTTTCGGTTTGTATATTTTGAAGCAGGAAATGCGCAAGGGCATTTGAAAGCGAAGAAAGATATTCCGGATTTGAAAATTTGTTTTCAAATATCAATTTCACAAGAAATTCGCCGGTTTTGTCTTCATTATCCATAACAACGGTTGGGGATGTAAAAGAGAATATATGATTGAAGGCACCTTTTATAAAAATTGTTTCAGCCTCTTCTTCATATTTTGAAGCATGCACGGTATCCGGAGGAACAATGATGAATTTTCGGGGAGAAATGGGCAGGCTTTCTTTTGAAAAATGAAATCTGCCGGTTCCTTTGCGGTAGAAAATGATTTCATAACAATTATGCTTGTGTTCGGCGCAAGAAAGGGTTACATATCCAACTGTGGTCTTCATATTACATCACCGAGACTATTATACAACAAATCTATGTTTTGTACAAGTTTATTTATAAAAAAGCATAACGAAAAAAGTTGTGAGGTGATATTATATTATAGGTTTTAGAAAAGAAAAAATGTGAGGCGAAAATATATGAAAATGAAAAATGTTGATATGCTTTCCGGTTCAATCACAAAAGGGCTTCTTTCGATGTCGGTTCCGATTATGATAATGAATGTTATGCAATCGATATTTACAATTATTGATATGACTGCTCTCAAGCATTTTTCGTCCGATTCATCGGTTGGAGCCATAGGTGTCTGCGGAACTCTCATAACACTTGTAACAAGCTTACTTGTGGGCGTTGCCTCGGGCGCGAATGTTGTTGTCGCAAAACGAATCGGGCAAGGGGATAAAGAAGATACAAACAAAGCTGCAATGACCGCAATTCTAACGGCGATTGTAGGTGGGCTGCTCCTTATGATTATTGGTGTTACATTTGCGGAAAGTTTCCTTAAGATGACAAATTGCCCTGAAAGTCTTCTTCCGAAAGCAACGAGCTATTTCAGAATATATTTTTTAGGCGTTCCGATACTTATGTTTTATAACTTCTGTGCGTCTATTCTGAGGGCGATCGGAGATACAAAAAAACCGATGATTTTTATAATTCTTGCCGGTTTTTTAAAGGTTGTTTTTACGATACTTTTCCTTATGTTTACGGATATGACGGTCGAAGGCGTTGCAATAGCTACTATAATTTCACAGCTTGTTGCAAGTGCGTTGGCGTTCATAACCATATTAAGGAATGATGATATAATTCATCTTGACTTTAAAAGAATGAGGTTTTACGGAAAAGAACTAAAAGAAATGCTCTTTTTAGGGATTCCTACCGGTATTCAGCATGCGCTATATTCGTTTGCAAATGTAGTAATCGTCACGGCAGTAAACGGTTTTGGGGCGAACGCTTCTACGGGACTTTCAATTGCAAACCAGTTTGATGGAATCCTTTACCAGGTTTCCGTTGCTCCGTCGCTTGCGGTAATGCCGTATATTGCACAGAATGCCGGAGCAGGGAATATAAAGCGCGTTAAGAAGATTATTTTACGTGCTATTTTAATTACAGTAGCATTTGGTGCAAGCTTAGGCTCACTTTCAGCTATCTTCTCTGGAGAGCTTTCCTCAATCATGAGCTCTAACCCTGAAGTAATAGCATACTCAAGGCAAAAAATGATAATAATTTCAAGTACGTATTTTATCTGTGGTATAAACGAAGTAATGGGCGGCATATTAAAAGGACTCGGAAAGCCTATTATACCGACAATTTCGACACTTGTATTTATGTGTCTTATAAGATTTCCGTGGGTTTACTTTGTATTTCCGCTATGTCCGACTCTCACCTTCCTCTATCTCATATGGCCGATAGGGTGGATACTGTCAATCATAACTCAGCTTTTTGCGTATTTTCCGGCGATTTCTAAGTTACAAAAGCAGATTGCTTGTAAAAATTAAAAACCATTATAATATAGTCAGAAAAAAGACCTTATTGGATGAATCCAACAAGGTCTTTTTCGTTCAATTACGCCTAATTATAATTACATTTCCTTAATTGCAGCCTGCGCAGCAGCAAGGCGTGCAATCGGAACGCGGAACGGTGAGCAGGAAACGTAATCAAGACCGATCGCATGGCAGAACTCGACAGATGTCGGGTCTCCGCCGTGCTCGCCGCAAATACCGAGGTGGAGATCTGCATTAACCGGCTTTGCGAGCTTTATAGCTGTTTCCATAAGCTTACCAACACCTGTCTGATCGAGCTTTGCAAACGGATCGTTTTCGAAAATCTTTGCATCGTAGTATGCAGAGAGGAACTTGCCCGCATCGTCACGTGAGAAGCCGTATGTCATCTGAGTGAGGTCGTTTGTGCCGAAGCAGAAGAAGTCAGCTTCTTTTGCAATATCGTCAGCAGTAAGAGCTGCACGCGGAATCTCGATCATTGTACCAACCTCATACTTAAGATCAGCACCGGCTGCTGCGATTTCAGCATCTGCAACTTCGACGACGAAGTTCTTGACGTACTTAAGCTCCTTAAGCTCTCCGACAAGCGGAATCATAATTTCCGGCTTAACGTTCCAGTCAGCATGCTTCTTCTGAACGTTGATTGCCGCACGGATAACTGCAGCAGTCTGCATCTTTGCAATTTCAGGATAGGTAACTGCAAGACGGCAACCGCGGTGACCCATCATCGGGTTGAACTCGTGGAGAGATTCAATAATTTCCTTGATGGTTGAAATGTCTTTGCCCTGCGCTTTTGCAAGAGCTGCAATATCTTCTTCTTCGGTCGGTACGAACTCGTGGAGCGGGGGATCAAGGAAACGAATGCAAACAGGTGTTCCTTCGAGAGCCTCGAAGAGAGCCTCAAAGTCAGCCTGCTGCATCGGAAGAATCTTAGCGAGAGCTGCTTCTCTTTCTTCAACAGTTTCAGAGCAGATCATCTCACGGAATGCACCGATTCTCTCCGGCTCAAAGAACATATGCTCGGTACGGCAGAGACCGATGCCCTCAGCACCAAGCTCGCGGGCCTTTTTAGCATCACGAGGTGTGTCAGCATTTGTGCGAACCTTAAGTCTTCTGTATTTGTCAGCCCATGCCATAATACGACCGAATTCACCTGCGATGGAAGCATCTACGGTCGGAATGATACCATCGTAAATATTACCGGTAGAACCGTCAATTGAAATGAAATCACCTTCGGTGAATGTTTTGCCTGCAAGCTCAAATTTTTTGTTCTCTTCATCCATCTTAATATCTCCGCAACCGGAAACGCAGCAGGTGCCCATGCCGCGAGCAACAACGGCTGCGTGAGAGGTCATACCGCCACGGACGGTGAGGATACCCTGAGCTGCCTTCATACCGGTAATATCTTCAGGAGAAGTTTCAAGACGGACAAGAACAACCTTCTCTCCGCGTGCCTTCCATGCCTCTGCATCGTCAGCAGTGAAGACAATCTTACCGCAAGCAGCACCGGGAGAAGCACCGAGACCCTTACCTATAGGTGTAGCAGCTTTGAGCGCTTTTGCGTCAAACTGCGGATGGAGAAGGGTATCAAGGTTTCTCGGGTCAATCATAAGAACAGCTTCCTGCTCTGTCTTCATGCCTTCGTCAACGAGATCGCATGCAATCTTAAGAGCAGCCTGAGCAGTTCTCTTTCCGTTACGTGTCTGAAGCATATAGAGCTTTTCGTTCTCAACTGTGAACTCCATATCCTGCATATCGTGATAATGATTTTCAAGCCTTTCGCAAACTGCTTTAAACTCTGCAAATGCAGCAGGGAACTTCTGCTCCATTTCATCAATCTTCATAGGTGTGCGAACGCCTGCAACAACGTCCTCTCCCTGTGCATTTACAAGGAACTCACCCATAAGCTTCTTCTCACCTGTCGCAGGATCACGGGTAAACGCAACACCTGTACCGCAGTTATCGCCCATATTACCAAATGCCATCATCTGAACGTTGACAGCTGTACCCCATGAGTAGGGGATATCATTATCGCGACGGTAGACATTTGCGCGCGGATTGTTCCATGAACGGAAAACGGCCTTTACAGCACCGATGAGCTGCTCTTTTGGATCAGACGGGAAGTCAGCACCGATTTTGGATTTGTATTCAGCTTTGAACTGTGTGGCAAGCTCTTTGAGATCTTCTGCTGTGAGGTCAACGTCACTCGTGACGCCTTTTTCTTCCTTCATTTTGTCGATAAGCTGCTCAAAGTACTTCTTTCCGACCTCCATAACAACATCGGAATACATTTGGATGAATCTTCTGTAGCAATCCCATGCCCATCTTGCATTACCGGATTTCTTTGCCATAACCTCAACAACGTCATCGTTGAGACCAAGGTTGAGGATTGTGTCCATCATACCGGGCATCGAGGCACGAGCTCCGGAACGTACGGAAACTAAAAGCGGATTTTCGTTATCACCGAATTTCTTTCCGCAAATTTCCTCCAGCTTTTCAATGTAGTCAAAAATTTCGTTTTCGATCTCCGGAGCAATCATTTCTCCATCATCGTAGTAGCGTGTGCAGGCTTCTGTTGTTACTGTGAAGCCCTGGGGAACAGGCATGCCAAGACTTGTCATTTCAGCAAGGTTTGCACCCTTACCGCCGAGAAGCTCACGCATACTTCCGTTACCCTCTGAGAACAGATATACATACTTAGTTCCCATTACCATCATTCCTTTCTTCAGTATACAAAATATAGTATAACATAAAAAGAAAAAAATTTCCACTAAAAAATTCTGCTTGATAAAAAAATCAAGCAGAATTTTTTTAATTCATCATACAAATAGAAAACAGCTTGCCGAAAATTCCGCCTAAACTAAGGCGTTTTACGCTCTCGGCAGCGATGATAGGAATTTCAGAAATCATTTTTTCATCACAAAAAAATTTTAAGGTTCCAATCTTTTGCCCTTGCTCAATGGGTGCTTTCACATCCTTGGGCAACGAAAGTTCGCTTGTAATTTTTTGTATGTTTTCTTTTTCTATCAAAATTTTTGGTGCGAGTCCGTAATCCGGAACGAGTTCGTCGCTATTTCCCAGAATCACATTTATGGGAGGCAACTCTATATCATGCACGCCGTTATACAAGGAATAGTTTGCAAAACCTGCATCAAGTAACTTTGCTGCATCTGAAAATCTTTCTTTTCCGGTTGGTGCTGCCATAATTACAGCAATCAATTCCATTCCATCCCGCTCTGCGGTGGCAGACAAACAAAATTTTGCAATTGAAGTTGAGCCTGTTTTCAATCCGGTTATACCTTTATAAGTGCGTATCAGTTTGTTTGTATTTGCGAGCTGGAATTTTCCGTCCCGTATGGAATCTATCCAGATTTTTGTATATTCTTTTATTTTGTCATGCTTGATTAGCTCGCGTGACATAACCGCGATATCGTTTGCACTTGTGATATGGCCTTCAGTGTCAAGCCCGGTACAGTTTTTAAACGTAGTATCTGCCATTCCCAAGTCGCGTGCTTTTTGATTCATCATTTCAACAAAACCGGTTTCGCTTCCGGCTATGTGCTCTGCCAAAGCGACAGCACTGTCGTTCCCTGATGATACAACAGTTGCTTTTAAAAGTTCATGGACACTCATTTGCTCCCCGGGGGATAAAAAGACCTGTGAGCCACCCATGCCGGCTGCATATTCGCTGACAGTGACGATGTCATCAAAAGAGATTTTTCCGGATTTTATAGATTCCATAACCAGCAGTAGAGTCATAACTTTCGTTACACTTGCAGGGGGTAAAAGAGTGTGTGATTCTTTTTCATATAATACTGTGCCGGTTTCTTTTTCTATCAATATCGCGCTTGGAGCAGCCAATTCCGGAAAAACAGGTGCGGCAAGTACGTATTGAAAAAGTGTTGAAGTAATTAAAATAAAACAGATAAATTTTTTCAAGTTTATTCCTCCTGTTAAATTTGTTGCTCAGCAAATTTTATGAAAGCCGGAGGACTGTTATGTATTTAAAGCGTGTACTTTTTTCCCCTTATGCATAGTATGTATTGAAGGGAGCTGTTGACTGTGAACGGAATATTGCTTACAAGTAAATCTATGACATATGCACAACAAATGAAAAAAACACTTGAACAAAATGGTTTTTGGGCTGAAATTGTCAGACCTGATACTGAACTGACAAAGGGAAGTTGCGCCTATGCTGTGAATATTTCTCAAAAATTCCTTCCTGAAGTTTTGGATATATTGCGTTTGAATAGAATTCTCCCGGTCAGAGTGATTTTGATTGAAGGGAAAAAGCTGTATAGGGAGCTGAGAATATGATTTATCTTGATAATGCAGCAACGACTTTGAAAAAACCGGATAACGTGAAAAATGCGATGTTGGCTGCAATGAATAATTGTACAAATGCCGGACGCGGCGGATATAAATCATCCATGAAGGCTGCAGAGTTATTGTTTGTCGCACGGGAAAGGATTGGGCGGCTGTTCGGAGTTGATGATGTATCGCAGATTGTTTTTACCTATAATGCGACATATGCGCTTAATATGGCAATAAAGGGGTTGGTGAAAGCAGGTGATTGTATTATATCCGGATATGAACACAATTCAGTGCTGCGTCCTCTTACTGCTATGAAAAACAGTGGAGTGAACATAAAAATAGCAAAAGGAAGACTTTTTGATACCGAGGATATCATAAAGGCTTTTAAAAAAAATATAACCGGACAAACCACTCTCGCCATATGCACACATATGTCGAATGTTTTCGGTTTTATTCTCCCTGTAAAAGAAATTGATGAGCTTTGCTATATGAAGGGAATCCCTCTTATAATTGATGCTTCACAGTCAGCCGGGAGTGTCGATGTGGAATTGTCTGACTTGCGAGCAACCCGGGCGATATGTATGCCAGGACATAAAGGTCTTTACGGTCCGCAGGGAACCGGCATTTTGATATGTAAGGACGGTTCTGAGTTTAACACAATAATTGAAGGAGGAACGGGAAGTGTTTCGGCTGAGGAACAACAGCCGGGATTTATGCCCGATAGATTAGAATGCGGAACACTTAACATTCCCGGAATTGCAGGTCTTTCTGAAGGTGTAGAATATATATTGCAGAAAGGGACAGAGAATATATTTAAATATACGTCATCGCTGATCGAGTGGCTTGTATACGATTTGTCAAAAATGCCCGGAATTAAAATTTATGCTGCAAGAGATAAAAAAATGCAGGGTGGAGTTCTTTCGTTCACAATTAGGAATTTTTCCGCAGGAGAAATTGCAGAGAGGCTGGATGAAAAAAATATTTCTGTACGAAGTGGAATGCATTGTTCACCTTTAGCACATAAAACAGCCGGAACAATTAACGGCACTGTGCGTGTAAGTGTAAGCAGCTTCACAACAGAAGATGAGATTTTAGAGTTTCTAAAAGAAGTAAGAAAAATATCAAGTATGAGAAATTAAAATTATCTGTAAAAAAACTAAAAAAACAGTTCCAAAACAGGCTTGAATGTGGTATTATATAAATATAAAATCAGAAGGGACTGAAAACTTATATGGATTTTTTAAGTCAGCTTGTAAGATACATTGCACTGTTTGGGATTTGGGATATTGTTGATATTGCAATAGTTGCTTATATTGCATACAGATTGATTGTTTTTTCTCGACGTTCAAATGCAGGACAAGTTGTTAAGGGAATCGTTTTTTTACTGCTTGTCACTCAGCTTTCAAATGTGCTTGGTCTGAATTTATTGAATTTCTTGCTCAGGAATATAATTCAGATTGGATTTATTGCGGTTGTTATCTTATTTCAGCCTGAACTTCGCCGTGCTTTTGAACGTGTAGGAAGTGAATGGTTTCCTCAGTTTTCATTGGACAGAAAAAATGATGTTTCCGAACTTGAATATGCAATAATGCAGACTGTTGATGCTTGTAAAAATCTTTCAAACTCAAGAACCGGAGCGTTGATTGTCTTTGAAAGAGAAATATTGCTGTCTAATATAGTCAAAACCGGAACGAATATAGATTCAAAAGTAAATACAGAGCTTTTGAAAAATATTTTTTATCCAAAGGCTCCGTTGCATGACGGTGCGCTCATAATTCAAAAGGGACGTGCTGCTGCTGCGGGGTGTATGCTTCCTCTGTCAGGAAATACAAGTCTTAGCAAGCAGCTGGGTATGAGGCACCGTGCCGGGGTCGGAATGAGCGAAAATTCCGATGCTGTCGTTGTGGTTGTTTCTGAAGAAACGGGAACAGTGTCCGTTGCAATAGGTGGTATGCTTAAGCGCCATCTTGCACCGGAGACTCTTGAAAAGCTTCTAAGAGCTGAGCTTATGCCAAATACCGAAGAAACCAGGAAGAACAACTTTTTTTCAAGCTTTTTCAGTCATAAGAAAAATACTGCGGAGGAGGTAAAAGAAGGTGCCAAATAAGTACATGGAATGGTTAAAAAAGTATGATGTTTTTTCTAAGATTCTTGCAGTACTCATTGCTGTTGTTTTGTGGCTCTATGTTGCCGGTGTAAATGATTTCGAGGAAAATTTTAAAATAAAAAACATTGTTCCTTCTTTTTCAGGAATAGAAGAGCTGGCAACATCCAAAAATCTTATGATTGTCGGCGAATATGATGTAGATATAGAGGTATCGGGAAGCCGTAATGATATTTTAAGACTAAATGAGTCTGATATCCGTGTAGAAGCTGATTTGTCAATGGTTTCGGGTGCGGGTACATATGAAATACCGTACACCGTCTCTTTGCCGTCATCTTCATACACCTTAAGAAATAAAATTCCTCAGAAATTAACTGTAAAATTTGACGAAGAAGATGTTAGTCTTGTTCCTGTTAAGGTTAACACAGACGGATTGGCAGCGGACGGTTATGTAGTTGATAAAGCAAATATAGTTATCTCACCAAAGGAGCTCAAGCTTGTTGGGTTGCAAGAGGATGTTTACAAGGTGGCATATGCGGAGATTGTGTTGCCGCAGAAGGGTTTGGAAACAGGAGTTTCCGGTGATTTTTCATATGCCTTTTTTGATACAGAGGGGAAGGAACTCAGAGATTTATCTTTTCAGACCGACTATGAAACCTTGAACGTCAGCATTCCTGTTTTAAAGACAAAAGAGGTTCCTTTGTCTATTGATATACAAGGAAGCGACGCGTTTAAAAAATATATCAATTATACCCTTGAACCATCAACTATAAAAATTGCCGGCGATAAGGATATAATAGAACAAACGACAACCATAGTTGCAGGAGCTGTGAAAATCTCCGATATCAGTTCAGGTATGACAAAATCATTCTCACTCACACTTCCTGACGGAATAAGCAACTTGAGCGGAGAAATGACCGCTTCCGCAACTCTTGAGTTTGACGGGCTGAGCAAAAAGACTGTGCAAACAACACTTATAGAGGTTGTTAATACTTACACGTTACCAAGTGGTTATAAAATACGTCCTGTAACAACCAGTATCAATGTTGATATACTTGGAACAGAAGAAACTTTGAAAAAGGTAAATTCAGAAAATGTGCGCGCTGTTGCTGATTTACAATCTACGGTGTTAAGTCGCGGAACACATCCCATAAATGTTGCGATAGTTGTTGACGGGATAGAAAATACAGCGGTTTCAAACCCTGAAGACTATATCATATATGTTGAGGTAAGCTAAAGAATGTTTGGGTATATCCGACCTTTAAAGTGTGAACTGAAGGTTAAAGAGTACGATTATTATAAAGCAGTATATTGCGGTCTTTGTCACGCGTTGCGAAAGCGCTGCGGAAAAAGGGCGTGCTTTGTCGTAAATTATGATTTTGTGTTCATAGCACTTTTACTTGCACTTTCGGGGAATGCGGAAGATATTAAAGTGAAAAAAAGATGCCTTGTCTGCCCTAAAGGGAAAATGTGTGTAGAGTCTGAGGTATTGGATACCACAGCAGATATATCCGTTATATTGACATATTTGAAACTGTGTGATGATGTTTCTGACAATCGTTATTTTGCAAAATTTTTTAAAGGAATTTTACCTAAACTTCTGTTAAGTAAAGCATACAAAAGAGCGGTTGCTGATCACGTTGAATTTAACGAAAAAGCTTGTGCGCTGTTTCGCGAACTTTTAGATCTGGAAAACAGGAACCTACCATCAATTGATGAGCCCGCTGATAAATTTGCCGGAATGGTTGCGCTGATAGCTGATGAGGTCGATTCAGAGCAAAGAATACTTAAAGAATTGTTTTATCATGTGGGAAGATTTGTTTATATAATTGATGCACTTGATGATATTGAAACGGATTTTTCGAAGAAAGAATACAATCCTATAATCAGCAATTATGATATATCAACCCTGATTGGCTTGGATGACATCAAACCAAAGGTGATTCAGACTCTGGAAGACAGCAGAGTAGCGGTTTTGCGAGCATTTAATTTATTAGAGACCGGAAAAAGCTCTGATATTATAAAAAATATAATAGAATTAGGGATGCCGGCTGTTATCAATGAAGTTAACAAGAAGAAGGAGCGTAAAAAATGAAGAACCCGTATACAGTTCTCGGAATTTCGGATAAAGCTTCTGTAGATGAAGTAAAAAAAGCCTACAGAGAGCTTGCGAAGAAATACCATCCGGATAACTATATAAATAACCCTCTTGCGGATTTAGCAGAAGAAAAAATGAAAGAAATTAATGAGGCGTATGACTCAATTATAAAAGAGAAAAGCGGCGCACGCAGTTCTGATAATTATTCCTACACCAACAACGGTTACGGGCAAACTTATTCGAATTCTTCAAACTCGAAGTATGCGGAAATCAGAAATGCTATATCATCGGGGAATATTTATCTTGCAGAAAAACTTCTGTCGGAATGTGGCCACCACGATGCTGAATGGAATTTTCTTATGGGTAGTGTTATGCTTCGAAAAGGATGGTATGACAATGCAAGGACCTATTTCACGAGGGCATACTCCATGGATCCGGGAAACAGAGAATACGCAGAGGCGCTGAGCCGGATGCAGTATACAAATAATTCCGGGGCTTCTTATGGTGGAGCAATGCTGACCCCTTGTGATTGTTGTACCGGACTTATGTGTGCCGATTGCTTGTGCGATTGTTGCTGATTTGCTATCTGTAGGAGAGTAAGAAAGTAATGAGAAATGCTGATGTAAAGAGAATGACACTTGCAGCAATGTTAACAGCTATCTCCGTTGTTGTCTGCTTGCTTGCCGCTGCTTTTTCAAATATGTCTTTATCAATTACAGCTATAACCGGTGTTTTTTCGGCTATGGCAATTATATGTCTGGGTTACAAATATGCGTGGCTTGTGTATATTGCAACAACGATTTTTGTTTGGATTTTTTTGCCAAATAAGGAATGTGCGGTTTTTTATACGGTTTTGTTCGGACACTATCCAATGCTTAAATTGTTGACTGAACGAATAGGGAAAAGCTGTTTCGTATGGCTTATTAAGTTTTTGGAATATGGCCTTCTGTTTGCCATAGGGATTCTTGCTTTTCGTTTTTTGTCCGGTATTTGGATAGCATTTAACAGTGCAAAAACATTTTTGTTTGTAGCATTCTTTTTTGTGATGTTCATTTTATATGATATTTGCATTGGGCGATTGTTTTTTTTATTACATACAAAGCTTTCCAAAATCATCGGATTTCATTGACAAATCACTATAAAAATTGATATAATATAGTTTGAAGATTAAATCATGAACTGAGGTAATTGATATGGTTAAAAGTATGACCGGATACGGTCGTGCATCCGAAACTTTAAATTCGCGAGGAATAACAGTTGAGGTACGATCTGTTAACCACAGATATCTGGATTGCACTGTAAAGTCTCCTCGCGCTTATGCCTTTCTTGACGAAAAGGTTAAGGCGTGCCTTTCCGAGTTTGTGGCAAGAGGAAAGGTCGATATATATATTTCAATCGACAATTCTGATTCTGCAAATGTAAGCGTTTCGTTAAATGAGTCGCTTCTTAACGGTTATTTTGATGTTTTTGAGAAGTTGAATTCGCAATATGGAGTGAATAAAGATATCTCAGTTTCTGAGATAATACGGATACCGGATGTTCTTGTCATAGAAAAGCAAGAAGATGATGAAGAAGAGCTTAGCGCTGATGTTTTATCAGTTTTGAAAGCTGCACTTACCGAACATAATCAAATGAGAGAAAAGGAAGGCTCGCGTTTGGCAGATGATATCCTTTCCAGACTTGAATTGATAGAAACGCTCGCAAAAACCGTGGAAGAACGTTCTCCTAAATGCGTTGAAGAGTACAGAGAAAAACTTGAGCTTCGTATGCGCGAAGTTTTGGAGTCTGTTACCATTGATCAGCAACGTATTCTTACGGAAGCAGCAATTTTTGCGGATAAAATCGCTGTTGATGAAGAAACGGTTAGATTGCATAGTCATATATCACAATTCCGTGATATGATTAGAGGCGGAGGTGCAATTGGTCGCAAACTTGATTTTCTTGTTCAGGAGTTGAATCGTGAAGTAAATACAATCGGATCTAAAGCGAACGATTTGGAGATTACTTCAATTGTCGTTGATATCAAGGCTGAGATTGAAAAGATTCGCGAGCAAGTTCAGAATATAGAATAACAAAGGAGCTGTATTAGTTTGAAATTAATTAATGTCGGATTTGGAAATATGGTTTCTGCTGAGCGTATAATTACGGTTGTCAGCCCGGATTCAGCCCCTATAAAACGTATGGTTCAGGAAGCAAAAGAGCGCGGTATGCTTATTGATGCTTCTTACGGCAGAAAAACAAGAGCTGTTATAATTATGGACAGCGACCATATTATTTTGTCAGCAATTCTTCCTGTTTCGATATCAAGCCGTGTGAACGGAAAAGAGATGTCTGAATTTTCGGAAGATGAAAGCGAAGATTAATAAATTATTTTTTGGAGGAAAAAGCTATGATGTTATATCCCGCTATGAGCGATTTGTTGAAAGAAGTAAACGGCAGATATCTGCTTGTTAACCTCACTGCGCGACGTGCTCGTGAAATTTCCGAGTATGCAGAGGAACAGGAGATTGAGTTGACTGAAAAACCGGTAAGTCTTGCTATTGGAGAAATAGCAGACGGTAAGATAAATGCTTTGCCGATAGAGGAATAAGGTGTCTTTACGGAGGCTGTTGTTTTGGAAGAGAAGAAGTATGCTGCATATGTAGCTGTTGAGGCAGCAACCTATTCGATAGATAAACCCTATGAATATCTTATTCCCGAAGCTATGTTAAAAAAAATTGCTCCGGGAGTGAGGGTGCGTGTGTCTTTCGGTAACGGAAGCAGACGTACGGAGGGGATTGTCCTGAATGTTCATGAATTGACTTCTGAGACCGGTCTTCGTTTAAAAACAATTCTGGATATTATTGATGAAACTCCTGTTTTTAGTGATAAGCTGATAAAGCTTGGTTTATGGTTGAGAGAACAGTGTTTTTGTACTTTTTTTGATATCGCTCATTCTATGCTTCCGTCCGGTGTGTGGCATAAATATGAAACAGCATATTTTTATTCAGGCAAATTTGAATATGAATACGCTGAAGCCGAAGTTTCCGGTATAGAACAAGGAACGGATATTTTAAAATGCATTTACTCATCAGTACGTCCATATAAAAGTAAAGACTTGATAACACTGTTTGGAAAAGATAGCGTTGAAAAAACAATACGTATTCTGTTGAAAAAAGAAGTCATTTCAGTGACAGAATATTCAGCTCAAAAAGTTTCGGATAAAACCGAACGGACAGTGAGCCTCGTGATCTCTGAGAGGGAAACTAAAGACTATATTGCAAGAAAAAAATGTAGACTTGCAGTTGTTGATGCTTTAAGTTTTTTGGAAAAGGTAGAATCTGTCTCTTCAAGGGAATTATCGTATTTTACAGGAATATCTGCCTCGCAACTTAATACGTTGAAAAAAAACGGAGTTATTGCTTTCGGCAATGAAGAAGTTTACAGACGACCAAAGCCTTCGGCTTTTTCTAAAAAACAGGAGATCACTCTGAATGATTCTCAGAAGCAGGTTTTTCAGCAAATCTGCAGCGATATGAGAAACGGTGCAACGTGCGCATTATTGCACGGTGTGACCGGAAGTGGAAAAACGCTCATTTATTTTAAATTAATCGAAAAAGTTATCGCCGATAAAAAAACTGCAATACTTCTTGTCCCTGAAATATCGCTTACTCCGCAACTTTTAGAAAAGGTGTATTCATATTTTGGTGAAAGAACGGCTGTTATGCATAGCGCACTTTCAGTTGGTGAAAGATACGATGAATGGAAGCGGATTAGGAACGGAGAGGTTGATGTTGTAGTTGGAACTCGCTCTGCTATTTTTTCTCCACTGGACAATATCGGTATTATTATTTTGGATGAAGAACAGGAAGATACATATAAATCTTCTTCAACTCCGAGATATCATGCTGTTCAGGTCGCGAAATTCCGTTGTGTAAACGAGAACGCGATGCTGCTTCTCGGTTCAGCTACGCCTTCTGTAGAGAGTATGTATTACGCAAAAACAGGTAAATATAAGCTGTATACACTGCCTGAACGCTATAATAAAAAACCGTTACCGAAAGTTATTATATCCGATTTGAGAAAATCGCTTACATCAGGTAGCGGACAAGTAATAGGGAAAGAACTCTATGAAGAATTATCTAAAAATATAAGTAACAATGAACAAAGTATTTTATTTTTGAATCGCAGAGGGTCAAGCAAGTTTCTTGTGTGTGACGAATGCGGAGAGAGTCCGGAATGTCCGAATTGCAGCGTGCCTTTGGTATATCATTCCAAAAACAACCGCCTTATGTGTCATCATTGCGGATATTCTGAAAAGAAATCAGATGAGTGCGTATCATGCGGACATAAACTTAAGCCTGTAGGTTTCGGAACGCAAAAGGTGGAACAGGAACTTAAAGAGCTTTTTCCGGAGATTGAAATAATCAGGATGGATACTGATACAACAGCACAAAAGGCAGCTCATGAGAATTTGCTGGGTAAATTTAAGGACAATAATATTCCGATTTTACTTGGTACGCAAATGATTACAAAAGGACTTGACTTTGAAAATGTAACTTTAGTTGGCGTACTGCTTGCTGACCAGGGGCTTTCAAATGAAAATTATAAAGCGGCAGAAAATTCATTCTCACTTATGACACAAGTTGTCGGAAGAGCAGGACGAGGAGAAAAGGAAGGCAGAGCGGTTATTCAAACCTTTTCTCCTGACAATGTAATTATACGCGCGGCTGCCGAACAGGTATATGATGCTTTTTTTGATAATGAGATTAAAATAAGGCGTTCCAGAAAATTGCCGCCGTTTGGCGATGTATTTACATTAACAGTTCTTGCAGATAAAGAATATGATTCGTTCTGTGCATGTGATTTGTTATGTAAAAAAGCAAAATATGTTATAGAGACTGAATATTCCGATTTATCCGTGAGAATATTGGGACCAACGCCGTTGTCGGTTTTGAAAGTAAACAATAGGTATAGATACAAGATGATGCTTTGCGCTGATAACAACAAAAGAATGAGAGATTTAATCTCCAGGCTTATACGTGATTTTGCAAAAGATTCTAAAAATAAGGGTATGAGCATAATACCGGATATTAATTCAATTGATTTTTAGGAGATGTAATTATGGCTTTAAGAAATATTGTTAAAGACGGTGACCCGATACTGAGAAAAAAGTGTCGCGAAGTTACGGAGTTCAATGAACGGCTTAATGTTTTGCTGGATGATATGAGGGAAACGCTTGTTTTGGCTAACGGCGCAGGGCTTGCAGCGCCTCAGGTTGGGGTGTTGAAGCGCGTGGCGATTGTAAGTGTTGATGACGCTTTTTACGAATTGATAAATCCGGAAATAATAGAGACCGAAGGAGAAGAAATTTCTCCCGAAGGTTGCCTGAGTTTACCCGGAATTTGTGGAACGGTTAACCGCCCGTATAAAGTGACGGTGCGCGCGCAAGACCGTTTTGGTAAAACCTTTACCGCAAGAGGTGAAGGTCTTCTTGCAAGAGCTTTTTGTCATGAGATAGATCATCTTGACGGAATTCTGTTTGAAGATAAAATCATTGATTACTACGAAGAGGCTTAACATATGAAAATTTTGTACATGGGTACTCCGGATTTTGCAGTGTTGCCCTTAAAAAGACTTATTGATGCCGGACACGAAATTGTTGGCGTTGTAACGCGTGAAGACAAGCCAAAAGGAAGAGGTATGAAAGTTCTTATGACTCCTGTAAAGGAGTTTGCGTTGTCAGAGAATCTTTTGGTTTATCAGCCGCAAACCTTGAAAGATGATGCATTAATGCCGCTTCTTCAAAAATTGTGTCCCGAAATGATAGTGGTCGTTGCTTACGGAAAGCTTCTTCCGGAGTATATACTTAATTATCCGAAGTACGGGTGCGTAAATTTACATGGCTCGCTTTTACCCAAATACAGAGGCTCTGCGCCTATTCAACATGCCGTCCTGAATGGAGATTCGGTTACAGGTGTAACCACTATGCTGATGGATAAAGGGATGGATACAGGCGACATTTTGTTGAAAAAAGAAGTTGTGATCTCTGAAGGTGATACGTCGGAAAGTCTTTTTGAAAAGCTTTCAGTTGTTGGGGCAGAGTTACTTATAGATACAGTGGACTGTATCCGAGAAAATCGCATAACGCCTATACCGCAAAATGAAAATGAGGCAACTTATGCTCCTCCGATAAAAAAAGAGAATGCGAAAATTGTATGGAATAAACCTTCTGTGGAAATTCTAAATTTGATAAGAGGAAGCTTTTCATGGCCTATCGCTTTCACTGACAGTGATATAGGAAGAATTAAGGTTTATGAAGCGGAAATAGATTGTGGTAATGGAACTCCGGGTCAAGTTCTTGAGTTATATGACAAAGGATTGAAAATTGCCACAGCTGATTCAAGCATCGTTATAAAACGTTTTCAGGTGGAGAGTGGAAAGCGGATGTCTC
This sequence comes from Eubacteriales bacterium, assembly GCA_045539475.1. Lineage (GTDB taxonomy): Bacteria > Bacillota > Clostridia > Oscillospirales > JAAYXM01 > SIG480. The sequence goes on along the minus strand of JAZQFJ010000010.1, from coordinate 84,017 downwards.
CTGTCGAGTATTTCCGGGGGCATCCAAGCATAATCGGAAGCTTCTTCAAATAACAAAAAAGAGGAGTTAATATGTTTTTTGGATATTACGGTATAGATTTCACGTATATTGTTTTGGTTTTACCTGTAGTTGTTTTTGCTTTTGTGATGCAGGTGCGGGTAAACAGTGTGTTTAAAAAACATTCATCTCAGAGAATCTTATCAAATCTTACCGGAGCTCAGGTTGCAGAACGAGTATTGCGCTCTTGCGGGGTAACCGGAGTTAAAGTAGAACGCGTTAGCGGAAATCTTTCAGATCATTTCGATCCAAAAGCAAATGTTATAAGGCTTTCTGATTCGGTATATGATTCTGTATCCGTTGCTGCTGCAGGAGTGGCGGCACATGAATGCGGACATGCTGTTCAGTATGCAAATGGTTATGGTCCGATAAAATTGCGTAACAGCATTATACCGATCTGTCAGATAGGATCTTCGCTTTCAGTGCCTTTAATTTTAATTGGTTTTCTTTTTTCGTCACAATCTCTTGTTAATATAGGAATTGTTTTTTTTGCTTTGGCGGCATTTTTTCAGCTTGTAACACTTCCTGTCGAGTTCAACGCTTCCCGAAGAGCTGTTCGTGCCCTTGAGGAGACAGGAACTTTGTCTGAAAGTGAAACTTCGTCTGCGAAGAAAGTGTTGAACGCCGCTGCGATGACATATGTCGCCGCGCTGGCTGTTTCCGTTGCGCAGTTGTTCCGACTTATTCTTTTGTTTGGAGGAGGCAGACGGAGAGATTGAAAATGAATGCCAGAGATATAGCAGTAGATGCGATTACTGCATTTCGCAAGCGGGATGCATGGTCCGATGGATTTTTAAGAAATAAGATCAGAGCGGCAAAGTTGGATTCACGAGATGCCGCACTTGCTACAGAAATTGTAAATGGCGTGTTGCAGAATTTGTATCTCATAAATTTTTATATTGAGACCTTCTCGTCTGTAAAGTTCAGCAAGATTGCCCCGGGAATTCTCGATATTCTTCAGGTTGCTGTATATCAGATTGTTTATCTTGACCGAATTCCTGATTCTGCAGCAATAAACGACGCAGTGAACAGAGCCAAGAGAAACAATCCGCGTGCAGCAGGTTTTGTAAATGCAATTACAAGAAAAATTTCTTCACAAAAAAACAATTTACCGTCTTTGCAGTGCGATGATTTTGAGAAAATTTTATCTGTGCAATACAGTCATCCGATGTGGATTGTAAAAGCACTGATGAATGTGTACGGCAGGGAAAAAACAGAAAAAATTCTTTCTTTTAATAATATTAAGCATCGTATCTCCGCTCGTGTAAATATACTAAAAACAACAACGGAAAGCTTGCTTGATAACAATGAGCTATTCGAAAAAGGACCAATTGAAAATTCTGTGTACATTAATTTCAAAGGGAGTATTGAAAATACTTCTGAATTCCAAAATGGATGTATTTATATTCAGGATTTAGCCAGTCAAATTGCTGCAAGCACGCTGTCACCATGTAAGGACGCAAGCGTTTTAGATGCATGCGCGGCTCCCGGTGGAAAGTCTTTTTTAATGGCTCAGCTTATGGAGAACACCGGCAAAATTTTCTCTTGTGACATATATGAACATAAATTGCACCTTATAGAAGACAATGCTGCAAGATTAGGAATAAGAAATATCAACACAGTTCTGCGTGATTCTTCTGACTTTTTTAATGAGTGGGAAAAGGCTTTCGATTTTATTCTTGCAGATGTTCCGTGCTCCGGGTTTGGTATAATAAGGAAAAAGCCGGATATCAGATATAAAGATGAAACTTCTATTAATCAACTGCCCGAGCTTCAGCTGAAAATTCTGAATAATGTTTCCCGTTATCTAAAAAGGGGAGGCACGCTTTTGTATTCGACATGTACAATTTTGCCTCAAGAAAACGAGTGTGTTGTTGATTCTTTTTTGGAACAAAACAAAGACTATGAAGAAGTTGATGAGTATTTTGATATTCCGTGTATAAAAAACAAATACGGAGTGACCCTTCTTCCTCATATCAGCGGGACTGATGGATTTTATATGTGCAAACTTCGGAGGAAAATATGATTGATATTCGTTCGTTCAGTTATGAAGAATTGGTAGAGTTTATAACCTCAAACAACGAACCGAAATTCAGAGCGAAACAAATATATTCGTGGTTACATAAAGGAATTTCTTCGTTTGATGACATGAAGAATATCCCTAAGTCGTTAATATCTTTTTTAAAAGAAACTTGTACTCTGAACTGTGCAGAGTGTGTAAAAAGACAAGTTTCAAAGTTGGATGGCACACGCAAGTATCTGCTGAAATTTAACGATGGAAATTGTGTTGAAGCCGTTTTTATGAAATATAATCATGGTAATACTGTTTGTATATCCACTCAGGTAGGATGTAGGATGGGCTGTGTTTTCTGTGCTTCAACAAAAAACGGATTGATCCGAAATCTTCTTCCTTCTGAAATGCTTGCAGAATTGTTTGCAATTATCTATGATACCGAAGAAAGAATATCCAATATAGTGCTCATGGGAACAGGGGAACCGTTAGATAACTATGATAATGTAATTAAGTTTTTAAGACTTGTGAACGACGAGGAAGGTTTAAACATAGGTATGAGGCATATTTCGCTTTCAACATGCGGACTTTGCGATAAAATCGAAAGATTGGCAAAAGAAAATCTTCCTGTTACTTTGTCGGTCTCGTTGCATGCTCCAACTGACAGTGCAAGAGATTTGATTATGCCGATCAACCGGGCATATGGTGTTGATCGATTGATAAATACCTGCAAAAAATATTTTGCTGCGACATCCAGAAGAATTTCCTTTGAATATACAATGATAGAAGGACAAACGGACACTTTGCAGCAGGCAAAAGACCTTGCAGTGCTTTTAAAGGATTTTCCATGTCATGTTAATTTGATTCCTTTAAATAAAATAAGCGAAGGTGTGTTGGCACCAAGCTCAAATCAAGCCATAACGGCATTTAAAGAATACTTGGAAAAAAAGGGTATAACTGTGACTGTAAGGCGAAGTCTGGGCGCAGATATTGATGCAGCTTGCGGTCAACTCAGAAGAAATTACATTTCAAAATAACATTTCGGCATCATCGTCTGCCGAAAAAAGACGATGGCTGGTTACAGCTTATGGAGATTTAATATGTTTGCTTGGGGTCAATCCGATATTGGAAAAGCAAGAAAGGATAATCAGGATTCATATGCATACAGCGTTGCAGATGCAAAACAACTTGCGTTTGCAGTGGTTTGCGACGGTATGGGCGGCGCGGCGGCCGGTAATATCGCAAGTCAACTGGCTCTCGAAGAATTTACAACTTGTATAAGAAACGCGGATTATAAGAATTTGTCAGAAGAACAACTTTGCGAGTTGATGCAAGCTGCGGCTAACCAAGCGAACGGAGCTGTTCATCGCAAGGCTGATGAAGAGCCTGCGCTTCGTGGAATGGGAACAACGCTTGTAGGAGTTGTCTCAACCCAGACTAAAACTGCCGTAATAAATATAGGAGACAGTCGGGCATATAAAATTAATTCAGAAGGCATAGTGAAGATAACAAGAGATCATTCGTTAGTTGAAGATATGCTCATTATGGGAGAGCTGACAGAAAAACAAGCTCGTGAACATCCAGGTAAGAATTTAATAACCCGTGCAATCGGAACTGACAGTTCAGTCGTCGGAGATGTTTATTTCCCAAAAATTGAAAAAAACGATTACATATTGCTTTGTTCAGACGGCCTTTCCAACCTTGTAACTGAACAAGAAATTTTGTATGAAGTTATGTATGGCGACAATGCCGGATGTTGTAACAGGCTCATTGATATTGCAAATGAACGCGGCGGTTATGACAATATCACTGTTGTTTTGCTTGCATTTTGAAATAGGGAGTGTGCTTTATGAACGATAAATATATAGGAAAACTTCTGGACAACAGATATGAGATTCTGCAGGTAATAGGAACCGGTGGAATGGCGGTTGTATACAAAGCATTGTGTCATAGACTCAACAGATATGTTGCTGTGAAAATTTTGAAGGATGAGTATGCAAAAGATGAAGAATTCAGAAACAGATTTCATTCAGAAAGCCATGCTGTAGCTATGCTTTCTCATCCAAATATAGTAGCTGTGTATGATGTGTCCAGATCTAATTCTATCGAGTACATTGTTATGGAACTTATTGATGGGATGACGCTTAAACAATATATGGACAGGCGGGGAACTCTTTCTCAAAAAGAAGCAATACATTTTATAACGCAGATTTTAAAAGCCTTGTCACATGCCCATTCCAAAGGAATTATACATAGAGATATAAAACCGCATAACATAATGCTTTTGCGTGACAGCACCGTAAAGGTCACTGATTTTGGAATAGCTAGACTGGAATCATCTCAAAGAACTGTAACGCGCGAAGCGTTTGGCTCGGTTCACTATATTGCACCGGAACAGGCTAAAGGCAGCCATATAGACTGCAGAGCAGATATATATTCTGCCGGAGTTGTTTTGTATGAAATGCTGACGGGAAGACTTCCGTATGAAGGTGACACGCCGGTATCTGTAGCAATTCAACATATAAACTCTATGCCACTTAGTCCGCGTGAAATTAATTCCGAAATTCCTGAGCCTCTTGAAAAGATAACGATGAAGGCTATGTCGTCTGCTTTATCTAAACGATATACTTCTACTGATGAAATGCTTAAGGATTTGGATGAATATAAAAAGAATCCGAATATAGATATTGAGTACGAACCTCCTGTCAAGAGCAGCGACGTGGATATGGATGAAACAAAAAAACTTGTTCTTTCTGTTCCGGAAGAAAACGATGTAGAAAACGTCATTGAACAAAATGGTGTGAAATCAAAATTACCTTTGATCGTTGCCGTGTTGGCTATCGGCGTGTTTTTTGCTGGAGTGTTGACTCTTTTAAGTACAATCTTCGGTTGGGGTGATTCAAAAAACACAGAAGAGCTTATTGTTCCTGATATATTGGGAATGACACTCGAAGAAGCCGGAAAAAGATACAACGAGTTTGAGATTATTGAGACGGATGAAGAAGTTCGTGAATATAGCGATGAATATGAAGAAGGAGAAATTATAAAGCAACGTCCGAAAGAAAATGAAGCAAGTACTTCCGGAAAAATATACGTTACTTTAAGTAAAGGAAAGAAATCCGGAATGCAGGTTCTTACTGATTTAACAGATATGAGTGAGGAGCAAGCTAAGATCATCCTTGATCGCGAAGGGGTGGTTTATACCGTAAAACGCGAGAAAGCAGATGATACTGCTGAAGGCTGTGTAATTAAAACAGAACCGGAAGCCGGAGACAGTGTTTCGTCAGATGATATTGTTATACTATATATAAGTTTGGGAAAAGAACAAAAAGATGTATTAGTTCCAAATCTTTACGGACTGACAGAAATTAAAGCGATAGAGTCTTTGGCTGCGTCAAATCTTGAAAAAGGGAATGTTGGATACGCGCATAGCAATACTGCTTTAAAAGGAACTGTAATCGGACAGGAGATTCAAGCCGGTGATTCAAAGCCTGAGGGAACTTCTGTTGGGTTCACAATAAGTTTGGGACCTGAGGAAAAAAAGCCGGACGTAACCACACCTAACACTGATGAGCACCAACAAAAAGATGAAACAAAATCTGATGTTTCAACTCCGGTTACGGTTGATAAAAACGAAAATATTGAAATAACGCGTTCAATTCGATTGCCTACGGAACCGGAGAGCTTTGTCGTGAAAATTACCGTAAACGGAACGACCCAATATGAAAAAACACATAAAGGAACAGACGGAGCTGTCGATGTTTCACTTACCGGTAACGGTGAAGCAACTGTTTGTGTTTACATAAACGATGTTCTTCGGCAGGAAATCCCGATAGATTTTAAATAATATGACAGAAAAAAAGAAGAGTGGAAGAATTTTAAAAGGAATTGGTGGATTTTATTACGTTGATACCGATGTAGGTGTTATTACATGCAGAGCTCGGGGTAAGTTCCGCAAGCTTGGGGTAATACCGTATGTCGGTGATATTGTAGATATAAGCCTTCGAAATGATTCCGAGGGATATCTCCTTGACATTCACGAACGCAAGAATATTATGATAAGACCTCCGATTTCAAATATTGATGCAATTGCGATTGTTATCTCAAAAGCGCCCCCCCGAACTGACACATATTTTATAGATAAAATATGTGCGATGTCCGTGTTGAAAGGAATCGAGGTTGCCGTTGTTATCAATAAGTGCGACGAGGATAACGGAAACGAATTTTTTGATATCTATAAAGAAGCCGGAGTGCAGGTTTTCAGGGTAAGCGCAAAACGCAAAGAAGGCATAGATGAGTTTTGTGTATTTCTGAACGGGAAACTGACTGCTTTGACCGGAAATTCAGGGGTCGGAAAATCAACATTGATAAACGCTGTTTTCCCGACTGCACAACTTGAGACCGGAGAAATAAACGAAAAAATAGGAAGAGGCAGGCATACAACAAGACAGGTGGAAATTTTAAAGCCTTCGGAACAAATGTGGATTGCGGATACTCCGGGATTTTCTGTTTTTGATATTATTTCGAAAAATGAAGTTAACAGAGATAATCTCGCAGTCCTTTTTCCAGATTTTTCTGAATTTAAAGATAATTGCAGATTTACAGGTTGTTCTCATACCAAAGAAGATGGATGTGCTGTTATACAAGCAGTTGAAGAAAAACAGATTAACCGTTCAAGGTATGAAAGCTATCTGAAAATGTATGAAGAGTTGGAAAAAGTAAATAACTATAAACAAAAGAGGTAAAGAGCAAATGGAAAAAAGTTTTCCGGGAATATTTATACATGCGAGAAGTCTTTTGATTGATCATCTTTTTGCATTACTGATATCACTTGTCGTAACGAATGTTATAAACTTCTTCAGTTCAACAGGTATACCGGTCTTGCAGCTTGTTCTTTCTGTTTCTATATACTTTTCAATTACATATTCAGACTCATGGCATCGTGGAGTCTCAGCGAGAAACAAAATGAGAGCAGGTTTTATGAAGAGGGCTTGGTTCGGCGGTTTTTTGGCAGGACTCATCGCATCAATTCCGGGTTTTATACTCGCCGTTGGTGCATGCTGTGCAGAAAGCGGAATTTTTGATGTGTATGATGTTTTAGGCGTCGATATATTTACATCTCTCAATCGGTTTTGGCAATTGCCATATTCACCGTTGTATTTACTTGTGAATGAGAAGCCTCTGCTTAATCTCGTTTTTCCTTTTTTTCTTCCTGTTTTTTCTGAAATCGGATATATTATGGGAATAAAGGGATATATGTTAAAAAAATACTTTTTATATAAAAATACCGAAGATAACAGATAGAGAATAATTTTAAAATTTCTCCATAAGAATTAGTGGAGGGATTTTAAATGTTCAAAAGGTTCTTTTGTATAAGTTGTATTATTGTAGTTTTTTTGTTGCTAATGATATTTCAACGGCATAAATTTATTACAGACATAGAGGTCTCCTCGTACTTTTATCCTGAAACAGTTATAATTGATCCCGGACACGGCGGAGAAGACGGCGGTGCTGTAGGGGAAAAAATTTATTTTGAAAAAGATATAAATCTTGATGTTTCACAGAAACTTGAGATGATTTTTAATTTACATGGAGTTAACACTGATATGACTCGGCGAGAGGATATTTCGTTGGGAGAGAACACTTCGACTTCTTTACGAAAACGCAAAGTTGCGGATTTAGAGAAACGTGTGGAAAAAATTTTGTCAAATTCAAATGCGACAGTTATCAGTATTCATCAAAATTCCTTTCCGCAAGATGCACGATGCTCAGGTGCTCAGGTTTTTTATTCCGAAAATAATATTAAAAGTGAATTTTTAGCAAAACGAGTTCAATCATGTCTGAAACATGGAATAGATAATTCCAACACACGTCAGGAAAAAATTGCGGATAAAAGTATTTTCTTGTTAAAAAAGGTTATGTGCCCTGCAATACTTGTTGAATGTGGCTTTTTATCGAATCCGAATGAATTGGTTTTGTTAAATGATGAAGCGTATCGAATGAAGCTTGCTATGTGTATTGCGTCGGGTTTTTTTGAATATAAAAAAGAAATGTGATGTGAGTTACAAATGAAACAAAAAACTGTATATGTTTGTAATCAATGCGGAAACGAATTTCCAAAGTGGAGCGGGAAATGTTTTGCTTGCGGTGCGTGGAATTCGTTAAGTGAAATGAATGTTGTACCGCAAAAGAGAGGAAATACCATTGAAAGCAAAGAGCAAAAAGGAACGCTTGCTTCTATACAAGAAATAAGTGTTCAGGATGAATTGAGATTTGATACCGGGATGAGTGAGCTTAATCGTGTTCTTGGAGGCGGTGCGGTTTCGGGATCGCTTGTTCTTGTAGGCGGAGAGCCCGGGATTGGCAAATCTACAATATTGTTGCAAATTTGCGAGAAGTTATGTTGTAAATCTAAAGTACTTTACATATCTGGAGAAGAGTCAGTGCGCCAACTGAAGCTCAGAGCAAACAGATTAGGGGTAAATCCGGAAAATCTTTTTGTTTATGCAGGAACAGATATGGATGATATAGTTTCTGTTGCTGAACGTATTTCTCCCGAAATTATGATAATCGATTCTATTCAGACTGTATATAAAAGCGAGATTACCTCAACTCCCGGAAGTGTATCGCAAGTACGGGAATGCACTTTGCAATGTATGGAGCTCGCAAAAGGAAAGGGTATAACAGTTTTTGTTGTAGGCCACGTGAATAAGGACGGATATATAGCCGGTCCCAAGGTTCTTGAACATATGGTTGACTGTGTTCTGTATTTTGAAGGCGAAAAGAATAATTCGTACAGGATATTGCGAGCAGCGAAAAACAGATATGGTTCAACAAATGAAATTGGCGTATTTGAAATGCTTGATAAGGGGCTTGTTGAGGTTAAGAATCCGTCAGCAGCTCTTCTTGAAGGAAGACCCACTGATGTTCCCGGAACCTGTGTGGCTTGTGTGATGGAAGGCACTCGCCCAATACTGGCAGAAATTCAGGCTCTTGTTGCTGCAACAGCGTACGGCACGGCAAGACGTATGAGTTCCGGAATTGATTATAACCGCTCAGCTTTGCTGTTAGCAGTTTTAGAAAAGCGTGCCGGATTTAAAATGGGAAATTATGATGCATACATTAACGTAGTCGGCGGGCTCAAGATCGATGAAACATCAGCTGATTTGCCGACTCTACTTGCGGTTGCGTCAGCTTGCCGTGATAAGCCGTTGCCTTGTGATCTGGCTTCTTTCGGAGAAATTGGTTTAACAGGGGAAATTCGCTCGGTCTCAGCTCCGCAGCAAAGAATCAATGAGATTAAGCGGCTTGGATTCAAGCGATGTGTTGCACCAAGGCAAAATGCGAAAGAAATAGTTGTTCCGGAAGGACTCGAAGTTTTATTTGTAAGGAACATAAGGGAGGCAATTGCCGCTCTTATTTAGAAAAAATGAAAAATTTATGATGTACCGATTGACTTTAGAGCTTAATCGGGATATTATAGTTATAACAGTTTACATATGATATGAAAAATGGAGGATTTCAAATGAGCAGAAAAGCTGCACGCGAGGTAGCGATACATATTGTGTATGACTACAGCTTTAACACCGAGAATGGAAACGAAGCTTTGCAATATTTTTTAAGTGATGAGTTTGCAAAAAGTGTGTCTGATGACACCGATATCTATTCACAGGTAGGTGAGGCACAGCACCCTTATATATCGGCTGTTGTAAGTGGTGTTGCTGAGAATAAAACCGAGATAGATGACCTTATAAAAAAATATTCTGTCGGATGGAATCTGAACAGAATTTCAAAAATTGCTATGGCTATAATGAGAGTTGCAATTTTTGAGTGCAAATATCTTGATGAGGTTTCTGAGAAAATTGCTATAAATGAGGCTGTGGAGATTGCAAAAAAATATGATTCTGCCGAAACTGTTTCTTTTATAAACGGCGTTCTTGGAAGCGTTGTCAGAAAAGGATAGAGCAATGGCTAAAATATGTACTATCACCGAACTGAACGAATATCTAAAAGGTATGTTCGACTCCAACCCAAATTTAACCGGTGTTTACGTCAGGGGAGAAATCTCTAACTATAAGTTTCATTCCTCCGGACATCACTATATGACTTTAAAAGACGAAAATGCGGTCATAAGGGCAGTTATGTTCAAATATGATGCAGGAAAGCTCAATTTTCGTCCTGAGAGCGGGATGAAGGTTATTGCCAAAGGGCGCGTTAGTGTTTTCCCGCGAGATGGGCAATATCAATTATACATAAGTGATATGATTCCTGACGGAGTAGGTGCATTGTATGTTGCATTTGAACAGCTGAAAAAACGTTTGGGCGATGAGGGATTATTCTCTGTAGATAAGAAAAAACAGTTACCTGATTATCCTTCTAAAATTGCAGTAATAACCTCTCCTACAGGAGCTGCGGTGAGAGATGTTTTAAGGATTTTAAAAGCTCGTTATCCTATTGCTGATGTTGTGGTTTGTCCGGTGTTGGTTCAGGGTCCCGATGCTCCGGGCGAGATTTGCGAAATGATTGAATATGTAAACCTGCATAACTTAGCCGACCTCATAATAACAGGCAGAGGGGGAGGTTCGATCGAGGATTTATGGGGATTTAACGACGAACGTGTTGCGCGAGCAATTTATTCATCAAAAATACCTGTGATATCTGCAGTTGGTCATGAGCCTGATGTTACGATTGCCGATTTTGTTGCCGATGTTCGTGCGGCAACACCGTCAAATGCTGCGGAAATTGCCGTTCCGGATTCAATGTCACTTCGAAAAAGTATTAATGATTATAGAAATCGGATATATTCCTGTATGGTATCCAAGATCGCATTCAATAAAGAATTGGTGAAGAATATTTCTGAAAAGAATATAATGAAAAGTCCGTGGATGTTTTATCAGGAACGCAGACTCAATCTGGATTTCATGGCGGAAAAGCTTTCATCTGCAACAGGCAAAAGGATTTTAAAAGCAAGAGAGAGTTTTGCAGGACTTGTAGCCGCTCTTGATGCAATGAGTCCGCTCAAGGTTCTTTCACGTGGATATTCTATCGTCTCAAATACTAACGGTGAAATTATAAAAAAAGTTTCCGATGCAAAAACAGGAGAAAAACTCGAAGTAAGAGTTTCTGATGGTAGTATAAAATGTACTGTGGATTGATATAAAGGAGAAATGGCAATGTCTGAGAAAAATACGTTTGAAAGTTCAATAAAACGTTTGGAAGAAGTCGTTCGTCTTTTGGAAAAAGGGGATGCACCGCTTGACGAAGCGCTCGCTCTGTTTGAAGAGGGAACTTCATTGATTAAAAATTGTTCTAAAATGCTTGATGATGCGGAACAGAAAGTTACTTTACTTGTGAAAGGTGCAGCTCCTCAGGAACAGCCTTTTGTTGCGGAGGAAGGTTAATGAGTAATCAAATAAAATTTGAGGCATACTGTGATGAAATAAATGCAGTTTTACACAACGCTATAAAGCAAGAAGATTGTCTTTATGGAAAGATTTTTGATGCTATGAAGTATAGTCTTGATGCGGGGGGCAAAAGAATACGTCCGGTACTGCTTCTTGAATTTGCACGCATTTTTGGTGTGTCCGTTAATGATGCAATGCCATTTGCTGTCGCACTTGAAATGATTCATACATACTCCTTGATTCACGATGATCTTCCATGTATGGATGACGACGATTTAAGGAGAGGAAAGCCGACAAACCATAAGGTTTTCGGAGAAGCTGTTGCTGTGCTTGCCGGAGATGCACTGTTGAATCGTGCATTTGAGCATGTTTTGGACAATGCGAACGACCTTGATTCCGGCATTGTATTGAAAGCTTTAAGGTGCCTTGCTTCTGCTTCCGGCGCGGACGGAATGATCGGTGGGCAGGTAATAGATATGGAGGGAGAGCACCGTTCTCTAAATGTAAGCGAAATTGAACAGCTTCAGGATATGAAAACAGGTGCATTAATTAAAGCTGCTGCGAAAATCGGTTGCATTCTTGGACAAGCGTCGGTTGCACACATAAGCTTTGCAGAAGATTATGCATCTAACGTTGGCCTCGCTTTTCAGATTAAGGACGATATTTTGAATGTAGAAGGCGATGCAGGCGTTATAGGAAAAGATGTCGGAAATGATGAAGTTAGCGGTAAAGCTACTTTTGTTAAACTTCTTGGTTTGGATGCATGCAAGAAAAGACTTGAAGAACTCACAGAAAAAGCTGTGCTTTCTGCAAAAAAACTGCCCGACGGTGAATTCTTGGCATGGTTAGCTTATATGCTTTTAACACGCGATAAATAATATAATTAATTGAGGGTTTTTATTATGAGTTTGCTTGATAAAATCAACTCTCCAAACGACATCAAAGACCTTTCTTACGCTGAGCTTGAGTGTGTAGCTTCAGAAATAAGAGAATTTTTGATACAGAATATTGCAAAAACCGGTGGACATCTGGCGTCTAATTTAGGGATCGTTGAATTAACGCTTGCTTTACATAAAGTCTTTGATACCTCGCGCGACAGACTTATTTTCGATGTGGGGCACCAATCGTATGTTCACAAAATATTGACGGGAAGAAAAGTTGGATTTGAAAACCTACGCAAATTCAAAGGGCTTTCCGGCTTTTGTCGTCCTTCTGAAAGTGTTCACGATGCTTGTGTTTCAGGTCATGCATCAAACTCGGTGTCGATTTCATTGGGAATGGCACGTGCAAGAACTTTATGCGGTCAGGATTATTCTGTCGTTTCCGTCATCGGAGATGGTGCTCTTACCGGAGGAATGGCTTATGAGGCTTTAAGTGATGCAGGGCAAAGCAAAGAACCGATGATCGTTATTTTAAATGATAATGAAATGTCGATTGCAAAAAACGTTGGGGCAATGACGAATTATCTGGCAAAGCTTCGTTTGAAGCGCAAATATCTTCATTTCAAAGATGTTTACCGTCGAATAATTAAAAAATCAAAAGTCGGTATTTGTATAGACAATGGAATTCACGGCATCAAGAAAGCCTTAAAGAACATGTTTATACCTTCGTTGTTCTTTGAAGATATGGGATTTACCTATCTTGGTCCGGCGAACGGTCATGACATTAAATATATGGTGTATCTTTTTGAACTTGCACGCGATTTGAAAAGACCTGTTGTAATTCATGTAACAACAACGAAAGGAAAAGGGTATAAGCATTCGGAATCCAAACCTGAAGTTTATCATGGTGTGGGAAAGTTTAATGTTGATGCCGGAGTTCAAGCGAATTCAAATCAAACATTCTCTTCTGTTTTTGGCTCAAAAATGCTTGGGTATGCAGAGCAAAACCCATCGATTTGTGCAATAACGGCAGCAATGACTTCCGGGGTAGGCCTTTCCGGATTTGCTGAAAAGTATCCGGAACGCTTCTTTGATGTTGCGATTGCAGAGGAGCACGCAGTTGCTATGGCTGCAGGACTTTCGGCTCAGGGAATGCTTCCTGTATGTGCGATATATTCAACCTTCCTGCAAAGAGCGTACGATATGCTAATCCATGACGTTGCTATATCTAACCAGCATATAATTTTTGCGGTAGACAGAGCAGGCCTTGTTGGGGAAGATGGTGAAACGCATCACGGCGTATTTGACGTCTCGTATCTATCTGCTATTCCGGGAATGACCTTGTTCGCACCTTCTAACTTCGCTGAATTGCGTGGTATGCTTGACGTTGCAATAAATCAAGCAGGTCCGGTTGCGCTACGATACCCGCGAGGTGCAGAAGGAATTTTTACTGATGATACTTTTTCAGAAAAAAAATCAAGTGTACTATTAAAAGAGGGCAAGGATGTAACGCTTTTGAGCTATGGGATTTTGATTAATAACGTTATTGATGCATGTGAAAAAGCGGAAAAGCTCGGAATCTCGTGCGAAATAATTAAAATCAATGTTATTTCACCAATTGATGCAACCGAGGTACTACAGTCTGTGCAAAAAACAGGGAAACTTATTGTTGTAGAAGATGTAGTTCATCACGGATCGGTTTGTGAGCGTATTTCGTCTTTGACGGCATTTAACGGAATTAATTGCCGTATAAAAGCATTGAATTCAGGAGACTCCTTTACAACGCATGGAGAACTGAAAGAATTGTATAAAGCTTTGGAAATTGATGCAGATGGGATTTTGAAAGCGATTTTGGAGGTGTGCGATAATTGATTGAGAAAAAGAGACTTGATATTTTATTAACAGAACGCGGACTTGCACCAAGTCGCGAAAAAGCAAAAGCAATAATTATGAGCGGTTGCGTTTTTATTTCCGGACAGAAAGCAGACAAAGCCGGAGAATCTTTTCCATGCGATATTGATATAGAGGTCAGAAATAATGAGAACTCTTACGTCAGCAGAGGTGGATTAAAGTTAGAAAAGGCCCTTGATTTTTTTAAAGCTGATGTTTCTGAGAAAATTGCAATTGATGTAGGCGCATCAACCGGCGGTTTTTCAGATTGCCTTTTAAAACGAGGAGTAAAAAAACTCTACTCTGTCGATGTTGGTTATGGGCAGCTCGCGTGGGAAATCAGAAATAACCCAAAAGTTGTCTGTATGGAACGAACAAACATCCGGTATGTTACACACGAACAGATACCGGATGTTATTGAACTCGCTGTAATAGATGTCTCTTTCATTTCGCTAAAATTAGTTTTGCCTGCAGTTAGAGCTTTAATGGGAAATGAAGGTAATGTTTATTGTCTTATTAAACCTCAGTTTGAAGCCGGAAGAGAAAAAGTGGGCAAAAAAGGAGTCGTAAGAGATCCGGAAGTGCACAAGGAGGTTATTGCTCGCTTTATTGAAAATGCCGAGAATGCAGGATTTTCTGTTTGTGGTGTGACTTTTTCACCGATAACCGGACCTGAAGGCAATATCGAATTTTTAGGAAGCTTGTCGTGTGATGCAAATATAAAAGCGAATATTGATATTGATACTGTTGTTAATGATGCACACAGTGCATTGAAAGGATAGATGTTGCATGAAAAAAATATTGCTCAACCCAAATCCGTTGCGAGATATTAATCTTGATTGCACAAAAAAAGTTGCAGCGTTTTTGAAGGAAAACGGTGTTGAGACATACATTTCCGGAGAAATCCCCGGCGCATCCGAAACCGGTGCACAAATCTGTGATTTTGATAGCGCCGCCCAAAATGCGGAAATGATTATCTCTTTCGGCGGTGATGGAACGCTTCTGCATACAGCAAACAGAGTTGCAGATATAGGGGTGCCTGTGCTCGGTATCAATATAGGCAGAATCGGGTATATGGCAGAGCTTGAATCTAATGAATTGAGTTATCTGAAAAATGTTCTTGACGGAAATTATAAAGTTGAAGAACGTATGATGATAGATGTTTCTGTGAAAAGAAACGATCGCGTTTTGTATAACAAAATCGGTTTGAATGATGCAGTTGTATTAAAAACCGGAATAATAATGACTGCAGATATGGACATATATGCCGATAATATGTTTATTTCACGTTATAGCGGTGACGGTGTAATTATCGCAACACCTACGGGATCAACGGCGTATTCTCTTTCTGCCGGCGGTCCTATAATAGATCCTATGTCGCGTAACATCACAATTACACCTGTTTGCACTCATGCTCTTACGGCAAAACCCATTGTTCTGTCGTATAAAAGGGTTATTAATATAGTTCCGCAAAATCCGCAGAACGCTGCAATATGTGTAAGTGTAGACGGGGATTCGGGATTTGAGTTGATGCACGGAGATATCTTGACTATCAGAACCTCAGAAAAAGTAACAAGGTTAATACATGTAAAAAATACAAACTTTTACGATGTTCTTTATAGTAAACTTTCGGATAGGAGATATAGTTAAATGAAAACAAAAAGACAGTCGGTGTTACTTAAGCTCATCGAAAAGTACGATATTTCCACTCAGGCAGAGCTTACTGAAATTTTGAATTCAGAAGGGTTTAATGCTACGCAAGCAACGGTTTCAAGAGATATAAAGGAGTTAAGACTAATTAAAGCTGTCTCTTCTGACGGGAAAAGCAAATATGTGGTGTCCCGCTCTGCAACAGATTACGGTTTTTCAGAACGGTTAATTACCATATTCAGAGAAAGTGTGCTTTCTTATGATAATGCACAGAATATTGTTGTTTTGAAAACGATGCCGGGACTTGCATCTGCTGCGTGTTCAACCATTGATTCTATGCAGTGGGGCGATGTTGTCGGAACATTGGCAGGAGACGATACTGCTTTTTTGGTTCTTCACACAACAGAAGCAGCAGAAGATTTTTGCAAGAATCTGTCCAAAATGCTTAAATAACCTATTTTGCATAAACGGAGGATGATGTAAATGTTGAAACATCTTCATATAGAGAACATAGCTGTCATTGAGCATTGTGATATCGAATTTCAAAAGGGATTTAATGTTCTCACCGGAGAGACCGGTGCCGGAAAATCAATAATTATTGATTCTATCGGGGCTGTTTTGGGATATCGCACCACAAGGGATGTAGTACGCCATGGCACTGCAAAAGCGTTTGTAAGTGCTGTTTTTGATGATTGTACGCAGGATGTGTATAGTTGGCTGGTTGATAACGGTTTCAATAACAGCAATGACACTGAAGTGCACATTTTCCGGGAGATTTCTTTTGATGGAAAAAGCAGCGCAAAAATCAACGGCAGACCTGTTACTGCATCATTGCTCAAGTCCTTCGGTGCTTTGCTTATAAATATACTCGGACAGCATGATAGTCAACAGCTTTTAGATAGCGAATCTCATCCCGTTTTTATTGATAGATATGCTTCTTCTGCCGAATATGATGCATGCATGAAGAAATATGCCGACATATACAATGCGCTCATCCAAAAAAAGGCAGAGCGAAACAAGCTTGATATTGACGAAAGCGCTAAAGCTCGTCAGGTTGAAATGTTGAAATTTCAAATTGATGAGCTGGAAGGGGCAGAGCTTGTCGAAAACGAAGATGTTCACCTTTTAGAGAAACAAAAACTCATTCGGGAAAGTGTAAAAATTATTGAAAGAATTTCCGAGGCAAACAACGCCTTTTCAGGTTCTGATGATTTTCCGGGGGTATGCTCCGCTTTGCTTATTGCATCTAAAGCATTAGAATCTATTTCAGGGTTGTCAGAAAAATTTTCCGAAATATCAGGTATGGTTTCCGAATTATATTATACAGCAACTGATATAGCTGATGAATTAAGAAATTCGGTCGAATGTTTTGATTTTTCTGAAAATGATGCAAACTCCGTTGAAGTACGGCTTGACATCATCCATAAGCTTAAAAGAAAATACGGAAACACAGTTTCGGATATGCTTTTGTATCTCGAAAATGCAAAAAAAGAACTTTCTGAGATAGAATTTTCCGAGGAGCGTCTTATTGCACTTGATGCGCAAATAGAAAAATTGGAAGCAGAAGCCTTTGCGCTTGCAGATGAATTATACAGTGCCAGAAAAAAAGCAGCATCAAATTTTGAGGCTTGCGTTATGAAAGAGCTCTCTGAACTTGATATGAAAAATGCAAAATTCTATGCTCGAATAACGAAGACTGAGCAGCTGAATGAGCGTGGATATGATTCGGTTGAATTTCTTCTTGCCGCAAATTTGGGAGAGCCCGAAAAGCCTCTTGAACGTATAGCTTCCGGCGGTGAGCTTTCCAGAATAATGTTGGCATTAAAAAATGTTCTTGATGAAAATGATTATGTCAACACACTTATTTTCGATGAGATAGATACCGGAGTAAGTGGACGTGCAGCTCAGCATATTGCCGAAAAGCTTTATAAATTATCCGAAAAAAAGCAAGTGCTTTGCGTAACCCATCTTGCTCAGATATCAGCCATGTCTGATAATCATTTCAAGATCGAGAAGAAGGAACACGACGGCAGAACATTTACAGATATCAGCCCGCTTGATGCAAAGGGGAGAGCGGAAGAAATAGCAAGAATAACCGGAGGTTCTTCCATAAGCGAAACCACTTTAAAAAATGCTGAAGAAATACTGCAATTTGCAGAGCAGAGGAAAAGAGAAATAATTAATACATAATTTGATAAAGAGTTCAAGACCGAGATAAACGTGTAAATTTTACGTTTATCTCGGTTTTTGGTTGTGCCGGTTTTATAATAGAAATATCGATGTATTAAATTCAGGAATTTGTCATCTGAACTTTTGAATATATCGCATCTGAAAGTGCACAGAAGTCTTCGATTGTCAGTTCTTCGCCGCGAATTGTAGGTTTATGACCTAAAGAAGAAAGAATTTCTATGATAGACTCTTTTTCTAATTCTGATTGAAATGCAGAATAAAGACTGTTTACAAGCTGTTTTCTGCGCTGTGCAAATGACGCTTTAACGACTTTAAAAAACATTTCCTGCGATTTTGGAGAAACTGCAGGAGCCTGAAGTACTTTTAACCGGATTACAGCAGATTGAACTTTAGGCTGAGGAATAAAGCACTCTTTATCTACGGTGAACAAAAGCTCGGGTTGTGTGTAGTATTGTGCAAAAACAGAAAAAGCACCGTAATCACGCGATCCCGCTTTTGCACATATTCTGTCTGCCACCTCTTTCTGTATCATCGTTGTAATCGACGAAAACTGCCCGGATTCAATCAGGTAAGACAGAATAGGGGTTGTGATGTAATACGGAAGGTTTGCGCAAACTTTAGGCTTATTTCCGCCAAATTCATCAGCAATAAGTGAAGCAAGGTCACACTTCAGGATGTCATTATTTATAAATTTAACATTACTGTATTCTGCTAAAGTTTCGTTCAAAACGGGCAAAAGGGAACTGTCAATTTCTACAGAAACAACCTTTTTTGCGTATTTTGCAAGAACGGACGTCAAGCTACCTATTCCGGGACCGATCTCAAAGACGCAGTCATCCGAAGAAATTTCGGAATATTCGGCTATTTGTTCGCATACAGACCTTTCTGTTAGAAAGTTTTGTCCAAGTGATTTTGAAAAGTGAAATCCGTGACGAAAAAGAATGTCTTTTATATTGCTAATAGAAAACAAATCCATAATTTACCTCGTACTTTTTAAATTTTATTATATTATACACTTTTGTAAGAGGAATTTCAAGATAGAGAAGACAGGAGAATTAACTCTCCTGTCTTCTTAGTTATCATTTCAGAACATATACCGTTGCTTTTCGTCTACCGAAGTTTATACATTCTCTATAGGTGTTGAAAAACAAATCAATTTTGTTTCCTCTTACTCCTGTGTCTGCTGCCACCGCAGTTCCGTAGCACCAGCTTTTTCCGTCCGCAGAAACGATATATAACCGTGAACCTAACGGAATAACCTTAGGATCAACTGCAACATATCCTACCTGCGCAATCTTACCGGTAGCAGTTATCTTATCAGAAGTACGCTCTGTTGTGTAGGCTGTTGCTGTCATATTAATTTTGTTTTTGTAGTCAAGCTTGCTTCCTGACCAAGTAGTAACACTTCCGGATTTAACGTTCGGTTTTGTTCCATATTCAACAATTTGTGTTACCGGAGCCTTTGTGATTGTTTCACTTACAATATTACGTGAAACCTCTGTTCCGTTTTGATATTTCACAGAATAAATTGTTTTCTTTGCGCCATTGCTGCCGATCTGAATTGTTTTTGTTGTTCCTTTCGCCATTTGGGATGAAGGGCGTTTTTCCGTGGAGAACGGAACTTCCGTAATTTCCTCTACGGTTTTTAACTCTACTCGTATAATCTCAATGTTCATTCCATCTTCGATTTTTGATTCTAATGGAACAGAGATGATATCGTGCTCTCCTAACGAAACATTATTAGAGGACAATAACTCCTGCAAAGTTTCGTCTTTTTCGGTATAAAGAACCGTAGCGGAATCGGCAATTTTTAAAGTTACCTTCTTTTTGGGGTAAATATATATTTGTGCGACTCCGTGCTCCGGAGCATTTGGCATTTCGATATACTCAGACTCATCTACTGTTAATCCGAATTCCGAAATTGCAGCAGCAGTCTCATTAATACTGCTGTTATATACCAGAACATCTTCTCCATCATGAATTACATAAGTATTAACTGATGATAGGGAAGCGGCAACGCATAGAAACAATATCCCGGACAACAAAGTTAATACAACCAAACGGTGTGAGAAAAAAGCAACGAAAAGGCTTTTCACTTTCTTAAATGTACTATCCATAAAAAATCTCCTTCCTGCAAAAATTAATACCAACATTAGATATTCTATGCTAGAAAAAATGAATTATTACAAAATAAACCAAAATAGTTTCAAACGACAAGCTATATTGTAACTTATTGTAACCGCTTTGTCAAGCTTATTTTTAGAAATTTAACTAAAAAGTTTTATTTTATGAAAAAAAACGTCGTTTGCATTACCAAACGACGTTAAAAAATCAAGTTTACTTTGTAACTTTTTTCTGTTCTTTTAATATGAATTCAACCAAGCTGGTTTTATCATTCTTGCAGTTATTTTGCAAAACGGCATTCAGAGCAAGATTTAAAATCTTTTTAATTTCCACACCTTTCTTAAATCCAAGGTTTATAATATCATTTCCGTTTATCTCCAGCTCTTTTAAGGTGATAACCGGAATTTTTTCTATCAAAGTCTGTATACCATGTTTTTCATTTTCCGTGAAATTGTGAGTTATGCTTACATACTCAAAAAGCATTTTTGTTTTTTCTTTCCCAAAAGAGGAGAGTGTCTTTTTTATGGATTGAGAATCGAGAAAGTAGTTCGCCGAATTATTTTTTATAAGGAAGTCAACTTCACTTATCGTTTTTTTATCGGCTTTGAGGTTTGATAAATTGTGCAAAGCCATATCGATACTTGTGTTATAAAAAAGCAGAGCGTACCTTAACGGAAACTCCTGCGTTGCATTGCGCAGAAAACGCGCATTTTTTTCAAGCTCAGAACAAATTAGGAACTTGAAAAAAATTGATTTATAATCTTGAAGTATTCTATAGGCAGAACTACCGCATAAAAGTTTTTTAAACTCTTGATATATGCGTTCTTTTGCTACATAGGCTATAAGATCAGAACACAAGAACATAGCTTGTGCAGTTGAAGGTTCTATTTGAAAATTGAGCACAGAGGAAAACCTTAGTGCTCGTAAAATTCTTAAGGAATCTTCTGTAAAACGCGTTTCAGGAATACCCACACAACGGATAGAGCTATTTTTTAAGTCCTGTTGTCCGTTGTATAAATCAACAATCCCTGTTTCCTCAGAAAAAGCCATTGCATTGACAGAAAAATCGCGTCTGGCAAGATCATCATTCAAAGAACGTGTAAATACAACATTATCAGGACGTCTGTGGTCTGCATACTCGCCGTCATATCTGAATGTTGTGATTTCGCAAATGTTCTTCTCTTTTACTGCTGTTACTGTTCCGTGCGCAATGCCTGTCTTTATAACATTGTAACCATGTATAGTATTGGTAACTTCATCAGGGAGGGCAGAAGTGCAAACATCCCAATCTTCAGGGGTCCGGCCAAGCAAAATGTCTCGTATGCATCCACCGACGATATAAGCCTCAAAGCCGGCAGACTTTAATTGTTTGATTATAACTGAAACATACTCGGGAATTTTCGATGAAACATCAATCATAAATATCACCTATTACAAACCGGATTGCCGAAACCATACAGCAATCCGGTTGTGGTTATCGTTTTCGTAACCTAAAGAATGTCGAAAGAACTGCCCCAAGCAACGAACCCAAAAAACACGAAACGGGAATCCATGGAGTTACATTATCAGGGAGAAATCTTCCAAAAACAATGATGCCAATCAAATAAATGGCTAAAAAGAAAAGTAAACCTTGAAGCAGAGCTGTAATAAGCTTTTTTCCAAACTTAACCGCAGAAAAAATACTGGCTGTCAAACTACTGAAAAAAACAGAAAGATATGCTAAAAGAGTCATTGAGTTTGCAGAGATTAGTTCTGAAGATATCAACGCTGCAGACAAAAACAATAAAATCAGCAATGTTCCTATTCCAAACAGAGAATGCAAGACAAATACCAAAAAGTTAAATTTGTTTTGTTCTTCCTTTTTTTGCATACATACCACCTCCGAACAGATATGTAATATATCTATTCGGGAGATGGGTAAAAAATGCAAAGAGATTAGTTTTCTTCAGTTATTTCCTTTTTCTTATCAACAGAGCTTACAGCCCACTTTTTAAAACGAAGCTTTGTTTTATCGTTGCTTGTTTCAAGTGTAAATTCATCGTCACGTACATTTGTTACACGACCTACAATTCCGCCGATTGTTGTTATCTCGTCGCCGGCTTTAAGATTGTCCCGCATATTGGCAGTTTCTTTTTTTCTTTTGTTTTCAGGTCTGATGAGAACAAAGTAGAAAACGACTACGATGATGATAATAGGGAGAATTCCGCTGTTGAGAAGACCTGCGTACCAGGGAAGCGGCTCTCCGGCATCGGTCGGAACGGCTGCTTCTCCGGTTGCGAATGCAACAGTTACAAGGGAAACAGCAATAAGAAGTGCGGTAAGAAGTGAGAGTATGCGTTTTTTGTTCATTTTTGATTACATCCTTTCAAATACAGTCATTTGTGTTTTATAAACTACACTTTTATAGTTTACTAAATTTTGGAATAAAATGCAATAGGGACAGGGCGAATTTACAAAAAATTATTACTTACAGTGATTCGCGTTTAGTTTGCTTTATAAATTTCGACATCAGTATAATAAAAATGTATTATCTCATCAAATGTGTTCCCGTTCAGAGCAAGGGCTTTAGCTCCGTTTTGACTCATCCCTACATTATGCCCCCAGCCCGTCCCTTTGACGAGAAAAGAAATATCATTGTTATCAGGCGTAGATGTTTTTTTCTCGGTAGTATCAAAAGACGAAATTCCGGATGAAGTTATTACTGAAAATTTCTTGTTATTAAGTTGCGTTTTTCCGTTCTTGCCGATTGCAAAAACTGTATCAAAAGAAAAATCTACAGAAGAAGAACCATTATTTATATACATCAATGAGGGGGATAAGTCTCCTTTTCGCGTAACGGTATATCGCTGACTGTGTGTGTATTTTTTATATGTTGAGCTATAAAGAATTGTTCTTGCTTTTTCTTTTGAAAAGTTAAATTCTTTTCCGGTACTGTCAACGAGCGTCAATGTCTTAACATTTCCCATATCGGTAAATTCTTTTACATACATATTGATTATTTTGGAACATTCATAACCTTTGGCGTTTAATATGTATGTCAACTGATCTGATGTATATTCGTATGACCACCGCCCGTTTATTGAAGAGTCAAGATCCTCGTTATTATCATAAACTCCACGAAGGTAGGGAAGTGTGGCTGACCATACGTTTTCTGAGTTTTCCGTTGCACCTCCGTCAGATGAATGAAATACTGCATTTATCGGTTGCCCATCATATAAAATATACATACCATATGTTTCGTCTACTGCACGATCGGAATTTTCTGTTGCCGAATTTGCACCGCTGTACACCTGACAATCGGTGCTACCGCATACATCAAAAGTTTTCCCGTGTTTTCCATAGTTATATAAAGCATAGGTTCTGGCACAAAGAGCCTGAGCTTTCAAAGCTTCCAAAGGCCATTTTGCAGACATTTCGTACGGAACAACACCTTTAACGTATTCTTGCATAGGAACGAAGTTCACAACGGAAATATTCCCGCCGTTGCGTATGTACTGAAAGCCACCATGATATTTATATCCTTTAAACCATGTGAGAGGAATGTCAACTTCACCCAGAGACGGATAAACTGCAAGCGGAACCGTTGTGTCATATTCGAAAAGTATTTTTCCGTTTGCGGTGTTAACTACAGTTATGCATTGCTCACTGTTTCCTACAGAAATAAGAGTTCCGAGATTTGAATATTTAATAATATCCGCTTGCGCGTTTGCAAGAGAAGCATAAGAGCCAATCCGGATTTTATATTGACCGTTCTTAAAAACTGCAAACGCCGGAAAGCCTTGTAAATTGAGCGACGTAACTTGATTCTGCACCTTTGTAGCGTCTTCGTACACCTCAGAGAGTTCCAGATGATACGCTCCGATAAGAGAGCTTCCGCTCGGTGCATCCGATTCGTAAAATTTGCCATCAAAATAGTATAAATTTTTATCTTTAAGCATACTTATTCTGTTCGATGCATTTGTATCATACTGTGAAATAAATGTATGCGAAGAATCGAAAAAGCCGAAGCGGTATCCGTTGCCTTCGATGTTTTGGAGATTGGCGGATGGAAGGGCACTGTTTCCGTAATATAATCCCACCCTGACTGTCGGATTAGATTCCGGAAGTGCATAAACGCTTACGATGCAGAATATAAAAAACACAAAGGAAATAAGTATTTTTTTCACTTTATCGTTATCCTTTCTTTCGTTTTATGTAATTTAGTCTAAATTCTTTTATCGAGCCTGCCTGAGTATTTTTTTCTGAATTCTTCGAATTCGCCGTTATCCAGAGCTGCTCTTATTTTACACATAAGAGTATTATAAAAGTGAAGATTATGAATGACTGCGAGGCGCATTGCAAGCATCTCCTTTGCTTTGAAAAGATGCCGTAAGTATGCCCTTGAAAATGTTCTGCACACATAACAATCACAATTTTCGTCAATAGGAGAAGGGTCTTCTTTATACTTTTCGTTATTCAGATTTATGCACCCATTTTCTGTGTACAAATGCCCATGTCGGGCGTTTCGGGCAGGGAGAACGCAATCAAAGAAATCAATTCCGCGCGCCACGCCTTCAATAATGTTTGTAGGGGTTCCCACTCCCATAAGATATCTCGGTTTATCTTCAGGCATATAAGGTTCAACCGAATCAATAATTCTGTACATTTCCTCATGAGATTCACCGACAGCCAGTCCGCCTATTGCGTATCCGGGTAAATCCAGTTTACTGATAGCTTTCATATGTTCTATCCGTAAATCGTCATATATACCGCCCTGGTTTATTCCGAAAAGCATTTGTCCGGGATTAACACAATCAGGCGCTTTGTTTAGCTTTTCCAATTCGATTTTACAACGCTCCAACCATCTTGCAGTTCTTTCGCATGATGATTTAACATATTCATATGTCGACGGATTTTCCACACATTCATCAAAAGCCATAGCGATATCCGAACCGAGAGCAGATTGGATTTGCATTGAATTTTCAGGTGACATAAAAATCCTGCGTCCATCTATATGAGAAGCAAAAGTAACTCCTTCTTCTGTTATTTTACGCAATCCGGAAAGGGAAAAAACCTGAAAACCGCCACTATCTGTCAAAATGGGGCCGTTCCAGTGCATAAATTTATGAAGCCCCCCCATTGTTTTAACAGTATTCTCTCCGGGGCGCAAATGTAAATGATATGTGTTAGAGAGTGCAACCTGGCAACCGTTTTCTTTCAAATCATCAGATGAAAGCGCTCCTTTTATAGCGCCGAGAGTTGCAACGTTCATGAAAACAGGTGTCTGAATTTTCCCGTGTGGCGTTACAAACTCACCGCGTCTTGCTTTATTTTCATTTTTAAGTAAAGTAAACATTCTTTAATTCCTCAATCTTTATTTTATAAACATCGCATCACCGAAACTGAAAAACCGATATCGTTCATCCACAGCAACCTTATAGGCGTTTAGTACGTTTTCACGTCCTGCCAACGCAGATACAAGCATAATTAAAGTGCTTTCAGGAAGGTGAAAATTCGTTATTAACGCATCAACCATTTTGAACTTGTATCCCGGATAAATGAAAATATCAGTATTTCCGCATGGTTTAATCGTCTCAAAATTTTCGTTAAAGGCAGACTCTAATGTTCTGCACGAAGTTGTTCCTACTGCAATGACTCTGTTTCCTCTTTTTTTGGCATCAATAATTTTTTGCTGAGTATTATTTGTAATTTCATAATACTCCGAATGCATAATATGATCTTCAATTGACTCGCTCTTCACCGGGCGAAATGTACCTAACCCGACATGTAAAGTTACAAAAGCTGTTTCAATACCTTTGCTTTGTATTTTTTTCAACAGGTCGGCAGTGAAATGTAACCCTGCTGTAGGAGCAGCTGCAGAACCTAAATTCTTAGAATAAACAGTTTGGTATCTTTCCGGATTTTCAAGTCGTTCATGTATATACGGAGGGAGGGGCATTTGACCGAGCTTGTCAAGTATTTCGAGAAAAAGACCGGTGTACGCGAACTCCAAGATTCTTTTCCCATCTTCCACCTCATCAATAACGGTGGCTTTGAGATCGCTTTCGCCAAAAAGGATTTCTTCACCTGTCCTGGTTTTTCTTCCTGGTTTAGTCAACGCTTCCCATCTGTCATTGCCTAAATCCTTTAAAAGCAGAACCTCAACAACGCCTCCGGTCTTTCGTCTTCCGAAAAGCCTTGCAGGAATGACCTTTGAATCATTCATAACCAAACAATCTCCGGGTTCTATATAATCTAAAATATCATAAAAATGTTGATGTTCAATATTGCCGTTTTCTTTATCAAGAACAAGCAATTTAGAGGCATCTCTGCGTTCAATCGGCGTTTGGGCAATTAAATTTTCGGGTAAATAAAAGTTAAAATCAGACTTCTTCATCAAAAAAACCTTGACTTTCTATATTTTTTTACAGTTAAAATATTGACATTACAGCACTTGTCGTGATATTATTTATAAATATTACAATATAGATTATATTACAGGATGAGGATTTTTTCAATAATTATTTAAAATAAAAATGTCAAAAGAGAATAATCCTGAATATCATGTAATGTGAAAGCTATAACGGAGGTTTTTAAATGAAGTCGTACAAAGTAGGTATTATTGGTTGCACAGGAATGGTTGGACAACGCTTTGCGTTGCTTTTAGCAGACCATCCGTGGTTTAATGTCAAGGCTCTTGCCGCGAGCGGCCGTTCTGCCGGAAAAACTTATGAGGAAGCACTTGGGAATCGTTGGGCAATGACGAAAGCTGTTCCTGAAAATCTCAAAAAAATGACCGTTCTTGATGCAGGCAAAGATGTTGAGCGTATCGCAGCAGAGGTTGATTTTGTTTTTTGTGCTGTTGATATGCCGAAAGATGAGATCAGAGCACTTGAAGAACGTTATGCTAAGGCAGAGTGTCCTGTTGTATCGAATAACAGTGCACACAGATGGACAGAGGATGTTCCTATGGTCATCCCGGAGGTTAATCCGGAGCATCTTGAGGTTATTAAGTTCCAGCGCGAACGTCTTGGGACAAAACGCGGTTTTATAGCTGTAAAATCAAATTGTTCTATTCAAGGATATGTTCCTGCGCTTAATGCTTTAAAGGAGTTTGGTCTTACTAAGGCTTTAGCTTGCACTTACCAGGCAATTTCCGGTGCCGGAAAGACGTTCGAGCGTTGGCCGGAAATGGTAGACAATGTCATTCCGTACATTGGCGGAGAAGAAGAAAAATCAGAGCGTGAGCCGCTTAAGATATGGGGTGCTGTAGAGAATGGAAAAATCATCCCGGCATCCAGTCCATCGATAACTGCTCAGTGCATAAGAGTGCCTGTAACAGACGGACATATGGCTGCTGTATTTGCGTCTTTTGAAAAAAAACCGCAGCAGGATGAAATACTTAAGTGTTGGAAAGAGTACAAAGGACGCCCGCAGGAATTGCAGCTTCCAAGTGCTCCAAAGCAGTATATGCATTATTTTGAAGAAAACGACAGACCGCAAACAAAGAGTGAGCGTGATCTTGAAAACGGTATGGCCGTTTCAATAGGTCGGCTTCGCGATGATACTCAGTATGATGTTAAGTTTATCTGTCTTGCACATAATACCCTTCGCGGTGCAGCTGGTGGAGCTGTTCTTTTGGCTGAGCTTTTATGTGCCGAAGGCTATATGGATTAATTCTATTCGGAAAGGATGATTTAAGTGAAAACGCCTGTTTTCAGAGGTGCGAATGTTGCTATTGTTACACCGTTGACCCATGATGGAGTAAATCTTTCAAAACTCGGCGAACTTATAGAATTTCAAATTGATAATGGTATAAATGCCATAACAGTTTGCGGAACAACCGGAGAATCTGCAACTCTTTCACATGAAGAGCATTGTCGAGTTATTGAATACAGTGTAAAAAAAGTCGGAGGAAGAGTTCCGGTTATTGCAGGAACCGGAAGCAACGATACACAATATGCCCTTGAGCTCTCCAAGTTTGCCGAGGATGTCGGTGTCGACGGTTTACTTATGGTTACACCTTATTATAACAAAACGACACAAAACGGACTTATAAATCATTACACATACGTTGCTGACAGAGTCAATACTCCGATTATCCTATACAATGTTCCGTCGCGAACAGGAGTTTCGTTTAAAGCTGATACGTATGCGGAGTTAGCGAAACATCCTAATATAAACGGAATTAAAGAAGCAAGCGGAGATTTTTCTCTCGTTGCCGAAACTTTGAGTAAATGCGGTAACGATATGTTTATGTGGTCCGGTAACGATGACCAGGTTGTTCCGCTTATGTCTCTTGGTGCCGTCGGTGTAATTTCTGTTACCGCAAATATTCTTCCGGGAATTGTTGCTAAAATGTGCAAATTATGCTTGGATGGTAATTTTGAGGAAGCCGCAAAGTTGCAGCTGAAATATTTTGATATAACAGATTCGCTGTTTAAGGAAGTCAATCCGATACCTATTAAAACCGCAATGAAATTAATGGGAATGGACAATGGTTACCTGAGAATGCCACTTTATGAAATGGCTCCTTCGAATGTTGAGATTTTGAAAAAATCTTTAACTGACATTGGTATTACTTTAGCAGAGTAGGATGTGTTTACAAATGACTAAAATATTACTTTCGGGTTGCAACGGAAGAATGGGAAGGTTTATTTCCGAAATGTGTAAAAACAACCCGAATGTAGCCGTGTGCGCAGGTTTCGATCTGTGCACAGAACGAAATTTTGATTATACAGTTTATGATAATTTTGATGATATATCTGAAACTGTTGATGTTGTTATTGATTTTTCAAATCCCAAAGCTCTTCCTCAATTATTAAACTTTTGCATAGAGAAGAAGCTTCCTGTCGTGTTGTGCACTACGGGATATTCTGAATCCGAGTTAGCGCTTATTGACAATGCATCTGAGAAAATCCCAGTATTTCGTTCTGGGAATATGTCATTGGGAATAAACGTACTAATGTCTCTTGCTCGTAAAGCCGCGAGTATTTTAGCAGAACGGTTCGATGTTGAAATTATTGAACACCACCACAACCAAAAACTCGATGCTCCCAGCGGTACTGCAATTATGTTGGCTGAAGCAATTGAATCTGCCTTGCCTTATCAGGCTGAGCGCATTTATGACAGACATTCCTTTCGTGCTAAACGTGCGTATAACGAAATTGGTATTCATTCTGTGCGCGGCGGGACAATCGTAGGGGAGCATGAGGTTATATTTGCCGGTGCAAACGAGACTATAACATTATCTCACTCAGCGCAGTCAAGAGAAGTTTTTGCATCCGGTGCTATACAAGCTGCAGTTTTTATTGCTTCTTGCAAAAGAGCAGGGAAGTATAATATGGACGATTTGATATCTGCTTGTATCGAATAGTGTATTTTATTGAAGGATATCTGACAACGAAACACACACTGTACTGTCGGTGTGTGTTTCGTTAACTTAACCAAGTTTACATAACTTTGTTTACATAATTCTTTGTGTAGTTTTACGAAATTACATAAAAGAAAATATTTCACTTGCATTTCCGCTTTCTTTGGAGTATATTTATCTATATAGATTTATGTAAACTTTTTTAGGAGGATAATAATGTCTGATATACGGGAACTCTCTTTTATCGGTGGAGGGAATATGGCAAGTGCCATAATTGATTCTTTAATTTTATCCAAAACTGTCTTGCCTGAAAACATTTCTGTATATGACACATCGCAAGAGCGTTGTGATTATTTAAAAAGCAAAGGTGTGCATATAGCAAAAACTTCAGTTGAATTAGCTCAAAAAAAGGGGATTCTGTTTCTTGCAGTCAAACCGCAAGTGATAGACGATGTGTTATACAATATTAGAGGGAAAATACAAAGCACATGTGTCGTTTCAATTGCTGCCGGAATTTCAGTAAGCCACATTAAAAACATCATTGGCAATGACATTCCTATAGTCCGCGCTTTACCCAATACACCGATGCTTGTTCTTGAAGGTATGACCGTTGTTGCTGAGGCTCCGTCTGTAAGTGCAGATATTTTTAATTTCATTCTTTCTGTATTTAGAGCATCCGGAGAAATTATGGTTCTTCCCGAAGAAAGAATAAATGAAGTTATTCCTCTTTCAAGTTCAAGTCCTGCTTTTTTCTTCAGAATGTTAAAAGCAATGGCGGAAAGCGGAGCACGTTTTGGAATATCGTTTGATGAAGCATTTACACTTTCTGCTGTAGCGATGTGCGGTTCTGCCAGTTATGCGCTGAAAAGTGGCAAAAGCGTTGATGAGCTGATTCGTCAAGTTTCATCTCCGGGAGGAACAACCATTGCTGCTCTTTCCGCTTTTGATGATTTTGAGTTTGAAAAGTGCATTGAGGAAGCGTTCGAGCGATGTGTTTCCAGGGCATATGAGCTTGGGAGTAACTGAAAGTTAGTATATTAGGACATCTCCTTTCATATTATTAAAGAAGAATAAATACGAAAGGAGATGCTTGAATGAACAAGAAAGCATCAAACAACTCTTTGATATTGAAAAAAAACGCTAATCCACTCAATTTGACCATAATAGTAATTTTTCTGTTATGCGGTGGAGTTGCAGGGTGTATACTTTCATTATATACACAACACTCAACAGATTCACTTTTTTTCGGCCACGATATTGTTTCTGTTGTACAAAATCAAGTTAGCGAATATTCTTTTTGGAGTACATATTTAAATTTAATAAAATATCCTTTTATCATTTTTGTGTTAAGTTTTACCGCTTTTGGATACGCGGTAATTCCACTGGTAATTTCTTTGAAAAGTTTTTTTCTTACTTTTTCAATTTCAACAGTTCTTCAATTATATGGAATTAATCGTTTTTTTCTATCGATATCTATGTTTGGAATTCAAACTTTTTTATCAATTCCAACGTTGCTCTTAACTGCTTCTTTAGGAGTTGAAATATCCAAGTGTTTTTCTGTTTTTTTGAAAAGAAGAAAAGGGAACTCTGCAAAAAATGATAAAATGATCTTGAGCTATGTGATTGTTTTTGTTTTTTTAATGCTCTGTCTGCTTTTATTTACATTTTTAGATATTACAATCACACCTTTGCTTGTATCATTGTCACTAAAATGATGAAAACACGATAAGGAAGATTTAAATGGACGATTTAATAAAAAAATTCGAAGATTATCTTAAAAAGAAAAAGAATGCATCCGTCAACACTGTTGTGTCATATATAAGAGATGTTACCGGCTTTGATAGATATATGTGTTCAAACTATGGAAACAAAAATCTTTCAGAATGCACAAAAGAGAATTTATCTTCATATCTTTCACATTTAACAAACAACGGAAAATCAACCGCAACAATAACAAGAACAATAGCTTCACTTAGAGCTTATTATGCTTTTCTGATATCGGAAAGAATTATTTCAAAAAATCCTGCAAATATGATTAAATGCGAAAAAAAGAAAAAAAATCTACCGAGAATTTTGACCAACAATGAAGTGAATTTGTTTTTGAATCAACCAAAATGCGATTCTTTTAAAGGATATCGTGATAAAGCTATGTTAGAGTTGCTGTATGCAACAGGAATACGTGCAAGTGAATTAATTTCATTAGACTTAAAAGATGTGAATTTGGAACTTGGTTTAGTAAAGTGTGGAAAGGAAAATACAGAAAGATTTATTCCTTTATATTCAGCTGCTGTTTCTGCGATAAGAAACTATCTTGAAATGTCAAGACCTTTTTTGTTGACAAACACCGAAGAGGCTGCTTTATTTGTTAATTTAAACGGAGACAGAATGACAAGACAAGGCTTTTGGAAAATCATCAAGCACTATGGGGAAGCAGCCGGAATCACTACGGAAATAACCCCACATATCCTCAGACATTCTTTTGCAACACATTTGTTAGAAAATGGAGCAGATATAATGTCAATTAAGGAGATGATGGGACATTCCGATGTTGCGTCAACACTTGTTTATGCTAAATTAATAAAAAGTGACCTGAAGAGCACGTATATAAAATATCACCCTCGTGCCTAAAAGTTTATGTAAAAAGGAGAATTTAAAGTGGGACCATTCAATTCACAAAAAACAAACGAAAAAGAAAAAAGAGCATTCATTAAGTATTTTGAGATAATTTTTTCAAATGCATCAAAGCTTATCTCTTTAAATCTGATTTATTTCGCATGTCTTATTCCTATGTTGTGTGTTTCTATATACACCGTTTGTATCTTATTCAATATTTCACCGGAGTTCATCCAGTCTGTATATTTTATGCATCTTGCTGTATGGATAACAGAATCAGTTCCGGTTCCTGTTGTTTTGATTTTATTTCTGTTTTCCGCAATAATATACGGACCGTTAACAGCGGGATTTACATACTGCATAAGAAACATTGCCGTTTCACGCCACTGTTGGGTAAGTGACATGTTTTCAAAAGCGAAAAGTAACTTCAAACAGGGACTTGTTTTCGGAGCGATTGATTTAATAGTTGTATCAAGCTGTCTTTTATATCTTTCTTCCAACACATCTGTGCTTGCAGGTTCCGGATTGATCGCATTTCGCGTTGCTCAAATCTTTTCCGGCATAGTAACGATGATATATATATGGATAAGATTTTATTCTTATACAATTGCCGTAACTTTTGATATGAAGGTTAAAGATATTTTCAAAAACACCCTGATATTTTGCGTTTTAGGATTTTTTAGAAATATAATTGCAATTCTCGTTTCTGCATTTATTATTTTTACGTTCGTATCAACACCGAGAGTTGATGTCGTTTTGATTGCTGTACTGATTTTCTCGCTGTGCAGATTCACAGCTGTATTTTCAACATATCCGGTTATAGAAAAATACATGTTGAAAAATACCTTTACCGAAGATGAAAAAAAGAAAAATAACGAAGAGAATTAGAAATAGCCCTTTGGTTGTTTTTGCAACCAAAGGGCTATTTCTATCTTTTAAATCTTACTTTTCAAGCGTAAAATCCGATAGGGGATTTGCTTGTGCAGCCACTCTCAGGACCTCACTGTCTGCGTGTGTGTAGATCTCTGTAGTGTTTAAGTGTTCATGACCCAGAACCTCTTGTACTGCCTTTACATCAACACCGTTTTTATACATTAATGTCGCGGAAGTATGCCGGAGTTTATGTACCGATATTTTAGAATCAAGACCTGCGTAACTACAATACTTTTTCACTAACCATTTTACTGTTGAAGTGCTGATTCTGTTGCCTTGTCTGCTGATAAACATAGCTTTTTCGTCTTTTGCATTAATATTTTTCACTTTTTTTCGTTCCTGCAAATAAGTTTCAATAGAGCGTTGTGTAGCTTCGTTAAGGTAAACAACGCGTTCTTTTCCGCCCTTGCCGAGAACTCGCAAAGTCTCATCTTTAACATCATTTAAATTGATTCCCGTAAGCTCCGATACTCGAAGACCACAGTTAAGAAAAAGCATAATTATACAGAAATCACGCAACTTGAAGTCACCCTCGATGCTTTCCAGCAACTTCACACTCTCATCATAAGTAAGGTAACGGGGGAGTTTTGAATGTGTTTTAGGAAATTCCAGTTCAGCCATAATATTCTCTGTAATTTTGCCGGTTTTCTGTAAATATTTAAAAAAAGAACGCAGCGAAGAAACTTTTCTGGCTCTTGCGGATGGAGATAATCCTCGCTCCAAAAAAAGATCACTGTTGTGGAATTTTTTGCGAACAGTAGTAAGGTAGTCAAAATATTCATAGACATCTGTTATTTTTATCTTTTTTATAAAATCGATATCTATATCAGAAATAACAATGGAAGTTAAATCTCCATTATCCGGAAGCACTTCTTGATTGAAAATAATTTTCATATACTTAAAAAAAATTCTTAAATCAAGGAGATATTCGTTTATAGTGCTTGAAGATTTGTCATTTATTGTATTCATATAATTAGCGAATTCACGAACAAGAATCGGTAGCTTTGCTATTTCTTCACGAGTCAAGGTCAAACACCACATTTCATTTGTTTTATATTATGATATCACATTGATTTCATTTTTGCAATACCCCGAGTTGAACAAAATTTTTATTTTGTCCAACTCGGGGTTACGTTAAACTTTTCTCTTTATTATTGTTTTCGCCTATTACCCTGTCATCAAAACTAATTTTTTAAAGCGTTGATTGGCTCTAGCCTTGTTGCTTTAATTGCAGGAATTGTTGATGATATAATTCCAATTAATACAGCAACTGAAATTGCTGAAATATAATTCAATAACTTGAATTCGTAAGAAATATTTACTGCATCAAAAAGTGTAGCAATTATTATATTACCGATCGTGGCTCCAATAAATCCACCTAAAAAAGATATTATAATTGTTTCTGCAATAAAACACCATAAAATATCTGCTTCTGTTGCTCCTATTGCTATACATATGCCAACTTCTCTTTTACGCTCAATTGTAGAAGAAAGAACTGTATTTGTTATTCCAAGACCTGAAACAATTAAAGCTATTGATGAAATTAAGCTTATTACAAGAGAAATTATTTTTGTTATTTTTTT
Organism: Eubacteriales bacterium; assembly: GCA_045539475.1. Lineage (GTDB taxonomy): Bacteria > Bacillota > Clostridia > Oscillospirales > JAAYXM01 > SIG480. Next base: position 49,329 of record JAZQFJ010000010.1, on the reverse strand, counting down.
AACATTGTTAATTCCCGAAGATATATCTGATGCAAAATACGCATTTGGTGTTCCTTTTACAGATGACAAATATTGAGCAAATTCACTCCCATCCGAAGTATATTCATCATTACAACTTATCGCAAACTGGTCAATGTCAGTGTCAGATTTAAGTTCATTTAATGTTGTATAAGGCAAATATATAAAATCCGGGATTTCCCCACCAAACATTTGATTAACAGTTGCTTTTTGAGATGAAATTACCCCTACAATTTTTGTTTTTCTTTCTTTGCCGTTAATAACCAATGTCAACGGCTTTCCCACAATATTTGTGCGTTTATATACTTTCAACGCAAATTCATCGTCTACAACAGAAACATTCCCACGTCCTTTTACATCTGAATCTCCCGGGATTCTACCATGCAGGACGTTAACGTTATATACATTATCAGCATGAGCTCCAACCCCCAAGAAAACAGCTTTGAACGAGTGTTTGTTTAAAATACAATCTCCTGTTGTTAAGACAATAGGAACTATATCTGTTATACTGTCAAATCTTTTTTTTAGTAGGAGTTGATCACTTTCTTCCAATCTCCCGCCATTTACTTCGTTGTTCTTAGATAGCGTGATTCCCTGCAATCCGGACTTTTCAATTTCAGATATAATAAAATCTTCCCCGCTTGTCCCTATGCTCGAAATCAGAAGTACAGAAATCATTCCAATTATTATAGAAAGAATTGTTATTACATTTTTGCTTTTTCTGCGAAAGACGTTCAATGCCGATATGTTAAAGACATCTATTATTCTCATTTAGTCCACCATTACGTGTTTATTATTCAATTCATCTCCTGTTGGTTTGAAAACTATCATATCATCAGGCATAATTCCGTTTTTGATTTCAACTTCGTTTTCAAGCTCGTCTCCTGTAAGTATATACCTTTTAACTGCTACACCGTCCTTAACAAGATAAACATATTCCCTGTTTTTTTCATCCTGAAGAATGCAGTCATACGGGAGCGTTAATGAGTCCTTTTTCGTTTCAGAATTGATTTTTGCATTAACGGTTAATCCCGGACGTAACAAAGAAGATGGCTTATTGATGCTTATTTTTGCTTCGATATATGTTTCTCCGTCACCTGTTAATGACGGTACATATTTTGCAACAGGAGAGATTTTTTCTATTTTTCCTGAATAGCTTTTATTTCCAAAAGCATCTGCACTGATTTTGACACTGCTTTTTTCGGATATTTTATATGAATAGTTTTCCGGAATTTTTGCAGAAACATAAAGATTGCTAAAATCAGAAACGCTTATGAGCTTTAAAATTGGTGTTATATAATCATCCTTTTTTACATTTATATCCGTGATAATTCCATTTATAGGACTTATAATTTCTATTTTTTTATCTCTTCCTTCAATCATAGTCACATCTGTTAGAAGATTGAAATCCATTTCAAGGCCTGTATCAGCTAAAAAATCAGCGATTTTCAATTCACCCATAGAGATGGTATCTTTTTTGATTTTCTCTGCAGAAAACGGCATTATTTCCATAAGAGTGTCACCAACTAAAACCTGCTGACCGACGTCCACGTAAATTTCAACAATTTTACCGGGGGTATTTACATAAATGTTGCGCCTGTTCCCCTCTTTGATTTTTCCGCTTGCATTTATATAATTATAAATATCTTTCTTTGTCGGATTTATTGTTTTTACTTTCGTAAGAGATGTGTTCTCTGATTTCGATGACATAGCCCACATCGAAAAAATTATAACAACCGTTACAACTATAACAGAAAAAATTCGTTTCATTAAGTCGCCGCCTCTTTAAAATATAAAAAACAGAACGAGTGTATTATATCCCGTTTTTCATAGGCAAATACTTCTACACGGCAAAAAAGAAAATGATTGTAAAAGTAAAGAAACTTTATACAATCATTTCTGTGTGTTTGATCTTTATTTCCAAGCCGTGTTGCTTTCTATTCTTTTATCGCGTCCCATAAGTTTTACGAGAGACTCTTTTGCATCTGCACCTTCAAAGAGAATTCTATAAACCTCACCTGTTATCGGCATTTCGACACCGGCGCGCTTTGCAAGCTCAATTGCAGACTGAGTGGCATAATATCCTTCCACGACCGCGCCGATTTTCTCAAGTGCTTTGTCTGTCGGTGTACCTTCTCCGATAAGGATACCTGCACGGCGGTTTCTTGAGTGCATTGACATACAAGTCACTATCAGATCACCGAGCCCTGCAAGTCCGGAGAAAGTATCTTCTTTACCCCCTAAAGCAAGTCCAAGGCGAACCATTTCCGCAAGGCCGCGTGTCATAAGCGCCGCTTTTGAATTATCACCAAGACCGAGTCCGTCGCATATGCCGGCAGCAAGTGCCATAACATTTTTTAGTGCCGCGCCGAGTTCTACGCCGATAATATCATCGGTTATATAAACGCGGAAGTTCTCATTCATGAAAACATCCTGAATAGTTTCGGCTGCCTTTTTAGAGCGCGAGGTTGCAATTATTGCAGTGGGTACACCACGTCCGACTTCTTCCGCATGGGATGGACCTGAAAGAACAACTATTTCACATTTTGCAGAAAGTTCTTCTTTGATAACCTCAGAAAGGCGCTTTGAAGTTTCCTTTTCAATACCTTTTGCGACATTAACAACTATATGCTTATCCGTAATGTACTCCGAAAGCTTTGCAGCTGTAGCGCGAACCGCAAAAGACGGAACCGCCATTACAACAATTTCAGAATCCTCAGTCAAGCTTAAATCATCGGTACACTTGAGTCCTTCCGGAAAAAGAACGCCCGGAAGGAAAGCTCTGTTTTCACGGTCGTTGTTGAGTCGTTCAAACTCCTGCTTTTCGAACGACCAGAGTGTAACATCATTTCCGTTTTTCGAGAGCATTACAGCAAGAGCAGTTCCCCAGCCACCACTTCCGACTACAGTAATTTTCATCTCAAAATCTCCTTTTACTGTTTTTAATACGGTTATTTATTTTTAAAGTTGAGCTTGTTTTCGGTTCCTTCTAACAGTCGTTTTATATTTGCACGGTGCAAATATGTCACAAATACTGCTACGAAGAGCCCGAAAAATATAAATTTTATATTATCGGCACTCACTCCGTGAAAAATGGCAAACTGGAACGGTGCTGTGCATACGGCAATTATCGAACCGAGAGATACATATTTTGTGATTGCAACGACAACAACGAAAACAAGTATTGCGATGAGCGATATACGCCAGTCAATACACCACGCGACCGTTGCGGTAGAGAGAACTCCTTTTCCCCCGCGAAAACCGAAATATACCGGAAAAGAATGTCCCAGAATACACGCAATTCCTGCTAAAACCTGAACAAGCCCGATATCGTAATTTCCCATAATCGGCTTTATAAGAAGCATTGCGACAACGTTTTTTAAAATATCGCCTAATATGACGAATAAGGTTTTTGACCATCCCATGACACGAAGCGCATTTGTTGTTCCTGCGTTTCCGCTGCCGAATTTTCTTATATCGTTTTTCATAGTGAGCCGTGATACGATAATTGCGGAATTAAGGCTTCCCAAAAGATATGCAAGCACAACCGCTACAACGCATCTTGCTACAAAATCCATCTTAACCATTCTCTCCTTTCTGCCTTATAACAACACGTATTGGCGTTCCTTCAAAACCAAAGACTTCACGGAGCTTATTTTCAAGATATCTTTGGTATGAGAAGTGGAACAGCTTTGCATCGTTACAGAAAATGACGAAGTTTGGCGGACGCACTCCTGTCTGGGTAATATAATACACCTTGAGCCTTTTTCCGCGATCTGTCGGCGGCTGAACTCTCGCTACCGCATCCGCAAGAACATTGTTGAGCATTCCTGTTGTAATGCGCTTTGAGCTTTCGGCGTAGACAGAGTTGATCATTTCAAAGAGTTTTCCGACGCGTTGCCCTGTCTTTGCGGAGATGAAAAGAATTGGCGCATATGTCATATATGCCAAATCCTTACGGATTTTTTCCTCTTCCTTACGCAAGGTCTTGTCGTCCTTTTCAACAAGATCCCACTTATTAACTACAATTATACACGCTTTTCCTGCGTCATGAGCAAGACCTGCAACCTTTGTGTCCTGCTCGGTGACTCCTTCCTGCGCATCAATCATAATAAGGCATACATCGCTTCTTTCAACAGCAAGTGACGCTCGAAGAACGGAGAATTTTTCTATGTCATCGTTTACCTTTGACTTTTTTCGGATACCTGCAGTGTCAATAAACACATATTTCCCATATTCATTTTCAAAGGATGAATCAACCGCATCACGCGTTGTTCCCGCCATATCGCTTACAATAACGCGCTCTTCTCCGAGAATTTTATTCGTTAGCGAGGATTTGCCGACATTCGGTTTTCCGATAAGGGCAACCTTTATCCCTTCATCTTCCTCATCTTCTTCATTTTCAATGGGAAAATATTCGATACAACGATCAAGCAGGTCACCTGTGCCATGACCGTGAACTGCAGATACAGCGATTGGGTCACCGAGACCGAGGTTGTAAAATTCATAAAACTCCGGTGGTGGAGTTCCGACTGTATCGGATTTATTAACCGCAAGAACAATAGGTTTATTTGAGCGGAGAAGCATACTTGCAACATCCTGATCTGCCGCTGTAAGTCCGGTTTTTAAATCCGTCATAAACACAATAACATCAGCATTCTGAACCGCAATTTCAGCCTGATCACGCATAAAGCGCAGAATCTCGCTATCCGTTTGCGGCTCTATTCCGCCTGTATCAACTAATGTAAATGTTCTTCCTGCCCATTCACAATCAGCGTACAGTCTATCGCGAGTTACACCCGGGGTGTCCTCTACAATTGACATTCTTTTTCCGATAAGCTTGTTGAAAAGCATTGATTTTCCGACGTTAGGTCTTCCGACTATCGCCACAACAGCCTTTCCCATTTATCCAAAACCTCCTATAATGCGAGCATTGCCGCAAGAAGCTGTCCACCGTCATTTTCAACCGGAACAACCGTCACTCCAAGCTCGTGTTCCACATCATCTACGCTAACATCATCCAGAAAAACATTTTCACCATGGCGTAACATCACATTTGGAATAAGCAATCTTTTTTCAAGCTTTTTCCCACGCAATGCTTCGATAAGATCGCGCCCGGTGACAAGACCTGCAACGTCAATAGTTTCTCCGAAAAAGTTGTTTTTTACTGCGTATACTTCTGCACTGTCTATATTATCGCACTTTTCTTTCAATTCGTCAATCAGTTTTCTTATAAAAGGTGCGGCAGAAACTCCTGTTGCCACACAAAATGGCTCTACACGCTGAGGGATATCAGTATACTCAAGTGCATCGCAAAATTCTTCTCGCAGGAGCGTCATAAGCCCTACGCCGTTATCAAGCTGCGGATATCCATCGTAATAACTGTCTTGCGGAAGGCTTATTCCCGCTTTTATATATAACTCATCCGCTGCATAAACAACACGATTTCCCCGTTCAGATTTTGTTTTCTCTCCTATTTCTTCAACGATGCGTATAGTCTCTTCGGCGTTCTGAGGCGTCATTGGCGTAAGCGGATATAATCCGTCGCGATATTTGGTTATTCCCACAGGAACAACCGCTATACTCTCAATACACTCACCGAGAGAAAGCATATCAGAAATAGAGCGACGCAAAATTTCTCCGTCATTAAGTCCGGGACATACAACAATTTGACAGTTAAGAGATATTCCTGCATCCGTAAAGCGGCGCATTATTTCAAAACACTCTCCCGCACGCGGATTCCTGACCATTTTTTTACGCACCTCAGGATCTGTTGCATGCACGGAGATATTAACAGGGCTTATGTGCATACGGATTATACGATCTATATCTTCTTCGGATAAGTTTGTCAGCGTGATGTAGTTTCCCAAAAGGAAAGACATCCGCGCATCGTCATCTTTAAAGTAAAGTGTTTCGCGCATTCCCTTTGGCATTTGATCAACAAAACAGAACACGCAATTGTTTGCACATCTTTTTGCCTTATCCATAAGATATGTTTCAAAGACAAGCCCGAGATCTTCGCCCTCGTCTTTTTTTACTTTCACTTTCTTGCGGGCGAGCTCTATTTTAAGGCGTTTATCATATGAATAAAACTTATAGTCAAGGACATCGCGGATATTATGCCCGTTTATTGAAACAAGCTCGTCTCCTGCGATGATTCCGGCGCGCTCCGCCGGACTTCCTGTTTCTACTTCTTTTATATACGCACTCAAAAAAATCACTCCCCATCCCTTAAGTTGATTATATAATATGTACTGAAATTACAATATAAAAACAAGAGGAGGATGAACCATCCTCCTCTACCCTTTACCGAATTGAGAATTTGGCGAAATTAGTTTGCTGAATCAGCAGCGATAACCTCGCGACCGTTATATGTTCCGCAATTCTTGCAAGCTCTGTGTGAAAGCTTCATTGCTCCGCACTTCGGGCAAGCGCCGATTCCCGGAAGTGAAAGCTTCCAATGTGCGCTGCGGTTCATGTCTCTCCTCGATTTAGAATGTTTTCTCTTTGGTACTGCCATGAGTGACACCTCCTTCAATATATAAAAAGATAATTCTATTCAGTCATCAAGCAACTGTGCAAGAATTTCAAGCCTTGGGTCAATCGACTCGTCCTTGCAGTTGCATGCTTGCTCATTAAGATTTGCCCCGCATTTCTGGCAGAGCCCTTTGCAATCTTCGTGACAAAGGTTTTTGCTTTCAAATCCTAGGATAAACACAGACACAGCAAGCTCGGAAATATCAAGCTCATCTCCCTCACATACGATGAAATCGTCTTCCTCATCTTCGTTGTCGAGATGATCGACAATGCAAGACTCAAACGGAACTGAGGTAATACGGGAAAATTCCTTTGCACATCTGTCACAACAAAGATTGCGTTCTCCTTCAACCGTCATAGAAAGAAGAAGAACATCCGCACGGTTAACGATTTCACCGGAAACCGTTATTGGAGCGGCAACAGACAGCTCTGTATCCGAGATATCAAGCTTAAACTCAAATTGCTTTTCGGTTAAGCTTCCGTCGCGAAGTTGTTTAATGTTAATACGCATAGCAGACTCCATAACTGCGGCGTTATGACGCCACGAAATATATTATACGCTTTTTGGCGTGGTTTGTCAACCCAAAAATATCTAAATTTTCAACGAATTTGTCAGATATTTACGCCGTTTTGTATGCAAGCTGCCTTTAAGGTGTTTTTCATAAGCATAGTAATAGTCATCGGACCAACACCGCCCGGTACAGGCGTAATGAAAGAAGCCTTCGGCTCAACTGATGCAAAATCAACATCACCGCAGAGTTTTCCTTCTGCGTTTCTGTTTATACCGACATCCATAACAACAGCTCCTTCGGAGACCATATCACCTGTAACAAATCCTGCTCTGCCTACCGCCGCAACGATAATGTCGGATTCGCGCAGGATTTTTGCAAGATCACGTGTCTTTGAATGGCAAATGGTAACGGTTGCGTTTTTGTGAAGAAGGAGCATAGACTGTGGCTTGCCGACGATGTTAGAACGCCCGATAACAGCCGCACGCTTACCCGCAACATCAATTCCGTATTCTTCAAAAAGAGCCATTACTCCTGCCGGAGTACACGGTAGAAAATCAAAATCTCCTGTCATAATCTTTCCGACGTTCTGCGGATGGAATGCATCTACGTCCTTGTCCGGGCGGATTGCATTTATGATTTTATCCTCAGAAATGTGCTTCGGCACCGGAAGCTGAACGAGAATACCGTTTATATCCTCTTTATTATTGAGCTTGTCGATAAGTGCAAGAAGTTCGTCTTCTGTTGTCTCTGCCGGGAGAGCATATTCCTCACTGTAAATTCCGCACTCTGCGCAGGCCTTCTTTTTATTGTTGACATATGTACGGCTTGCCGGATCATCACCAACTATAACAACAGCAAGACCTGCTTTAATTCCCATATCGCCGAGCTTTTTAACTTTATCATAAACCTCTCCGCGAAGTTTTTTTGAAGTCGCCTTTCCGTCAATTATTACTGCACTCATTTGTTTTTACCTCCGATTTTAATCTTTTATAATTGTATACAAGGACAATCGCTGCCATGATTGCCGTTATTAGTGCCAATGCCTGAGATGTACGTATTCCGGTACCGAAGAAATACAGGCTGTCGGTACGCAGTCCTTCTATAATTGCACGGCCGATACCATACCAGAGAACATACAGCCAAAAAACCTCTCCGTCAAAACGTCTGTACTTTGAATAAAAGTGAAGAATTGCAAAACCTATCACATTCCACAGAGATTCGTAAAGAAATGTCGGATGAACGCACGCACCGTTTCCTATCTGCATGCGCCACGGAAGAGTTGTCACACCACCAAACGCCTCGGCGTTGACGAAATTCCCCCAGCGACCTATTGCCTGCCCTATCATAAGTCCCAGCGCGCCGATATCGAGAAAACGCACAATACTCATTTTCTTATACCGACAATAAATATACGCGCCGATTATTGCACCGATTATTGCGCCGTAAATCGCTATACCGCCTTCCCATATATACAAAACACTGATGAGATTATCGCGGTATTTATCAAACTCAAAGATGACATAATATGCTCTTGCCGAGACAATCGCAAGCGGTACTGCCACGGTAAGCATCCCGCTGATGTTATCCTCAGATAGCTTAAACTCACGGCTGCGATGAAAGCCGTAAAACACGGCAAGCAGAAATCCTGATGCTATTATTATGGCATACCAGTATATAGGATGTCCGAAAACCTCAAATGCAACACGGTTAAGTGTAAACTCCAATCCAAGTCCCGGAAAAGCGATATGGTTCTTCATATGCGCACCTACTTTCCGCTGACAACAGAAAGAGAAATTCTGTCTTCTTTGAACATCTTGCCGATAAAAGCCGAAACTTCGGCTGCCGAAATCTCATTCATCACATCTATTGTGTCAAGATAGTCATATCCGGCAAAGGTTGCCTCAACCTGTTCGTGGCAAAGAGATTTCACCCTGTCAAGCGAGCGAAGTGATGCGCCTAAGTTTGCTTTCTTTATTCTGTTGAAATAGCCATAATCAATATCAGTCGCAAGAGACTGCGCTGCCGCAATAGCTTCATCAAGAACTTTTTGAGGGTTTCTGCTTTCTCCCGATATCATCATAGCGATGCTTCCGGGCAAAACCATTGCTTCTGCATCAAACTCAGCACCGATATCTCCGTTGCCGTAAAGCTTTGCGTAAAGACGCGAGGAAGGGCCTGCAAGAACATCTGCCGCAAGCTCTGCAACAAGACGGTTTCTCATCCCATCTTCTCCGTTAGTACGAAGCATACATTTTGCACCTATACCGAAAAGAGGAATCGCAGTTTCCATCCTTTCTTCGACAAACGCTCTTGCAACGTGTGCAGGTTCACAGCCATAATCTCGTGCAGGAAGCACTACTCTTTCGCGGGAAAGCATAGATTCTGCCGTAGCGATGATCTTTTCTGCGGAAACATCTCCTGCAACGCAAAGTGTCATGTTCGACGGAACATAAAATGTATTATAGCATTTGAATAGTGTTTCACGCGTTATTTCGCCTATGCTTTCGACTGTTCCGATTATAGAATCCTTTGCCGGATGCACAGAATACAACGACGACATAAGATTTTCATATACTTTCCATCCCGGTCGGTCATTTACCATACCTATTTCCTGACCGATTATTCCCTGCTCTTTCGCCACATTCTCGACCGTGAAATACGGCGAGGTTACAAAATCAAGGAGGATTTCGAGATTGTGCATAAACTTCTCCGTTCCGGAAAAATGATATGCAGTCATTGTTTTGCTTGTAAACGCGTTCGGAGATGCACCGGTTTTTGCAAAAGTCTGCAAAGCGTTCCCCCCGTCCGGCTGTTCGAAAACCTTATGCTCGAGAAAATGTGCAACACCGAGCGGTGATGTGTATTCTTCATTTCCTGATGTAAATGTAATATCAACAGAGCCGTAATTTACTGCAAGCATTGCATAAGCTCTGCGAAAACCAGGCTTCGGGAACACGCATATTTTTAAACCGTTACCGCAGGTATGAGATATCATTTTCTGATTACAGCTCGGGTAAGAGTTTTCTTTCATTTTCTGTTCCCTCCATTCCTGTAAGAAGATACGTCACCGACGGCACAAGTCCTTTTGCAACTTCCACTATTCTTTGTCCATCAGCATTTTTTATCGCTGATGCAACCTCGCGAGGTGTACGTTCATCACCAAGAAGCGAAGAACGGAGCCAGAATGCCTCCATTGCATAAACGGAATCTTCGGTTGTGAGAAGATCATCGATCATTGCCTTTTTTGCATTGGTTATTTCTTCTTCCGATATATCTCCATCTGTACAGCTTTTAAACTCGCGAAGAATTGCCGTTTCTGCCTTTGAAGCATTCTTCGGGTCAATGCCTGCGTACATATACATAACCCTCTTAAACGAATCAAACATTGCGCCCGTGGAATAGCAGAGTGACTCTTTTTCGCGGACATTATTGAATAATTTGGATGAAGTTCCGCCACCTAAGACAGATGCAAGAAGTTTTGAAATATATATATCCTTCTCGTCTGTATACATACTTATAATAAGGCTTGCCTGCGCAATATCCATACGCTCACATACGCGCTTTTCTGCTTCATACTCCGGAGATTTTGATGAAAACTTCGTCACCTTATCCCGCATAGCCGGTTTAAAAACAGACAAAACAGCACGCTCAACCTCATCATATGTGTAATTCCCGCAAAAGAAAATCTCACACGGGAAGGATGAAATAATTTTCTTATAAAACTTAAATAGCGATTTATTATCAATACATTCTGCCGCATCCTCTGTGCCGAGCTCGTTGACGGCATACGGAGAAGTGCCGAAAATGCATTCATTTGTGCGGCGAAGCGCATATGACATTTTGTTGTTTATTTCAGACTTTATTTCGTCGATAAGATTAGCTCTCTCTCCGTCGGTATATTCATCAAGGAACATACCGTTGCGGGTTTTCGGATCAAGAAGAATCTCACCAAGAAGTTTTATCGCGCCGGTAAGCATTTTTTCTTCCATATCAACGAAATCGCATATAAATCCTGCAGATGAAACATCACCGTATTTGCGCGAAACAGGTTCTATACGCGTACCGTACATATCATCAAGAGCCGCTGCAAGCGATTCCATATCCGGATGCTTTGTTGTCCCTCTTCTCAGGATACGTGGGATAAGCGCCATTGATGTTGCAATTTCATCACTTGAACGGGAAAGAAACTGAATGGAAATGCAATTTGTTTCAAATCGCCCGCTTTCGATAACACGCAGCTTTATTCCCGGCATTATTTCCTTATAAGTCATATTCACAGTTTTCCAACCTCCTTTGAAGATGACTTTCTTTAAAGTATATTATACACAATTTTCCATCGCATTACAACAGTAAAAATTAAAACAAATGTTAAATTTATACTATATGTTGATATTTCTCTTGACAAAAGGCATACTTTGTGGTACAATACCATATTGTAAAGCGCATTAACTTTACAAAGGAGGATGAGGTATGAGAAACGTCTCTCTTGAACTTACAATTTTATTCGATTTTTACGGGGATATTCTCACGGAAAAGCAGCGCGAGCTTTTTGATCTTTATTACAACGAAGATTTATCTCTCGCGGAAATCGCAGAACACCTTGGAATCACCCGTCAGGGTGTACGTGACAGCATTGTCCGCTCCGAAGAAATTCTCCGCAATTTTGAAGAAAAGCTCGGTCTTGCCGAAAAATACGGCAGACTTTCGGACAACGTTAAGAAAATAACCGAAGCCGCCGAGCGTATTATGGCTATAAATGACACAAACTACAGAAACATCGAGCTTGATTCCTGCGCTATGGATATCCGCACGCTGGCAAAAGCTCTGGATGATTGATTTTTATTTCAGGAGGCAGTAAATGGCTTTTGAAAGTCTGACTGACAAGCTTTCCGCAGCATTCAAAAAGCTCCGTTCAAAAGGACGTCTTACCGAACGCGACATAAAAGAATCAATGCGGGAAATCAAGCTTGCTTTGCTCGAAGCCGATGTCAATTTCAAGGTCGTCCGCGATTTTGTTTCAAAGGTTTCCGAGCGTGCTGTCGGAACAGAAGTTCTTGAAGGACTTAACCCCGCACAGCAGATTGTAAAAATAGTAAACGAAGAAATCTGTGCTCTTATGGGCAGTGAAGGCGAAAAGCTGAACATCTCCCCCAAACCTCCGACTGTTGTTATGTTTGTCGGTCTTCAAGGCGCAGGTAAAACAACAAACATTGCAAAGCTTGCATCGCACCTTAAAAAGACCTCATCCAAGCGTCCGCTTCTCGTTGCGTGTGACATATACCGCCCCGCTGCGATAAAGCAGCTTGAGGTGCTGGGCTCTCAGCTTGATATTCCGGTATTTAAGGCCGAGGATAAAAAGCCGGTAGAGATTGCACGTCTTGCGATAGAGCATGCAAACAAGCACGGAAACGACATTGTTTTCCTTGATACGGCAGGTCGACTTCACATTGACGAAGAGCTTATGAATGAGCTTAAAGCCATAAAAGCTGAGGTCTCCCCTACGGAGATTATGCTTGTTATAGATGCTATGAGCGGTCAGGATGCCGTAAGCACAGCTTCCGCTTTTGACGAAGCACTTGGCATTGACAGCGTTTTCCTAACAAAGCTTGACGGCGATGCTCGCGGCGGCGCAGCTCTTTCAGTCCGCGCTGTTACCGGCAAACCTATAAAGTTTGTAGGTGTCGGTGAAAAACTTGACGGTATTGAACAGTTCCACCCCGATAGAATAGCTTCGCGTATCCTCGGTATGGGCGATGTTCTTTCTCTTATAGAAAAAGCTGAACAGGCTTTTGACGAAAAACAAGCGATTGAGCTTGAAAAGAAAATTCGCGAAAACTCATTCACCCTTACGGATTTCCGTGAGCAGATGAAGCAGATGCAGAACATGGGTTCAATGACCGACCTCATTAAGATGATACCGGGAATCGACCACAAAGCGCTTTCAGGCGTAAAGATAGACGAACGCGCTCTTCTTCGTACGGATGCCATTATCTCTTCTATGACACCGTATGAACGTGATAACCCAAACCAGATAAATTTCAGCCGAAAAAAGCGCATCGCGGCAGGAAGCGGCGTGAGCGTTGAAGAAGTGAACAGGCTTTTAAAGCAGTTTGAAGCTTCCCGCAAGATGATGAAGCAAATGACAAGCGGTGCCATGGGCAAGCAGATGTCACGCAAGATGCGCCGCGCTCAGAAAGGCGGAGGGCGCGGACTTCCGTTCGGATTTTAATTTATCGTAAGCAAACAAATTTATCATATATTTGCTTTTATAAAATTTTCGGAGGTGAAAACTAATGGTAAAGATCAGACTTCGCAGAATCGGTGCAAAGAAAGCTCCGTTCTACCGTGTTGTTGTTGCTGATTCAAGATTCCCGCGCGACGGCAGATTTATCGAGGAAATCGGAACATACAACCCGCTTACAGAACCGGCTGAAATCAAGATTGATACAGACCGCGCTCTTGAGTGGATGAAGAATGGCGCACAGCCGACAGACACTGTGAAAGCACTCTTAAAGAAAACTGGCGCAATTCAGTAAATTGCCACCGGTGAAACCGGAGAAAAGGTGACAACCTATGAAAGACCTTTTAACGTACATTGCAAAAAGCCTTGTTGAAAACCCGGATGCTGTGAGCGTAACAGAAGTAGAAAAAGAGGACGGACTTGTTCTTGAGCTTCGTGTTGCTCCCGACGATATGGGAAAAGTTATCGGCAAGCACGGCCGCATTGCGAAGGAAATTCGCACTGTTGTTAAATCTGCCGCACTTCGCGATAATATCAAGGTATCGGTCGATATTTTAGACTGATTTTAAATTCGGGGCTGTCCGCAAATTGTGACAGCCCCGAATTTATAAGCAAACTATTCTTAATTTCAGGATGGGGATAATATGGAATTCATTGAAGCCGGAAAAATCGTCAACACGCACAGCGTATACGGCGAGCTCAAGGTCCAGCCATGGAGCGATACCGATGATTTTCTCTGTGATTTTGACGTTGTATATATAGACGAAAAGCCGTTTGAGGTTGAACGCGCAAGAGTTCACAAGACCTGTGTTCTCTTAAAGCTTGCAGGAATTAACAACATTAATGAAGCACAAAAATACAGAAACAAATGTGTTTGTGTCGATCGAGATGAAGTTGAGCTTGATGACGGTGCATATTTTATTGCAGACTTAGAAGGTCTTACCGTAATCGATGCAGACGGACAAGAGCTTGGAAAGATACGGGAGGTTTTAACACTTCCCTCTAATGACGTTTACGTTATCCGCGGAAAAGATGAATATATGATTCCAGCCGTAGAAGAATTTGTCCGCGAGGTAGATATTGAGGCGGGAGTTATGTATGTGAGCACAATTCCCGGAATGAAAACGGAAAAAGGCGGTGCAAGTGATGCGAATTGACATAATGACGCTTTTCCCCGATGCCTGTGATGCAATGATGAGTGAAAGTATTATAGGACGTGCACGCCGCGACGGAAAGCTCGAAATTGGATATTATCAAATCCGCGATTATACCAAAAACAAGCAGAAGCAAGTGGATGATTACCCCTATGGCGGTGGAATGGGTATGGTTATGTTTGCTGATGCACTATATAACTGCTGGGCAGAGATAAAGAAAAACAGCCCGGATGCCCACACCATCTATATGTCGCCACAGGGCTCTGTTTTCAATCAGGAAAAGGCAAAAATACTTTCAAGTGATTATTCTCATATAATTCTCGTTTGCGGTCATTATGAAGGTATAGATGAACGTTTCATTGAAGAATGCGTTGATGAAGAACTGTCGATAGGAGACTTTGTTCTCACCGGCGGAGAAATTCCGGCAATGGCGGTGACTGATGCAATTGCAAGAATGCTTCCTGGAGTCCTTTCAGACGAGGAATGCTTTTCCGAAGAAAGCCATTTTGCAGGACTTCTGGAATATCCGCAATACACACGACCGGCGGTATGGCACGAACGTGAAGTTCCTGAGGTGCTTCTTTCCGGGCATCATGCAAACATTAAAAAATGGCGACGCGAACAGTCAATTATCCGTACATATCAAAAGCGTCCGGATATGCTTGAAACTGCACCGCTTACAGCTAAAGAAAAACTGTTTGTAGAAAAACTCAAATCCGGTGATGTGCTTTAATACCACAAAGTGCAATGTATGCAGTAAAGATAACGAGAGACGGATTGAGCGTACCGCGAAGCGCGAGAAACGTACACAATCCCAAAAGGATTCCGATTGATACAATCGCCAGGATATAACTTATGGTATATGCCACCCTTACCGGAAGATACTGTAGCACTATACCAAGGATAATCCTGCCACCATCAAGCGGATAAACCGGAATTAGGTTTATGGCAGTTATCAGAACATTTATCCCTATAAAATAATCAAAAATTGCTGTATTCAGTATTTTTGCCACTGCAAAACCCAAGCTTGCCGTTATTATTCCGGCAAGTGGTCCTGCGGTGGCGATTATTATTTCTTTTTTGTATGGCATACATGAAAGCTCCGGAACATTTACCCGTATCCCGAAAGCGCGTATATCAACAACGTCGATACTGGCACCACACAAAAATATTGCGGCAACATGCGAAAGCTCATGAATAATAACAGCAAAAAAAGTGGGTATAAAAACGTTTCCGGCATCGAGGGTATACATTGTTGCAACAAGCAGAACAAAAGGAACACTTACCTTGATTTTTATGTTTTTTATCATACAGTTTCAGGAGAAACATACAAAGCCGGGTCAAGGCGTGTTGTTCCCTTTCTTACTTCAAAATGAAGATGCGGACCGGTTGACATTCCGGTACTTCCAACTTCGGCTATTTTCTGCCCTAACTTTACCCTCTGCCCTTTTTTTACAGAAAGACGAGAATTATGTCCGTAAAAACTGCGTATCCCGTTTTTATGCTCAATAAGAAGGTAGTTACCATATGTTTTATTTTTGCCGGATTCTATTACCGTTCCATCAGCAAATGCAGAAATTGCAGTGCCGCTTTTTGCAGCGATATCAAGTCCTGTATGAAAGCTTGCATCTTCAATTATCGGATGGTCGCGATATCCGTACTTTGACGTTATAATGCCGTAAAGAGGAGATTTATGCTTAAAACTGAGCTCGACTTTTTCATAACTGCAATAAGATGGTGGTGGGATTTTGAATGGTTCTGCTTTTGTATCATCCAAAAGTTCTTCCTCGCTCATTTGAAAGCTGAGTGTTTCCACACTCAGCTTTTTTGCCTCATACTCTGCTCTTTTCCGTTCTTCTGCAACTTCCCGCTCAAACTCCTCTGTTTTATTGCCTATGTAATAATCCTCATTAAATACTGACTCAGAGACATCTTCACGCCCCTGCTTCTCTTCACTTTTTTGGAAAACTTCGGTGATTTTTTCGTCAACATCCGTTACCCGGCTTATCACCTCAACCGCCTCGCTGAGTTTTAGTTCACTGTTTACCTTTTCAGAAAGCTTTGCCACTATCGGAGCATTTGTATACTTGAGCACAACTGCCGCACAGATTATCATAAAACAGATAAAAAGGCGGAAATATACAAATTTACTTTTCTTTTGTTTTTTCTGAGCTCTGTTGTAACGCTTTGGCATACAAAATCACCTCAGTATTAAACATATGAAAAAATCAGCCGCACAATAACAAAGCCGAGCGACTGATTAAAAATTTATACAAGCTTAAATAACACATTCATCTGCTGCTTTTTCAAATTCCTCGCGCGTGAATATCATATTAACAGCAGCAAGAAAGGCGTTTGCCGACAAATTTTTCGGAAGGTCAAGTTTTTTTGCAATAGCTTCTCTTTTTTCTGCGCTCTTTTCTCCGCCGGAAAGTCCCATAGCGTACATATCCTGCTTCGTGATACCAGCGCCGTGTCTTTCAGGCTCGTCTGTAAAGGTTGCCCCGGCGCGCCTGAGTGCATTTATTATTACATCCGGGGTCATACCCTCAACACCCAAAAAACCTGCTTTTGAAGCCGAACTTTTGCGGCGTTCTTTTCCTTCTATTTCCGGTATATATGCGTGCTTTACCCTTCCACGAGCAAAGCTTGCTATATGATTACGGATAACAAGACCAGCACCATCACTGTCCGTCAGCACAATTATGCCGTTTTTTTCAGCAAGGCGTTCAATAAGCCTGCGTTTTTCTTTGTTGTTGAAAATCCCGAATCCCGACGTTTCAATAATATGGGCATCCACACACTGAGAAAGCGTATTTACATCATAACGTCCCTCTACGATAATTGTTTCAAGAACGCACTTCATCATTATCCCTCCGCTGCTATTGACGCAATAAGCGTAGACAGAACTTCCCATCCTGCACCAAATTTAAGCTTTTCGTCTGCGTGAGTAGTAAGTTCAATTGAACGGCGTAGATGCACTTTACTCATCGCACGCGCTGCATTCAAAGCAAGACGAGCGGGATAGTCACTTCTCATATCAAATAGCTCCATTACCTCTTTTTTACCACCTCCGCGCTCTATAATAAGCTTTGCGGCATAAAGACGGCGGAATTGCTGTGCGATAAGTGCAAGCACCGGAATGGGTTTCTCGTTCTGTGCCTCAAGATCTTCGAGAACAGAAAGCGCCTCTCTATATTTTTTCTCTGCCACGGCATTAGCGACATCGAATACCGCCGATGTCACATTACGTGAAGCAATGCTCTCTATGTCGGCGCGCGAAATTTCTTTTTTCTTTGCATATGCCGATACCTTTTCAATTTCGGGGATAAGCTGTTGCATAATCTCTCCGCAGTAATACATCATAAAATCTGCAATGTCAGAACTAATATCCTTGCCGTTTGCAAGAAATCTGCGCTTTATCCATGAAATCAAGTCAGTACGCGACTGTTTTTTAAAATCGACCGCATAGCCGTATTTTTCAAAAATCTTATACAGTTTTCTTCTTTTATCGGGCTTATACTCAATATTTGAATATACAAAAACCAGTACACAATGCTCAGGCATATCAGAAAAAAGCTTTTCTGCCTTTTCGGAAAAATCAACGTTTGCAGATATGACATCAAAATCACGCACAATTACAAGGCGGCGGTCACTCATTGCAGGATAGCTTTCCACCACATCTGCAAGCTCATTAAACTCCGGTTCTTTGTTTATAACCGTAAGGTTAAATTCCGGCATCATGTCTCCGACAACTTTCTTTTGAAGCTCAGAAAGATAATATTCAAGAAGATACACTTCTTCTCCGTAAAAAATATACAAAGAAGAAAAGTCTTCCGATTTCAGTTTTTGCTTGAATTCTTCCAATTTCATATTCATTCTACTTCCGTCTCCTTTTCTCTTGAATAGAAAGTCAACGTCCCTTCAGTATCGGTTCTTCTTACCTCAGAGCCGATATTGAGAAGCCTCTTCATTGTTTGTGAGGAAGGATGTCCGTAAGAGTTTCCCTCACCTACGGAAATAACGGACAGTTCAGGTAGCGCGCGGTTCAGAAGTGCCTGCGAACTTGATGTTTTTGAGCCGTGGTGTCCCACAATGTATCCCTCGCAATCGGGAATACGATCGAGAACAAGCTTCTCATTTGATGTTGCAATGTCACCCGTTATGAGAAGTTCATAATCTTCGTCGCACACAAGAACGACAAGACCGTTCTCGTTCTCGTCACTTCCAACAGGAAGCGTGAGAAGTTTTATTTTCATCCCCTCAAGTTCTATTGTTGTATCTTTATCTACAAACACAGTATTACACTCATCGTCGGCATTGTCTGCGATATCTATAAACGTTGCATTTTCTCTGTCAGTTGCAGGCATATACACTGCTTTTGTTCTAACAGATCTCATAAGATATTCTGCTCCGTTTGCGTGGTCAGCGTGCGCGTGAGTAAGTACAAATGCATCAATATCAGAAACACCGAGACCAAAAAGGTGTGCTATTGCAATACGGTCTGCAGGAGAATCACCGCCGCAATCTATAACGGCACAAGAATCTCCGGATGTTGCAATAATACACTGCCCCTGCCCTACATCAAGAACATCAAAGCGAATACCATCGCTATTCATCATCTGTTCTTTTTCAGCATTCAATACTGCAAAAGAACAGACAACGGCAACCAAAACAGATATCAGAGTCATCGGAATGCGGAGTTTTTTTCTTCCTGCTAAAATTGCATAGATAACTACAAAACAGATAAAACATATCATAAAAAGGACAACAGGCTCACCTGTAAAAAGCTCAGACACAGGAAGCGCTGCCAACGCATTTACAATACTCATAATAATTCCCACCAAAAAATCTATAATATACGCTCCTACCTTTGCAACAGTCGGAAACAAAAAACCAATCAAGGTGTTCATAAAGCCCAGTGAAAACACAGCAGATATAAAAACGTTCAGAATTATATTCGCAACCGGTCCAACAACAGAAACCGTACCGAATAAATATGCTGTAAGCGGAGCTGTGAAAACCGTTGCGGAAACAGACACCGCCGCAACAGATACCATTCCCACAGTCAGCTTTCTCAAATAGCTCTTTTTATGTACTGTTAAACATTCAAAAATCTCGCGAAGCCTATGATATAACACTATTATACCAAGAGTTGCTGCAAATGACAACAGAAATGCCGAATCTGTTACACAATAAGGATTCAACACGCATAGCAGAAATGCAGAAAAAGCCAATGCCGTAATCTGGTCATACTCTCTTTTTCCGAAATCAGACAAAACAACAAACATCTGCATGATGAATGCGCGAAGAGCAGATTGTGGTGCTCCCACCATAAGCACGAAAAGAAAAACAAGCGGTTGTACTGCAAGCTTTATATATTTATTCTTTGAAAAATACAAAAACAACCCGAGAATAAAAGAAATGTGAAGTCCTGAAACCGAAATTGCATGAGACATTCCGGTCGCAGACAGATTATTGCGAAAATCTTCCGAAAGACCACTCTTATCTCCCATAATAAGCGAGCTTACAAGCGAAGCTGTGCTCACGTTGTAAATATCCCAAATCTTATCTTTAAAATTTTTTGCAAGAAACTGAGGAAGATACCTGAGTTGTATTTCTTCACTTTCTGACAGAACAACCACGTTTTCTGCGAACATAACGGTGTCTGTGTATCTCGACTTGTAATACGTCTTTTCTGCAAAATACCGTGTGTTTTTAAGCTCGTATAATTTTGCTTGCATATGCACAGTATCGCCGGGTGAAAGAATATCCGGAACAAAATCGGAATAAACAAGAGCCTTTACTTTCTTCCCGTTATAATCAATTAGTGCGTCGAACGAATATTTGCCGGAATCTGTATTACCCGGATATGATGCAACCTCTGCTGTAATCTCCGGTTTTGCGAAGAAGCTTCTCGGAAGAGCGTCCTTTACAGTAAAATAGCTCTGATACACAAGCGAAAGCACGGCCGCAAAAAGCACAAGAGACGCACTGAATCTGTTTTCTGTCAGACAGAGAACAGTAACCACCGGCAAAAGAAACAGCATCCACATACACAAAAAAGCGAGAGCAGTATTACTTAAAAACCAAACAGTCGCAGTTGCGACAAAAGATGTACAAAACCAAAAGAGATACCTTTTCCCCAAACCACTCACAACCCGAATTAAAAATACAGGTGACAAGCCGCAATATATATTGAAGCCTGTCACCCTTATTCTCAGCTATAAAATATAGTTAGATCTTGTCGTTGCTTCCGAGAACATTGACGATCTTGTGTTTTACGAGCTCTTTGATATTTGCTCTTGCCGGAGAGAGGTACTGACGCGGATCAAAGTGCTCCGGATGCTCTGCAAAATATTTACGGACCGTACCGGTCATTGCAAGACGAAGGTCAGAGTCAATATTAATCTTACATACAGCCATACGTGCAGCCTGACGAAGCATATCTTCAGGAACACCCTGTGCCCCCGGCATATTACCGCCGTTTGCATTGATCATCTCAACATACTCCGGAATAACGGAGGACGCACCGTGGAGAACGATCGGGAAATTCGGGAGGCGCTTTGAAACCTCTTCGAGAATATCGAAGCGGAGGCGCGGCTCACCCTTGAACTTGAATGCACCGTGGCTTGTGCCGATAGCAATAGCGAGAGAGTCAACACCTGTACGTGTAACAAACTCTTCAACCTCTGCCGGATTTGTGAACTGAGCATCCTCATCGGATACGTTTACATCATCCTCAATACCGGCAAGTTTTCCAAGCTCACCCTCTACTACAACGCCATGAGCGTGAGCATAGTCAACAACCTTCTTTGTGAGCTCAATATTTTCCTCAAAAGAATATTTGGAACCGTCGATCATAACGGAAGTGAATCCGCCGTCGATGCAGGATTTACAGATATCAAAGCTGTCACCATGGTCAAGGTGAACGCAGATCGGAAGATCTGTATCCTCAATAGCAGCTTCGATGAGCTTCATGAGGTACACGTGCTTTGCATACTTTCTCGCACCTGCGGAAACCTGGAGAATAAGAGGCGAGTTAACCTCTTTTGCTGCCTCAGTGATACCCTGGACAATCTCCATGTTGTTTACATTGAAGGCGCCGATAGCATAGCCGCCCTCATATGCTTTTTTGAACATTTCTGTTGAAGTTACAAGTGGCATAATTACATCTCCTTAAATTTTTTACCTATGTTAGTTTACCACATTTTTCAAGAAAATCAAGAGGAAATTGCGATTTTTTTAACATTATCTCCAAAAGTTTTTAATTTATGCGTTTTTCAACCGCTACAACTTCTTCCATTTTTGAGAAATTCAACATTGCAAAGTACCGTGAAACACCGCTTCCTCCTTGCTCCACATATAGCATACGGACAATATGACGCATTGCAAGCTGCTCAGAAAGATAATCAAGTGTCTTTTGTGCATATACAAGTCCTGCATCATTATTTTGATAGCAGATTTCACAAAGAACAAAATCCAGCCCGCCGTCATCACGGTTTTTAGTATTCCCCATAACAAAACCACACGGAAGTCCGTTGTTGTCCATAGTAATAAATCCTGTAAATCCGATAGACTTTGCAATTGTAAAAAGGCGCGCGTATGCAGATGAATATGTCCACTTACCGTTCCACGGTTCGGCATTTGCTATACCGACAAACATTGTTGCAGCATTTTTTACATTATCGAGATTTATTGGAATAAAACGCACGTCTTTCACCTCACAATACTTATCTAATATAAAATACCATATTTTGAACTTAATTGCAATATTTTTTTGGATTTTTATTGTTTTTATCAAAAAAGCGATACTTGACTTGTGTTAGGAATGTCACGCAGAACGTTATTTGCCTCAAGCATTTCAATAACGCCTTTGGATACGCGCTTACATCTGTTCTGCATTTCTTCTATAGACATAAAGCGACCGTTTACACGTTCATCAACTATATTCTGTGCCGCAACCTCGCCGAGGCCGGAAATTGCCGTGAACGGAGGTATGAGTCCATTCTCCGTGATTTTAAAATTCTTAGTATCGGACTCATATAGATTTATCGGATCAAACGTAAGCCCGCGCTTGTAAAATTCGTGACAGACTTCAAGCGTGACAAGCATATTTTCTTCCTTCTGCGAAATCTTTTCCATTGCGTTCAGTTCGTCCATTTTCGAAAGGACAACTGCATCACCGTTTGTCATAACAGAAGCATCAAATGCTTTTGCTCGAATGGAAAAATATGCTGCATAAAAAGCCTTTGGATGGTGAACTTTAAACCATGCAATACGAAATGCCATCATAACGTATGCAACGGCGTGAGCCTTGGGGAACATATATTTTATCTTTTTGCACGAATCTACATACCATTGCGGAACATCGTGAGAGAGCATTTCCTCTTCCCAATCAGGCTTTAACCCCTTTCCCTTTCTGACACTTTCCATTATAGTAAAGGAAAGCTTCGGGTCAACTCCCTTGTCTATGAGATAGAGCATAATGTCGTCTCGTGCACAGATAACCTGCTTAAGTGTTGCAACACCGTCTCGGACGAGATCCTGAGCATTTGTGAGCCATACATCTGTGCCGTGGGAAAGACCGGATATTCGGACAAGCTCATCGAACGTGGTAGGTTGTGTATCAATAAGCATTTGACGAACAAAGTGAGTGCCGAATTCCGGCACGGCAACGCTTCCTGTTTTTCCGAGAATCGGATCCTCATCAATTCCGAGCGCGGAAATGGATGTAAAAATACTCATAGTTTCCGGATCGTCAAGAGGGATTTCCCGCGCATTAAGTCCTGTCAGGTCTTCGAGCATACGTATAATTGTCGGATCGTCATGACCGAGCATATCAAGCTTTAAAAGATTGTCATGGATTGAGTGGTAATCAAAATGGGTTGTAATAATATCCGAATCCTTGTCATCTGCAGGATGCTGAACGGGAGTGAAGTCATAAATTTCTTTATCCTTCGGCACAATCATAACACCGCCGGGATGCTGCCCCGTTGTTCTTTTTATTCCCGTACAGCCGATAACTATTCGATTTCTTTCCGCCTGCGTCATATTCATAGAACGCTCTTCTGCGTATTTTTTCACATAACCGAATGCGGTTTTATCGGCAACAGTAGCAATTGTTCCTGCGCGGAAAACGTGCCCCTGGCCAAAAAGATCTTCTACCTGACCGTGAGCTGTGGACTGGTATTCTCCCGAAAAGTTAAGGTCAATATCCGGTGTTTTATCGCCGTCAAAACCAAGGAACGTCTGGAATGGGATATTGAATCCATCCTTAACCATCGGCTCGCCACAAACCTCGCAGTTTCTGTTCGGAAGATCGGCACCTGCGGCATATTCACCACTTGACTCAAACACAACATTTTTGCACTTTTTACATCTATAATGCGGAGGAAGCGCGTTAACCTCTGTTATTCCGGACAGAAACGCAACAAAAGACGAACCTACAGAACCTCGCGAACCGACAAGATATCCATCCGAAACTGACTGGGTAACGAGCTTTTGAGCAATCATATACATAACGTCAAAATCGTGCCCTATAATCTTTGAAAGCTCGTATTCAAGCCTTTCTCTTACCGTATCATGAAGTGGCTCACCATAGAGCTCTTTTGCTTTGTTATAGCAAAGCATTTTAAGTTCTTCCTTTGAGCCTTCAATCGCAGGAGGATACTGCCCCTCAGGAATGGGACGTATTTCCTCACACATATCAGCTATCATATTGGTGTTTTTTACAACAACTTCATATGCTTTTTTATCACCAAGGTATGAAAATTCATCAAGCATTTCATTTGTCGTTTTAAGATATAACGGAGCCTGATTATCAGCATCGGCAAAGTTCTTACTCGCCATGAGAACGCGGCGGTAAACCTCATCGTGAGGATCAAGAAAATGCACATCGCCCGTGGCGACAACCGGAATACCGAGTTCATCTCCAAGCTTTACAACCGTTCTGTTGAAATTTCGTATATCCTCCTCAGATGACGCAATTCCGTTTGCAAGCATAAATGCATTGTTCCCGACCGGCTGAATTTCGAGAAAATCATAAAAATCAGCTATTTTAAGTAATTCGCTATACTTTTTCCCTTCCACAATCGCGCTATAAAGCTCTCCGGCTTCACACGCAGAACCGACAATAAGACCCTCACGATGTTTTTCAAGAGCATGTCGCGGAATTATCGGACGTCGGTCATAATACTCAAGATGAGATATAGATATTAGCTTATAAAGGTTTTTGAGTCCAACATAGTTTTTGGCAATAATTATCATATGGAAGCGATTAAGCTTTTCCTTTTCTTTTGAACCTATTGAAAAACCGTTAAGCTCCGAAACCTTGCTTAGCTTATGAACTTCCGAAAGTTCGCTAAACAAAGCACGCAGAATGAACGCGACCGTTACAGCGTCATCAAGTGCCCTGTGGTGCTCAAATTTAGGAAGCTTTAGTGCCTTTGCAACGGTGTCGAGCTTATGGTTTTTAGTATCCGGTAAAAGCTTTCTTGAAAGCTCAAGAGAGTCGATATAATCAAACTCGCGTTCAATACCGAGTTCTTTACACGCTTCTGTTATAAACCCAACATCAAACTCTGCATTATGTGCCGCAAGCGGGCGATCCCCTACAAAATCGAGAAAATCACGCAGTGCTTTATCAATCTTAGGCGAATCAACAACCATTCCGTTGGTTATACCCGTAAGCTCACTTATCTTTTCGGGAATTGCGCACTCGGGGTTTACATACGTCTGAAATTTCTCGCATATTTCTCCGTTACGAAGGATAGCTGCCGCAATTTCGATTATCTTACATGTTTTTTTATAGAGACCCGTTGTTTCTATATCGAAGCATACAAATTCCCCGTCAAACCCTGACGGAACACTGCCGGTTACAACCTGAGTTTTTCGGTTACCGCCATAGTAAGCTTCCACCCCATACAGTACCTTTATACCAAGCTTGGGAGCCGCATTCATAGCGTCCGGGAATGCTTGTACAACACCATGATCAGTAACTGCAATTGCTTTGTGCCCCCAACCTGCCGCACGCTTTAAGAGGTCTGCGGTTGGAGTGATTCCGTCCATAGTGGACATATTCGTGTGCATATGAAGCTCTACTCGCTTTTCCGGCGCCGTATCCTCGCGCGATGGAGCTTTTCCGAGAACGATATTACGCGGACGTACAACAGTGTCCTTTAAATACATATCATATTGCGTGGAACCGTAAACATGAACATATGCGCCTTTTTTCAGCTTTCCCGAAACATCTCCGAGATTTTCGAGCTTTATATTTCGAACAACAACACGTACAGAGCCTTTATAGTCAGTCATATCGAAGCTATATGTAGCAACACCGCGTTCTTCAAACTCGCGGCATTCCGTCGCGAATATCTCACCCTTTATTGATATATCACCAAAGACTTCTTCAATCGTATTGATATCTATATATTCGCCAAAAGCAGACTTTCCGAGAACAACCTCTCCTTGTTCCTCGTTAAGTTTTTTCCGAAAGCCTTTAAAACCTTCCTTTGCCGGAGCTGCAACCGGCTCTTCTTTTACAGGTGCCGGCTTCGGTTTCTCTGCCGACACTTTAGCAGCTTCTTCAATCTCTTTCCGTAGCGACATAAGCCGTTCCTCTGCCGCATGATCAGTGCCTTCCGCCACTTCCGTAAGAACATCTATATTCATTGAAAATTCGTTCTCAATCGCACTTTTAATAAAACGGATACACTTGTCAGAAAAACCGTTAAGTCCCGTTTTTAAGGTCAGCGTGAGTGTACCTTCCCCGTCGTATGTCCATTGTGCTCCGCTTAAGTATCCTATTGCCGCAGGAAATTCCTCACACAGTCTTTTTGCAAGTGTAAGGAAATATTCATCCCCGAAAAGAGAGCGAGGATACGAAGGGAGCAGAGTTGCGCGGTTTAATCGATAACGTTCTGCGATAACCTTCTCCGCAGCGCGGATTTCTGAAGACGCAATAATCCTTTCTGAATAAAGATATGCTGTTATTCTGTTTTGAGTTTTATCTGCCGTCAGAGCTCTTACATATGCTGAATTTTCAAAGAGTTCAAGGCTTTTTTCTCCTCTGATTTTAAAAACCTCACCAAACGGCTTTAAACTGTTTTTATCCATATTCTATCCTATTTCCACTTCTTAAATCTCGTACGTCATTTTCATAAGCTCATCAACGATTTCGTTCATAGGAACTTTTTTTACAATTTCTCCCTTTTTGAAGAGAATACCAATTTCTTTTCCGCCGGCCATTCCTATATCGGCTTCTCTTGCCTCTCCGGGACCGTTTACAACGCACCCCATAACAGCGACCTTTATCGGCTTTTTTATCTCAGAAAGGCGCGTTTCTACCTCTTTCGCTATATGTATAAGGTCTATCATACATCTTCCGCAGGTAGGACACGATACTAACTGAGGTGTGTTTTCGCTCATACCTATTGCATGAAGAAGATCATAAGCCGTTTCAACCTCACACACCGGATCATCTGTAAGAGAAACGCGGATTGTATCCCCGATTCCGTCAAGCAGAAGTGAACCTATCCCTACAGCGGATTTAAGCTTTCCGATACGAACCGTTCCTGCCTCGGTAACACCGAGATGAAGCGGATAATCAACCTCAGCGGAAAGCATACGGTAAGCATCAATAGTAAGAGCAACCGACGATGCCTTTACCGATATGCAAATATCTTCAAAATCGAATTTGCGCAGAATATCAATATGACCTTTTGCAGATTCTACCATTCCGCGCGCGGAAACTCCATACTTTGCAAGAATTTCTTTTTCAAGCGATCCACCGTTAACACCGATGCGTATAGGGATATTTTTAGCTCTGCAGGCATTCACTACATCGCGAACCTTTCCGTCATCACCTATATTCCCCGGGTTGATGCGGATTTTTGCCGCACCTGCCGCCGCCGCTTCAACCGCAAGACGAGAATCAAAATGAATATCTGCAACTATGGGGACGTTTGCGCGTTCGGCTATTTTCCCAATCGCGTGCGCAGCCTCTTTATCAACAACAGCCACACGGACAATCTTACACCCCGCTGCCGTAAGACGCTCTATCTGCGAAAGCGTTGCATCAACATTTCTCGTATCCGTATTGCACATTGACTGCACGGCAATGGGCGCATCTCCCCCGACCGGAACATTACCGACAAAAATTCGGCGCGTTTTTCGTCTGTTCATAATCAATCACCAAATCATTTGAAAAATATTTTTACGATATCGTTATAGGTTACAAAAGCCATAAGAAGCATCAGAAGTGCAAGGCCTGCGGCGTGGACATAGCCTTCATACTTCGGAGGCACAGGACGTCTGAAGATAAGCTCAAAAAGCAGAAATACAAATCTTCCACCGTCAAGTGCCGGAAGCGGAAGAAGATTCATAACGCCGAGATTTATTGAGATGAAAGCAAGCAAATACAAAAGAGATGAAATATCGGTTTTTGCAGTGTCTGCCATCATCTTTCCTATTCCTATGGGTCCTGACAAATCATCGCCCGACACATTTCCGCTTATTAAATCACCAAGCCCGACTTTTACAAGCCTGATAAGATTTATTCCGTTTTGAAAAATATACTTTGTTTTACCGGAAAAACTTGTATCTTCAACAACAAAAGAAATACCTTTTCTGCCATCGTCAGAACTTTCTGTACCATCATATGTTCTGAGCTTTACATCCTTTAACAAAACCTTTTCACCGTCGCGGAGAACTTCTATGTCATACGCATCGTTTTCATCACCACCGCGCGACAGACCAACAAAGATATCACCGTAAATATAAACGTTATATCCGTCAACCGATTTTATCGTATCTCCGGAACGAAGAAAACCCCCGGTCACTTCAGTGCGTTCACCGATATCCGCAACAGTCGGTGTGTACCACTGCTTAACGGGAGCAAACAGAATTGAAAGAACAAGAAAACCCGATATAAGATTCATTACTGAGCCGGCAAGAACGATTGCGATTCTATATAGCACCGGCCGCGAAGAAAATGCACGCGGATCAGAAGATTCTGAATCCTCCCCTTCCATTGCGCAGAAGCCGCCAAACGGAAGAAGCCGAAGTGCGTATACGGTTTCTCCGATTTGTTTTTTCACAACCGCAGGACCCATACCTATCGCAAATTCATTTACCCGAACCCCTGACAGCTTTGCCGTTATAAAATGCCCGAACTCGTGAACCGCAACAAGTAGCCCAAAAAGAAGTATTGCAAGCAGAACGTAAATAAAAATCACCTTCTAAATCATTGAATATACCGCATCGCGTGCATTTTCCGATGCCGAAATAACCTCCGAAAGAGTCGGATTATCCAAAACTCCGACAGCGGATGTCGCACGTTCTATATAATCTGCAATTTCAAGGAATTTTATTTTTGAATTAAGAAACAAATCCACTGCAGCTTCATTTGCGCCGTTGAGAAGTGCACCTGCTGTTCCTCCACGCTTTGCCGCAGAAAGCGCAAGAGCAAGGCAACGGAAGGTTTCAGTATCGGGAAGCGCGAAGGAAAGCGAAGAAAGCTTTGTGAAATCAATATACTCTCCACCAAAATTCTTACGCTCAGGATACGTCAGCGCAAATGAAATAGGCGTTCGCATATCAGGCGTACCAAGCTGAGCAATAATCGCACCATCCCGGAACTCCACCATCGAGTGAATAATGCTTTCGCGGTGAACAACTATATCAATCTGCGAAGGATCAACGTCAAAGAGCCACATAGCCTCCATAAACTCAAGTCCCTTATTCATAAGGCTCGCAGAATCAATAGTAACCTTTGCACCCATACTCCAATTCGGGTGACGTAAAGCCTGCTCTACAGTAACGTTTTCAAGCTCATCACGCTTCTTCCCGAAAAAGGGGCCTCCTGATGCTGTGAGAATAATTCTCATAAGCTCACGCTGTGGAGCAACGGATGCATGGAGAGATTGAAAAATCGCAGAATGCTCTGAATCAACGGGAATAACTTTAACGTCCTTTTCTTTTGCACGACGCATTACTATCTCACCGGCACAAACAAGCGTTTCCTTGTTGGCAAGCGCAATATCTTTTCCTTCGTCGATCGCACAAAGAGTAGGTTCAATTCCCGCCATGCCGACAAGCGATGACATAACGGTATCTGCCTCAGAACATGCGGCAGCTTCAAGAACGGCACTTCTTCCGCCCAAAACCTTGCATTTAGTATCTGAAAGCGCCACTTTGAGTTCCTTAGCGGCAGCTTCATCCGCAACGGCAACTATGCCGGGGGAAAACTCCCGAGCCTGTTCTTCCAGAAGCTTAATATTCCTGTTTGCAGCAATTGCCGACACCTTTATTCCCAAAGCCCTCGCCACATCAAGAGTCTGCGTTCCGATCGAGCCGGTAGAGCCGAGGACGGATAAATTTGAAACCATAATTCACACCTACACTATAACACCGATTATCATAAGTAAAATATACGTTGCCGGAATGGTGAACATTGTGCTGTCAAAGCGATCAAGCACACCACCGTGTCCGGGCATTATATTTCCGTAGTCTTTTATATTATATTCACGTTTAATAATTGAAAATGACAGATCTCCGGTCTGAGCAAGCAAAGACAGGACAAGTGCGCCAACTCCGAAAGAAATATAATTTACCGGAAGTTTGAAAAAATAAGCAAACGCAACAAGAGATAGAACGCAGACAACAATACCGCCGATTGCACCTTCCACCGTCTTTTTGGGGCTGATTTTTTCACAAAGCTTATGCTTTCCCCAAAAAACGCCGGTGAAATAAGCGCCGGTATCAGTCATCCACGCGGCAAGAAACGGAAGGAGAATCAATACTTTGCCGTTTTCAAGCGCATGTATTCTTACGATAAATGAAAACATAAGCGGAAGTATGGCGCCTGCAAAAAAAGAAGTTATCACCATAACAAGTGATGCTTTTCCATAGTTTAACAACCAAACGGAAAAAACTGCCACAACAGCTGTAAAAATATATACAAGCGCATATTTTTCAAACGCGGGAAGCGATACCCAAAAAGGTGCTGCAGCCGCCAAAATGCACGATACTATAGAAAGCGGAGCAAGCGTAACAATTTTGCTCTTCCATGTTAGTTCCAAAGTGGCAACGGCACAGATTATCGAAACCGCCACCGTAAAACAGACCGGAGGCAAAAAATATACTACCGCAATAAAAACAGCAATCGCAACTGTTGCTGTTATAATCCGTGTACGCATATCAAACATTCCTTTCACACAAAAGGAACGGCGTAAATATTATATTCCGCCGTATCTTCTGTTTCGCTTCTGAAATTCAATTATTGCACGGTCAAGCTCTCTTTCGTCAAACTCCGGCCAGAGCTTATCTGTAAACACCATTTCGCTGTAAGCCAGCTGCCACAAAAGAAAATTCGAAAGCCGCTTCTCTCCACCCGGACGAATGAGAAGATCCGGAGCCGGAGTTCCTGCTGAATAGAGATAAGAATCTATCATATCTTCGCTTACTTCCTCGGGCTTTATTTTCCCTTTTGAAACATCGCGTGCAATTCCCGTGACGGCTTCTTTTATCTCATTTCTGGATCCGTAATTAAGACACACGTTGACCTGCATTCCTGTCATATCGCGCGACTCTGCTTCAGACTCATCCATAAGCTTTTTAATGTGATCCGAAAGCCCTTCTCGCGATCCCCAAAAGCAAAGACGAAGATTTTTCTTTCTCACCTCATCGATTGCTTCTATAATGTACTTTTCAAGAAGCGACATAATGGTGCTGACCTCATCGTCTGGGCGTTTCCAGTTTTCGGTGGAAAACGCATAAACGGTGAGGTATTTAATGCCTATATCATTACAGTAAGTCGCTATTTTTCGGAAATTCTCACTTCCTACGGCATGACCTGCCGTTCGCGGCATTCCGCGCCGCTTTGCCCAACGTCCGTTCCCGTCGAGAATGATTGCAATATGCTCAGGCAGAGCTGTGAAATCCACAGACTCTGCCGTTTGCTTCTTTTTAAAAATACCCATTGAATATCACTGCCTTAAATTTCAAGAAGCTCTTTTTCCTTCTTCTCGGTCATAACGTCAAGTTCCTTACAGCTCTTGTCGGTTACCTTTTGAGTTTCATCCTCTAAAATCTTAAGATCATCTTCCGTGATTTCGGATTTTTTCTTCATTGCCTTAAACTTATCAAGTGCATCGCGGCGGATGTTGCGAACCGCAACTTTGCCGTCTTCGCCGATTTTCTTAACCTGCTTAATGAGATCGCGACGACGCTCCTCGGTAAGCTGCGGAAAAGCAAGGCGAATGCACTTGCCGTCGTTAGCCGGGGTGATACCCAGGTCCGATGCAAGAATTGCCTTTTCAACACCTTTGAGAACAGATGCATCCCACGGCTGAATCATAAGAGTTCTCGGTTCAGGAACGGATACGGAACCAAGCTGCGGGATAGGAGTTGGTGTTCCGTAATAGTCAACCGTAATCTTATCAAGAACTGCAGGGTTTGCACGTCCTGCACGTACTGCCGCAAACTCTTCCGCGACAACGCCAATACTTTTTTGCATTCTCTCTTCAAATTCTTTTACTTCAGGTCTCATAACTTAAGCATCCTTTCTTACTACTGTACCTATTTTTTCACCGAGAATAACTCGTTTAATATTTTCACTGTCCTGCAGCGAGAAAACAATTATCGGGATATCGTTATCCATCGAAAGCGAGGTTGCCGTTGTATCCATAACATTGAGATGGCGGGCAAGCACCTCGTCATATGTAAGCTCATCAAACTTAACAGCATCTGCATTCTTTTTCGGATCGCTGTCATAAACGCCGTCAACGTTAGTAGCCTTCATAATTACCTCGGCATCCATTTCCGCTGCGCGTAAAACAGCCGCAGTGTCCGTCGAGAAGAATGGGTTGCCGGTTCCGCAACCGAAAATTACAACTCTTCCCTTTTCAAGGTGGCGAATTGCACGGTTTCTGACATACGGTTCTGCAAGTGCGCGCATTTCAATGGCGGTCTGCACACGCACCGGAACGCCCATCTGTTCAAGAACATCTGCAACCGCAAGTGAATTGATGGTCGTTGCAAGCATGCCCATATGGTCGGCACGGGTTCTGTCCATATGCCCGCCGCCGTCCTTCACGCCACGCCAGAAGTTCCCACCGCCGACAACGATTCCAACCTGTACGCCAAGGTCAACACATTCCTTAACCGTAGCACACACGGAATTTATTACCTGAAAATCAAGCCCTGTTTTTTTCTGTCCTGCAAGCGCCTCTCCGCTGAGCTTAAGCAAGATGCGCTTATATTTAACGTTACTCAAAATTTGTCCCTCCCGATAAAAAATACTCTCTATATATAATAATATTTTTTTGCCGAAATGTCCAGTTTAATTTTCATATATTTTAAATTTATTTTCTATTTCTCATATAATGGAACATATACTGTTGCGTCAAACCCGCTAAATTGCCGAATCGCGAGTAATCAAACGTCCCTTCTCCGAAGAAAAATTTAATTGCTTTTTTCATCCATACATCCACCGGAAAGGCATCAAGCTTGCCGAGCCCGAACAAAAGGACGCAGCTTGCAACCTTTTCACCAACACCTGAAAGCGAAAGGAGCTCACTCTTTGCTTCAAGCGTCGGAAGTGACATTATGTGCCGTAGATCAATGCTGCCATCCGCAACACCACGCGCAGCCTCTGAAATATATGCAGCGCGATAGCCTGCTCGAAGCGAACCAAGCTCTTTTTCGCTGAGCCTTGCCACCTTTTCTGCATCCGGAAAGGTATAAAACCTTTCTCCCATAAATTCAATTTCATCACCGCAGAGACGGCACAGTTTTTCAACGATCCCCTTTATTCTCGGAATATTATTACACTGAGAAATAATAAACGAGCATAGCGCCTCCCAGGGCTCCTGACGCAGAATTCTTATTCCCTTCCCGAATTCGCACGCTGGAGCAAGGACAGCTTCACGGCTTATCTCGCCGCGCAAAGCCGAATAATCGCGCTCTAAATCGAAATAATCGTGCCACACAGACGAAAAGCTTCCTTCCTCGGATATAATATACCCTTTCCCGTTTTCTGTCCATACGCGTGCAGGGACACCGTAAGCTATGCCGGTGTAGATTCCGTTTTCATCGGCGTTCCAGCGAAACGCCTGTCCGCACTCAAAGATTGCCTGGGGAGAAAAATCTTCGCAATCCTCAATGCAGAATTTCTCAAGCTCTGTTTTTACCATTTTCTCATCCTCGCACATTTCCGGTTGACAAAATTTTTAATGCTGATAAAATATATATAAGATTATATCATAAATTGCGTGGAGGTACAAGATGAAAGAAGTTATTTATACAATTCCGATAAATGATGCGTATGACGTTAAGTGCGGATGCCCTGTATGCAGGCTTGAAAAAAAGCTTGATGAAGATGCGTGTGAATATGTTATGGGCGCGGCAATGATGGAGCCGGATGTGAGAATTGAAACAAACCGACTTGGATTTTGTCCGGAGCATTTTTCAGTAATGCTCGGTATGAAAAACAGATTGAGCCTTGCGCTTATGCTGCAAAGCTATCTCGGAGAGCTTCTTGAAAACGGCGTAAAAGCCGATATAAAGCACGTGTCAAAAAAAGAATTTGAAGTAATTTCCCACAAGCTTTATGAGACCTCAAACAACTGTTTTATATGCGAGCGCGTGAAGGAAAAACTTCACCTTTTTGCAAAAAATATAGTCTACATATGGCAAAGCGAGCCGGAGTTCCGCGAGAAGACACGTGCGCAGGAGTATTTCTGTCCGAAACATCTTTCTCTTCTCTGCGAAACCGCAAAAGGAATATTACCAAAGCGCAGTTATACGGATTTTCTAAATGACCATTTCCTTTCATCACGCAAGATATTGGAAGGTCTTTCTGAGGAGGTTACGAAATTCTGCAACAGCTACAACTATATGTTCCGCGACATTCCTCTTGGTGAAGCAAAAAACTCCATCGAGCGAACGATTGATTTTCTAAATGGAGACAATCGTCAGAAAACAGCGGAGTGAAATATTCTTCAAAGCAGGGACTGGCAAAAAATGTATAATAACAAGAACCTTCGGTTATAAAGTAATCACGTTACTTTTAATCGGAGGTTTTTTCGTGAAAAAATATATTTTGGAAATTTCTCTTGCTCTCGGCCTTTGCATTTCTCTGATATCCGGCGCACTTGCGCTTGAAACACAACAGGCTATATCATGTAAGCTTATACGGCTTCACATCATTGCAAACTCAGATTCTGCCGAGGATCAGGCTCTTAAGCTTTTAGTTCGCGATGAGGTTTTAAAAAAGGTTGAAGCTCTTACGGAAGGCTGCAAAACTGCTTATGAAGCAGAAAAAATCGTCGCTGAAAATCTTGCGGTTCTTTGCGAATGTGCTGACACTGTAATTTCCGAAAACGGATTTGAATACAGCTCACGCGCGGAGATTTCAGACGTGTATTTCCCAACAAAGGTCTATGAAAGTTTCGCTCTGCCTGCCGGAAAATACAGAGCGCTTCGCATACACTTAGGCGAAGCGCTCGGCAAAAACTGGTGGTGCGTTCTCTTTCCGCCTGTGTGCGTTTCCGCAGCTGAAGCGAAAACAGAATTTACAGAAAACGGATTTACTGAGGATGAGCTTTTGCTTGTTACATCCGATGCACCGCAATACGAATTTAAATTTAAGCTTCTCGAAATTATTGAAGGAGTTGCAGAGAAATTCTAGCCCGCATTTGTGTTTACGTATTTTGCTTCCAGCTTTGAATACATTATCTTCTGGCTTTTATACAAACCGCAATAACCGGACATCATATATGTCACTCCGCATACTATCGCAAAAACCGGTACGCTCTCCGCTCCAAAAACCTCAAGAGCTAAAAGTACGGATGCAACAGGACAATTCACCACCCCGCAGAAAAGAGCAACGAAGCCTATTGCAGCACCGCACCCCGCAGGAACACCGAGAACGGATGCCATCACGCACCCAAAGGTAGACCCGATAAAAAATGCAGGAACAATTTCACCGCCTTTGAATCCGGAGGCAATCGTTATTGCAGTGAAAATTATCTTCACCGCAAAATCCCATATCCTTGCATCACCGGAGAGCGCTCGGGATATGACATCCATACCTGCACCGTTATAGTCATATGTGCCGAGCGTGAGCGTGAGAACGACTATAATAAGACTGCCGGCAAGAGTTCGGAGATATTTGTTTTTCACAAGCTTCTCAGAATAATGCTCACACTTTTGCAATGCAGTACAAAAAGCTATGCACACAAGTGCGCAAAGAATTGCAAGGATAACCGTTTTAACAGCAAACCCAACGCTCAGCTCCGGAAAGCTTACAAAATCAAAACGAACCGGAGATAGACCGAAAAGCGCCGCTATTGAAGCTGCGGTAAGCGCAGCTATTGCACACGGTAAAAGCCCTGCATAATACATAATTCCGACGCTTGTAACCTCAAGTGCAAAAAACATTGCCGTAAGCGGAGTTCCGAAAAGCGCCGCAAACACAGCACTCATTCCCGCCATGACGATTATATGTAAATCCCCTTCGCTCAGTCGAAGAAGCTTGCCGAGATTATAGCCTATGCTTCCGCCAAGCTGAAGAGCCGCCCCCTCGCGACCTGCCGAGCCGCCCGAAAGATGAGTTATTACCGTGCTTACAAAAATAAGAGGTGCCATATACCACGGAACATTCTGATCTCCACGCACGGATTCTATAACGCGGTTAGTGTCTACACGCGTTTTCGTGAGGCTGTAAAGCGCGCATATAACAATTCCGCCGAGAGGAAGAAGAAAAATAAGCCACGAAGCTTTCGCTCTCGCTTCCGTTGCGGCGTCAATACATTTATGAAAGAGGCTTCCGACGATTCCTCCCACCATTCCGACAATAAGCGAAATCACCGCCCACTTCAAAAAGGTTTTAATGTATTCAAATGTTGAAAGAAATTTTGTCTTCATAAACACATCTCCGTCGATTAAAATCCGAATGCCTTTCGGCATCCGGATTTTGAGTTGTTTTAATTTTCTGCTTTTTGCTTTGCTGCATCAAGCTTTGTCTGACGGCGGTTTCTAACCTCATCGGACATCGGCTTGATATCACCGGCAGCCGTGAGCGCCATACGTGTGAACACAGGACCAAACAGCTCATAAATAAGCACTGCAAAGAGAGTTATGTTACGTATCAACGCGCCCTGATTATCCGGAAGCGCCATTGCAAGCGCACACATACCAAGAGCAACACCCGCCTGCGGAAGGAGCGTTATTCCGAGATATTTGCAAATCTCAGGCGTGCATTTCGTCGCCTTTGCACTTATGTATGTACCAAAATACTTACCGAGCGAACGGAAAATGATATAGACGAGTCCGATAAGAACGATTGCAATATTTGCAAAAACGTTAAGCTCAAGCTCTGCACCGCTTATAACAAAGAACAGAGCAAGAAGCGGAGATGTCCATTTGTCCGAGCGTTCCATAAGATCTTCGGAAAGCGGACAGATATTGCAGAATATAGTTCCCATCATCATACATACAAGGAGAGATGAGAAGCTTACATGAACGGAACCGATATGAAACTCCATCATAGAAAGCGCCGCCGTAAGGAAAACAAACGCAATGGTAAGATTAAGACGGTTTGTATTTGAATTATACAACTTTTCAAGCTGTGTAAGAATCCATCCCATTATCGCTCCGAGACCGAGTGAGCATACGATTTCAACAAGTGGATTTACGATAATTGAAACCATATCAACCTGACCGACAACAATTGATTTTGCAATACCGAACGATACGGCAAAAACGATAAGACCGACGGCATCGTCAAGCGCAACAATAGGAAGAAGGAGATCCGTAAGCGGTCCTTTTGCCTTATACTGGCGCACAACCATAAGCGTTGCCGCAGGTGCCGTTGCAGTTGCGATAGCGCCGAGGGTGATAAGCTGAGGAACAGTAAGAACCTCCGGCATAATAAGATGCACAACAAGCAAGGCAAGGTCAACAAATAACGTTGCCACAAGCGCCTGAACAATACCGATAACAAACGCCTGTTTACCCGTTTTCTTTAACTCCTCAAGGCGAAATTCGCTTCCGATGGAAAACGCAATGAAGCCGAGCGCAACCTCAGACACGAGAGCCAGCGCCTCCACCGCGCTATGCGAGTTGAAGCCGAGATTTGTTATCCCGAGCGCACCGAGGCAATACGGTCCTATAAGAACACCTGCAATGAGATAAGCCGTAACAGACGGCAGCTTCAGCGGCTTGAAAACGCGCGTCATAAGAAGCCCCGCAAGCAGAGCGACAGAAACAGTTAATAGTGTACCCATAATTTAAATTCGCTTCCTTTATTATGTAATAATCAAACCATTAGATTATACCACCATCAATTATCTTTTGCAAGCGAAAATTTACAATTTTTTTATTTTTTATTCAACCATTTTTCATTTTAACTTTATTGATAAAAAACATGCAAAAATTGCTATGGATTAATCGCAGGATTGTTATTGTAATAACAATAATTCTGTGGTACAATATAACGGAATGAGAATGAAAATCCAAAGGAAGGATACGAAGAATGACAAATATTAACAACGAATACTGGGAGGGCTTTGAAGGCGGTACATGGAAAAAGGAAATTCATGTGCGCAGCTTTATAAAGC
This sequence comes from Eubacteriales bacterium, assembly GCA_045539475.1. Classification (GTDB taxonomy): domain Bacteria; phylum Bacillota; class Clostridia; order Oscillospirales; family JAAYXM01; genus SIG480. The sequence continues at coordinate 11,243 of JAZQFJ010000010.1, read as the reverse complement.
ATAATTATACCCCCTATGACGGAGACGAGGCTTTTCTCGCCTCCCCCACCGACAACACCGTTTCTCTTTGGAACACAGCGCTTGACCTGTTCAAAAAAGAGCGTGAAGCCGGCGGGGTTCTTGATATGGACACAAAAATTATATCCACCATTACCTCACACGCTCCGGGATATCTCGATAAAGAAAAGGAAAAAATCGTAGGTTTTCAGACGGACAAGCCGTTAAAGCGTGCGCTTATGCCATACGGCGGCATACGTATGGCTGAAAAGGCATGCCGCGACAACGGCTATGAGATTGACCCCGGCGTTAAGGAATTTTTTGAAACACACAGAAAAACGCACAATGCGGGCGTTTTTGATGCATACACTCCGGAAATGCGCGCCTGCCGATCAAGCCATATCATTACCGGACTTCCAGATGCTTACGGCAGAGGCAGAATTATCGGAGATTACCGCCGCGTGGCGCTCTACGGTGTTGACCGGCTTATTGAAGATAAGGAAGCACAAAAAGAAACAACGCGCTCGGCAATGTACTCTGAAATAATCCGTGACCGAGAAGAGCTTTCCGAGCAGATACGGGCACTTTCTGCACTTAAGGAAATGGCACAAAGCTACGGCTTTGATATCTCAAAGCCCGCAAAAAACACACAGGAAGCCATCCAGTGGCTATACTTCGGATATCTTGCTGCTGTTAAGGAGCAAAACGGAGCGGCAATGTCTCTCGGCAGAACTTCCACCTTCCTTGACATTTACGCAGAACGCGACCTTCAGCGCGGAGTTTTCACAGAATCCGAAATTCAGGAGATGGTTGACCATTTTATAATGAAGCTTCGTATGATTAAGTTCGCAAGAACACCCGAGTATAACGCGTTGTTCTCCGGTGACCCGCAGTGGGTTACGGAATCAATCGGCGGTGTTGCGGTAGACGGACGGCATATGGTAACAAAAATGTCTTACAGATATCTGCATACCCTCACAAACCTCGGTCCCGCACCGGAGCCGAACCTGACCGTGCTCTGGTCTACAAGGCTTCCGATGAATTTCAAGCGTTACTGTGCAAAATTGTCGATTGAAACATCGTCCATTCAGTATGAAAATGACGATTTAATGCGATTCAACCACGGTGATGATTATGCTATAGCCTGCTGTGTTTCCTCTATGAAGGTTGGCAAGGAAATGCAGTTTTTCGGTGCGCGTGCAAACCTCGCAAAGTGCCTTCTCTACGCTATCAACGGCGGCGTTGACGAAATAACCGGCAAGCAGGTAGGTCCGAAATACCGCCCGATAACCTCGGAATATCTTGATTATGATGAGGTTTTCGAAAAGTATGACGATATGATGAAATGGCTTGCGGGTGTTTACGTCAATACACTTAACATTATTCATTATATGCACGATAAATATTGCTATGAAAAAATTCAGATGGCACTTCACGACAAAAAGGTAACGCGCTGGTTCGCAACCGGCATTGCAGGGCTTTCTGTTGTTGCCGACTCACTTTCTGCGATAAAGTATGCAAAGGTGCGCGTTATCCGCGACGAAAACGGTCTTGCCGTGGATTATGAGGTTGACGGGGATTTCCCGAAATACGGAAACGACGATGACCGAGTTGACGAAATTGCTTATGATATCGTTCACCGTTTTATGGAGCATATAAGAAAAAATCACACTTACAGAAACAGTATTCCCACAACATCCATCCTTACGATTACCTCAAATGTCGTTTACGGAAAGAACACCGGTTCAACCCCGGACGGACGCAAGCGCGGAGAGGCATTTGCACCGGGAGCAAATCCGATGCACAGACGCGACACCCATGGAGCTGTTGCCTCTCTTGCATCAGTTTCCAAGCTTCCATTCCGTGACGCTCAGGACGGCATTTCAAACACATTCTCTATTGTTCCCGGCGCACTCGGAAAGGATGACCAAATCTTTATCGGTGAACCTGATATCGATTGCGCAGCCGGCGGTTGCATCAGCCCCACTCTTTTTGAAGGACTTGATACCGACAACGCCGAATAATAAATTTTAGGAGGAACCAAAATGGAAGCAAGTAAAAATCAGATAGATAATCTTGTTAATATGCTCGACGGATATGTTCAGAAAGGCGGACATCACTTAAACGTAAACGTTTTTACAAAAGAAACTCTTTTAGATGCGCAGGCGCATCCTGAAAAATACCCTCAGCTTACCGTAAGAGTGAGCGGATATGCTGTAAACTTCAACAACCTTACACGCGAACAGCAAGATGAAGTTATCTCCAGAACCTTCCACGACAAAATCTGATGCAGGGATACGTTCATTCAAGAGAGACTTTCGGCACAGTTGACGGTCCCGGAATAAGATACGTTCTTTTCCTGCAGGGCTGTCCTATGCGCTGTAAGTATTGTCATAATCCCGATACGTGGAAAACAAATACCGGTGAAGAAGTCAGTGCAGACGAGATAATCCGCGAATACAAAAAGAACCGTGAGTTCTATAAAAACGGAGGAATTACGGTCACCGGTGGCGAACCGATGCTGCAGCTTGAATTTGTTACAGAGCTTTTTCGTCTTGCTAAAGCTGAAAACATTCACACCTGCATTGATACCTCCGGTGTAACCTTTATCCCCGATAATATGGAATATTTAAATAAGGTCGAAAAGCTTTTATTCTTCACCGACCTTATTATGCTTGACATAAAGCATATAAACCCTGACACCCACAAAGAGCTTACGGGACGTAGCAATGATAATATCCTGCATTTTGCGGAATACGTTTCCGAAAAAAGAATCCCGTTATGGATACGCCATGTCGTTGTTCCGGGAATAACGGATGATGACCATTCACTGATTTTGCTGGGAGAGTTTATCGGAAAGCTGAAAACGCTTCGCGCACTTGATGTTTTACCGTATCATACACTTGGAATTCCAAAATATAAAAAGCTTGGAATTACGTATCCGTTAAAAGGCATGAGAGATGCAAATGCAGATGATGTAAAACGAGCGAGAGAGCTTATACTTGAGGGTGTACGCAGTGTGAAACAGACAAAGCAATGAAGGAAACATAACCACAAAGGGATTGCGGCAAAATGCATTTTGCTGCAATCCCTTGCTCTTATTTAGGACGTTTGCGCGAAAGGCGGCATTACTATGTCGGAATGTTACCCTCTTTTTTTATAGCGGAGAGTGAGCCTCTCCGCTATAGGTTTTTTATTCTGCTGTAGGAGCAACGTATGTATAAATATACTTTGTTCCGTCACTGAGTATTGCATATGCAGAAATTTCTGTTGCGTTTACGTTGTTGATAATTGCAAACTGCTTTGCATCATCTCTTGTCATTGCATAATCCTTATCAAGCGTGATTCCGCGCTCAACAGCATCATCAAAACCGATAAATTCAGCTTTGATTACGCTTTCGTTGCTGTCGATATCAAGCTTGCTTATAAGAATTTTACGTGCGATTATATCTCCGCAAACAAGCTCTGAATCGCCAAACATCGGTTCGACAACACAACCCTCCCATGCGTAGAAGGTGTAATTCATTTCCGTCGAAACAAGCTCTGCTGCGGCATTGCCGACTTTCTTCGTCCAGCCCCAGAAGTATTTTCCCTCCGGCTCCTCAACCGTCGGGCAGATAATTCTCGTACCGTAGGTATAAGTATCTGCTTTTCCATTTACGGTTATATTGTAGCTTTGAACTCCGTTTCCGTAAACAGCTTCCTTTATTCCGTTGCCGTTGTCTTTCCAGTCGGTTGCATATCCGTAACCGAGCATATAAGGTCTTGTTTCTTCTGTTGCATCGGGAAGGAGCTGACCGTTTGCGTTAAAATACTCCGTTTCTGCTACTTCGCCGTCCTTTGTGTAAACTGCGATAAGATAATTCGTTTTCCCTTTTTCCGGACAATAGGCAAAATCTTTTTCAATAGAAACTATTCTCTTGTTGCCCTTTTCGGCATTTTCAAGACCTCTTGCCCAATAACGGAAGGTGTAACCGTCAATCGTTTCATCAGTTGAAATATTCCATAGCCCGTCTTCGTCATTATCTTCAGCCGTTGTGCCTACACTTATCTTTCCACTATCTGTATAAAGATAAGCAACTACCTGCGGGTTGAGTCCTGTAACAATATCTGTCGTATATGCACCTTTACCGAATGCTTCGTCATATTCGGGGGTTACTGTCGGCACTACGACAGGTGCGGTGACATCTACTTCGATTGACTTTGATGATGAAAGACCATCTTTTGTCGCGGTCGCAATGATTGTTGCGGTGTCATCAGCAAGGCCTGTTACAACGCCGGTGGACTCGTCAACGCTTGCAAGATCTTCATCATCAGTTGCAACAGCGTATGAGAATGTGACATCAGTTGCATCTTCGCCATTGCTCATTTTTGCTGCTGTTGCGGTTACAGTTGTAACATCGTTTTTAGTCGTTGATGTGAGGCTTGAAATCATCGGAACTGACTGAGAGCCATCACCTTCCGTGAGGGTGAGGGAAATTAAACTCACAAATGAGGAGCTACCAGTGGCGACCGGCTTGAATACAAAATAATACTCTCCTGCCTCAAGAGGATTACTTTCTGTAAGTGTCACTGAATTCTTGACTTTGTTTTCAGTCAGATAAGTTTTGTCACTATTCAACTTATTCGTATCAATAATTCCTTTTTCTACAGTTCCTTTGTGACCTTCAACCTTAAACATAAACGCATCTATGTAGGTAGTCGGCGCAAATCCAAATGGGTTTACTACGATATCGACCTTGTAATCGCCATCTTTCGGAACATTCAAACGAAGAGCGATCCAGTAATTCGTTTCCGCCGTATTCGCCGACACCTGAAAAGAACAGTGATCTGTATTTATTCTTATGCCTGTGCCACTGCTTTTAATAGGATTTATCCCTCTCGAATTTTCTTCATACTCCCAGAAACCGTTTGAGGCAGCATATGTCAAAACAGTAGGATCAAGTTCATATACCGTTTTTCCACTTTTGTCAATAGATGATTTCAGAACTTCGGTATCTATTATCTCTGTATTCGTAAAATCATACACAACCTTGATTCCGGCTTTTGCTTCCGTATCTGCTGCAAATACGGCGGGGATGAGCGAAATGAGCATTGCTGTTGCGAGGAAAATTGATAATAATTTTTTCATTTTGTTTTACCTCCAAATATTTCTTTTTTCTATGTTAACACTTACGTGTTGATACGGTTATTAAGTGCTCTCAACTCGGATGCGATTGTTTTTTTTTACATCTGTATGCTGCGAAGCTCGAGGGGTTCAAGAGTTACCGTCTGCTCACTCGCGCCGTTTATCACCTTCACGATAACGGGCGTATCGTAGTCCGTATTGAGAAGATATACCTTATTTCCCTCGTATACCGACCAGCGCACACGGTCGCTTCCGATAACCTTGATGTCACATTCACGGGAGCTTGCGGAGATTATCTCGCGGACTATTGCGCGGTATGTAAAGTATATCGACTGATTACCCGGGTAATTTATGCTTGTGAAGAGCGTTGCAACGCCGCGACCTACTTTATTCTCAATTACAGCCGGCATATCATACATCTTTTCTGTAAAGCCATCCGAGAGATATGCAATTGTCTTTCCCGAGCAGGTTGCAAAACGAAGATAATCTGCATAACCTGCAGTGAACATTGCATCGCAGCCACCGGAGAGATATCTCGGATACTTCACGCGCTCGTCAAGAGAATCAAAGCGGAACTTAACTCCATTTATCGTTCTTCTGATTTCTCCGAAATGACGGCAGCCAAACAGCTCTTCTATGAGGTCATCATCTATCGGAATATACTCACCACTACGTTTTGTCTGTGTGTTAAGGTGTGCCGCACTCATAACGAGGTGACCGCCGCGACGGACGTATTCCGTAAGCTTTTTCATATTTTCCTCGGTCATTGTGTTCCAGCCGAGGAAGACGAGGTAGTCATACTGTGAAAGGTGGTCAACATCCGCTTCAATCGGAACTATATCAAATTGACCATAAGCGGGAGTTGATGATGTGTCATATTCTCCGTAGTTTTCCGGTTCACTCCAGCTTCGTTTTTCGTTAAGCTCAAAGAGCAGCTTCCATGAATATTCAGGGTCGCTGTATCCCCATTCCTCACTATGGAACTGGTTGTAGAGGCAGCTTCTTCCCCATTTGCCTGCCCAACCGTCATAAAGACCTGAAACAAAGCCGACTTTTACCTTGGGACCACCCGCAGGACGCACATCTTTCTTTATGTATTCACCGAATTCACGGAGAACTCTTCTGTAATTTTCGCATATATATGATTCTGCGGGAATATTCATTCCATAGTAATTTATTCCATTATCGCCATTTTCGAGAGCGAACATACCTGAACCTGCAAGATATGCATACTTATATGCAAGCTCTAATCTCTTCATCTTAAGCGGATCATCGTGGCGGAGGCCGCCGTACCATCCATGAGCGATATATGTTCCCCAATTCTTTGCGTCGAATGCTTTTGCTGTTCCGCGGAAAACAGGAACCATTATATCTGAATTTCCGGGGCACATTTCAAGCACGTGTGTCTCTATTCCCGCCGCAGCATTATGCTTTGCAAATGCATTTGACTCTACACAATAGAATCCGGGTGTTCCAAGGCGTTTTGCTATATCTGTAAATTTCGCCAGAACACCAACAAAGCCTTCGTATGCCTCTTTCATATCGTTATATCTGGGAAGCTTGAATCTGCGATGACGCGAAATATATACCGTTCCGTCATACTGGTCGCCACCATCGCAGGCGTTCCTTTTTCCGCATCCCTCGCGCTCAACATAATATCCGGGAAGCTTGCAGGCGTATGCACTTCCTGTCTCTCCAAAAAATTCTCCAAGGTAATATTCACCTGCAATCTCTTTCATTTCCGAAATCAACTCGGCAGACAATGCACTTTCTTTACCCTCAGGAGCGTGCTGAGTTGCATAGCTGAATGCAAAATATATCTTATTATCAGCAAGGTATTTTACCCATTCACGAAGGCTGTCGGGTTCCATATATTTTCCTGTAGGTTTTATTTTCATAAAATTCAGCCCGGCATCTATATACCGTTCTTTTATTGCGGCGAGCATTTCATCTTTTCCGAAATCGGCTTCCAGATGTCCGAAATTCTTGCCGTTTAAAATGATATCTCTTTCCATATTTTCTCCTTATTTCTGCATCAACATAAATGAATCCTCCAAAGGGAACTTTGCTCAGTTCCCTTTGAAATCTTCCATGTTTTTGCCGCTCGTCGCGCATTTCTATACCAAAAAGTTATACCTATTGCGCAACATAGTCCAAAATGCGTTTAATAAGAACTGCTACTTCTGCACGTGTCGTATAGTCTGTCGGTGCTATATTGCCCGATTTACCGTTGACAAGCCCTGCACCGATGAGGGCGGAGACGGCATCCTTTGCGTAGAAAGCGACGGTTGCGAAATCCTCATTTTGCGGTTCGTCATAAATGCCGAACCCTACATTTAGTTTCTGCAGTGCACGGTAGACGATTACCATCATGTCCTGGCGTGTGATGGTGCTTCGAGGTGCGAACTTGTTATCACCTATACCGTTTACAATTCCCGTATTGCGTGCTATTGCAAGCTCTGCTGCGAAGTAGTCATTCGCCGATACATCCGCGAAGTTTTCGTTGTTATCGCTTGAAAGCTCAAACGCACGTACGAGCAGGGACGCGAAATCTGCGCGGGTGATATTTTTTGCCGGGGAGTACGTGTCAGATGTTGTTCCTCTTATTATTCCATCGTCCGCGAGTGTTTTTATCGCGTCCGCTGCCCATGCGTGATTACCAAGGTCTATGAAACGGATGTTATCCGTTTCACCGGAGGCCTCCGGTGATTTTTCGGTATTATCGGATTGTGTGGAATCCTCATCTTGCGGGACGTCGGAACCGCCGTCCCCTACATCAGTTTGGTCAGAAGAATTTCCGCTATCCGGTGCGGCACCGCCGCCTCCGCCGCCACCGCCGGCGGTTCCTTCATTTCCGGTGCTTTCTTCCTTCTTATTTGAAGAGCTTCCTGTCGTTGAACCGTAAACAGTTACGGTAAAGCGGACTGTGCTCTCAAGAAGTCCGTCTGAAACAGTTATTGCAACGTGGTTTTCACCGACCTGAGAGCTATCCGGCTTCCACGTGACGGACATTTTATCCTGATTTATGCTCATGCCGCGCGGAAGCGTTGTCCCCCGAAGCTCCTGCACCGCACGCCCGTCGGCACACAGAACACTAATCGGAATTGTTATTGAGCTTCCCGCTGAGACCGTTGCATTTACTACCGGCTCTATCACGGGTGCCGAGGTTTCGTATGCGGTAAGCGCGATACGCGCTTTCTGCTGCTCTGCGATATCATAGACATAGCCCTTTGAGAAGTCAAAGGCTTCTACGTAACCGCGCACGGTGGTAACATCACCTATATCAAGGCGCAAGGTGTTGCCGGAAAGCTCAGCACTCTTTATCCAATAATCGCCGTTGCGGACACCGTCGTTTGCTATATCGAGGAGCTTTCCGGAAAGTGCGGAGGTATCAAGCTTTGATGCATCAATGCTGTCCGAAAGCTCGATTTCGATAAAGTTTTCAAACTCAGGCTTGCGCGTGAAGTCTTTTACTTTTCCTTCGATTGCCGCATTTTTCATGGCCTTTTCGCCTATCTTTGTTCCGTCAAGGAGATAGCTTCGAAGATATGCTTTGCTCTCATCGTCCGAAACGGTGTAAACACCTACAAATCCGCAGAAGTCGAACAAATCATCTATGCGGTATGTCTCTTTATCGTTTGCGGAATATACAACATAGTCAACTCTTCCGTTTTTCAAGGTTACCTTAACTGCCGCAACGGTATCAGAGCTTCTCAATGCACTTCCATCTGCGCGTTTTACGCTTACGCGCTCAAGAGATTTGATATTGCTGTCTCCTATATACGGCTCAAGAACAGTTGTAAAGAGAGTGTCCATATTCTTTCCGCTTCGGCGTGCAAGCAAGTATCTGAACGTCGGCGGGTTGGCGCCTCTTTCGGGTGCTTCGCCGTCTGCGAGAGCGACCTCGGAAAGTTCAAAATCATTAAGCTGAGTTACGCGCAGATGCCAGTCGCGTTCCGTGAATTTATAAGGACGCATCTTTTCAATATCGAAATCAACGGTAAAGCTTCCCGTTCCGGGGTTCTGCGCGCGTTCCACATTTTTAAGGTAGTTATATCCCGAATCGTGGGATGCGGAATATGTATCATCACCGTAAGGAACGGTCATTCCCGCGTATGTTCCGACGCCCTGAGGAATCATATTAAGGTCGGTTTCCGCTTCTCTGCTCTGTGCGTGGAAGCTATACACATGCTCATCACCACCGACAATGCGGAAGAAGTCAAGTGCGTAGGAAACGGTGTCGTCAACATCAACGGATACCAGTGTTCTTCTGTAGGTATCAACATAATGATTGTATGCTTCCGGTATATCGACGTCCATAACCTTAACCTCGCCGGAGTCGTCAAAGTGCATTACGTTGCCGGATTCCTTTGTTCTTCTCTGTCGCGTATCATTTACAACAACTGTGTTGTGAGAAACAGTTCCCGCTACCCAGTGGCCGCGAATGTTTCCACCTTGTGCACCGGTGTCCGACGGATATCCGAGGTCGGGGGACATGTTCATACCGAACGCGTCAATGCCGATCTGCAGGCTGTCGTAATGTCTGTGAGAGGTTGAGCCATGACCAAAGTACATCCAGAGTGCGCGGGTGGTGATATCAAGGTTTGAAGATGATGTTTTTCCTCTGAAGTCAACACCGTCCTGAAGCGTTGCAAGACCGAAGCCCGTGCGGATATCACTCTTTACAAGCTCATACTCTCCATGCTCGCGGATAATATCCTCTATCTGCTTCTGCAAAGCTTCGGGATTCTCTGTGAAGATATCAGAATGTATTCCGTCTGTCGTATTGCCGTTGTTCAGATAAAGAATCTGTGAATAAAGAATGCGCTGTTTCTCTTTATATTCCTCCGTTGCATCCCAGTTATCAACCGATTCGAGTGCAGCAAGGTAGAAATCAGAATTAAAGCTTATGCCTATGCCTGCAGGAGCACCGGCATCACCGAGATTTATACGCCGCATTCCGGCAACAATTCCACCGGTTTCCATCGAAAGCATCTTCATAAACTTCGGATTTGCCGCAAGGTTATATTCTTCGGGGACATTCTCATAAATTGCAAGGTTTTTTACAGTTGCGAGAACCTCTCTTGGCCATCCGGCGTTGTATCCGAAAGAGGATTCGTCTCCATATCCGTCGCGGTCAACTGTGTTCATAAGCTCACCAAAAACATTTCCGCCCGTACATATAACGCCCTTTTGGTCCTCGCCGGATTGCATAATAAACTTAATCATTTCGCTTGTCAGCGGCTCTGTGTCATAAACCACAGCAACCTTTGACAATGCATTCTGCTTCATACCGAAGTTTCCGTCGATCGTTCCTGTCTTTATCGCGGAATATATCTCTTCAAGAAGATTCTTTTCGATATTCCGGCGAAGGGTTTCGCTCGTTACTCTCTTTACTTCGTTTTCATTCCCGACAAGCTTTTCCCCATAGCCATATTTCTCTGCCTTTTCGGTGAGGAAGCTTATAACAGAAGGGTCATCATACACCGGGAAGAATGCATCGTATGCCGTTGCAAGACCACCGGTAAATTCACCGGAATCCCATATCGCGCCAAGGATTTTTCCGACATTAGCACCGGCGTTGTGATATCTGTCAAAGGGGAAGCTTGGATCAACAAATGCATCAATGCTGTAGTCCGGGAAGAAATCTGCAATTCTGTCAAGCAGAACCGCGCCCGCTCTTCCGTATTTTGGGTCACCCGTGTATATATACGCATCGCGGAAGCTTGTTATTGCATCAATAACAACGCCTTTCCCCATCTTCTCAGCCGGATGTTTCCAGATTGATAAGTGGTTTGCTACGGCAATATAGGTATGAACCTCAGGCAGTCCGTTCGGATATTGCCGTCCGGTATCATAACCAAAGCCGTCGTCAACACCCCATTTTGTTCCGTCTACCGTATCACCGGTGCGCGGGTCTTTGTTATAAAGAGCGCTTGACGGGTCGTAAAGTTCGGGGTAAAGAACGTTTTTCAGGTAGTCAACCTCTCCGTTTGTCTCTATGCGTAGCTTTTCGTTTCTCTCGTGTGCAAGATTGACGTCATATTCGCCGTGTTCGTTTTTGCCAAGCTCATAAAGCTTTGCAAAGTCGTTACTCGGGAAAAGGCGCTTACAGTCC
>JAZQFJ010000009.1:0-30886 GCA_045539475.1 Eubacteriales bacterium | reverse complement strand
GCGGTCATACTGAAGCTCCGGAAGATTGAAGGAGTTTGCATACGCATCGAAACGATCGCGGCAACTCTTGTCAGTCTCTTGGAAAATCGGAGTTATTTTTACCGGGAAGCTGTCAAGGATTATCTTATCGGAATCCTCAATGAGGCGTGCAAACTGAAGATCCGAAATACCTCTGTGCGGGAAGCCCTTGATTGCCTCCGGCTTATGGACAATTCCGCCGTAGTTCGTTCCGCGATCCCATATAACTGCCTTAAAGCGATCCCATGTTGTTCTGAACGTATACTTATCTGCCGTTGCCCATTGGTCTCTTACATGGCGCGTAAGCGGTGAGCGATAGAACAAGAGAACATTTCCACCGCGTTCGAGCTCTTCAAAAACGGTATCGTCAAGGACATCGGTGATATAGAGCTTTTCACCCTTCTTCGGGCAAAGTGCAACTTTCTGGTAGCGTGACTGAGCGTTTATTCTTGTAAGGTTAAATGCGCAGTCGGAAAGGTCAAGCTTTTCCGGCTTGTTTTCAAACACCCAGAGATCCCAGTCATTCTCAATAACCTTACCTGTCTTTTCGGAAGTAAGACGAACAGCAAGACGGAGATTTCTTGCCTTATCAGTTTCCGGGAAGGTAATATGTATTTTGCAAAGCTCAAAATAGCCGCGCTTGTCGATATCAAGATTGTCAAGTGTTCCGGAGAGAATAACCTCATTCGTGTCGGTGTCAACAAGGTCATAGCTTAAATTGCATTTTCCATATTCAACCTGAGAATAATTCGATGCAGAGATCGGCGCAACAAGCGTTTCGCCCTCAAAGAAAGAACGCACCGGAATATCTGCAAGAACAACTGTATCACCGTTAAAACGAAGGAAACGTTCTGCCGAAACACCTGACTTTTCGTCAAAGCAATCAACAACGCCATTGCTGTTTTCATAACGGTCGGTATCTGCAAACTGGAGCATATGGAAGCCGCGGAGAATCGGACTGCGGCGGATTCCTTCAAGAGCGAGCTTCCAGCTCATAAGCTGGAATGCCTTGCTTGCGCGGAACATTTCCGGATAATCTTTTTCAAGCCCCTTTGCGGCAATCATCTTCTTTTCTTCCGCAATCCACCAGGGAGCAGGCTTTCCTGCAGCCTCGTATTTCTTCGCAAGAGTATCATAATCACGAAGTGCAGTATAGTGGCAGACCTCGTGGGCGATAATCGGACGCTCGGGTACAATTGCACGAGTAATCTTTCCACCTTTCTTTTCTGATTCCGTGACTGTGTCAAGTCCTGCACAGGAACCGTAAACGAGAAGGTTATCTGTATTTTCAAACATATCGTGGTTCTTGCCGAACGGATAGAAATAGCTCATATGCTGAACATCAAACTCAACATATTCGCGGTCAAATTCGCCGTGAGCGCAGGTGTCGATAAAAAGGCGCGACGGGTCGGTTTCCTTGATGACCTTTGCAATCTGCTCAACTCGCGGGTTGGAGCCGGGATGCTTTATTTCATTACCGATACAGTAAACCATAAACGACGGATGGTTCATAAGGCTGTATGCCACCTCCTTTATCAGTTCATCACCGATAAGAACCTCTACGCCGTTTACCATTTCCTCGAGGTTATTATATTCATCATCCCCTGTACGAAGTTCAATATGAATAAACATACCGAGCTTGTCTGCCGCACGGAAGCATGCCTTTGACGGAATGCGTGAATGGAAGCGAATTGTATTAAAACCGTATTCCTTTGCGGTGCGGATAAACTTTGCGTAAAACTCTTCTTCATCAAGGTCAAGAATATTTTCATGGTCGTGACACACCGTTCCACGAATAACCCCGCGCATATAAAACGGCTTGCCGTTGAGCAGAATATCGCGTCCCTGCACGCCGAGACTTCTCATACCAAACGTATCCGACACCGTCTCTTCCGTTCCGTCTTCATATGTAAGCTCGGCGGAAAGCGTGTACAGATACGGGTTTTCAATCATCCATAAAATCGGATTCTCAATCGGTATAAAAAAAGAATTATTATCAGGAGAAACACTAACCCTTGAAATACATTTTTTGTCAGCATCAAAAACCTTACAGCACACTTTTTTAACTTCTTTTTTCGAATGTAGAACAACCGAAACTCCGCCTTTTTCAAGCTCCGGAGTTATACACAGATAATTCAAATAGTTCATTATTATATTCCTCGTTTTATTTTAAGTATAGTTTTTGCCTATGCTCTTATTGAGAGCTTTGACAAATCAAACTTTCCCAGAAGTTCTTCACCCTGATATAATCGCTCTGTTTCTTCGACTGCAAATTTTCCCATACGTCGGCAACCGTTGCTTACGGCACCTGCAATGTGAGGGAAAAGAACTACATTCGGAAGCTTTCGATAAGGATGGTTTTTGTCGTTGGGTGCATCCTTGGTTACATCAAGAACTGCCATAAACCTGTTTTTGCTCAGCTCTTCTATGAACGCATCATCATCTATCACATTCGCTCGCGCCGTATTGATAATGACTGCACCGTCCTTTATCAAATGTAGATTTTTATAGTTAAACATATTGTCGGTTTGCGGAATATCCGGTGTATGAATACTTATGACATCGCTTTCGGCTAAAAGATACTCAAATTCACATTTTTTTGCACCGAGCTCTGATATTTCTTCTGCTGAAACAAACGGGTCATAAGCGAGAATTTCAACTTCATAGTTTTTAAGAAGCTTTATGACTCTTTTCCCGATGTCCCCCGCGCTCACAATGCCTACTTTTATATCGTAAAAATCCTTTATCTTGCTTCTGTTTTCATCCCAAAGCCCATTTCTGATATCATTCGGGAGCGTGAACATTCCTTTGCAAGCAGCCACTGCCATAGCAACTGTTGATTCTGCGACGCCGTCGGCAAGCGCTCCGTTAGCGGATGATATGAACAATCCTCTTTTTATGAACTCAGCGGAAAGCAATCCTTTTATACCTCCGCCAGCGTGAATTATCCCGCGTAGGTTAGGACACAACTGAATCATCTCATCATCTATTTTCGGCGAACCCCATGCTGTGATGATGAGATTTGAATCTTTAATAAAATTCAATACATAATCCCGGTCATTATAATCGTTGCGATCATACACAGAGAGATTTCCGAGGTTTAAAAGCTTTTCAAGATGCTTTTCGGAAAAAATCTTTTTAAGATTATCTGCGGTTGAGAAAACAACTATTTTTTCCATATCAATATCCTTTCAGATTAGGTATACCCCATATTTTGATTGAAATATGGGGTATACGTTTTTGAACACTATTACTTTACACGTACAACATATATGCGGTCGAGGTAAATTGCATTTTTGTCACCCTTCTTGCCACCGTACATTTCGCCGGTAAGCTTTATGCGGGCATAAATGTCGTATTCCTCGGCAGGGAATACGATTGAAAGAGAGCTTAAGTCAAAGGTGATCTCGTGCGGACCAAACAGATTAAAGGTATAGTCAGAATCGGATGAGGTTCCCTTTATTCCGCGGAGACTGTAGAGAGAATATTCGTCAGCTTTGATATCCTCAAGGAAATACATATTGCGGTAGTACGGATTCGGATCTCTCCAGCAGGTGGTGCGTTTGACTTCAAGAAGCATGGGAACAATCGGTTCAACATTGGCTTTTGAGAACTCATACTGGCGACGGAGCTTGTTTACAATCTTCTCATATTCAATGCAGAGTGCCTTGCCTCCGATTGCATCGGAATCATTCACAACGATTGCACCCTGACCGACCTGACTTGAAGTGCCGTCCTCTTCGTCCATACAGTGCATGAGAGGCACAATGAACTCATAAACATCATCGGTATTGAGGTGTGAAAGCTCTTCGGGAAGCGGAAGTCTTTCGGGAGTTTCACGATTGAGGCGCATTGTCTTTCTTCCGTATCTGAGTATCATCTTTTCAGGCTCGCATTCCTCCTGATAAACCATAAGCTTTTCAACAATATCGAAGACTTCAAGAGCTCTGTTTGCGGCATCGGAGCGGGACAAATCAAAGGTTTTGCCCTCTGCCTTTGCAAGGCGGATAAAGTCATCGTAGCGGATTGCAATTGTCTTGTCAAGATCGGCACGGAGTATTTTCACGCGGTTTGTAAGCACCGTTGAATCTTTTACTGCATCAAGTGCTTTTTCGAGATATTCATTTCCGAGAAGAACTGTTTCAAGGTCAATGTAGTTAGTCTGCGTTGTCGGGAAGTGAAGAACAACACGGGTTTCATATTTATATACCTTGTCACGGAGAAGGTATAGATATTTCTTAACATATTCGCCTGCAGCACCGTAATATTTTGATACGAAATCATCAATAAGACCTTCGAAGGAAACATCGGGATTTTCCATCATCTTGTGCATAAGCCAGGTCTGCATTGTCCACATTCCGTTGCCAACTTCTTCGTGGGTTTCGATATATACGCCCTTAACTCCGTTTTCGGCATAAACCTTGAAGTTTTCTTCGATATTAAAGAGCATCGGAAGGGGATAATAGGGGTACTGATACATATAGTAGTCCCAGACAAGAAGCGTTGCATCGTTCTTTCTTGAAAGCTCGCCCCACTCAACCACATTTTTCTTTTGCTCGGTGTTGTGGCGGTGGTTTAAGTGGTGAACGATGTCGGTATATACGTCTGCAAGACGGATGATAACGTTCTTTTCGGGGCAGGTTCCGTCCTTGGGTTTCTCTCGGTAGCGTGAATATGCAAGAGTTTCAACCATTGCATCGGGATGTACAGCCGCAACGTTGCGTGCAACCTTATTTACCATCTTGAGGATATGACCGAGCATTCCCGATTCCGCAACGGACTTCTTGCACTTTTCGCATCCACAATGACCGCCACCATCTGCAAGGGAGAGGGAATAGAAGGTGGGCTTATTTATCTGAAGCTTCTCCGCCATCTTGTTATCTTCATCAATTGCTTTAATAACGAGTCTTGAAAGCTCGGCTATCATATCATCATTGCAGAAGCAGAGCTGACCGTCGGAAAGATATTCCTTGAATTTATCATCCCATGCAAACCAGTCGGGATGCTCCTCAAAGTATGTTTCGGGATTTATGTACAGTGGAAGAGTATGGACGTGGTGAGGACCGCCACCATAGAAGAATCCGCCGTATTTTTGTGCTGTTTCAAGTGCCCAGCCGGTAACGATTTCCTTGTTCGGGTTTCCGCTCTGGCGGGTACGTGCAATAAATCTCAGATCACGCTTGCAATGGCGTGTTGAAAGCTGACGGAGCTTGAATTTCGGTTCACCCGAAAGCTGGAAATCTGCGGGAACGGAAAATTCATCGACTTCGGGAACATATTCCTCCCATTCGTTCCACCATCTTACACCGAGAACATCCTCAATGAAATGGAAAGCACCGTAGATAAGACCACGTTCAATCGGAGTTCTGCCGCCGCTGATGACGAGGTTATTGTTGTGCGCTTTTATGTACCACTCTTCCTCGCCTGTGCAGAGGGGGAAAAGTTTTTTTGCATAGTCTGTGTGACCGACATAAATTGCATTGCCGGAAACTGAGTCTTCGCTTACAATATCAAACGTTGCACCCGTTGCTTTTTTGAAATATGTGCAAAGTTCTTCTGCGGCAGTCTCCTCAACCTTTGAGGGAGCTGCGGGTATCGCTATCGGAAGATAGCTTTTTTTGTTTTTTGCAATCAAAATGATGTTGTTCATGTCTTTCTCCTTGTATTATATAAAGGTTTTTATTTTACGTTCGGAAAACGGCTTGTGACGTTCTCATAGCTTCTTCTGAGGCAGTCAAACTCATCCTCGCCGTAACTGTTGTCCTGCTCAACAAGCATATATTCACAATCCGTTTTTGCAAGAGCCTTGATATATGTGTCATAGTCAACAAGACCTTCATAAATCGGACGGAGATATGCAAGCTCCTCTTGGATTCCCGCAGGGATAGGCTCTATATAGTCCTTTAAGTGGATGCGGGAAATATAACCGTTGTATTTTTCGATAAGCTTAACAACATCCTGACCTGCCCATGCCGCCCAGCCGAGGTCGAGCGTGATGTTAAGAGAACCT
Source organism: Eubacteriales bacterium (assembly GCA_045539475.1). Taxonomy (GTDB): domain Bacteria; phylum Bacillota; class Clostridia; order Oscillospirales; family JAAYXM01; genus SIG480. Next base: position 24,858 of record JAZQFJ010000009.1, on the reverse strand, counting down.
TCCGGGAAATCTTCAAGCATGCAGTCAAGCAGGCTCTTTTCCTCAAATGCATTCTGGAATTCCTGAAAATGGTTGTGGTAATGAAGTGTTGCGCCAAGTTCACGCATTCTTTTTGCTACGGGGATAAACTTTTCACGGAAGATGTGGTAATCTTCAAGTGTCCAGACCTTGCCGCCTGTATAGAAGGGCATAATTCCGATACCGATGTTGTGGCATCCGAACACTTTGTGGTCTGCGACTATTTTATCCGCACCCTCTTCGAGAATCCTTGCAGGGGGGATATGTGTAAGGACACATTTAAGTCCGTTTTTTGAAAGCTCATCGCGGAGCCATTCCGGCTCGTACGGGCAGGTTCCGGAAACCTGAACTGTTTCATAGCCAAGGTCAGCAACCTTTTTGAGCGTTGAGGAAAAATCCTCAAGTGTTTGTGTGTGGTTGTGTACCGAATAAAGTTGTGCACCAATCTTCATAATAGTTATTCTCCTTAATGTTTAAAATAGGTGTTTTTAGTTGCCGAGCGAAAAGCCCCATGTTCTTTGCCATGAGGTTGTCTCTCCGGGGGCAAGGTCAATGGCAACGAAGATTTCCGGGCAGAGGGTATAGTAATCGCTCCATACGGAAACGCGGGCGGGAGTGAAGTCAACCTTTTCATAACAAGATGCGTTGCTTTTTTTCGATCTCATAATCCAGAAATATTCATCGCAGTTATTTATGTTGATTTTATCATCAAAATAGCATGCTTTGTCAGGATGATGCAAAAAGGTAAAACACCCGTCTTTGTAAATCATTGCATTGCTCCGGAAGTCTTTCGGAGGTGCGGCGGCAGGGAATTCAAGAGTATAATCCGGTGAAATCTCTTCTCCTGCAAGACTTAGGAAATTATGACAATACTCATGCGTATGTATTTCACGCTCTCCGTTATTTGTGAATGTAACTTTCTCTGTAATTTCAGAGCCGATGAGCTTTATTTCCCTTGTTTCAGAATAAGCAAAGCCATCAATCGCGGGTGTCCGTGTTTCAAAGACTGCCTGGTCTGCGGTGCAGCTTACTTTTATGTCAAACCGTTCGTGCATATCAAGCCGATCCTGGGCCTCGTTAGGAGCTTTGTAAATTCCGGACCCCACACCCGGGAGCAACGCAAACTTACCGGGGATAGCTTCTTCCGGTGAAATCGGAGAAAACTGACAGCAAAGACCGCTACCTTCAGATGTAAGCTGCTCACCGTGGCGGTTGCGCTCGTATTCGGAAAACTTTATTCCCTTGCACCACACATCCTGAATAAAGCCCGTGTGGCACCAGCGTGAGCGGTCGTATTTAACACCGTTCGGATACAGAATCCGCACTTTTATCGTTCCATTATCAAGATAGAAAAAAGGTTCTGAATGTTTAAAATTATTCAATCCTATGACCTCCTCAGCTTATTCGCCGACACAAGCCACAAGTGTAAGCGATGCTGTTGTTTCTGCGTGTATTTTTCCCGATGCGGAGGCAGGAAGGAAAAAGTAATCTCCGCGTTTTATTGACTTTTCATATCCGTCACCGGACAAAATGCCTTCTCCGTCGGTACATACCCATATAGATGAGGGAATGTTAAGTGTGAAGCTTCCCGAATCAAGAGAGAATCTTTTGACCGAGAAGCATGGTGTGTCTGCTTCTCCGATGAGCGTTTCTATTAAAAGATGGTCATCTTTGTATTCCTGTGTCGGAATTTTTTTACCGGAAGAAACAACGTCGCTTCCATACAGCTCATAGTTAAAACAATCCAACGCCGTGGAAGGAGGGAGACCAAGGTACATTTCGCGGTCGTTGAGCTTATAGTCCCCACACCAATGTTCAGGTTGGATGGTAAAGTCTGTTGGCTCCTGTATTTCGAGTATAAGACAACCGGCGCCAATTGCGTGAATGACACCTGCGTCAACGAAAAATACATCACCGGCCTTGACGGGAACGCGGTTGACAACAGAGGTCATACACTCTTTGTCGCTCTCGCTTTTTCTGACAAGCTCTTCAAAATCTTTTTTTTCTATTTTCTCTTTGAATCCAAAGTAGATGCATGCATCCTCACGTGTGTCGAGAATAATCCACGACTCCGCCTTTCCGTAGGGACTGTTAAAGTTTATGCGCGAAAACTCACGCGTGGGATGCACCTGCATAGGCAGACGTATTGCGCTGTCAAGAAATTTTACCAGTACGCCTAAATCCTCGCGCTCTCCAAGATACTCTTGTTTGTTCTCTCTCAAAAGCATATCAAAAGGTACCCCGTCCTCAGTGCGGAGGGAGATGCCTTCAAGTGGATCGGTGTGGCCCGGATTTATTGCCTGAACGGCAGAGCATATCCATTCTTCGGGAAAGCTTCCGTCGCTGCCATCGTTCCCGACAAATTCGTCAAGAAGCTTACCACCGAGATAAACGCGAAAAACTCGGTTTTTTTTAAAAAAAACCGGGAAATTCCACGATGGACTTGTGTTGTTCATATTCAGAATCCTTTCGTTAATTATTTTCTATATGGTATATTATAACTGTTTAAATTTATTTTGTCAACCCACTTGACAAAATGCCTTGATTATGCTATTCTAAGCATGGGGTATTTTGTCTGTTTGGTTGACAAATTATCTCTTGTGCAAAATTACAGAGGTGAAGGTCGCTGTGCGCATTTTTCAAAGAGGATTTAATTATTCGCAGGATGGTCCGGGAAATCGACTTGTATATCATCTTCAAGGCTGTAATCTGAATTGCCCGTGGTGCGCGAATCCGGAGGGGATTGCGCTTCTCGGTGGCACGGACTACACGGTTGCCGATCTCGTAGATGAGGTTCTTTGCAGCAGGATGATGTTCTTTGACGGAGGTGGTGTCACGCTTACCGGCGGAGAGGTTACAATGCAGCTTGATGAGGTGAAAGAATTTCTTTCCAGGATACATTCCTGTGGCATTCACACATGTATTGAAACAAATGGCGTTTCATCGCGCCTTCGTGAGCTTTTTCCTGTGCTTGATTATTTGATTATGGATATAAAGCACTATGATACAAATATTCACAAATCGGTAGTCGGCATAGGTAACGACGAAACAGTGAATAATATCCGCAAAGCTTTAGCGCAGGGGAAACAGCTTGCGCTTCGCATTCCGCTGATTGGCGGATTTAATGCGACATGTGAGGATGCATACGGCTTTTGCAGGCTGTTCGATTCACTTGGGTTAAGCGAGAATACAACGCTTGAACTTTTGCCGTATCACGAATACGGAAAGGATAAATACAAAAAGCTTGGTATGGAGTATCAAATGACCGATGCAGCCTTTGTTGCAAAGGAACGCTTTGATGATATTAAGAGAATTTTTTCAGAGCACGGAATAAAGCTGATTAAAACATGAATTTGAAAGGAATATATATATGAAAATTTTTGAAATAATTTCACCGGCAGAAATGAGCGGTAAAGCAAAAAAATTATATGATGAAGAGAGAAATAATCACAAGATTTTAAACGGCTGGTTTCTGACACGTGAAATTGCCGCAGATACGGACGAAAAAATAAATGAGAAAAATGCAGAGCTTCGTGCAGCAGCAGAGCTTTCGGTAATAATCGAAAATCTTCCGCTTGAGATTAGCAAAAATGCGATTTTTGCAGGAAGTCAGCGCGATGCTTTTGCGGCAAGCTATGCTCTTATAAACCCTGCGTTTCGCGTAGAGACCTTCAGGGGATACTGCGACCCGCTTGATGTTTACAATTACGCAACTCCGACAGATGAAATTTCCAAAGAACGCATTGAGACTATGCGGGAGCGTGCATCAAAGAGCGATTATGTAAAGGCACTTTCTGCGGTGTATTCCGAATACGAGGAATACACAGACGAGGTTGCATTTTTTGTCGAACAGGTTACGGGGCATATGATTCCGGATTTCCAGCCCGCGCTTAAATACGGCGTGAGATATCTTATGGACGGAATTGACCAAAAGCTTAAAGATGAGGTTTTAAACAGCAAGAAGAAATCAAATCTTTTGGCTATGAAAAAAAGCCTTGAGTGTGCAATAACTCTTGCAAACAGATATGCGGATATTGCAAAGGCGCAGAAAGAGACGGCAGACGCTGCGAGAAAAAAAGAGCTCGATTTGCTTGAAGCGACACTGCGAAAGGTGCCTGAAAAGGGTGCAGAGACACTGTATGAAGCAATGCAGTCATACATCCTTTTGTGGCAGATTATGTGCCTTGAGCAGGCGCCGAATCCTTTTGCATTTTCCGTCGGAAACGCAGACAGAATTTTCGAGCCGTACCGCGCTATGGAAAACCTCTCGCGTGAGGAAAGCGCGGCGCTGTTCCGCCATTTTCTTGTGTTCTTCAATGTCGGCGAGAGAAGCTGGGCAATTTCCCAGAACGTTCTTGTAAGCGGTAAGGATGCAAAGGGCGCTGACCTCACAAACGAAATGACCTATGCAATTCTTGATGCATATTACGATATGAATCTTCCGCAGCCTATTTTGTCTGTGAAGGTACACAAAAACACGCCACAAAAGCTTTATGAGGAGCTTGGTCGATTTTTCTTCACTCCGGGCTGCCTTACTCCGTCGCTGTTTAATGATGATTCGCTGTTTGAAACACTTCGTGAAAACGGCGTAGCAGAAGAGGATTTGCAAAACTACTCCGTGGCGGGTTGCCAGGAACCGCTGATTATGGGGCGTGACAACGCAAACACAACAAACAGCTGGCTTAATATGGGTAAGGTTCTTGAACTTACACTTACCGGAGGAATATCTGTAATTACCGGAAAGAAGATAGGAGAGCAGGCATCTTTCGACGCAAAGTACATATTAGAAAATCTGCGCTCATTGTTCTATAAAAACCTGCAGTGGTATTGCGAAAAGATGCGTGATGCGGCAAACGGTGCATCTCGCGCACTGTCGCTTCTTCCTGTTCCGTTTCTTTCTTGCTTTGAAGGTGGACTTGATTCCGGAATTGACGTCCGCGATACAGAGGAGCAGGGAACAAAATACAACGGAAGCGGATGCCTTATTCACGGACTTTCAATTGTTGTTGATTCGTTTATTGCGGTTGACTGTCTCTTGCGCGAAAGACCGCAGGATGCAGAAAACCTTATAAAAGCATGCAAAGCAAACTTCGAAGGATATGAAGAGCTTCGCGAATATCTTAAGGCTTGCCCGAAGTACGGCAACAATATTCCGGAGGTCGACAGTGAGGCGGCAGAGGTTGTAAAGCGCGTGTCTGATATGGTTGCAGGTCTTGAAAATTATCTCGGAAATCCGTTCCGTCCTGACTGGAGCTCACCGTCAACACATCTTACCTACGGCTATTGGGTTGGTGCGACACCTGACGGACGTGAGGCAAGAAGCATGATGGGGTATGGTATTGACCCGCTGTTTTCCGCTGCGGATTCCGGTCTTGGATTCAGAACGCTTTCAACAATGCGGCTTCCGTTTGAAAAAATGTGCGGAGGATGCGCATCTCATTTCGGAATTGACCCGAAATATTTTACCGCCGAAAGCCATGAAGAAAAGGGAATGCAGTTTTATACCCGTGTGCTGAAACCGCTGTTCTTCAATCCTGATAATGATAAACGCGCACCATTCTATCTGTATGTGAATATTACAACGGCAGAAACGTTGCGCAAGGTTCTTGAAAATCCGAAGAAGTACGCACCAAATGGTGTATATATCATGCGTATTCACGGAACGTTCGTCAACTTCCTTGATTTAAGCCCGGAAATACAAGAGGATATAATTCTGCGGCTTGCGCCCGGCTCAACTGCGTGCTGAGGTGAGAAAATGAAGATATTAGGTCTTGATATCGGAACAACAACCATAAGTGCTGTTGTTCTGGAAAACGGTAAGAGTTTAGAAAGTGAAACGCTCAGGAACGACTCGTTTAACCTTACCGAAAATGCGTGGGAGCGTATTCAGTCACCTGAATATATACGAAAAATGTCGCTTGATGCCGTGAAAACGCTTATAGCAAAGCATCCGGATATAAAGCGCATCGGTGTAACGGGGCAGATGCACGGAATCGTCTATCTTGATAAAGACGGAAAAGCGATAAGTCCTTTGTATACATGGCAGGATGAGCGAGGTAATCAGCCGTATAAGAACGGCGAGACATATGTCCAGTACCTTTCCCGAATAAGCGGATATAAGCTTGCGACGGGATATGGACTTGTAACTCATTTTTACAATATGGTAAACGGTCTTGTGCCGGAAAATGCCGCAAAGATGTGTACTATTCACGACTATGTTTCTATGTCGCTTGCAGGAAAGCATATCCCCGTTACAGACTGCACCGATGCGGCAAGCCTTGGTTTCTTTGATGTAAAGGCGCGAAGCTTTGATGTCGGTATGCTTGAAAAGCTGGGCTTTGATACGGCACTTCTGCCGGAAATTTCCGACGGTTGCATCGGTTGTTATAAAGATGATGCCGACATTAGAGTGTATGTTGCGATTGGTGACAATCAGGCAAGCTTTCTCGGTGCAACAAACGGAGATTGCAGTTCAATTCTGATAAATGTCGGGACAGGAAGCCAGTTTTCCGCATATACCAAAGGATATATCGAATGCGAAGGGCTGGAGACAAGACCGTTTCCCGGTTCGGGATATCTTCTTGTCGGCGCATCGCTCTGCGGTGGTCGTGCATATGCACTTTTGGAAAATTTTTATAGATGCATTGCGGGGGCTTACTGTGGTAACATAGATTCGTACTATGATGTAATGAATAAGCTTCTTGAAGCGGGGGACAAACCACAGGATATTCCTGAAATTACTCCACTGTTTCAGGGAACAAGAGAAAACCCGGACCTTCGCGCAAGCATTACAAACTTAAGCGCAGATAACTTTACTCCGATACATATAACATGGGCTCTTCTTGAGGGCATGACAAAAGAACTTTATGATATGTACTTAAAGTATCGCTCAAAGGCAGAAAACACGGAAAAAAAGCTTGTTGGTTCGGGTAACGGACTTAGAAAAAATCCGCATTTCCGGAAAACAGTCAGCGATAGGTTTGAAATGCCGCTTGTTATGTCGGAGTGCGAAGAAGAGGCGGCGGTCGGAGCGGCGCTCTATGCCGCTTCTGTATAGAGAAAACAGAAAAAAACGGACAACGCCGCAAGGCGTTATCCGCAACAAATATTTTCTTATACCTGTAAAAAACGATTGAAAGCAATGTCGGCGGCAGAGAGGATTGACATATTATCCTCGGAGATTGCGGGGATAACTTTAAGTGGCAAAAGGTCGCGGCGCATGCTGCGTATCCTGAGCTTTTCTTCAAGAAGAGGTGCAGTGAAGTCAGTACCGTAAGAAATATCACCGGCAAGCACCACTGTGTCAATGCTTATAATATTTGCGGCATTCATAATGCCTGCGGCAAGATAGTTAAGTTCAAGATTAATAAGCTCAAATGCTGTGCTGTTTTCAGCACGCTTGTCTATAAGCTCTTTCCACTGCTTAAACGGCGTGTCGGTAAGAAGCGACGGAATAGAGGCATATGCCTCTAAGCATCCGATATTTCCGCAAACGCAATGCTTCCCGTTGTAGTTGATTGATGTGTGTCCAAGCTCGCTTGTGAAATATCCGACGCCCTTTAAAAGCTTTCCGCCGGAAATTATTCCGGAGCCAACGCCGCTGTCAACAAGTAAAAGTAAAAAGTTTTCGCTTCCGCAAAGCTCGGGCTTTCCATAGTGAAATTGTGCAAGGCTTGACGCGTTGTTTTCAAGATAGACCGGTGTCTTAAGACGTGTTTTAAGCTCCGCGCATATCGACATATTGTGCCACAAATCAAAGCGAGGCGGGTTTAAGATAACCCCATTTTCCCCGTCAAGCGGACCCGGTGCGGAAATGCCGACACCGGCAAGCTTTTCCGACGAGATTCCGGATGCCTTAAGCAATCTGCGTATGGTTGATTCCATTGCAGAAAGCTTGTCCGAAGTTGCTTCAAGCTGTACGCGTTCTTTGGTATGTACATTTCCGCATATATCAATAAGTCCCGCATAACAACCGTCACGGTTTAAATAAATTCCGACAGCGTACACCGCGTCGGGAACGAGAGCAAGAGAAACGGGCGGACGCCCACGTCCCGAAGCACTTGCCTCGGACTGGGTGATAAACCCCTCGTGGAGAAGCTCGTCCGTGATGAGCGAAACTCCCGCACGCGTCAGCCCCATTTTTCGTGCGATTTCTGCCTGACTCATTGATTCAATGCGAAGCAGGCGTAAAAATAGATTTCTGTTATATTTTCTTGTGTATTCTGCATTTCGTGTATTCTTTGCCACTGTGTTTGTCACACCCTTTTGTAGATACTTATAAGAATATAATACACCGATTTTCAAAAAAAAGCAAATCGGAGTTTTATATACCGGATCAAGATATATCATCTGTAGGAAAAGATAAGAAAGGAAAAAGTCGTTAATGAAGAAGTTTAATGTGCAGGTTTCTGCTGATTTACTTAAAGACTGGGTTGTGTTCTCCCAACGCCACTTGTACGAATGCAAAGACAGGCCGGGGCTTATAAGCTACGGTGTCGGCGAACATGTCTCGTGGGGCGTGCAGTCACATCAAAAGGCATTTTCTGCTTTTGCAATTGCCGCACTCAGCGATGAAATTGACTGGAGCGACACCCCGCTTTCCTGTGAAAAGGTTCTTTCGCAGGCTCTCGGAATGCTTCGCTACAATCTCGCTTCGCATCTTGCAGGCGATTACCACTGCATCGACGGTGAAAAGTGGGGCAATACATGGATAAGCGCACTCGGTATTGAACGTATGTTCCACGCGATTGATGCGCTTTGGGATTATCTCACGCCTGAGGATAAAGAAAACCTGCGGAAGATGATGATTTCGGAAGCGGATTATTATATGAATGAACAACTCCTCCTTGCAGGGCTTGTCAAAGATAATAAGCCTGAGAGCAATATCTGGAGCGGAGCATTGCTTTACCGCACGGCGGCAATGTATTCGGATGCGCCGAACAAGGACGGCTACATAAAAAGAGCACAGCGCTTTTTTGTAAACGGAATATCACTTCCGTCGGACGAGAATTCCGATGAGATTTGCGACGGAGTGCGTGTCGGTGATTTATTCGTCGGCGCGAATATGTTTGAAAGCTATGCCTGCAATCATCATGGATATCTCAATGTGGGATATATGGTAATATGTCTCTCAAACATTGCAATGCTTCATTTTGGGCTTAAGAATTTAAAGTCTGATGCGCCGCAAATGATATATCGCCATGCAAAAGAGCTTTGGGAGCTTGTCCAAAGCCTCATATATAAGGACGGAAGGCTTCTTCGCATAGGTGGAGATACACGCGCAAGATATTGCTACTGTCAGGATTATGCGCTTCCGATGTGGGTGTTTGCAGAGGAATTTTTCGGTGATGACTGTTCATCCTTTATAGACGGATGGTTTGAAATTTTAAAGCGTGAATCGCATTTCAACGGAGACGGTTCATTTCTTTCTGCGCGTATGGGGCAGTTTGAAAACCGGTCACCGCTCTATTATACAAGACTTGAAAGCGACCGCGCAAACGTTGTTTCCATGATGCTTTATTGGTGCAAAAGGTTTAAGACTAACCCGCAAAATGAAATTAAGCCAAAGAAAGCCTGGAGCGATGATTACCACGGCGCGGCGTTTTCGTCAGATGGAAACAGATACGCTTCGTTCGTGTGGCGTTCGGCAGAGCTTCCGCAGGGGCTTATCGTTCCGAAGGATGACAGCTCGCTGGCGGAATGGAGATATAACCTTTCCGGAAGAGTTATCGGAACAGGGCTTAAAAATTATGATGAATATGAAAAATCGGAAGTCAGGATGTTTGACGGTGGCTTTATAACCTTCGGCTCGACTCTTGCAACGAGCGATGACCACCTTGCCGAGAATCAGCCTAAGGAATATATCGCGCGCAAAAAAATAGCTTTTGCGGCACTTCCGGATGAGAACACCGTCTTGTGCTTGCAGGAAGCAAAAGCGACGGGAAGAGTTTTTATTGCAGAGACAAAAGGACTTTTCTGGAATATTCCGAACGATATTTATAACAAGCAGGAAAGAACAATATTCCACGAGCACGGCAAGGACTACCTGCGCGGCGGAGTTTTTGCAAATGAATTCAAGGTGATTCCCCTTGGTAGCTTCGTGAACGCAGATAACAAAATCGGCATTGCATCATCAAAGCCTATGCTTCTTATACGTAATCCGCGCCGTCAGGTAGATATAAAGGGGCGCGAAATGAGCGGCTCACTCTATGCGGAGGAGGTTTGCACCGAATATGTTCCAACTCCGCGCTGGTATGAAGACGGAGATACAATTTTTGATACCGAGTTTGCCGCGGCGCTCGGGAATGGCGAAGAAACAGAAAAAATGTCAAAATCTCTTTTTACCATTGAAAGCACAGAGTTTAAAACAGTCGGAGTTGCGGCGAAAGACGGAAGAAAATATGTTCTTGCTGCAAACTTTAATGAAGAAGGCAAAATTTTCACAGCAGATATGCTCGGTGTATCAGCGGTAAAGAATATTGCAACCGGAATGACTGAAACAAAAATTCCGATTGCACCCGGAGAAGCAGTGCTTTTACAGATATAGACAGAAAGGAGAAGATAAAGATGTTTTCACAGGAAAATAAAAAATTTGCAGAAGAGTTTCTTGGCAGAGTGACAGAGAAGCTTTATGTAATGGCAAAAGAAATCGGCGCGAACTTCCCGTATTCGGGAGAAAACGGATGGCTTCCGAAAGGCGAGGGCGTGGATATCACCGATTGGCAGATGGGTTTCTGGCCCGGAATTCTCTGGCTTATGTATATAAATACCGGAGATGAAATGTTCAGAAAATATGCCGAAGGGTGCGAAGAAAAGCTTGATGAAGCGTTTGATCTCTTTATGGGGCTTCACCACGACACAGGCTTTATGTGGAATCTTTCCGCAGTGGCAGATTTCAAGCTTACGGGGAATGCGCGCTCACGCGAGCGGGCGCTTCACGCGGCAACGCTTCTTGCCGGAAGATACAATATAAACGGCAGATTCATCCGTGCGTGGAACGTTCCGCCGAACGGTCGCGCGATAATTGATTGTATGATGAACATTCCCATTCTCACATGGGCAAGCGACGAGATAGACGATCCGCGGTTTGCGCTGATTGCCGAAGCTCACGCAGATACAAGCATGAATCACTTTATAAGATGCGACGGCTCGGTGCATCATAAGGTGGATTTTGACCCGATAACAGGAGAGGTTCTTGAAACTCCGGGCGGGCAAGGGTATGGCCCCGGCTCTTCATGGTCACGCGGGCAAGCGTGGGCGATATATGGCTTTGTCCAGGCATATTTAAACCTCGGAAAGAAAGAATATCTCGAATGTGCAAAGCGCGTTACACACTATTTCATCGCAAACATAGAAAAAGACAGCATTCCGCTTCTTGATTTCAGAGCGCCGAAGGAGCCGCGTCTTTTCGATGCATCGGCAGGTGCCGTTGCGGCTTGCGGTCTTATAGAGATAGCAAAGCTCGTTCCCGAATACGAGGTTGAGATTTACGAGAATGCGGCAATGTCGCTTCTCAGAGGTCTTGATAAAGACTGCAATTACGATAAGAACGAGCTGAACTTACTCAGCACATCAAGCAGCCGTTATCACACAACCATAGGGCATCACGCACCGTTTATTTACGGCGACTATTACCTTGTTGAAGCACTTATGAAGCTTCACGGCAATGACGGCAGATTTACCATCCACAGATAAATATAATAAACCGATAAAAAGCAAATCGGGTTTATATATATCAAATTTTATATTAAAAATGGAGGAAAAATCAATGAGAAACATGAGCAAAAAATTATTATCAATGGCTTTGGTGATTGCAATGGTGCTGTCACTTGTGCCGATGTCCTTCGCAGTAGAGGGAGAGGAAGCTACGTCAGATGTGACGATTAAGTATGCACTTTCTGAAGTTCTTTGCGAAGGTGCCACTCAGACAAGTAAAGATTATTTCAGTTATGAAAAGACAAATGGATTCTACAATATTGCGGCAATGAGCCAGACCACAATCGGAACAAAATACTTGAAAATATCATCATACCCTAATTATAATTGTGGGTTGCTTACAGTGCGCCCGAATAACTGGTTGATTTTTGAAATTAATGTTCCGGTAAAGGGGACATATGAGCTTTGGATAAATAACAATGTGAAAAATTCTTTCGGAAATATCGAGGCATATATTTTCCCAACATCCGTAGCGGCAAATGCAACAGCACTTTCAAATACAGATTATTATGTTGGAACATTGGTTTGTGATAGTGATAATGGTGCGACAACTGGTATGGCAGGATATGTCTTCTCAAAAGACACGGCAAATCCGTTTAAAGATGGCGAGGAAAATGCAACCCACTATTTTGAAACTGCGGGCAAATATTATATTGGTATGAAAGTTGTATCTGATGGTGATACAGGTGAGAATAATGACTGCTCGTTTGCCGATTTTTACCTCATCGGCGGTGATAAGTATGCGCTTATCGGTGATATGACAATTTCTCCGGAATCTGTAAAGGCAGGCGGAACTGCACAGGCAATTGCAACGGCATATAAGAGCGATGACGGAACTGCTGCAACGCTTACATATGCATGCACTGATGCTGGCGTGACTGTGGATCCGGCAACTGGTGCGATATCTATAGCAAGTGATTGTGAGCCGGGCAAGAAAACGATTACAGCAACAGACGGAAGTGCCGTCAATAGCATCAGCAAGGAATTTACGGTTACACCTCCCCCGGCAACAGACGTTACGATTGTCTACGACATAGTAAGTAAAATGAGTGGCTGGGATAATAAAAATGTTCGTTTTGACTCAGCTAATTATGTATCCACAAATGGATTTTGGCAATATACCGCAAATAGTGCAGGCTTAGATACTATTGATAGTACAAACTTCAACTGGAATGAAAAAGGATTGTATATAGCGAAAGAAAACTGGTGGGCAACGAAGATATACGTTCCGAAAGATGGTAATTACACTCCGAGTTTGCAATATTTGTCTGAGGGGAATTATAGTGGTGAGGAACGTTTTTATGTGCATCTTCAAAAGGTTGGAGAGGGTGTGACCCCTCTAACGGTATCGAGAAATGCTACAGTGCGCTTGACGAAGAATGGTGAAGGATTGATACCATGTTCAGTGTGGACTGATAAAACTGAGAAAGTTGACAATTATCAGTTTGATGAGATACCACTTACAGAGGGTGAATATTATCTTCTTTATGTAAGAGAAAGATACGGGAAAATGGTAAGAGCAGGTAACTTCACCCTTACCGCAGGCAACGGAGATGCGCTTATGCCTTGTTTTGACGGAAATAGCACTCTTGAAGTAGGCAATACCGCAACACTCAAAGGATTCTTAAGTTCAAGTGCAACAGCCGCAACCGTTACATATAATTCAAGCAACGATTGCGTGACTGTCGGCACAGACGGCACAATCACAGCAGTAAAACCCGGTAAGGCAACTGTTACAATGACAGCTTCTGACAGCACAGTTGTTGATGCGGCAAATACGTGTTATGTAGACATCAACGTAAAGGATGCAAAAACAGACTTTGTCTCAATCGGTATTGACGATGACGGCGATGGAGTTGCAACAATTACTAATGCGGAACTTGGTGAGACAGTAACAGCTGTTGCAACGGTTCCGGAAGGTAAAGTATTCCGCGGCTGGGTACGAGGAAGTGCAGACAACGGACATCTTGTATGGGATAAAGTGGAATATGAGTTCGTTGCAACAACCCACACATACATCACGGCTATTTACACGGATGCAAATCCCGCTGCAACGGATGAGTATTACCACTGGAACGGTCAGTTCCTCGGAAATACAAAGCCGGCAACGGTTTCTCCGATTGTAGGCTACACGTTTGCAAATTCATGGACAGAAGCAAAGAAAGAAAATACAATCACAAGCTGGATTGCAGACTTTACAAAGAATAACGACGAATATGCAGTAACCGGAAATGGTTTCACAATGGCAAAGGCTGATAACAAGTACGATACAGAAGTAACCTGCACATCCGACAGCGCAGTTTACTGGTATCGTGACGGAAAGCTTGTTGACTACGGAACAGAGTATAAGTTCTTTATCTGGGATAAGACGGAAGTAACAACTTCTGATAAAGGACACAACGGCGCAAAGCTTATGCTTGATGCAAAGAAGGGCGATTCCTATATGGTAGAATATGATGCAGGAAACACAACTCTTCTCGAAGTAGGCATTCTCTTCGGAGCAAACGGCGAAGTTCCTACGGTTGAGCGTTGTCAGGAAAAAATGAGCTCACAGCGTAGTCTCAACGAAAAAGGTCACGGTCAATTCAGCGCAACATCGGATTATCCGGTAGCACGCGGATATCTTATCTATCAGGATGGCGAAGACTTCCGCGTAATTTACACAGACTAACGGAGGAAAATCAAAATGAAAAAACTTATAGCACTTGCTCTTGCAGCAATTATGATGTTCTCGCTCTGCGCATGTGCAGGCACAGGAACAAAGCAACCCGCAGCTGAATATACCGGTGAAAAAATGCCGGTTTCGCTCTCCGTCATTTCTTCGGCTTCCTGGCCTGTTAAGGAAGACTGGAAGCTCTGGGAATACATAGAGGAAGGCTCCGGCTTTGATATCGAGGTACAGCCGCTCATCAACGACGGTCAGAAGCTTACGCTTATGTTCCTCGGCGGGGAGAACCTTACGGACCTCGTCTCCTTCCAGTGGAAGACGGCAACGGGCAAATACTCACATCAGGGTGCGCTTATTCCGCTTGATGATGTTGAAGAGCATATGCCGAACTACGTTGCATGGAGAGATTCCCTTTCGGAAGAGGACTATAAAAACATAATCACAACGAGAAAAGCATTTGACGGAAAGATTTATCTTTCTCCGAGTATGGGAAGAGAAGCAACCGGCGGCAAGGGATGGCTTTACCGCAAGGATATCTTTGAAAAACACAATCTCAAAACTCCTACGACCTTTGACGAGCTTTATGAGGTATGTAAAGAGCTTAAAGCAATATATCCCGATTCTTATCCGTTCTGCCCGAATCAGCTTCTTGTAAATATCGGAACAGCGGGCTCATCATGGCAGAAATGGTGGGAGTGGCTTGAATATTATGATTTCGACAACGAAAAATGGGGCTGGGGTATGGCAGAGCCGATTGCCCTTGACATCCTTACTTACTTCAAGCGTATGATGGACGAGGGTCTTTGCCCGCCGAACGCAGTTACGCTTTCCGGCACATCTTGGGATGAGCTTATAACGACAAACCGCGGCTTCATCTTCCCGAACTTCGCAACAAGAATAGACTATTTCAACGGTCTTGCACAGGGTAACGTTGACGGCTTTGAAATTGATGCATTTGTACCGCCTGTCGCAACAGAGCAGGGCGCACCGTTCGTTGAAAATCGCTCATATGACCAGCGCGGCTATGTTCTTGCAAACACAAAGGATCAGGCAAAAATCGAAAACGCTGCACGCTTCCTTGACTGGCTTTATACAGATGAAGCAATGGAGCTTGTATCCTGGGGTAAAGAGGGCGAGACCTATGAGGTTGTAGACGGAAAGAAGCAGTATATCCTTGACGACAAGGGCACTCAGGTTCTTTCACTTTACGGCTTTACCACCGTCGGCGGATATATGCGCTTTGACCCCGAGGCTGCAGCAGCAACAGAAAGCGAAGCTATGGCAAGAACACGCGATATGCGGCTTGAACACACATTGCCGTATTCAAATCCGTATCTCTGGGTTGAGTTTACCGATGAAGAAAACGAAGTGTACGCAAGCCACTATGATGTATGCAAGAAGTACACAGAGGAATTCTGCGCAAAAATCCTTCTCGGACAGGAGCCGATTTCAAAGCTCGATGAGTTCCAGAGGATTCTGCGCGAGGATCTCGGCGTTGATGCGCTTCTTGAAATGTACACAACAGCATATGACCGCGTAAAATAAGTAAGTAAATTTCAACCTTGTTTGCTTTGAAAACAAGGTTGAACTGCTCAAAACAGATAAACGATAGGAGACAAAAATAGGAGGAAAGTGCATGAAGAAACGAATAATTTCCGCAGTTCTTGCCCTATGTATGATGTTGTCGCTTGTCCCGTCGGGGGTACTCGCTACGGATAAGTCCGGCATTTATGTCGAATACGACATAATAGGGAATGCAGATACAGGTAAGACGCTTAAATTTGCGGAATATCTTACCTATGAGAATACAAGCGGCTTTTTTGACTATGCTGCCGACTCTGTCGGTGACGAGGCACCGAAAAAATACCGTATGCGCTATAATGCATATAAGACAATTGAGATTTATACGGGGCATTGGATAATCTTTAAAATCAATGTTCCGAAAGCCGGCACATACGATATTAAGGTGAAGAATCATGCAAGTGCAAAAGGACAGCTTCTCAATGCATATATATTTCCGACCACAGAGACAGCGAATGCGGCGGCACTTTCGGATGATCATTTTATCGGAAGTGTCAATTGCAACAATGCTACCGGCAAAGACGGTAAAACGGACCCGAGTCCGTTTATGAAGGATGAAAGCGCAGCAAGTTATACTTTCCCGACAGAGGGTGAGTATTACATCGGCTTTAAGTCAACTGCGGCGGAAGGAGTTACAGATACCGAATACGCATATCTCGGTAACATAGTCCTTGATGGCGGTCCGGGGAAAGCGTATATGGGAAAATCCGAGCTTCCCGAGGAAAAGCTTACCGTTATGCAGACAAAAACTCGCGATGTGTCCTTATCTGTGCTTCTCTCCGATAACACATGGGGAAATGCAGAAATTTCAAACTGTGTCAGTGCGGATACAGAGATTGCAACAGTTACGGATTCCGGCAAAGTGCGCGGAATAAACCTCGGCGAAACCACCGTTTCCTTTGATGCAAGCTACGGAGGGGTATTTATCGGTAGCTTTACGATGCCCGTAAAGGTTACTGGAAATGACGGAATTACGATAAAGTATGACCTTGCAAAGCTGTATAGCGAAATTTCTACAAATACGGACACCACCTTTGCGGGAAATATTACGTACGAAAATACAGATGACTTTTTCAAGTATGCGAGCGACTCAAGAAATGACCCGGCTAAGAAAAACTATCATCTCAGATGGAAAGCTAACGGAACGATTGAGATGTATCAGGGAAACTGGATATTCCTTGAGATAAATGTTCCCAAGGCAGGAGAATACGATATTTCCATGTATAACGGAACTGCGCTTTTAGGTGGAGATTTAAGCGTATATGTACTTGAAAGTGATGGGGGAAAACCCACCGCGGCAGACCTTACAGAAGGCAATTTCGTAGGGACAATCCACTGTGATGACAGCACCGTTGCGGCAGGTAAGGTTGCTAAGGTAACAACACCTACGCCTATCGGAAGTCATTACTTTAAGGCTGCCGGAAAATATTACATAGGCTTTCAGGCAGAAGATACCGATGTCGTGCCGGACCCGCTTCCGGAGGGCGCTGTTGTGACGGACTATGCCGACTCGGCATATGTCGGGGATATAGTTATGCGCTCGGGCGAAAATCTCGTTGTTATGAAGTCATATCCGAAAGCAGAAGCGATGACTCTTGCACCGGGTCAGCAGGCGCAGCTTTCGGCATATGCTCTGCTTTCTGATGTTACCGAAACAGAGCTTGTCTGCACGGATTTTGAGATTGCCGACGGCGGAGAAGAGGTAATTTCGGTATCAGAAAGCGGTGAGGTTACGGCACTTGCCGAGGGCGAGACTGCGGTTTCATATACCGCAAGCTATAAAAGCAGCTATGAGACACGCTTTGAAACAAAAATCAAGGTTGCCTCAGGCGGCGGAATATCTATAAAGTATGACATCGAGGGTGATATGAACCGCCTCGGCTGGGACAGCATCAATAAGCTTGGTGATCTTACAAAGCTTACGGATGAAAACACAAACGGCTTTTACAGGTATTTTAATGCTCCGGTAACAACCTGGAACAGCGGAATGTTCCGCATGGATAACTTTATCCTTGTTGCGGACGGACGCCATGTTTCCTTTGAGGTATATGTACCGCAAGCCGGTGTTTATGACCTTAGCATAAACCACTCGGCATTTGGCGGAGAGCTGGCTGCTGACGGAGTAACGTGGAACGACTTGGGAATATTTGTAGATGTTTTTGTGAACAAGAGCGAGGTTTCCACAAGTGATAAAGACCTTGTCGGAACTTATGATTGTTATAAAGAAGGTGTTACAAACCGTTTTCAGGCGGTAGCCGCACCGTCATATGTCGGCAAGGTGGTTATCCCGGAGCGCGGATATTACGTATTCACCTTCAGACCGGATGACAGAGACGGCGTATCCAGAAACTGGATATGGGGTTCAATCGGCACATTTACGCTGACAAGCGGAAATGAAGCTGTTCTTGCAGGTGTTTTCCCAGGCGATACACCTGCCGAAAACGAGATGCTCATAATATCGGTCGATTCAAACGAGATTGTTATGACCGATTCGGAAAATCCGACAACAATGCAGATCAAAACCGAGATTGTTCCTGCAACAGACGGGGCTTCTGTTACAAAGGAAGTAACCTCAACACAGTTTGGCTCATCTGCAAACAGAGTTGCGTCCGTTTCTGATAACGGTGTTATCACCGCGGATATGGAGGGTAGTGCCAATATCACAATAAAAGCAACTGTGGGCGGAAAAGCGTACACGGCAGCTCTGCCCGTTAATGTTATAGACGATACAGGCGTTGTCGAAGGCTCAGCAGAGCTTCTTGCTGATGACGGACTGTTCCTTAACGAATTGGCAAGCACGTCATTTGCTGTTAAAATGAACAGCGGTCATACAATAGAAATTCCCTCAAGTGATATTTCCTATTCTTATGAGCCTGAGGGCGTTGTTTCTGTTGATGAAACGGGAATGGTGAGAGGTCTTTCTGTCGGTGAGACAACCGTTACAGCGAAGGTAGAAAACTTCCGTGGTACAGATGTTATCACAGCAAGCAAAAAGATAACCGTTACAGAACATGAGGGTAAAAAGGATTCTACATATTACACCGCTGAGAAAAAAGAAAATGCAAAGAAAAATGCAGGGCGGTATGCTTGGGCGAAAAGTGAAGTCAAAGCCACAGTAGCACAAGCAGATACCTATCTGAACAACTGGGAAGCATATTATTCGCTTATGGTTCCGAATGGCATTCCTTCGTCATTTTCACCCACCTACCGTAACGATCCGGGCTGGTATGTATGCCATTATTGCGGAGTTGACCTTTCATCGCATCAGGCAACAGCAGGGCACTCGGCTTTCAAATCAGATCCGGTAAACCGTCCGTGGAAGGTACAGTGCGTAAACTGTAAGCGTCTCTTCCCGTCAAACGACTTTGCACTTTTATATAAGCGCGGACGCGATGCCGAGGGACACTATGACGTTAACCGCGCTATTGCAGAAAATGCAAAAGCCGTGGCAGAGGGAGAAAAGGACGCACTTAAAAACGACCTTTACCCCGAGGTTGCAGAGGTGACTACCATCAACTATAACCAGGGGCTGCGCCCCGGCGAAAGCGTAGAAAAATGGGGAGTTGACGACGGATTCGGATATCGCCCGTTAAAGCCTGACGGCACACCGTATATGTCAGGTGAGTTTAAAGAAACGAAGTTGTATATAGCCCATTATCTCTACCAGTTCTGGGGTGAGGTTCAGGGGGTTGCAACAACGCTTTCAAAGGCGTATGTGTACACCGGCGATAAACGCTACGGCCTTGCAGGTGCAGCTCTTGTTGACAGATGGGCAGACACATATCATCAGCATAATCTTGATGATTACGATAATTATGGTGCGCAAGGTGCGGGGTACGCTCAGGGACATATCGGTGAGTGTGCAATGTTCGAGGCGTGGGCACTTTCGGCAGATGCAGTTTTCCCGATGATTTTCGAGAGCGAAACGGTAAACTTCCTTAAGGAAAAGGCAAAATATTACGAGCTTTCGAACGACAAATCAAGCAGCAGTAAGATATGGGAGAATTGGAAGAACAATATCCTCATCGAAACGTATGAAGGCGCAAAGATAGGAAAAATTCAAGGAAACTTCGGCTTCGAACAGGCAGCGACCACCGCGGCAGCTATTGTGCTTGCAGAAGAGCCTATGCGTACCGAGATAATTGACTGGACAATGCGCTCCGGAAGAGCAAATGAGGGTGATTATCAAGGTGGAAACGTTCTTAAAAATATCGTCAATAATATGGATCGCGACGGTCAGGCAAATGAGGTTGGACTTAACTACAACTCATATCAGATGAAGGCGCTTGAGAGAGTTGCTGACTATCTGCTTACCTATGCAGAAGACGGCAAAAGAAACTACAACCTCTTTGATTTCCCTAAATATTCAAAGATGTTTGAGCCGTGGAACGGGTTGACTCTTGTTGATGTTATGCATCCGAATCTCGGCGACGGCGGTTCTATAGGGTCGCTCGGATTCTTTGGTGCAGGCGAGCCGATGATAACAAACTTTATGTCGCTATGGGAACTCCATAACCCCGATACTGAGTCAATACTCAGAGAGACAGCACAGTTTATCTATCGCTGGAAGGATTATAAACTTGAGGATATCAGAACCTCGATTTTTGATGAGGAGCCGGAGGCTGTTCAGGATGTTCTCAAAGATTATATTTCGGGAGAGCAGCCGCTTACAAGAAGCGACCTTCTTCCCGGATATGGTTTTGCCGTACTGCGTGACGGAACAAAATATAATTCCGCAAGCGTTCAGTCAAGGGTAAATACCCAGCGCGATTTCTGGATGTGGTTCGGACGAACGGAAGCTTCCC
Organism: Eubacteriales bacterium; assembly: GCA_045539475.1. GTDB lineage: Bacteria > Bacillota > Clostridia > Oscillospirales > JAAYXM01 > SIG480. The sequence continues at coordinate 4,071 of JAZQFJ010000009.1, read as the reverse complement.
ATTCACATAAGGATACGCTCAGAATTGGCATGGATGCCTTTGGTTTCAGTATCGCTCCGGATCAGGGATATTCCGCAAACTCAGGTAAGTTCCCGCAGAGACTTCAGTTTGACACCGAAACCATTGCGGGAAACACAGTTGTTGTAAACGGCGGCTCCCAGGAAGAATTCCCGGAGGGTGCAACACCGTATCACTATGATGATTCGGGAATCGTTAAGCTTATAGATGCAGAGGCCCTTGGTGCATATAAGACAATAGTTGACGATTTTGAGCATTACCGTCGCACGGTTGTTATGGTCAAGGTTGACGAGAATAATTCCTACGGAATAGACTTCTTCCGTGTGAAGGGCGGAGAGTCTCATATGTTCAGCTTCTTCAGCTCCGCAGAGCACTTAAACGCTGTTGACGGACTCGGCGAGTGCACACCGCAGGTTGACGAAAACGGCGAATATATCGGTTCTTTAGCCGGTATGGGACCGGACGGCAAAGGTGCTCCGTACACGGATGCGGCAACAGGAGAAACAAAATACTTTGTAGGACCGGGACAAGACCCGAACACAGCGGATGTGTGGTACTATGACACAGTATTCCCACGCGGATTTTCTTGGCTCGGCAAGGTAAGAAGATACAATACTCCGGGATCAAACTTCTCTGTCGAGTTTGATATCGAGGATTACAGAAAGGTCGTTGAGAACAACAAGGGAATAAAGCTTCGCCTCACGCAGATGAACGATTTTGTACCCGAAGAGGTTACATTTGCGGCAGGTCCGAAGATTGATAAGCCTGACAATGCAATGATGCCGAAAACCTTCGACTATCTTCTTGTAACTAACAAGAAGCAGGAGGGTGAAGGCACACTTGATTCGCTCTATACAACGGTTTATGAGCCGTATCAGCACACAAGATATCTCAAAGCAATCGAACCGATATCCACGATTGAGCCTGTGCAGGGTGAGGAAAATCTGACAGAAGACGATGTTGTGCGAGCTGTAAAGGTCACGCATGAAAAAGACCGGACGGATTATATAATCTATGCTACAAACAATGAGGTAACGTATAAGCTTACCGACGGCGAACACGAAATTTATTTTAAGGGCTTTGTCGGAATGTACAGCGTCAATTCCTCGGGCGAGGTGCTTTATCGCTACGTCAATGACGGAACGGTTATCGGAGAAAATGCTCCGGTAATGGAGAAAACTGCCTATACCGGAACAGTCAAGGACTTTGATATGACCTTCGACTTCGGTGATTTTGACAACTGGATTGATGTAAATATCGACTGTGAGGATCCGTCTGAGCTTGCAGGTAAGGTTATCTACATCGAGAACGACGGAGTTCAGAACGGTATGTATGAGATAGTCGATGCGTGGAAGAACGATGACGGAAGCACGAGAATTGACCTCGGAACGGCTTCCCTTGTGCGTGCATATGCAGATGAGTATGATATTGACGGCGGTTATATCTATAACATAGACGTAAAGCAGAACTTCAGAATTCCGCTTGCATATGTGGAAACAGGAGCACCGGAGTTTGACTCTGTGGGTGAGTTGACAACCTCGGCGGGTTCAACGCTGAAGGTCAAGATAACGGCACATAGTCCGCTTGAAAAAGCGATTACCTATTCGGGTACTAAAATACCTCGCGGGGCATCGGTAAATGAAGCGACAGGTGAGATTACATGGAAGCCGGACAGCTCTCAGGTTGGAGAAAACCATTTTGAAATAACGGCAATCGACTCCGACGGACGCGAAAGCGCAATTCACTTTATCGTAACCGTTTACGGTGCAACAACCGGAGGTTCTTCTTCAAATAAAACGGATGAAACCAACACAAACGAAACTCCTGAGTCAGGAACAACTACACCGTCAGGCGGCGGTGGAGGAGGTGGCGGTGGTGCCGCACCGGATAGCGGAAATTCTTCTGACCAAACCGATGTAGGGGACGGCGGTTCCGACGTTCCGAACGATGAGGATTCCACTCAATCCGATAATACAGAAAAATCACCCGAGGCCTCGGGTGAAACGGATAACATCCGTTTCACAGACCTTTCTAACTACGCATGGGCAGCGGATGCAATCAACAGCCTTGCTGACAGCGGAGTTATCAAGGGAACGAGTGCAGAAACATTCTCTCCGTCAAACAATATAACACGCGCAGACTTTGCGCTGCTTCTCGTCCGTGCGTTTAATCTTACAAGCGATAATACAGAGAACTTTGCGGACGTATCTGAAAGTGACTACTTCGCATCCGAGCTTGCAGTAGCAAGAAATAGCGGAATTGTCAGCGGTATTGGTGATAACAAGTACGCACCGAGAAATACAATCACCCGCCAGGATATGATGGTTATAGTGTATCGGGCTCTTGCGAAACTCGGCGCGGAATTAAAAAGTGCAGATGTTGATTATGAGGACTTTGCAGATGTTGCAGACTATGCACAGGATGCAGTAAAAGCACTCATTTCAAGTGGCATTGTAAACGGCAAGAACGGCAAAATAGCCCCGACCGATTATACTACGCGTGCAGAGGTTGCCGTACTCCTTAGGAGAATTATCGACTATATCGCATAATCTGAAAAGAAACGGGTGGGAGTGGGATAAAACGCTCCCACCCACAAAAAAGAAGCGGCAATGTTTTCTCTTGGCAGCATTGGCAGATAAAAGACCGTAGTTTTATACTAAAAATGGAACAATACCCGAAGTTGAGGTAATGAAAATGGAAAGAACATATTGTAATCCCTTGTGCGTAGAAAAGGTCAGTAGCGGAAGATGGCTTGATGCATCTTTGAGCCAGCTTGATATACGGTCGCTTAATGACTATCGCTCAATTTCCGATCCGAGCGTCATATATCACGATGGAAAGTGGATAATGTATCCAAGTTACAACGTTGCATATGTAAGCGAGGATTTTGTGAACTGGAAGCACGTTGATATCGGTGTTGGTAACCTGAGATACAGCCCTGCGGTTGTTAAATTTCGCGGTAAATGGTATTTAAGCGGACACGGAATGCCGGAAATGTATGTTGCAGACTCGCCTCTGGGGTCGTTTAAGCATTGCGGCAATCTCACCGATATGAACGGGAACGAAATGAAAGTTCCGGACGGATGCTATTTTACGGAAAACGACAGACTGTATTTCTACTGGTGCGAGTGCCACGAGCCGGAGAACGGCGAGGATGTCGAGTTTATTGTCGGCACGGTCGGTGCGGAATGCGATCCGGACGAGCCGTGGAAGCTGATTTCTGAGCCCGTGTGGATAAACACTTTCACTCCGGCAAAGGTGTGGGAGCGCCACGGCGAATATAATCAGAATGAACGCATCGGCTGGACGGAAGGTCAGTGGATGATAAAGATTGGAAAGAGATATTATCTTCTCTACTCCGGAAGCGGTACGCAGTATTCGTCATATGCCTGCGGAATACTTTATTCCGATGAAGGTCCGCTTACCGGCTTCAAACGTCAGGAAAAGCACGACCCGCTGACATCAAAGCGAACAGGACTTCTACGCGGTGCAGGTCACGGAAGCATTGCAGAAGGACCCGACAATACATATTGGGTGTTCTACACATATTTCTGCGGCTTCAACTACAAGTTTGAACGCAGAATAGGAATGGATCCTCTTGGTATTGACGAAAACGGCGAGCTTTATTGTCCTTATCTTACCGAAACACCGCAGTTTGCGCCCGGAGTTCTGAAAAATCCGGAGAATGGGAATGATGCCGGACTTTTGCCTCTCACGTTCTATCAGCCGGCAAAGACATCGAGTTATATGCCCGGTCGTGAGCCTATTTACGCAACTGATGACAGTATGCTGACATGGTGGCAACCGAAACCGGATGATAAGGAAAGAACGCTTGAGATTGATCTTGGAGCACAAAAAGGATATAACATAGAAGCTTGCCGGATTATATGGCGTGATATCGGGATGGAAACTCTTGACGGAATAAACCCCGGTGCGTTTCAGTATACGGTGGAGTATGCAAAACCCGATTCTGATGAATGGGTAATGCTTATTGATGCGTCTGATAATGAAAAGGATTTGTGTATTGATTACCGTACATTTGAAAAGGTGACA
>JAZQFJ010000008.1:0-2336 GCA_045539475.1 Eubacteriales bacterium | reverse complement strand
ACAAGGCGTTTTGATGCTTCAGGCAAATCGTGCAGAAAAATCATATGTGTTTCAAACGCAAATCGCACACCGATTTTTTCAAGCTCTGCGCCAATTTTGCCAAATGCATCTACAGCCATATCCCAATCTTTTTCCGTTGCCGCAGCACTTCCTGTAAACTCATATGCACCTGCGGGTGCTGTCGGTATTTTTGCCCGGATATCTTCGCCAAATGTATTGCAAAGGCTCGTTCCGCATATGTCATTTGCAAGCTTAACCTTTTCAACAACATCCGAAATTGCCTTTTCACGTGTTGCTTTGTCATCGCTTGTATATCCCCGAACTGCAATCCCGAAAAGAATTTCCGAAAGCGAATACTTTTTCTTTGCCTCCGCTATTGCCACGGCATATTCACGAAACGTTATCCCCGCCATTTCAACCGGCGGTTCTCCCCGGAATTCTATTCCGTCATAACCTATTTGTGCAGCCATGCGGCAAACATCGTCAACCGTTTTCTTTCCGAAATGATTTCCCGAAACCTCTCCGTAGTTTATGTGCATTATAGTTTTATTCATCACGTAACATCTCCGTCTGTATATTCAAGGGTGCGGGAAGACCTCTCACCGCACCCTTATGCGTTTTTTTATTTTACTCTGTCGTATGCGGATTTGTATGCACCAAGAACATCCTCAACGTTCATATCCTTAAGGTTTTCAACAAATGCATCATATCCGGAAAGCGGTTCCTGACCGAGAATAAACTTAATCATCATTTCATCCGTATAAGTCTTGCAGCCTGCCCAGTAAGTATCTATTACCGACTGTTCCTCGTCGTTAAAGTCAAGCCAGAGTGTTACGGGATAATACGGAAGTGTGTGCTCACGAAGCATTGCTTCGCTTTCAAGCGTGGTTTCCGACTGCATTGCCGCAGCAGCCTCCGGAGCAAAGCGCGTGAATGAGCCGTAAAGCGTAAAGCCGTACTTTGCATCCGGGCGCTCACCCTCGGCACAGATATATTTCTTCTTACCGTCAACCACCTCATAGGTTTCTCCCTCTTTACCCCAGGAGAGAAGCTCGTATGCCTCATCGGTATACATCCAGTCAAGGAACTTCGCAGCGTTGGCTATTCCATTTGCTCTTCCCGTATCGGGAATTGAGAAACCGATCATTTCAAGATCTCCGCGCTCAATCATAGCTACACCCTTTTCCGGATTTGCAACCGGCGGCTTGAAAGCCTGAATTTTAAACTCAGGATTATTCGGCTGAGCAAGTGAATTGAAGTAATCTATCTTCTGCTGGAGATGCGGAATTATAAATGTCTTATCGGTGATAACAAGCTCTGTCCATGCAGTATCGTTAAGCGTTGCAAAATCTGCCGGCATAAGCTTTTCGCTTACCATCTTGTTGTAGAATGAAAGAACTTCAAGCGCAGTTTCTTTTTCCATAGATCCCCAACGCCACTCGTCATCATCAAAGTCATAGTAAGTGTCATACTCCCACCATTTATCAAACGACGAGCCGGGAATATCAAGAACATATCCTATAGTTCTTGTTGAAAGCGGATATGAATCCGGATACAGCTCTTTAAGCTTTTTGGAAACCTCGTAAAGCTCATCAAACGTTTCCGGAGTTTTGAGATTATGCTTTTTGAAAACATCCTCGCGGTACATCCATGCGCGCATACGCGTTTTGCCCTCGCGTCCTGTTCCCGGGGTGTAGTAAACCTTACCGTCGGCACAGACACGCGGCTTTACATTTACTGCATACTGATCCTCCGAAAGGCTGTCAAGCCACGCGTTATAGGTCGGCATGAAATCCTTGACATCATCAAGCGCAACAAGGCCCTCTCCTGCATATTTCGCAGCTCCTGCAACAGTCTGGAATGCAATTACATCCGGAAGCTCGTCGCGGGCGGCAAAGAGAAGAGAATACTTTGTATTCATGTCAGTGCCCGGCACGGATATTACATCAAGCGTAGCTCCGCTGCCCTCTTCCATATACTCCCAGAGCTTCCAGTCATCAAGCACCGGCGTTGCGGCAGATGACGGAACCATAAGCGTTATAACGTCTTCCTTTGTAAGCGGGGCGCGAAGCTCTTCGTCAGAAAGGTCTGTTTTTCCGCCTGTACCGCACGCACAAAGCGCTAAAAGCATAACCGATGCAAGTGTAAGTGCAATTAATTTTTTCATTTTGATAAATCCTCCTTTTACTTCTTCGTATAATCCATTATCCGCTTTACAAGCACCGCAACCTCTGCGCGGGTTGTGTAATCCGTCGGCGCAATCAAATTGTTCCTGCCGTTGACAAGCCCTGCACCGATGAGATTGGTCACGGCATCGCGTGCGTAATCCGCAACGG
>JAZQFJ010000007.1:0-1928 GCA_045539475.1 Eubacteriales bacterium | reverse complement strand
TATATCTGTTTCAACTGCAAGCATCTTTTTCTGCACAAGCTTTATTGCCACATCCGTAGGCATCGGTTGAATATCTACCGAAAGCATCATATTGCGCGAGAAGTCCGTTAGGTTAGAGAACATTTCGTCCTTTAAGAATGTTGGAAACTCCTTGAGAAAGATAACCCTTGCAAACTTATCTCCAATACATATATGGTCGCGGCGAAACTCTATACTGTCCGGACATATGCTATCCTTGAAGTGAATACCGCGTGCCATAGCTTTCTTAAGGTCAAACTCAAAAGCGCCCTCATCCTGCGGTCTGAAGAAATCACGGAACACCTGCAATCTTTCTTTATACTCAAGCTCCGTTATTTTTGAGCCGAGCCTTGCAAAATCTGCCGTAATGTCGTTTCCTACACGGGTGAAGAAAGACTTTGCTTCTTCAAGGTTCTTTTTCTCTGTTGATACGGTTATGTATTTATCGTGAACGATACTGTTACTCTCCTCCATCTTTGAATGGAGAAGGTCAATGAGCTCGCGCTTATACTGTTCAAACCTCTCGTCCCCGTTTGATGATACCATTTGCTTTATAACCTCATTGCCGAGAGTTCTGTTATATATACTTATCTTTGTAAACGCATCGGATGGCAGACCGTTGAGGATTGCAGAGTGCGTAAGAAACATCTGCTCTTTGTCATCATCCGATGCTACATCGTAGTTCACGTCAGAAAACCGCCACGACTTTGAATATACATTCCCGCACTTTATTATCCCGTCACGATACAGCTTATCAATCGGAATCGAGCGTTGAGCGGACGGTCTTTTTCTTTTTCCTCTTTTCATCTTCCACCACCTCCTGATGTAATGTATATATGATATTCTCCGAACGGTACGGGCGCACACCCGAATAGATTATCTCACTCTTTATCCACGCAACGATAAACTTCTCAAAAGTCATCCCGTTATAGGTGAAGAACCCTGCGATTGCAAGCGGAGCCGAACACACGATACAGAGCCACGAAACAACCTCGGAACCGACGAATCCCCGCAATCCGAAATATATCCCGACAGCCGCACCGAGTGCAAGTGCCGAACAAAAGCACTGTCGTGTACTCAGACCGAAGAACAGGCTTTCGTGATAATCCTTTATCTCTTTATTTATGCGCACTTCCATTTCATCAACCTCCTTTGTTATGTTCCGAGCATTTCTTTTATCAGTCTGTCCGAGCCCTTTATGAGCCCGACAAGCACGAGCATATTGAATATGACTTCACCTATATACTTCCATATCATCGTCACCGTTGTTATGCTTGTATCGAGTGTTGGTGTGCTTGCGCTTGAAAAAGCGGAGAAGATGATACACGCAAGTACGATAACCGCACCTTCAAGGCACACTCCGACATACGACTTAACAAAGCTTTTCCCCATCTGCGACATACCTTCACCCGCAAACGATGCAAGAGGCACGGGTGCTATTGCAGTATACATATACAGCCTGAAAAAGCGACCGTACACCGACATTATCATAATGAACGACATGATAATGATAAAAAGGCTGCCGAGGATTGTTACAAGCCACAATGGAATACTTGCCCAAAATCCAGCTTCTTCGACCGCCGTTTCTATCGCAGACGGCAGAGTTACTGCTGCAGAACCTATACCCCCGAGAGAACCGGCAATCTGCTCGACAACTCCGCCGCATATGGTGTACAGTGTTACCATCAAATCCATTGCATAAGTTATGGCGAGCTTTGCCGTAACAAAGCGTATAAAATGCCGCAAGGCATATTCCGGGCGTTGGAAATCTCGGAACGATGCCGTGCTTTTGAATATGCTCATAGCAAAAAAGAGAACTAACAAGCCATAGCCTATCGCTTGCAGTCCTCCGTTTATGCCCTCAACTATATTCCAAATCGCGCCGTCCTTGAAGTCTTGCGGCGAGGTCG
>JAZQFJ010000006.1:0-3233 GCA_045539475.1 Eubacteriales bacterium | reverse complement strand
TTTTTTATTGTGTTGAGAGTTCTCTCCATATCCACTGGGTTTACTTTTGAAAACTTGCCCTCAACCGCAGCTTCTTTGAAATTGTATTCTCCAAAGCCAAAGCACCCTTCGGGCGGCATCGGAGTATATCCGCCCATGCGCGAACGGTTCCTTCTTCCGTCAATATGAGTGCCGGCAGACATCTCCTTCAATGCCTTCATATGCTCAGGCGTAATATGATATTCTATAGAAAACCTCAACGGGTTAAGTCCCGGGCGTCCCAGAAGATAATCCGACGGGTTTCCCGCACGCGCGGCATCATTGAATGTAGCACAGATTGAAATGAGACCGCATTTCCCGTTTTCTGTTTCAATTATCGCATAATCTGATGCCTCTGCAAGGTCCTTACCGGCACCGCAAATCGGAAGCTTCCTCTTTTTGGCGGCTGCAATGGTGTCAGAAAGTCCATCATATGAAAAGTCCATGGTATGGTTATTTGCAAAAGAGCATCCGTTAAATCCGAAACTTAATGTATCATCAAGAGTATCCTCTTTTGCCAAAAGCCACGTTCCTCCGCAATAGCTTGATGCATAAATTCGTCTGTCTGAGAGAACATTTTCAAGATTAAAAAGCTTAACATCTGCCTGTTTCACTATATCCTTTATCGGCTTTATGTCATATCCCTCAGGAAAGCGCTCAAGGAGAATTGCATCTCCCACACTGCAAATAGTCTGTTTCATTATTTCACTGTCCTTTCATCAGACTTTTCCACCTTAGCCATATCAATTCCTCCCATATTATCAAGAACGAACTGAACACAAGCATCCGTACCGATAGAAAACGCATCCTCATCTATCATAAAATCGTTATTATGAGGAAGAGTTGTGCAGCCTTTTTCTTCATTTCTTGTTCCAAGTCGAATGAACACTCCCGGCTTTTTCGTAAGATACTGAGAAAAATCTTCGCTGCTAAGCTTTTCAGGCATTTTTTCAATTCCCTTTGCAACCTTTCCTGCGCTGTCGAGAACAAGCTTTGAAATATACGGATTATTATACACAACATACGCTTTAAGCGAGGTATCAAGCACTGCTTCAACCCCTGTTTCGCCTGCCGTATTCTTTGCAATCTCTTCAATTCGCTTAATCAAAAACGCATCAAGCTCCATATCAAAAGTGCGAATAGTACCAAGCATATATGCATGATCTGCTATGATGTTCTGGCTTGTTCCTCCCTCAAGCTTACCGACAGAGCACACATACTTACTGAAGGGGTTTATCTCCCGCCCCAGCATATACTGAATGTTGTTATATGTCCGGATTGCCGCAGCAAGAGCATCTGCTCCTGAGTGAGGAAGCGTAGCGTGAGCCGTTTTCCCATAAAAGTCAAGCCTGAAATTCCGGCTTGATGCCATAGAGCTTCCCGCGCATACACCAATATATCCGGAAGTCAGCCAATTTTCAATATGAAGGCCTACAATAACATCAATCTCATCCATAACACCGCCGCGCACAAGCTCTTCCGCCCCGCTTCGTATGCCTTCCTCGCTCGGCTGAAAGATAAGCATAACGCGACAAGAAAGTTTGTTTTCCATTTTCTTGAGAGCTTTTGCGGTACCCAACAACATAGCTGTATGTGCATCATGCCCGCAAGCATGCATCTGTCCGTCAATTTTGGATTTAAAGGATAACTCCGTTTTTTCCTGAATCAAAAGCGCATCCATATCAGCGCGGATGCCTATTGTAAAATGCCTTTTTTCCGGATTTATCGTTGCAACCACGCTTGATTCACCGTACTTTTCGGTATATTCTATACCTAATTTCTCAAGCTCGCGCTTTACTACCGCAATTGTTTTTGGAAGCTCAAAGCCTATCTCGGGATATTCGTGTATTTCGTGTCTTAACGAGATTATATAGTCTTTATCTGCATACATAATTTAATCACCCCACCGCCAGTTCTGCAAATTCCGAATATGCCTGCATTTTAAAGCATTCAGGTATGCAATGCGGCGCAAACGGAACTAAAAGCAACTCTTTTTCGCATTCTGCATGTGCATATGCGGAATAGACATATTCCGGAAGGCATATCTTGTCTGCGAGAGCAACACAAAATAAGCTTGGAACCGAAAGGAGCGACACCATATTGTTCATATCGAAATAGCTGAGCGTATCCATTGCCGTGTCTGTATGCTCAGGATATGATCTCAGGAAGCTATGCGTTGCAGCAAAAACTCCTGTTGCATCTTTCACTCGTTGCGGTATACAGCAGTAACTCGTTACCGCTGTATAGCATTTTTTTACTTTACCACTGAGTGCAGATGCTGTGATTGAAAGCGCTCCTCCTTGGCTTGCACCATAGGTAACTATCCTTTCCGGGTCTACTTCGGGCAAGGTTTCCACAACATCAACCGCCCTTATTGCATCAAGATAGATATTTTTCATATAAAATTCGCGTTTATCAAGAATCCCTCTTGTCATTATCCCGCCAAGCATATCTCCGCTTGTATAGTTTGCCTTGTCCACCGTCGTTCCTCCCTGAGAGCGCACATCCATTGCAAAGCAGCACGCTCCCGTTGCGAGGATATCCGCAAAAATCTCTTTTCTTTCTCCGCCACCGTGATACACTATAACACAAGGATGCTTTTCCTTTCCGTCATTCGGAACAGAAAAGAAAGCATCAACAACGGTCTCGTCGTGGGTGTTAAACTTGATTTCATAGGTTGCGAAAGTCTTATCGTAAGGAAGTTCGAGCTTTTTGCGGGTAATCTCAACCGGCTTTTGGCGAAGCTGTTCAATTTCTTTTCTCCAAAACGCTTCGAAATCCTGATTATTTGTCTGCGGAAAAATCTTTTTCTTCAAACTTTCTTCAAATCGCGCTTCGTATTTCATGAATTTTTACCTCATTAAATCTCAATATTTGCAAGCGGAATGTGCTGTTGGCAGCCGTAGATATCATTATCTGCCAGTGCTCCGCTGATGTTTTTTCTCGGAAATGTTATCTTTATGGAGTTTACCACTCCATATGTGATGATATCAATTTTGCTTTCATCAACATCATATGCTTTTGATATATCTTCCTTCGTAAGCCTGTCTGCTACATACTCCATATTTTTTCGTTCATCAAATATGAGGTCAAAGGTTATGTAAAGCGGTCCCGCATTTTTGCTTCGGAGGATTTTTGTATAATCAATCAGCTTTTTCATTCTATATCTCCTCCAATGATATTTTTGCAGTTTCAAGAAGCGAATCAACCTCAGC
>JAZQFJ010000005.1:0-14890 GCA_045539475.1 Eubacteriales bacterium | reverse complement strand
TGCCAAATGATAGAACTGCGCAAATACCAACCGTCGCCCCGCAAGGCGAGGGCTACAAGCCACGGAATACCAATTAAATCTTTGGGCTTGCAGCCGGGGGCGCGGTGGTTAAACGCCACTTGCTGCCCGTTCCTGCCTTTGGGGTATTTGGGGTCTTGGTGGTCGGGTTTGCTGCCTGTGCCGCAATAAGTGTCCGCGATATTCAGCCAACAAGTACCCTCCGGCGTAAGCACCCGCTTTACCTCATGGAATACCGCCGTAATACGGGAAACATATTCCTCCGGCGTTGCTTCCCGTCCGATCTGCCCGTCTGCGCCGTAGTCCCGCAAGGCATAGTAGGGTGGGGACGTTACGCAACAATCAACTGCATTTTCCGGCAAGGTTTGAAGCACCTGCAAGCTGTCGCCGCAATAGATTTTGTCCATTTCTATCCTCATGCCGACACCTCGCCGGGTTTGGTCGTCATTACACGATAGAGTTCCGTATCTTGCGGGAAACGGTCAATAAAGGGCAAAATCACGTTGCCATAGAAGATAAGCCCCTCGCCCGCGTCGGAATGGGTTACATAGGTCATTTGCTGCTGCGAAATGTTAAGCTGCTTTGCAAGGATTTCCCTGTCGCCCTGGGCTTGGTTGAGCATATACACAAAATCGCTGTTTTCAAAAATGTTCTCCACCTCGCGGGACGATAACAAATCTTTCACGTTTTGGGTGATACCTGTTGGAATACCGCCCCATTTGCGAAAACGCTTCCAAATCTCAACGCTGTACGCTGCGGTCTGTTCCTCTTTGAGCAGCAAATGAAACTCGTCGATATAGTACCGCGTCGCCTTGCCTTCGCTGCGGTTTATGGTAACTCTGTTCCAAACTTGATCTTGGACAATGAGCATACCGAGTTTTCGTAGCTGGGTGCCGAGTTCTTTAATATCAAAGCAGACAAGGCGGTTGTGAATGTCAACGTTTGTTTGGTGGTTAAACACGTTCAAACTGCCATTTACATAGAGTTCCAATGCCGACGCGATACGCTGCGCTTCCTTTTCCGGCTGCTTCTTGATTTCATTGTAGAGGTCGCCCAAAATCGGCATATTCTCCGGCTTCGGGTCTGCAAGGTAGCTGCGGTACACGCTGATAACGGCGCGGTCAATCAAAGTCTTTTCAACCGCTTCCAGCCCGTTTTTGCCGCCCATAATCAACTCGCAAAAGGAAAGGATAAAATCGCTCTTTAAGGCTATGGGCGTGTCGCCCTCGCTGTAATTGAGGTTTATATCCATCGGGTTAATGTACTGCGTGCTGTTCTGCGAAACCTTGATAACCTGCCCTTTCAGCCGTTCCACAAGGGGGTAATATTCCGCTTCCGGGTCGCAAATGATAATATCGTCTGCGGTAATGAGAAAAGCGTTGGTGATCTCGCGCTTTGCCGAAAAACTCTTGCCGCTGCCGGGTGTGCCGAGTATCAAGCCGTTAGGGTTCTTCAGCCTTTTCCTGTCGCACAAAATCATGTTATTCGATAATGCGTTTAAGCCGTAATACAACGCTTCGCCGCTTTGGAACAGCTCTTGTACCGTAAAGGGGACGAAAATGGCGGTGCTGGAAGTCGTCAAGCCCCGCTGGATTTGGATTAGGTTTTCGCCCAATGGGATAGAGGACATAAGCCCCTGTTCCTGCCGGTAGTCAAGGCGGGTGAGCATACAGTTGTATTTCTGTGCGATACTTGCGGCCTGAAATACGTCGTTGTCCAATTTCTGCTTTGTGTCTGCCACATTCAAAACTAACAGCGTAAGCAAAAACATTCGCTCGTTCCGGCTCTGCAAATCCCGCAAAAGGTTTTTCGCTTCGCCGCCGTAGGTGGCAAGGTCGGACGGAATTATATCCATATCGTAGCCGCTGCGGATTGCCTTTTTCTGTTCCTCGATTTTCATACGGTCAAGGTCGGTGATTTTCCGCTTGATCGTCTTGATCGCTTCGTTGTGGTCGATACTCTGAATGTGCAGATTGACGACAATCCCGTTTTCCGCTTCCATGAAGTCGGCAAGCATACGGTCTGAAAGTTCCGGCGCGGCAATCTGCAAAAAGGAAACCGCGCCAAACTTCCCGCCCATTTGAAACATTCGCCCGTCGCCAAAACGGAAAGAGGACGGGGCAATAAAGTCTTTGACGGAAAGGCCGCTTACGGGTAGCCATTCCCACGCAAAGTTGAAGCGTTCCCCGTCCGGGTGGAAAAGCCCATGCAGCACTTCAAGCCGCTGCTTCCCGTCCAATACCCGCGCCGCCGCGCCGATCACCTTAAAATGGTTGAGGGTGTCCGTTTCGATACGGGCAAGCCGCGCCCGCGCCGATTTAATATCTTTTGCTTCAATGGTAAAGGTGAGAAACTTTGTCTTGATAAGCCCGTTGTTGCCGCGTTCAAGCTGTGTTTGCAGCATTTCGGTGTATTCGGCTCTGATACTGTCAAAGTCGTCATTCTGTGGGGCAATCGTGATACTGCTCTTGAAATCCTCCTTGTTCGCATGGCGGCTGATTAAGGAAAGCTGCACACTGATAGAAGCGTCAAAAGAGTTATACATATCGCAAAGGGCTTCAAAAATGGCGGTCTTGTCGTCCGGCTGCGCAAGCTGATAGTTAATATCTTCAAACTCAATGCACTTGGAATACCGCCCGTTTGCAAGGCGGCAAATCCCGTCCTTATACATTCGTTCAAACGGTATGCTGTCCTGCGCCGTATGGGGCTTCCCGTCGCCCTTTGACTGCCGGATAAGCGCGTCGATCTGTTTCTTTTCCTGCCGCGTAAGTTTACGCTTTTTGTTTTGGGTCTTTCCCTTTTCCTTTGACAATCGCCCGTACCTCCTTATCTAATCGCTCCTGCCGCGCAAGGGCGGTATAAAAATTGTTGGTCTGATAAGGTCGCTCTTTGGGGCGAAGAAACTTCACTTCCACAAATTGCCGTATAATCACTTCCAGCGGTTGCCCGTTCTTCTCGTACATAGCGAGTAGGAACATGGGCAGCATGGCAAGCACCATGCACAAAGCCGCCGTTGTCGTTCCCGCGCTGTCCTTTGTCAAAAAGAATAGCGGTAGCCCGATAGCCACCGCCGCGCCGAAACAGAGTAATTGTCTTTTGGTAAGGTTGAACATTACCTTGCTCTTGATTTTGGTTAAATCCTTTGGGACGGTTACATACGCCATTTCAAACCTCCTTTCCGGCAAACCGTATGTCGCTTTTGATTTCATTTCCCCATACGTCCCAACCAGGGGTATGCTGCCTTGCAAACAGTTCAATACGCGGTAGGTCGCCCATAAGGGCAAGTATCTTTTCCCGCGTTATATCCGGCTTTTTGCTGTGCTGCTCAACAGGGGAAATAATAAATTGATGTACCTTGTTTGATTGTCGCTTCGGGTGTCCTTTGGTAGCAAGCAAGCAGATTTCCGCATTTCCTCGCGTCCAAAAGCCCAAGCCATAAAACCAAGTGGGCGATTTCCGATTTTGCTTTAACCATACAAAGGCAACGGATTTATAGGTAAATCCCCAAGCCTTGATTAACTGCAACGCTTCTTTAAGCTGCGGGAACGTCGCCCATAGGAATAAAATACAGTCCTTATCCGCAATTTCTTTGACGGGTAAAGCGCAAAGTTCCTCAATACTCATAGTGGGATAGTGCTTTTCCGCTGCGCCCTGTACCTTGCTTCTCGCGTATCTCCAAGGGGGATCGGCGTAAATGATTTTGTATTTCTTCATCTGCACCCCCTTAATGCGCGCTGAATACGGATTTTGCAAGGCTTCCCGTTTTGAAAAGCGTAAAACACAAGAGGACGGTATAGCCCATGCAAGACCAGATCGCGCCGGATATGTCATCGGTTGCTGCGATTGTCTGTATCAAAACCGCATAAATACCGACGCACACAAGAATTAGAAAAGCCTGAAAACCGAGGGCAAGCAAGGATTTTAAGTAGTTCTGTCCCATGCCGCCCCATTCACGATTTACCATTGTCGCAACGGGGATAGGGGCGATACTCGTTACAAGGTATATTTCAATCATGCGCCCGTACACCACCAGCATGATACAGATAGACAACGCTTTCATGGTAAGCCCCACAAAGAGTGATTGAAACCATAGCCCCAAAAGCCCGCCGACGCTCATAGCGTCCAGCTTTGCTTCTATATCGGTGATAACGGTTGCAATATCTATGCTTGTGTCGGATATGATAACGCCCGCGCTGTCGTTGACGACGCTCTGTGTAATGTCAAATACGCCCATGACGATGTTCCAAGTATTTGTTACCAGCAGCACCGCAACAAAGGTTTTGAAAATCCACTTGAAGAAAATCCAAGTGTCGAGATCGTGCAGATTGTTTTTCTCAATTACAAGCTGGATTAGTTCGTAGCACATGACAAAGGTAATGATAACGCCCGCAATCGGCACAATGACGTTTTCCGATAGGCTGCGTATCATATTGAATATGCCCGCGTTCCACCCGGCGGGGGTTGTGCCGACTTGCGTTGCGATTTCTCCAACCTCTGTATTTACGCTGTCGAACAGCCCGGAGAGATTAGAGAGTATTCCGTCTGTCAAAATGCCGCGAAACCAATCTTCAATCATCTGCCATATCAAAAGCTAATCCCTCCTTTCCCGCGCCCTCCCGCGTGAAGCGGGAGAGCGCGGCGGGTAGTGTTAGTTTGTGGCATTATCCAAACAGGCCGGAGAGCAGCGGGACAAGGGTAAGGCCGATAAGGGCAACGCCGCCGCCCGCCATCAACTGTTTTATCCCCAATTAGGTGTAAAACTCTGCTCGATGGCGGGCGGCGGCGTACAAAAAATCCATATGGTGTTTTTAAGAGAACCGTCCCGGCGGGACAGGTCAGGCAGTGACCTGTTCCACCTCCGGGATGGGTTTGAGATTAAAATGAATTTCGATAGAAATGTGTCTTGTTTTATCTTCGTCAATGCGCTCATGCACGACGATTTCTTTGATTAAGCGGTTGAGGGTGGCTGCGTCCAGCTCTGTGATGTTGGCGTATTCCTGAATGGCTTCCACCCATTGTTTTGCGTCATTGGCAAGCTGGACTTCATCGGACAGCCGCTTTCTGCCCTCGGACACTTTTGTTTTAAGCTCCGTCTGCTCGGTCTGTGTCCTTTCCAGCATGGTGTTGAAGTTCTGCTCACTGATACGCCCTGCAATCATATCCTCATAAAGCCGCATTACCATTTTGTCCAGAACCTCAATCCGTTCCTCGTCCCTTGTAAGGGAGCGTTCCATTGCTTCCCGCTGTTCCCGCTGCTCGGCTTCACAGGTATTGGTCAGGCGGTCAGCAACCGCTTCCCCGTCCATCAGGGCAGCTCTGGCACATTCCCGGATTTTCCGCAGCACATGGCTGTAAAGGGTGTCATAGTCAATCCGGTGCTGGGTGCAGTGGTTCTTTCCAAAGGCATTGTAGGTCTTGCAGGAGTAAATCCGCTGGGGATGTTTTGCGTTTGTGTAGCGTATCGTCAGCGACTTCCCACACTCGCCGCATTTTATCAGTCCGGCAAACAGGCTGATTTCATTGGTCTGCCCCGGACGCTGGCGGGATTTCAGCTTGTTCTGCACAATATCAAAGCTCATGCGATCAATCAGCGGTTCATGCTGTCCCTCCACCACAATCCAGTCCTCCGGCTTCTTTTCCCCAATCGTGCCGATTTTGAAACGGTAGTCCTTTTTCTGGGAAGCAATCGCCCCGGTGTAGACGGGATTCATCAAAAGGTCTTTGATAACGGAGAAGTCCCACATATACCGCCCATTTTCCGGGTCTTTCTTTTCCCATTTGGTGCGGGTATTGCGAAGCCCCCGTTCCCGGTTCCACCATGTGGGGCAGGGGATTTTTTCTTCCTCCAGCCGTCTGCGGATATAGTTGGGACCATGACCGTTTAAGGCATACCCGAAAATCAGCCGCACAATCGGGGCGGTTTCCTCGTCAATGAGCAGATGGTTTTTGTCCTCCGGGTCTTTCCGATACCCAAACGGGGCAAGACACCCGGTAAACTGTCCTTTCTGCGCTTTCAGAAGATAAGAGGAATGGACTTTCTTGGAAATATCCTTGCTGTACATCTCGTTCAGGATATTCTTGAACGGGGCGATGTCGTTGTTATCCCGCAGGGTGTCGATACCGTCATTCATGGCGATATAGCGGACACCGTTTCTTGGGAAAAAGTCCTCAATCAAATGCCCGGTTTGCAGATAGTTACGCCCCAGTCGGCTGAGGTCTTTCGTGATAACAAGGTTGATTTGCCTGCGCTCAATGGCTCTCAACATTCTCTGTAAATCAGGACGCTCCATGTTAAGACCTGTGAAGCCATCGTCCTGATAGACTGCCACAACCTCCCATCCCTGCTTTTCGCAGTATTTTTCCAGCATATCTCGCTGGTTTGCGATACTGGCACTTTCGCCTTGCAGGTCATCGTCCTTTGACAGCCTGCAATAGACCGCCGCACGATAGCCCCCGGCAAGTGCCGAACCGATTGTTCTGTATTCCATTTCGTTCATCATAGCCATTTACCCACACAATCCAGACGGTATCTGGCTCTTTTGAACCTCATCTTCATTATAGTCAATATCTTTCTTTTTAGCAAGATATTCTTTTGTATTTGTTTTTCCGTATTTCTGGGAAATCAGGCTGACGAACACATCGGTTGCGTCCAGCTCCCCGTCAAATACAGTGGTCACATGAATCTCTGTTTTGTTTTTTGCCATAGGCAGTTATCCTCCATACATGAAAATAGCCAGACAGAGGGTGTCGGCAACGAAGTCCGGCAACGGGCTTCAAAAGACCTTGCAAACAATCTCAGTCTGGCATTAGTTACTATTTATACTTTTCTTTTATTTTTCTGTTGTTTTGGTTGTTATAGGGGAGAAAAGCCCGGAAATAAGGGATTTTCCCCGGCAACCGGCTCGGCAACGGGATAGCAACAGGGGGTGCAACGGGCTGTCATTTTCAGAATGGAAGCTCCATCTGTTCTGTGACCTCCACAAAACCGTCCATCGTTTTTTCAGACGGGTTGCATAAGTCCGTTGCCGGATTTTCACGCTCCCAGCCCTTTTGTCTGCCATATTCGGAAAACATTCTTGGATTTGGGAAGTACCGCCAGCCGGAAATGCACTGGTTCATTATCTCGTTGATTTCCCGGATTTCCCATTGCTTCGGTTCGTCAAAGGCATGGTTCAAGGCTTCCTTGTAGAGCTGCTTGGAACAGACCATGCTCCCGGTGTACTTATCAAGATACGCCTGTATCATTCCGGCTTTGGTGTCCTCCGGCATAAAATCCCGCTGGTGTTCTTTGAGATACCGCTGCATGGCGGGGCTGAAAGCCAGCTTGAACCTGCCGCTTCGGTAAATCTCCATCGCTTCCGCCCACATCTGCTCGATATAGGCTCTGGAAGCAGCTTCGTCCTCCAAAATGTGAACCTCGGCTTGCTCCGGGTACACCATGACCGGGATAAAGCGGCGGTTGCCGGAACGGTCAAGGGGCAGGAAGTCAAGGGCATTGGAAGTGCCGCCAAATACGCACTGACGGGGGCGGTCTGCCGGGTGGGTTTCATAGGGTATCTTGTAAACCTCTTTCTGCCGACTTAAAAATGACTTGATTTCCTCAATGCTCTTGGCGTTGGCGGTTGCCATCATTTCCGACATTTCAATAATCCAGTGACCTTGCAGCTTGCGGTACACATTGTCATCGTCCAGCTTCCGCAAATCATCGGAGAACCACTCGTCCCGGACTGCCAGCAGACGGAAGAAGGTGGACTTGCCAGCCCCCTGACCGCCGACCAGACAGAGCATGATTTCAAACTTGCACCCCGGCTGAAAGGCTCGTGAGATAGCGCCCATCAGGAACAGCTTCAACGCTTCATAGGTGTAATCGTCTGCGTCAGCCCCCAGAAAGTGCCGCAGGCAGAAGCGGATTCTTTCCGTCCCGTCCCACACAAGGGAACTTAAATAATCCCGGATGGGATGGTACTTGTTTTCATTCGCCACAATACCGATGGCGTTATCAATCTTTTTCTCACTGGTAAGCCCGTAGGTTTCTTCCAGATAGAGAAGCAGATACTTCATGTCCGTATCATTCAGGGCGGTGCTTTCCCTGTGGAAACCGATGGGCTTTATGATGTCCTTGCGGTCGGTCAGGATGTTGTATGCGATAGCCCCGGAAAGCAGCGGGTCACGCTGGAATACGGTCAGGCAGTTCCGTATGCTCTGCCGGACGCCGCCTTTCTCGGTGGTTTCCAGCCCCGCCTTGATTTCCTCAATGCTCTGGGGCGGCTGCATGGCATTCATGGTGTTTTTTAGTTCTTGCTGCGTCTGCGGCTGCAAGCTCTGCCATTCGCTGTTCAAGCTGTATCACATCCTTTCCGTAGTCCGTAATCAAAGCCGCTTTTTCCTCTGTCTCCCCGAACAGCAATATATCCAGCAGATATTCCACTTTGGCTTGCTTCTGTAAGGCTTCCACAAACCGGGGATGAAAGGCTTCCTCCGGGGAGTGCGGGGCATATTCCTTTCTCCATGCTCGGAGTAAGTGGAGATAATCGGCAAGAATACGGAAACATCGGTTCTTTGCCTCCTGAAACTGTTCCTCCGGGGATTTCTGCCGGGGCTTGGGCTTTTTTGCCTTT
The DNA here is from genome assembly GCA_045539475.1 of Eubacteriales bacterium. Taxonomy (GTDB): domain Bacteria; phylum Bacillota; class Clostridia; order Oscillospirales; family JAAYXM01; genus SIG480. Next base: position 6,254 of record JAZQFJ010000005.1, on the reverse strand, counting down.
CCCGACGGCTTCCAGTCCTCATAGGAAAGCCCAAAGTCCTGTGCCAGTTGTACGGCGGCTTCTTTCTTTCCCAGCCCATACAGGGTGGCGGTAAAATCAATCACATCCCCATCTGCACCGCAGCCGAAGCAGTGATAACGCCGATCCAGCTTCATACTTGGGGTTTTATCGTTATGGAACGGGCAGCAAGCCATCCCGTTCCTGTTTACATGGATTCCATAATGCTCCGCAGCCTGTCTTGTTGTGACGGACTGCTTCACAGCTTCAAATACATTCAAATCTATCCCTCCTTAAAAAGAAAAAAGCACCTGACATTCTCTGATTGAAAATGGCAAGTGCCTGTTAAAGTTCCATATCCTGTTGTCTGTGTTTCGCCTGTGCCGGAGTAGTTCTTTGAGCCTTTTTCTCGTCCGCCTTATCCTGCAAGACTTCCTTGATGGGCTGCTTCTTGGGCGGCTCTTTGCTTTCCTCTGTGCCGGGTGTGGCTTTCCGTACCCAGTAGCGGATGTCCCGCAGCTTCTTCAAATCCTCCTGTACTTCAGTCAGCGGTACTTTCAGCTCTGCGATTTCGCTGAGAAGCGTTTCCTGCTCCTGTTGTAACTCATTTTTCGTTTTATCCTTATCGTCCGGGTGCTTGGCAAGGTAGGCGGCGGCTTTCGCATACCGGGCAACCTCCGTGTGTTCCTGTTTGAATTTTTCCTTTGTTTTCTTGAAAAATATCTTCTGGTACTTCTCATAGACGGGCTTACATTCCTTACAGTCTGTCCGGGCGGCAAGAATCCCGTCAATCACTTTGCTGCGGGATTCCTTTGGCTTCATCTGGCTGCGGTAGTCAGCGGCAGATTGCCCGGAAGCTTCCAGAAAGTTTTCTAAATCCTCCACGGTGGAAAGCCCCTTTTGCCGGAGATAAGACAGGGCTTCGCTGACTGCCTTTAAGTCCTGTGAAGTCCCCCGGTTCTGTCCTGCCCGTGTCCAGCCGCTTCGTTCTGCCTTGCGTATCTCCATATATTTCATCAGCAGATTGGGAAGAAAGACCGCTTCCTCCGCAGCTTTTTCCGCAAGCAGCTCTTTCCGTTTTTCTCCCAGTTCGGTAATCCAGCTTTTGAGGTTTTTAATGAGCTGCCGGATGGACTGCATCAGGCGGTTGGCAGCCTTGATTTCCCGGTTCAGATTGCCGATATTCGTCTGGATACCACGCTTTTCCATCTGCCGGACAGCAGCACCCTCATGGACAGTGGGGACAATATCAAGCCCCTGTCTGGCATAGGAACGCAAATCCACACGCTCCGGGCGGTTATTGGCTTCCAGATAGCGGTTCTGAATGACCTCCCATTCATGCCGCCAGATTTCACAATACTTTCTGTCGTTCCAGTCAACCGTATCTTCCTTGTGGCTTTTCCACCTGCCGGACGGAAGTTTTATCCGTTCCCCATTCTCGTCAAGGTCATAGACCTTGCGGCTCTTGGGAAGCCATTTCCCATGCCCGTCCATTGCCCGCATAGTCAGCATGACATGGGCGTGAGGATTGTGTCCCGGAGGATTTGGGTCATGGATGGCAAAATCAACAATCATGCCTTTGGAAACAAATTGCTGTTTACAGAACTCCCGGACAAGGGCGGCGTACTGGTAAGGCGGTATCTCTCTGGGGATGGTAAGCACCCACCTCCTTGCAAGCTGGGAGTTCCATTGCTTCTCCACAGCTTCGGCGGCGTTCCATAAAGTATTGCGATCTGCGTACTCCGGCGGGGCATTTGCCGGGAGCAGGATTTCATTGTGGACGATACCACGCTTTTCCGGGTAGTGCTTCACTTCCTGGTCGTATTCACAGAACAGCTTTTCGCCGCTCTGGTAAGCAGCGGCGGCAACAGCAGACTGCCGCTGGCTGCGCTGCACAATAGAAATTTCGTTGTGTGGACAGGGCATTTCGTGTCCCTCCTTCCTGTGATTGACTGATGGGGTGGCGTTTTGCCACCCCACCTTGGGCAGAAAAAAAGCAGGAGACCTTTTCAGATTTCCTGCTTGGTGTGCCACTGTGTAGGCGGCGGGTATTTAGTTGTGAAAGTTCGGGGCAAGTTGACCCGATGTGTAGGGAATGAAAAACTGGAAATTATTTTTCTTTGCATTTTATACCGTAATTTCCCCTACTACCATTTTCGTAGCCCCGATATATTTCATATCTTTTTCCATTTATCTCCACTTCGTCATCGTTAATAAATGTATAAGACTCGCCATTTTCTTCACAATATTTTGAAATTGCTTCCATAGTTTTTGCAAGAGTTGGGTAATTGGTACTATCCTCATAAGGAACCCAAAAAGCCTTTTTAAACATATAAAATACCTCCTTCTAATTTGTTAAATAATCCACGAATTTTCAAATCTTTGTAAAATAATAGTATCATACAACTTCGCAAAAGTCCACTTATAACTTCTAATTTGTTGCTGTCTTTATTATACTGCATTGCCTATCGAAAAGATAGTATATTTTATAAAACTTGTCGGCTGGGAACAGCTTGCAATGCAAGGTGTCCCCAGATGGCAAGTCCACAAAAGGGTAGCTGGCGAAAGCCAGCGCAGGGGAAGCGTAGCGTCCCCTGTTTGATTTGGAGCAGACCATGACTGCGGAAAATCACAGCCCTCCGGCGAGGAGCCTTCGGAGAACGCAATGCACCAACCTCTGGGTGGTGTATAATTGCGCCCTTAGTAAACTAAGGGGTTTCCGGCTTCTTCCGTTCCAGCAGTTTTTTCAATAGTTCCTGCGTGTCCTGCCTGTGAAAAATGAGTTTTAACAACAGCATGACATCATCGTCTGTCAGGCGTTCCGGCTCTTGCAGAAAACTTTCCAGCATACCGCCACGAGTGCAGAGCCGGTGCGTCCGTTCCTTTCGGGTAAGCTGCTTCAACTGGTGTTGTAATGCCTTTTCATCATTGATAGCTTTCCGCAGTTTCTTTTCGCTTTTTTCCAGCTCCCGGTTGAGTTTTTCCAGCTTTGAGGTATCAGGCAAGGGCAGCGTCCTCCTTTCCCGGTATCAGCACATAAATTCGGTTCGGTTCTCCAACACCCTGATGCACCCGCATGATAAGTCCGGCGGCTTCCAGTTCATTCAAAGAACGCTTGACCGTCATGGGACTGCGGGACAGGACTGCGGCAATGGCTGTGACAGGGAAGCAGACAAACAGGATTCCGTTCTCGTCCTCCTGTCCTTTAGAGAGTATAGCATCCAACATCCGGCAGTACATGACCTTTGCGGTGCTGCCGACTGGAAATCCTGTCAACGCTCTGGGAAATGGCATACATGGCGGCAATGGTGTGTCTATCGTCATAAATTCAAAATTCATTCGGTGTGTCCCTCCTTTTTCTTTGCTCGTTTGGATAAATAACGGGGGCAGTCAATCACAACCGCCCGGAAGCTCTGCTTGCACCCATGCTGGCATTTCCGGCATAATTCGTTGTAAGTGACACGCCCCCGGTCATTAAGGTAAAAGGAAAGCTCATGCTTCCTCTTTTTGCTCATTCTCGGCATATTGCACTTCCTCCCGTTTTAGTGTATGGTTTCGGGGCGATTTTCGGCAAAATTACAGCCATAGAGCCGCCTAAAATCTCCCGAAGTATCAGCGATAGGGTAGACTATCCCCCTATCAGATTGTCGTGTTTCGGTATCATTTCGGTATCAGTTCGCCAGTTCTCCCCGGTGTCGTTCCTCCCCTGAATCTCACAGCGGCGTATCGCTCCCTTTGGTACGCTCGTTTCGGTCAGGGTTCCTCCATATCCCTGCCAAAAGTCATGGCGCTACATCGCCGGGGAAGCATATCCCACACAGGCTGGTCATTCGATTGGAATAATCCATCGATGAACTACCTGTATCATAGAACATTTTTGTGCCCTGTGCCGTATGTCCACAAAGTAGGAATTAAGGGTAAAAATCAGAAATTTCCACGATTGCGGAAAGTATGATATAATCCAGTTAAGCGGCAGTAATGAAACCGCCGGAAAGGAGCGTGCGCCCATGAAAGGAGCGACAAGCATACAGGAACGCCTTTGGGAACTCCGCAAGGACAAAGGCTTAAATCTGGAAGAATTATCAGAGCTGACGGGCATTTCCAAATCAGCTCTTGGCAGTTATGAAAAAGAGGATTATAAGGAAATCAATCATGGCAACCTTATCACGCTGGCAGACTTCTATGGGGTTTCCGTTGATTATCTGCTGTGCCGGACAGAGAACCGGGAGCAGATCAACACGCCACTAACAGAGCTGCATTTGAATGATGAGATGGTGGCACTTCTGAAAGGCGGTCGGATTAACAACCGTCTGCTCTGTGAGCTTGCCACTCATAAGGACTTTATCAAGTTTCTTGCGGACATTGAGATTTATGTAGATGGGATTGCCACCATGCAGATTCAAAACCTCAACGCCCTTGTCGATACTGTCCGGCATGAAATCATTGAACGGTATCGCCCCGGCGAAGACGACCCGCATTTGAAAGTGCTGCAAGCCGCCCATATCAGCGATGATGAATATTTCAGCCACATGGTTCTTGATGACCTCAATCTCATTATCCGGGATATTCGGGAAGCCCACAAAAAGGACAGCGAGAGTGCGCCCCAGACCACCGTTGCCGATGAATTGAAAGAAAATTTGGAAGCGGTTGAAAATTTCAAGGGCAGTCGGGATGAAAAGCTGGTTGTCCTTTACTGCAAGCAGCTCGGCATCAACTATAAAAATCTGTCAGACGAAGAATTTCGCTGGCTCATTCGGATTCTACAAAAATCAAAGAAAACAGGAACTCCTATCAGTCAAAGGAAAAAACGGTAAAGAAAAACCGCTGTTGCATGGTTGTGTTTGCTTCCATGTAGCAGCGGTTGGTGCTATACTTATTCAGTTAAAATTTCAAAGCGATAAAGTGGAATTTATCTTAGAAATTACAGCAATGTTATTTTGATAAACTTTCAAGAATTGAAATATCATGCTTATCTTTATCTCTTAATTCATAACCTGAGTGGAAAACTCTTTGGCCTTTTAAGGATATACAAGGAATTGTTTTTCCTTCAAAAAAAGCACTACCAAAGTAATCTTTTTCAAACTCATACCAGCCACCCTCTAAATCAGCTTGTTTTGAAGTTCCGTCCTCATTTAAAACGAACGGGTGAATGTCTAAGTAACCAAGTTCATCACTATATAACTCTATTCTAACCGGTTTCCAGTCTGTATCAATTTTATAGCCCAGATTCAAAAGCACATTTAACAATTTTTCCGTATGTTGAGCATCAAAATTTATATCTATATCTCTATGAATTCTTGTTTGTTTACCAGCTAAAATATCTACACCCCATCCGCCATCCAACCAGTATGTAATTCCAGTATTTTCGAATAATTCTATTACTTTCATTAAATCTTCTTTTGTTGTTATTTCTTTTCTACCCATACAAAGTCTCCTTTACAACTTCTAATTTGTAATAATCATTCTACCATACCGTTATGAATAAATCATCTCATGTAAAACAATTTCTTCTGCCCGGTTGTGAATGTTATTGCAACGCTGCACCCATTCCATTTGACGGGTACGCTTCAATTCCTCGGTCACGCCCTCGGCAGCTTTCATCTGCTCCATGATGGTGTCTAACCGTTTCTGTGCCTGTTCGTTCAGGTCTGCAAGATATGTCCACAATTCCCCGGTCAGGGTCAATGTGTGTAATCTGGCTGGGCAGACTTCTCTTAAATATTCCCGGTGCATCCGTCCGTACTTTCCGATGGGGCGGTGTTCCTCCGGCAACTTCAAGTCCGGGATGTAGTAATCTCCAACAAGGATATAATCAATTCCGTTTTCTTTTATTCTTGGTTTCAATTCGCTCATGTTCCTTACCTCCTGTGGAAGCAGGCTCGTCTGGTACTAACTCAATCACATCGGTAATCTCACAATTCAGCGTTTCGCAGATACGGGCTAATGTATCCATGCTGATGTGCTTTCCCTCTTTGCTCATGTTGGCAATCATATTTGTTGTCATACCAGCAGCAAGCCTTAAATCCTCTTTTCTCATATCACGCTCTAACAGTGTGTGCCAGAGTGGTTTATAGCTGATGTGCATATTGTTTTCCTGCCTTTCTATCCATACCACCGGAGCGGCTGCCCCGGCAGGAACTTTTCTCTTATTATAGCACCAATCTTGTGAAATCACAATTTATTCTTGTAGCCTGCCGCTGATACCGTCTGGATTGGCTTTTCCTTTCTTTTTGTTCCCTTTAATTAGCCATGAACTG
>JAZQFJ010000004.1:0-2558 GCA_045539475.1 Eubacteriales bacterium | reverse complement strand
AGGCGCGTAGACAGCGGAGCCATTGGACGACAAGGCCCATTCGCACATAAAAAAGCGTGAATCATAAGGTGACAACGGAGCAAAACCGCGAGCGAACGATTGCCGAACATCACCGGCTATCTTAGACAAACCGTCATTCGACAAACAATCAAGGTCATCACGACCTGTCTTGTCTTTGATAAACGCACGCAGAGCGTTAGCGAAATTACTCGCCGTGATATTATCCATATCAATCGGCATAGTCTTTCGCATATTAAACGCTGTCAGCGTATCGTCAGGGAAATAAGACATGCCCGTTGTGATGAACTCTTCATGCAGCTGACGAGCGTAAGACAAAGGAATACCGCGCTCTCCTTCAGCCTGCAACGTCTCGTTTAATGAAAACATCGCCTCACGGAAAACGGATTCGTTCAACAGACGGCGTACAAAGGGTGAATAGGTAGACTGACCGCTGTAAGCGACATTCCTGCCGGAAACAACACCTCTGTCGGTACGAAGCTGATTACGATAGCAACGCTCACTCGCTTCGTTACGTCTCTGTATCGGGTCGGCTAACAACACACTCATAATAAAAGCCTCCAATCTAAAATAAAAAAGCAGAAACGACAGTGCATTTCTGCTTCGAAACCCGTATTCAATCACAAAGCAAAAATCCGTCTCTGTCTCTGCTTGTATTATAAACCCGAAATATAAATTTGTCAAAGAATTTTTATACAAAAATACAATTCCGCCGGTTGCACCAAAAACCGACGGAATTGCAATATATCAAAATAAGGAGGATTCTGTGCGCGGAGCCCACACGCGCACCATGAAATGAGTAATCACATATAGAGTATACAATATATGTAAAAAATTGTCAATACTTTTTTACAAATTTATCAATCAAAACTGATTTGCTCATACTCTTGCGAAACGGAAGAGTCAGCGATCGGCGCAACATGCTCCAAAACCGCAGGCATCTGTCGCTCATTCTTATAAATATCAGCACGACGAAAAACAGAATCCTCTGCGGAATTCAATGTGCTGAACCGAATGTTTGACTGGTCAAAAGAGCCCTGAACAACATGAGAACCGTGAAACTGCGAAGAACAAGCGTTCATCCGTTCCAAAGAAGACTGAGAAACTGACGTGTGTCCCTGAACTTCCGCGCTGTATAACTCACTGTTATAAACTGAAGAATTGCCCCTGACAGAAGATTCATGCACAACGCTATCTGTCTTTATATCGGAAGCATCGACAATACTACCGTCAACATTGCTTTTAAAAACAGAAGAAGAAGAAATCTTCGAGCCTAACACATGTGCGTTATCAAGAACACTCAACACGATATTGGAATTAGCAGAAGGCGAAAATCCCAAATCAACCGTAGAAGAATCTACAATAGAACCTGAAACGTACGAACCAAACCCGACATTACTCTTCGTAACATAAGAGCCGGAAACATCACCACGCACAAAGCTGTCGCCGACATAAGAACGACCGGATATGCGTGAGGTTCCCAAAACAACAGTATTGGGGGAACCATAAGACATATCCTCATAAGAAGAATCAAACGACATAAAACCAATACAGTCACCCTTCTTTACGGCAGGGGAAAACAAGCCCCTCTTACGCATAAGCTCATTCGCCCAAGGCTGTATATTCACCAAAGCGTACGCGGGAAAAACAGTATAAGAACGACCATCCCCATCTGTTATATTGCGAGGGTCATTATAATCTTTATAATAGTGAGCATGCTCACTCTTGGCAAAATCCTTTGCTGTCTGTCTTTTAGACTTTGTCGCTCTGTTTCTTTTCAAAAAACGCACAACACATCACCCTTCCTGAAAAATTAACCACCGAATTGATAATCGTCCGAAAACTCATATTCCTCCGGCAGGTTACGCGGTAAACGACGAGCCTGCTGACGAGGATTCGCTTCGACGCTATGACGAATACGAGCGTTTCCGTCGTCAAGCGATTTTCTCGAATCAAAACCACGAGACAGCGCTTCGTCCTCGCTAATATAACGACCGACAGACGCGTCATAAAAACGATTATTCGACATACGAAAACACCACCTTTATATCTTACAAAAAAGTATAACACACAAATCAACATTTTACAAGAAAAAAAAATACCCTCCCGTTAAAACGAAAAGGGCATTTTTTATTAAAGGATACGACGCTTTCGTACAAAAGCAACAAAGAACAAACAGCACAAAAGTGAAACAAACGCAATGACATAATATGATACATACCCAATACCGCCTGTATCAGGCATTATCGATTTTACAATATTAGATACACTGACATTTACCTCTGTACGATTACCTGCTTCATCCAAAAGAACAACAGTTTCCTGCCCGTTTTCATAAAAACGTTTCGTCAGACGCATCCCGTCATTTGACAAAACCCAACCATCAACAGGCTGTACGGTTTCGTCCGCATCTATAGTGACATCAACAGGCTCTGTTGTATAAACATCTGAACTGTAAGAAACAACTGCGTTCGGCGCGGTGGTATCTGTGCCTGTCTTATTCAGACGCAAGCTCGGACGAAGAACCGTAAAAACATCCT
>JAZQFJ010000003.1:0-80757 GCA_045539475.1 Eubacteriales bacterium | reverse complement strand
GAGGACGTAGTTCTTGTTGATGAAGTTGCAGTTGATGATTATGTAGTAGTATACCGTGCAAACGGCAAGGTTTACATCGAGAAGGTAGACACACTCACAGCAGCTGTTGAAGACTTCACAGATGACAACGGCGTTATCCTCGGCGGCAATGCTTACTATGCATGGACCGGCGCTGACATCATCACTTATCCGAACGAAAATATCTACACTGATTACTATAAGGAAGAACTTGGGGCGTTTCGTGGCAATGCAAAGTATTTCCTCTACAATAATATAATTATGGATATTGAGACTGATGATGAGCAGGTTATTGAAAACTCAAACATTGGTGTTATTCTTCGTTCGTGGTATGATGAAGAAGAAGGTATTGGTTTTGTAGCAATAGGACATACTGATGGTTCGGAGGGTACATATCAGCTTGGAAAACTTTATACGAAGGTTCCTTCTGAACCGGAAAGTGAATTGAATGATCGTCCGGAGGACTTTAGAGGCAACGCATATTTTGGTATGGTTGTTAAATATAAGATCCGTGACGATGGCACAATCGACCTTTCCGAACAGTATTTCAAGGATAATGATTATCGTAGCACTTATGTGAACGGAACCAACATTCTCGGTGCTTACGATAAAACAACAGGGGAATTTGTAGAACCCGAGGAGATTACAAGAACAACAAAGGTGGAGTATGGATTAGTAGGTGAGGGCGATCAGTTCTCCATTGAAAAAGAAGTATACAAATATAATGACGCAACAAAGAAATATGATAAAATTTCGGATGAGAAGCAAGCTACATATTATCCGATGAGCGAATCGACTATTGTTTTTGCCCTTTATGGAAACCCCTGCTATAGAGCAGACGGTACTGTTGATGTTGCACCGGGAGACCCGAGCAATGATAAGGGGAAGGCTGATGTAAGTGCGTCTGGTTATATGCCTGTTAAGTTCAAGGCATACAAGACGGGTTTTGTAAAAGATGTGCAAATGGAAGAAATCCCCAATCTTTATGTTACTGTTGCTGGCAATGGCCAAATAGCAGAAAGCGGAATAGGTCATGTTCTCTTCAACTCTAAAACAAGCGCAAATAAGTTTGTTGCTGCGGCCTCTATAACTGTTGGTGAAGATACCGAGGGTCTTGATTACAATAAAACTGATGGTTCGTTTGCATATATTGTTTCTGCAAGAGCAAAATACAGTCCGTCTGCGAAAGGATTATATGCAGAGCTTACGCTTCTTAACGAAAACGGTGTATTTACCGCAAGAACAGTTGATAATGTAGAAAAATATGACGGAACACCTGCTCTCAAAGCAGATGAGCTTGCGGATGTTGGTAAATATAAGAAAGCCTTCGAGGAAGGGTCGTTCTTGCGCTTCAGTATGGACGCGGAAGGAAAAATTTGCGTTGCAGATTCATTTGGTGGAACGATCGATGATATTGAAAGAACATATGTTGCTGGTACTGGGTCTGGATTGTTCCTTGTAAATATTACCGGATGCAAGAACGGAATAGTTTCTTTCTATGATACAGATCTTGCGCTTGAAATTTGTGAGCAAGATGGTTGTGAGTATAATGGACTTACGGCAGATAAAGATAAGTGCAAAGAACATGTAACGACTAAGTATTCTGTAGTTGATATAAAGAATGAAGACACCAAGCGCATAAAGTTCCACGATGATGAGGGTTGCCATATTATCGGATTCAGTGGTGACGATTATGTAGGTGAATCTCTTACCGTTGTTCCTTCTACAGAGAAGAGCCTTCTCTACAATGATGGTGGAAATGCGATTATTGAAGTCTTGCAAGGACAAGTGGTTCGTATCTTCTCTTTTGCAGAAGGTTATGCATTTGCTAACTACGTAGACTAATCCCTACCCAAATAAACTACACAATGTTTCCCCGCAGGGCATTTGCCCTGCGGGTTTTATCTATTTTCGCAATAACACATTGAAATTCGTGCAAAATACGGGTATAACAACCTCACGGTGCGAAGCCGATGCCTTGCAAAAGCAAGCTATCGGACGCCTGAGAGAACATTTTATCACAAATTATGAAAATCAGAGATTTTCCAAAGCTTCGCTTCTCTGTTTTTTCTTGAACAGAAAAAACATTTATGGTATAATAACTGTAAAAGCAGTTATTATACTGATTCAATGCCATTTTCCTCTCCGGCTTTGCCGGAAACCGAAAAATATGGCTACATTATACCATTTCGCTTACGCTTATGGTATAATAAATTTGTAAGGCAAATTCAATGAATTACACTTCGTGCATTGAAATAATTAAATTCATAAAAAACACAGGAGGTGCCGTTTTGTGGATACGAATTTTGGAAATTACACAATAAAATTAAAAGAGATTATAAAGGAGTTTTCACTTGAAATCATCTACGGGCCGGACGGATACGAAAATATGGAGCTTGCGTCTACCGATATCAACCGTCCCGGGCTTCAGCTTTCAGGATTTTTCAAGGAATTTGACAATACCCGAACAGTTGTTCTCGGCAGAGTTGAGACAAGCTTTCTGAACACGCTTACCTCAGAGCAACGCACAGAGCGTTTTGATGCGCTTCTTGCGCGCCATGTTCCGTTTGTTGTTTTCACAAGGAACCTGGGGGTGTTTCCGGAGATTATCGAGGTGGCAAAGCGTTATTCCACGCCGATTTTCCGCACCCCTTACGTCACATCAAACTTTATGTCTGCGCTTATTGCGTATCTCAACGTTCAGCTTGCTCCGCGCATAACGCGCCATGGTGTTCTTGTTGAGGTTTACGGCGAAGGAGTGCTTCTTCTCGGAGAGAGCGGAATAGGAAAAAGCGAAACGGCGATAGAGCTTGTAAAGCGCGGTCACCGTCTTATCGCAGATGATGCGGTTGAGCTTAAAAAGGTATCTTCCAAGAGCATCGTCGGCTCGGCACCGGAAATTATCCGTCATTTTATTGAGCTTCGCGGTATAGGAGTCGTCGATGTGCGCAGAATATTCGGTATGGGCTCGGTTAAGCTTACGGAGAAGATTGACCTTGTTATAAATCTTGAGCTGTGGAAGGACGGAAAGCAGTATGACCGCTTCGGTGCCGAAACGCAGTATATGGATATTTTGGGAATCGACATTCCGTGCCTGACCGTTCCGGTAAAGCCGGGAAGGAACCTCGCTGTTATAATTGAGGTTGCCGCTATGAACAACCGCCATAAGAAGATGGGTTATAATGCGGCGGAAGAGCTTTCTGCAAGAATAAGTGACAATTTTTACGATTAATCTTGATTAAATAAGGAGTTTTTACATTGAAAATAGGAATTGACTTAGGTGGAACAAATATCGCGGGAGGGCTTGTCTCAGACAGTGGAGAGCTTATTTATAAGACAAGCATCCCGACTGTTACGGAAAGCGAAGAAGCGCTTCTTTCCGCAATTGTGAAGGTTATAGAAAGCGTGCGCGAAAACGCCGGAGATGCGGAGATTACCGCTGTTGGTATAGGCGTTCCGGGGCATGCTGACGATAAGACGGGAATCGTTGTTTATTGCAATAATATTCCGTTTGTAAATACCGACCTTGCAGGATATGTTAAGGAAAAGACAGGTCTCCCCTGCTCTATTGGAAATGACGCTAATGCGGCGGCTCTTGCCGAAGTGCTTTTCGGTTCGGCAAAGGAATTTAATAATGCAGTTATGATTACTCTCGGCACAGGTATCGGCGCGGGGATTATTATCGACAACAGGATCTTTTCCGGCGTAAACGGCGCGGCGGGAGAGCTTGGGCATATATGTCTGTATCCGGAAGGAATGAAATGTAATTGCGGTCGCCGCGGGTGCTTTGAGCTTTATGGCTCGGCTACGGCACTTGTTCGCCAGACGCGTGAAGCAATGGAAAGAACTCCGGAAAGCAAGATGTGGAAGCTTGCAGGGAGCTTGGATAAGGTGAACGGAAAAACCGCTTTTGATGCAATGCGCGATGGAGATAAGGCAGGCGAAGCAGTTGTGGCGCAGTATGTAAGATATCTTGCCACAGGCGTTCTTGACGTTATAAATTTCCTCTGCCCGGAGGCAATAATTTTCGGTGGCGGAGTGGCAAAAGAGGGAGAAACGCTTCTTTCTCCTATCCGCGAGATTGTCAAAAAGGAATGTTATTCCGATTACGGCAAGCAGACGAAGTTTCTTACAGCACAGCTTGGGAATGATGCGGGCATCATCGGCGCTGCATTTTTGGGAGAATAGTTTTTATGCTTAGTGAAAGTTTACGGGCGGAGTTTTTAAATCTCCGCCGCGCGCATATCGAGCGCGAATTTGGGTTTTTAAACGATAGGCAAAGGCGCGCGGTCTTCAAGACTGAAGACCCGCTTCTTTTGCTTGCGGGTGCAGGAAGCGGAAAGACAACAGTTATCATTAACCGCATTGCAAACATAATCAAATACGGCAACGCTTATAATTCTGATGAGATTCCGGACAGAATAACGGATATGGATGTTGAGATTTTGCGCGAATACATAAAGTCCGGTGCTGATTTCTTAAAAGAAAGCGCAGAGAATATATGTGCCTTAAACCCTGCTTTACCGTGGCAGATTATCGCCATAACATTCACAAACAAAGCCGCAAATGAGCTCAAAGAGCGTCTTGCGCGCGCCGTGGGCGAGGAAAAAGCAGACGATATCTGGGCGGCAACGTTCCATTCCGCGTGCGTGCGTATTCTTCGCCGTGATATAGATAAGCTTGGCTACGACGCATCCTTTACTATTTACGACTCGGCGGACTCCGAACGCGTTATAAAGGACGTATTGGCGGAAATGAGTATTGATACAAAAGCTTTTCCGCCGCGCGCGGTGCAAACGGTTATCAGCCGCGCAAAGGATTCTATGCTCTCCCCTTCTGCGTTTGAAAAGGACTCTGAGGGTAACTTCCGTCTTGAAAAGATTGCCGCGGTGTATAAAAAATATCAGGCACGGTTAAAGGGTGCAAATGCGCTTGATTTTGATGATATTATAATGCTTACGGTAAACCTTCTTTCCGAGCACCGCGATGTGTTGGATTATTATCGCAGGAAGTTCCGCTATGTGCTTGTGGACGAGTATCAGGATACCAACCACGCACAGTATCTTCTTGCCGCGCTTCTTGCGGGGGGGAGCGGAAATATATGCGTTGTCGGCGATGATGACCAGAGTATTTATCGCTTCCGTGGTGCAACGATTGAGAATATTCTCAATTTTGAGGAGCAGTTCAAAAATGCAGAGGTAATCCGTCTTGAGCAGAATTACCGCTCGACAAACAAGATTCTTGAAATTGCAAACAGCGTTATTAAAAACAATATGGGAAGAAAAGGCAAAAACCTCTGGACGGACAATAACGACGGTCCTCTTCCTGTTGTTTACCATGCAGAAAACGAGCGCGATGAAGCCGCATATATAGCAGAGCGGATCCTCGCCGCAAAGGCGGCGGGTGCCGCGTTTTCCGATTGCGCCGTTCTCTATCGCACAAACGCACAGTCGATGCAGATTGAGCGCGTTCTTAAATTTAACGGAATACACGCAAAAATTGTTGGCGGCAAAGGCTTTTTTGAGCGTGCCGAGGTTAAGGATATGCTCGCGTATCTCTGCGTTATCTCAAATCCGACGGACACGCTTCGCCTAAAGCGCATTATAAATGTTCCGTCAAGGAAAATAGGAGATAAAACCGTTGAGACGATAGAGCTTCTGGCACAGCGTGATAACACCTATGCTTTTGACGTAGTTTCACGTGTGGACGAATATCCGGAGCTTTCGAGAAATGCAAGTGCGCTCCGCGAATTTGCATCCATTATAAACACCATCCGCGGAAAGCTTGGCGAGACGGAGCTCGGAGAGCTTTATGACGAGCTTATAACAAAAACGGGATACACTCAGTATCTTCTTGCGGAAAAAGACGGAAAAGAGCAGACGAGGCTCGAAAACGTCATGGAGCTTAAATCGTCTATAATTGAATATGAAAAGCAGGAAAACGCATCACTTTCAGGCTTCCTTGAAGAAGTTTCTCTTTTCACTGACCTTGATAATTTTGACAGCAGTGATGATAACGTCACGCTCATGACAGTGCATAGCGCAAAAGGGCTTGAGTTCCCCATTGTTTTTATCACAGGACTTGAGGAAGGTATGTTCCCGAGCCTGCGAGAATTTGATGATCTTGAAATCGAAGAGGAAAGACGCCTGTTTTATGTTGCAACAACGCGCGCAAAGCGCGAGCTTCATATGATATATGCACACACGCGCCTGCTTTTCGGTCAGACGAAATACGGAAAAAAATCGAGATTTATTTCCGAAATCCCCGCAGGTCTTGTCGAGGAAAAAGGCTTTGAGCCGCAGACACGTTCATGGAGCTTTGGTGAAGATTCCGGCTCAGAATATTCACGGAATGCTTCTTTCGGGAGTGGTCAAAGCGCGCGCAGACCGCAGGAAAGCTCGGGAAATTGGTCGGGCGAGGAAATCCGCCCGAGAAGAAAAACAACCTCCGGCTTCTCTTCATCCTTCACATCAGCCGCGCAAAAGGCAGATTCCCCTGCCACATGTGACCTTTCTGCGGGCGACCGTATTTTGCATAAGGCGTTTAAGGAAGGACTTGTCATTTCGGCAAATCCGGTCGGTGGAGATGTTCTGCTTGAAATAGCGTTTGATTCCGTCGGCACAAAGCGCCTTCTTTATAAAACGGCTTCAAAGTTTATAACGAAGCTGTAATTGCTAAAAGAATCACTTCGCAAATAAAAAGCCTTCCTCCGGGAGGAAGGGGGACCGCCGGATGGTGGTGGAAGGAGTCTGACGGACGTAGTGAAAAGCCGCAACATTGCGTCGCTCTCCCTCAGTCTCGCACTGCTCGACAGCTCCCTCCCGGAGGGAGCCCTTATACCAGCAAAGGAATGTGATGCGATGTCATTGACGTACAAGAAGAATCTGATACCGCTTGCAAAGGTATTGCGGAAAAATATGACGAAACAAGAACAACATTTGTGGTATGATTTTTTAAGGAAGAGTCCTTTGAGATTTCAGCGACAAAAGGTGATTGACGGATACATAGCAGATTTTTATTGCCATTCTGCCAAGCTTGTAATTGAGATAGACGGAAGTCAGCATTACACAGATAAAGCGCTTGAATATGATGAGGAGCGGACAAGTGTTATAAATTCTTACGGGATAGAAGTTTTACGGTTCACAAATCGTGACATAGACACGCGTTTCAAAGACGTTTGTATGACAATTCACGAGAAAATCCAACAAAAGCATGGAAAATAAAAAAGCCTTCCTCCGGGAGGAAGGGGGACCGCCGGATGGTGGTGGAAGGAGTCTGACGGACGTAGTGAAAAGCCGCAACGTTGCGTCGCTCTCCCTCAGTCTCGCACTGCTCGACAGCTCCCTGCCGGAGGGAGTCTTTATACTATTCAGGTTTTTTATATATTGCGATGCCAAATTCCGCAGAGCAGGAAAGGCGGTTATATTTTGAAAGCTTTTCCTTGTCGTGCGCAGATGTGCGGTGAAAATAAGGCGTCATTTCAAATAACGAGAAGATATCTTTTGCGCTTTCAAGCTCGAATTTGTATTTAAGCTCGCGCTCCTCACAGAGGATAAGTCCTTTCTCCGGGGCAAGCGGAGGATTTTCGTACGGTTTATCATAAATAAGCTCTTTAAGCTCCCATAAATGCCGTGCAAGCGGATATGCGCGGACTATCACACCGCTGTTCTTTAAGACGCGAGAAAACTCGCCCGTTGAAAAAGGAGCAAAGATGTTTATCAGAACATCCACGCTTTCGCTTGCAACAGGAAGCTCTGCAGTGCTTGCCACGGCAAGGGAAAGACCGCTTCCGCGGCGGCGTGAAAAGGCAAGCGCTTCTTTTGAAATGTCAATTCCGATAACCTCGGCGCACTTTCCTGCAGTCGAAAGGCTTTTTAAAACGTCAAAGGTGTATTTGCATTCACCGCAACCGGCATCAAGTACCCTTGTTTCCTGCGGGGAATATTTTATAACGCAATCGCATATTTCTGCGGAAAGCTTGTCATAAAACCCGCGGTTTAAAAATTCCGCACGCGAAGCGATCATTTCTTTGCTGTCGCCGTGCTGTGAAGAGCTTTGCGACATAAGAAGGTTCACATATCCTTTTTTTGCAATGTCAAAGCAGTGGCCGTTTTTGCAGTGGTAAGACTTGGCGTCACGCCTAAGCTCCGCTCCGCAGACAGGGCAGATAAAGCATGTTTTTTCCATAAAAGTGCGCCCCCATATGTCAGTTTTGCTTGCGGACGATGGTATATTCGTCGCCGGGATGATAGTAAGGGCATCCGCGCTTTGAGTAAAAATCAAATCTTCCGGCATCGTCCTCGTCCATATCAATAAGGCAGAAGTAGTCGCCGTATTCTTCGTCGTATTCGTAGTTTAAGCAGAATTCGCACATTGTTCCGTTCATATGAATAACTGTTCCTTTTCTTTTTGTTCTTCTCTGTTCTCTTTTATCTTCTTAAAAAATGCCGAAGGGTGTTTGTAAAAGTCGGCGTAGGTACAGGCGTATAGCTCCGTCCCTGCACGGTTTACGGATATTCTTCCGCCGTCTAATAAAATATCGGCGGAACCGTAAGAAATTTTGCATGTATCTTCTTTTCCTGAAATACATGATTCTATTTTCCGGTAAAGTATATGCTCTTCGCGGGATTCAAGCATAAGCTCCGGTACCTTGCGGCTGTTTTCTAAAAGATAGCGCGTTGTCATCATATTTACAAAATCATTCTCGCTTGCTTTAATTGGTGAGGTGAGCGTTTTCCATTCTTCGATATCAAATCGGTAGTACATTTCTTGTGAGTTTTTGGGAATTTCTTTTATTTCGCATCTCGGAACAAGGCTGCATCTGCTGACCTTGCCGTAAATGCTTATTCCGGCGTCATGCCCGAACTTGTGGTTTGACCGGTATATAGCAACATAGTGAACCGGAAAATCCTTTTGAGAAAGCCGCGCGGCAGGTATATGATAAAATTTATTGTCTATGCACGTTTCAAGCTGAAGCCGGTTGCGGAGCGTTCCCACAAGCACATCTCTTGATTCCTCAGCAACCGAACCTTTGACCGGTTTTGTTCTTTTTCGCCGATGAACAAGTTTTCCGGCAAAAAAGATGGCGAGAACCGTTGCGGAGGAGCAGAAAAACGCACCGAGAAGAAGTTCTGAAAGCGACAGCTTAAAGATCATATGTCCACTCCTCTCCGATGCATTGTCAAAATGGGTAAAATTTACTTATATTATAAAATAGCTTGACGCAAAATGCAAGAATTATTTGCCTTTGTACAGCCCGCACAAAAAAGAGCAGGCATGGGATTTCCATTTTATGTGAAAAAAATGTTGATTTTCGCATCGTTTTGGAATATAATAATTTGTAAGATAAAAAAGGGAATGGTTCAATGATTTGCAATAATATTCTTGATGCGATTGGCAACACTCCCATCGTCCGCCTTTCGCGCATAACACAGCCTGACAGCGCAGAAATCCTTGTGAAATTTGAGGGTCTCAACGTTGGAGGGTCTATAAAAACAAGAACTGCATATAATATGATTCGTGACGCGGAAGCACGCGGTCTTATAAATGAAAACACAATCATCGTAGAGCCGACGAGCGGCAATCAGGGTATAGGGCTTGCTCTTGTCGGTGCGGTGCGCGGTTACAAAACGAAAATCATTATGCCGGATTCCGTCAGTGAGGAGCGCCGCAAGCTTGTTGAGCATTACGGTGCTGAGGTTATCCTTATCCACGATGCCGGAAACATCGGCGATTGCATAGAAGAGTGCTTGAATCTCGCACTGCGCCTTCGCGATGAAAACCCTGATGTGTTTGTTCCGCAGCAGTTTGAAAATCCTGCAAATCCGGAGATTCAGCGTTCGCAGACAGCGCAGGAGATTCTTGCTCAGGTTGGCGGCCCCATTCACGGCTTCTGCTCGGGAATAGGCACCGGCGGAACTATTACCGGTATTGGCGAGGCGCTCCGCGAAAAAAATCCTGATATGACGATATGGGCGGTAGAGCCGGAACACGCGGCAATTCTTTCCGGCGGGTCTATCGGAACTCATGTTCAGATGGGCATAGGCGACGGGCTTATTCCGGAAATTTTAAATTGTAATATATATGATGATATCTGCATTGTAAAGGATGAAGAAGCAATCCATGTTTCAAAAGAGCTTGCTTCAAAAGAAGGAATTATGTGTGGGATATCCAGCGGAACAAATGTTGCCGCGGCGATTAAGCTCGCAAAGGTGCTCGGCCCCGGCAAGACGGTTGTTACCGTGCTTCCCGATACTGCGGAGAGATATTTCTCAACCCCGCTTTTTGATTAGTTTAAAAACTTTACTTATGATAAATGGAGGAAATCATTATGCAGAACAATGTACGCCCCGAAACAATGGAACGTATAACTACAAAAGCGCTTGCGGATGCGTTTATCGCAGAGCAGGTAAAGGAAATCCGTGAGCAGGTAGGAGATAAAAAGGTTCTCCTCGCGCTTTCCGGCGGCGTTGATTCGTCGGTTGTTGCCGCTCTTCTCATCAAGGCAATCGGCAAACAGCTTGTCTGCGTTCACGTAAACCACGGCCTTATGCGCAAGGGCGAGAGCGAACAGGTTATTGAGGTTTTCGGTAAGGAGCTTGATGCAAACCTCATTTATGTAGATGCAACAGACCGTTTCCTCGATCTTCTTAAAGATGTTGCAGAGCCGGAGCGTAAGCGCAAGATAATCGGCGGCGAGTTCATAAAGGTTTTTGACGAAGAAGCAGCAAAGCTTGAAGGGATTGACTTCCTCGCTCAGGGAACGATATATCCCGATATCTTAGAGTCAGACGGCGTTAAGGCGCATCACAATGTCGGCGGTCTTCCCGAAGATATGGCTATGGAGCTTGTCGAGCCGGTAAAGCTTCTTTTTAAGGATGAGGTTCGCGTTGTCGGTGAAGCGCTCGGTCTTCCGCACGCTATGGTTTACCGTCAGCCGTTCCCGGGACCGGGACTCGGTGTCCGTTGCCTTGGTGCAATCACCCGTGACCGCCTCCATGCCCTTCGTGAGGCTGATGCAATTCTCCGCGAAGAGTTTGACAACTGCGGCCTTGCAGAAAAGGTATGGCAGTATTTTATCGCGGTTCCGGATTTCAAGAGCGTAGGCGTGCGCAACGACAAGCGTTATGAAGGATGGCCGGCAATAATCCGTGCTGTCAATACAACAGATGCAATGAGCGCAACAATTGAGGAAATCCCCTACGCTGTTTTGCATAAAATAACAGACCGCATAACAAGCGAAGTTGAAGGAATAAATCGTGTCCTTTTAGACCTCACACCGAAGCCTGTTGGGACGATAGAATGGGAATAAGCCATTGGCTTATTCCCATTCTATCAACTATGATTATTTCGCAAGGAATAATCATACCATAACATTCCGCGGCAGCGGAATTCATAACTCTAAACTGATAACTAAAAAGCGAAAAACAATGCGAAATAAGATATGAGTTTAGATATGCTGCGCATAGTTATGAATTGCCTTACGGCAAAGTTTATTTTAGAGGAGTTCTAGTATGGCTGAAAGTATTATGAGAAGCAAATCAAAAGAGTTTGCAAAAACAATAGTTCTGCTTTGCAGGGAAATGAAAGAAAACAGTGTAGAGTTTGCGCTGGTAAACCAGTTGCTTCGAGCAGGGACATCCATTGGTGCAAACATTCATGAAGCTCAGTATGCGCAAGGAACAAAGGATTTCATCTCAAAACTCGAAATTGCATTGAAGGAATGTAATGAAGCGGAATACTGGCTTGAATTATTGTATGATGTAAAAAGTATAACAGAAGAAGATTTTAAGACGCTTCAAAAGGATTGTATTGAACTTCGCAGAATGCTTGTTTCTTCGGTAACAACCCTGAAGAAAAAACAATAGATGCCATTTTTTTCGTGCCATTGGCTTATTCCCATTCTATCAACTATGATTATTTCGCAAGGAATAATCATACCATAACATTTTGCTTCAGCAAAATTCATAGCTGTTGCGCGGAACGCATAACTCAATTTTACTGCAATATTTCACTATGTTACAGCTGTGTTACATTTGGAAAATTTCGCTTGACTATTTCTTCCTGATGTTGTATGATACGTAATGTAAAAAGGCGAAAGCCAAAAAATATTTTTTTAGGAGGAAAAATCCATGAGAAATCTTAAGAAGATTCTCGCACTTGCTCTTGTATTTGCTATGGCATTTACATTCACAGCAAGCGCAGCTGATTTCACAGACAAAGCTGAAATCGGCGCAAAGTACGTTGATGACGTCAACATGCTCGTAGAGCTCGGCGTTATCGCAGGTTATCCGGACGGCTCATTCGGTCCGCAGAAGAACATCACACGTGCAGAGTTTGCAAAGATGGCATACACCATCAAGTACGGCTCCGACACAGACGGTAACCTCTTCGCAGCACAGAAGAGCAACTTCTGGGACGTTGAAGGCAACGCAAGCGTTGCATGGGCAAAGGGTTACATCAACTACTGCGCAAACCAGAACATCGTTTCCGGTGTTGGCGGCGGTAAGTTCAACCCGAACGGCAACATCACAGTTGCAGAAGCAACAAAGATGCTCCTCGTCATCCTCGGCTGCGATCCGGCTAAGGAAGGCTTCACAGGCGCAAACTGGATTGCAAACGTAACAGCTAAGGCTATCGACCTCGGTATCTACAACGGCTGGACAGGCGATCCTTCTGTTCTCGCAACACGTGAGCTCGTTGCAAAGCTTATGCACAACACAATCTTCTCATCTGTATACACATACAGCGCAATCACAGGTGCGGGTTCTCAGATGAACGCATTTGGAACAGACTACAACAAGACCCTTGGTGAGATGACCATGAACCTTCAGAAGGTTACAGGTATCGTAGTTGCTAACGAGCGTTACGCTCTTGCAACAGACGAAGAGGGTGAAGCTCTTGCAGCAAGCTGGAGAGCTCCGAAGGAAGACGAGTCTGTAGTATACTTCGAGAAGAAGGATGAAAAGGGCAATACTTACTATGATACAATTACCCTTGACCGCGGTCTTGACGACGATATGCTCGGCGCAAAGGTAAACGTATACTTCACAGCAGACAAGATTGAGAACGAAGACAGCGGTCGTCTTAACTATAAGAACATTGAAGTTGTTGGTAACGTTCTCGTACACAGCGATACAGTAGCATACACAGTACCTGCAATCGCAACAAAGGTTATGCCGGATGGTAAGAGCTCAAGCAATGTACCGGTACAGCCGTACATCAGCTTCATGGTAGACGGAGTTGAGAAGCAGGTTGTTACATCCAAGGATGTTGAAAAGGTAAAGAAGAGCGCGGAGGCAGCATTGAAGGCAGATGTTCGTGCGGACATCAACACATATGCATACGTTCTTGCTAGCCAGAGCGTTTCCAGCGATGGATATTATGACAGCCTTCAGTGTGCAAAGAAGTACACGGAAGTTCAGGGCGATGACCCGGCAACGAAGGATGTTACAGAGACCTCATACACTAAAGTAGAAAACAAGTATGCAGCAGATGCTACAAACTTCATCAGTGATATGGGCATCCCGTCTCTTGCACAGTACCGTTTCGTATCCGTTGACGGTGGCGAGACATACAGCTACATGTTCAAGGTTGTTGACAGCGCAAGCTCCAACTACGGTTCTGTTACAGCATACAACGCAGAGCGCGGAACAATCAAGGTTACAGGCTACACAGCATTTGATCTTGAGGACGTAGTTCTTGTTGATGAAGTTGCAGTTGATGATTATGTAGTAGTATACCGTGCAAACGGCAAGGTTTACATCGAGAAGGTAGACACACTCACAGCAGCTGTTGAAGACTTCACAGATGACAACGGCGTTATCCTTGATGGCAATGCATACTATGCATGGACAAACGCTGGTATCATTAACTATGGTAACAAGGATAACATCTACACCAACTATTACAGAGATAATGCTGGTGCAATGAATGCAAATACCAAGTACCTTGTACATGGTAACCTCATCATGCAGATTGATGCTGATGATACAACATCTATCGAAGACAGCAACTACGCTGTAATCCTCAACTCTTACTACGATGATCAGGAGCAGATCGCTCGCGTAAAGCTTGGCTTTGTAGACGGCACATACGCTTCCTACAATGTTGGCAAGCTCTACACACCGGTTTCTTCTAACCTCAGCGACGACAGAAACAACAAGGCAACTGATTTTGCAGACAATGCAAAGTTCGGTCTTGTAGTTCAGTACAAGATTCTTGACAACGGCACTGTTGACCTCTCCGCTCAGGACTTCCTTGGCTACAATAAAAACGCAGAAAGCAAGGATAGCAAGAATAATCCTATAAAGACAAAGACTTACACTGATAAGATTGCTAAAGGTGCTGTTATTAAAGATGCAGAGTTCCTCCCGGCAGGCAAGTATGCACTCAACGATTCTTCAATTCTCTTCGCACTTTATGGTAACCCGAAAGCTAAGGCTTGCACAGCTGATCCCTGCGACGGTAAGCATACTGGTGATGACAAGACTCACGACTACGTAGAAGCAAATCATGTTTGTGCTACATGTGGCAGCGCTTGGAATGATCTTACTGATAAGTGCACTAATATTGCAACTCATGCAAAGAAGGTTGCAGCAGGAACAGCTGTTTCCCATAAGGTTTACAAGATGAACGACCTTAAGGGTATCAACGCTGCAGAGATCAATGGTCTTTCTGTTATGGAAGCTGGCCAGGATACATGGGTTAACCCAACAGCAAACACCAAGATTTACACATCCTGGATTGTAAATACACGTAACACAAGCAACAACTCCATCGTTGCAGCTGCTGTAACAGTTGGTTCTTCTCTCGCAATGTCCGGCGCAAGCTATGACACAGATGAGAACTATGCATATGTTGTTGCTGCAAACCAGAAGTACAACAGAGCAACAGATCTTTACTATGCAGAGCTTACACTTATCAACGATAAGGAAATCTTCACAGCTAAGACTGTTGACGATGTTCAGAGAAAAGTTTCCGGTTCCTTCCTCAATGAGGCAGACGGCGTTGGAAAGCTTAATTCTCTTATCGGCGACATCGTTATCTACGATGTAGATGCAGAAGGCAACATCATTATGCTTGACAATGCATCAGAGAAGGCTCCTTCACACTCTGTAAATGATACATTCGACAAGGCAAATGGTTTCTATGCTGTAAACATTGTTTCTGAGAAGAACGAGATCGTTTCCTTCTACGATGTTTCTCAGGATTGGATTGTCAGAGATTATACTGAAGGAACCACAGACTACACAGCGGCTGCTCCGAAAACAGCTAAGTTCCACGAAGATGACGGTTGCGTAATCGTTGCAATCGGTGAAGAGTCTTATGACGGCTCACACCTTACAAAGGTTCCGTCAACTGAAAAGGTTCTTGATGAGTCTGTAGTTGGCGCAAACGCAGTTATCCAGATGTATGAAGGCCAGATCATCCGTATCTACTCCTTCGCAGAGGGCTTCTTCAAATACTAAGCCTTAAAAATAAATAGTTCACTATTTTCCCGCGGGGTTTCCACCCCGCGGGTTTTTGTTGTGTGTTTTGACAATGTGTGCATAGAGAGGCGCGTTTTGAAATATTGACAAATCTCAGAGGAAAGCGTATAATGTAATCACAGAGAACACGTTCATAAGAGGATGGAATGTATGTTAATCAGATATTCAAAAGACGCACTTAAGTTCTTAAGCAGGTTGGATAAAAAATCAGTTTTAAGAATACGAAAAGCGATAGAAGGATTGACGCTTACACCTCCGGAAGGTGATATTAAACCAATGCAAGGATATTCCGATGAGCGTAAACGGCTTCGGATAGGGCAGTGGCGTGTTATATTTAAATATGGTACGGAGAATACTGTTGATATACTATTTGTTTTAGCGATTGGGAACCGAGGAGACATATATAAGTGAAAACAAGGAGGTTTTTGTATGTCAAATGTAGCAATGGAAGCAGCACGTCTTATTGATATGCTGCCGGAGAGCGATAAGAATTTTGCGTATGAGTTTATAAAAAAGCTTGTAATTGCATGGGATCCGGATTTCACAAAAACAACAGCGGAAGAGGCGGTTGCCATTGAGTCTGCCGAGAAGAGCGGATTTATCGACAGCACAGAAGTTGATTGGGATAATTTGGATAAGATGTTTTAAAGCTTTTCCCGCGGGGTTTCCACCCCGCGGGTTTTTGTTATGCATTGACAAGTCTTGCCCGGAAGCGTATAATAAGCGCATAACTTGAGTTGATAATGCCAAGGATAACAAAGAAAACGTATGTTGTAATAAAGAATGTTTTAAGAGATATTCTAACATCTGAATGTATCGGGAGGAAAACTATGGCATACAGTGCAAATGAAAAAAGATATGAGAAAATGTTATACAAAAACTGCGGGGAAAGCGGGCTGAAGCTTCCTGCAGTTTCATTGGGGCTCTGGCACAATTTCGGCGACACCGGCGACTATGAAAACATGTGCAAAATGTGTTTTACGGCATTTGATAACGGCATAACACATTTTGACCTTGCCAATAATTACGGTCCCGAAGCCGGAAGCGCGGAGACGAATTTCGGCGAGATACTGAATAAGCACATGAAACCTTACCGTGATGAAATGATAATAAGCACAAAAGCCGGCTATTATATGTGGCCCGGACCTTACGGAGATAAAGGCAGCAAAAAATATCTTATCGCAAGCATTGACCAAAGCTTAAAGAGATTAAAGCTTGACTATGTTGATGTTTTTTACCATCACAGACCGGATCCCGAAACTCCGCTTTATGAAACAATGTGGGCTTTGGATAGCATTGTAAAGAGTGGAAAAGCACTTTATGCAGGGCTTTCAAACTATGACGGTGAGACGATGGAAAAAGCGGCAGATATATTAGAAGAGCTTCGCTGTCCGTTTGTCATAAATCAGAATCGGTATTCGATTCTTGACAGAACTGTTGAAAAAAACGGGATTCTTAGTAGCGCAAGGCGGAGAAAAAAAGGCATGATTATCTTCAGCCCGCTTGCACAAGGTCTTCTTTCGGAGCGATATCTGAACGGAATTCCAAGCGACAGCCGCGTGAAAACAGACGGCAGATTTTTAAATGAAAACTCGATTTCGCCATCGCTTCTGATTAAGCTCCGGAAGCTCAACGAGATAGCCGCGCGGCGCGGTCAAACGCTTGCTCAGATGGCGCTTTCGTGGGTGTACAGCCGTGACGGAATAACGAGTGTGCTTATCGGCGCATCTAAACCGGAGCAGATAATTGAAAATATCAGAATGACACAGCGCGTGGATTTCAGCGGTGAAGAGCTTTCCGAAATAGATGCAATCCTCGGCGAGGATGAAATTTAAAAAGCGAAAAGGAAAAACACACAGGAGCGTATCTGTGTGTTTTTTGTTGCACAGACAGGAAAAAAGTGGTATACTCTTATTATAAACTAAAGGTGTTCGGGAGGAGCAGAAGTCTGAATAAATTCAGACAGGTAAGAGGGAAAAGTTAAGAGTGAAGAGGTAAGGTACAAAATGCAGTGCATTTTGATTTTATTATATATTTTTTTGTGCCTTGAACACAGTGAAAGGAATGGTTATAAAAATGGAATTTGATAAGCTTGTTGCAAGGATAAACGAGCTTGCGAAGAAATCAAAAGGCGAAGGGCTGACTGCTGCAGAAAAGGAAGAACAGGCAAAGCTTCGCAAGGAATATATTGCAAAATTCCGTCAGGGAATGGAAAATGCACTCAGCAACGTATATGTGGTTGATGAAAAAGGCAACAAGAAAAAGGTAGAGAAGAAAGTCTGAATAAATTCAGACAGGTAAGAGGGAAAAGTTAAGAGTGAAGAGGTATGGTACAAAATGCAATGCATTTTGATTTTATAATATATTTTTTTGTGCCTTCAACGCAGTGAAAGGAATGGTTATAAAAATGAATAAAAGTAATGTTTTGCAGATGATAAAATTCACGCTGTTTTCAATTTCTGCGGGAGTGATACAGGTCGGCTCATTCACGGTATTCAACGAGGTTTTTCGCTGGAGCTACTGGCCGGGGTATCTTGTCTCTCTGATTTTGTCGATAATATGGAATTTTACCTTCAACCGCCGGTATACTTTCAAGTCTGCGGCAAACATACCTGTGGCGATGACGAAGCTTTTTGCCTTTTATGCTGTCTTTACCCCTCTTTCAACTTGGGGCGGGCATCTGGCAGAGAGCGCGGGGGTTAATGATTACATAATCTTGATTGTAACGATGCTTCTCAATTTCATAACGGAGTTTTTATTCTCCAAGTTTATAATTTATAAAAATCAGGAAAATACAAGAGTGGAAAAGCAGGCGGAAAAATGATTGAACACAACAAATTTACAAAGGGAATAGCGGACGGAATGCCGATATGCCTCGGATACCTCTCCGTTGCTTTTGCGTTTGGCATATTCGCCGTTGAGAGAGGTCTTTCTGTTTTTGAAGCAGTTGTCATTTCAATGACGAATGTAACAAGCGCAGGGCAGCTTGCTGCTGTGCCGATAATGGTCACGGGTGGAACGCTAATAGAGCTTGCAGTGTCGCAGATTGTGATAAATCTGCGATATGCGCTGATGTCGGTTTCGCT
This sequence comes from Eubacteriales bacterium, assembly GCA_045539475.1. GTDB lineage: Bacteria > Bacillota > Clostridia > Oscillospirales > JAAYXM01 > SIG480. Next base: position 62,162 of record JAZQFJ010000003.1, on the reverse strand, counting down.
CTCGCAGAAGCTGGGCGAGAGCATATGTTTGCCGGACAGGTTTTTAATCTCATTTGTAAACACAGATGAGGTTTTTGCGGTTGCGAGCGAAAAGACCGGCACAGTCGGACGAAAATATATGTACGGACTTATTCTTATGCCGTATCTTGGTTGGAGCATCGGCACGCTCATTGGTGCGGCGGCGGGAAATATTCTTCCTGCGGCTGTGGTTTCTGCACTCGGCATTGCGATTTACGGAATGTTTGTTGCGATAGTTGTTCCCGTGATGAAGGTGAACAGACGTTGCCTTGTGTGCGTGCTGTTCGCTGTTGCGCTATCCTGTGCGTTTAAGTATTTTCCGTATCTTAAAGAGGTGCCGTCCGGGTTCACGGTTATCATCTGCGCCGTAGTGGCAAGCGCGTTGTTTGCTGTACTCGCTCCGGTCAACATAGAGGAGGGCGGCGAGAATGCATAGTTACTGGATATATCTTGCGGTTATGGCGGGGATAACGTATCTTATAAGGATGCTTCCGCTTGTGCTTATTAAAAAGAAAATTCAAAACCGTTTTATCATTTCATTTTTGTATTACATACCGTATACCGTGCTTGCGGTTATGACGGTTCCTGCAATTTTTTATTCAACGTCATCGCCCGCTTCTGCCGCAATCGGCTTTGTGGCGGCAGTGGCGCTTGCTCTGCGCGGCAAAAGTCTTCTCACCGTCGCGGCGCTGTCCTGCGCTGTGGTATTCTGCACGGAATGGATAATGAAGATGATGTAACTTCCCGCCTGTGCAAATTATACTTGTACAGGCGGTTTTTATGTGATACAATATATACATACAGATTTTTGTGATTTTATTCACAGACAGGGGATACGGATATGGTATCAAAAATTTATACGCTCGGGCTTTCGGGAGCAAGTGGTTTTATCGTGACTGCAGAGTGCGTTCTGTCCGGCGGAATGATGGGGTTTGAGGTGATCGGCCTTGCCGATACGGCGGTCAGGGAATCGCGGGACCGCGTCCGCGCCGCGGCAAAAACTCTTCCTATTCGCTTTCCGTCAGGGCATATAACGGTAAATCTTGCGCCTGCCGGCAAAAAGAAGGAAGGCGCGGTGTATGACCTTCCGATTCTGCTTTCGGTGCTTGCATCGGCGCATCAGATAAAATCGGTTCCGGAGAGCTGCGCATTCATTGGAGAGCTTTCGCTTACCGGTGAGCTTCGTCCCGCACGCGGTGTTCTTTCAATGGCGCTTGCGGCGAAGGCGGCAGGTATAAAAACTCTGTTTGTGCCGCGGGCCAATGCGCGAGAGGCGGCTCTTGCCGGAGAAGAGCTTGAGGTTTTCGGTGCGCGTGATGTATCAGAGGTGGTAAACCACTTGAACAGCGATGCGTACCTTTCCCGTGAACCGCAATGGATCCCGGATGAGAATGAAAATATTTCCATTCCGGACTTTGCAGATGTGCGCGGTCAGGAAAATGTGAAACGTGCAATAGAGATTGCCGCCGCCGGCGGACATAATATACTGATGATAGGACCTCCGGGCTCGGGAAAGAGTATGCTTGCATCGCGCATACCGTCAATTCTTCCGGATATGACGCGCGAAGAGGCGCTTGAGGCAACGGAAATGCATTCGCTTGTGGGGCTTGTGTCGGAAGAGAGACCTCTTCTTACGTCAAGACCGTTCCGCGCTCCGCATCACAGCACGTCTCCCGTAAGCCTTTCGGGAGGAAGCTCCGCGCTTCGGCCGGGCGAGATTTCCCTTGCACATAACGGCGTACTGTTCCTCGACGAGCTTCCGGAGTTCCGGCGCGATGCGCTTGAGGTTCTGCGACAGCCGATGGAGACCGGCGAGGTTGCAATTTCCCGCGTTGCCGGCACGGCAAACTATCCGGCTCGGTTTATGCTCGTCTGTGCGATGAATCCGTGTAAATGCGGGTGGCACGGCTATGAGAACGGAGTGCATACCTGCACCTGCAGCGAGAGTGCGGTGGAAAAATATATGGGGCGTGTTTCCGGCCCGCTTATGGATAGAATTGATATCCATATAAATGTGCCGAATGTAACCTATGAGGATATGTCAAAAAAAGCGGACGGGGAGCCTTCGGCAGAGATACGCAAGCGCGTAAACCGTGCGCGCGAGCGTGCAAGAGCACGCGGCGTTGCATGTAATGCGCATCTCTCGCCGCGGAGACTGCACGAGCTTGCAAAGCTTTCCGATGACGCGAAAGAGCTTTTGAAAAATGCGTTTGACGCGCTCGGGCTTACCGGACGTTCATATGATAAGATACTGAAGCTTTCCCTTACCATTGCCGATATGGCGGAGTCGGACATTATCTGTGCCGAGCACATTGCCGAGGCAATTCAATACCGTTCTCTTGACAGGAGTGAAAACAGATGAAAAAAATAATATGTTTTGCAATGGCTTTCGCGATTTGTTTATCTCTCGGTGCATGCAGTATGTCGCCGCGTGAGGATTACATTTCCGGCATAAGCTTTGACCCGGCAGATTATGATACCGGAGCGCTTGCACGCTATGAAAACAAGCTTTACGGAATAATCCTTGAGTATCCGGAAAAATACGAGCGTGTGGGTAATTTCGACCTTGACGGATATATCACGTTTGAGGGAGATGATATTGCAATAAGCGTATATGTCCCCGATATGGAGAATAACGATATCCTGACGGTTCAGGAGTACACCGAGAGCGTGCTGGAGCTTACGGGAAGCCGTCCTGCAAAGTACGGAAAATGCAGTGGATCAAAGGTTGTTTCAGATGATGATGAAAGAGTCAGGGTTGACTTTATCGTCAAGGGCGTTGACGCTTTCTACCGCTTTGCTTATGAGGCTCCTGCAGAAGGATTTACAGAAGAAAATGAGGACTTTCAGTCTGTTATGAGCTCTATTCGTATTGATGACGGCATTTACAACAAGCTTACGCGTATGTCAAGCCGGTATACCGTGCTTTTGGAGTACGCAAAGAGCATGCAGTATATCACCGATGCAAACTATGCAAACCACTGTCTCAACACCTTTGAAATGTCAAAGGATGATCGGCATAAGAATGATGCGCTCGCCACCTCTGCAAATATTCGCGCAGAGCTCACCAAGATTATAGAGCACGAGCGGGATGACGATGAGGGTTATGATTCGATGTGGGAAGAAATAACCGCGGAAGCGCAGGAGGTAATTGATGCCTGCCTTCGTGCGGAAGAAGCGGTGAAGAGCGGAAACTATGAAGAAGCGCAGAGAATCGCGCGTATGGAGTTTTCGTACGAACTCTCCGATAAATGCTTAAGGTTTATTGAAACGATAGACGCCGAAATTTCGGAGTATTGATAAATATTTCCAATTTGTTAAATTTATCCTTGAAATATTCTCCCGTATGCGTTATAATTAATTAACAACAATTTTCGACGCTATACGGGAGATTACATATGCAGCTTCTTGAAGAGAGAATACGGCGTGACGGTATCGTCCGCGAGGGAAATGTTCTTAAGGTTGACAGCTTTTTAAACCACCAGATTGATGTTACGCTCTTAAATGAAATGGGGCGTGAGCTTCTCCGCCTGTTCGGGGCTGACGGCGTTACAAAAATCCTCACTATTGAGGCATCAGGCATCGGAATTGCCTGCATCGCCGCGCAGTATTTTAATGTCCCGGTTGTGTTCGCAAAAAAAGCGGCATCAAAGAACATCTCCGGAGATGTGTATACAAGCCGTGTCCACTCCTTTACAAAGGACAAGTATTACGATGTTATGGTTTCGAAGGATTTTCTTTATGCCGGTGACCGTGTGTTGATTATAGACGATTTTCTCGCAAAAGGTGCGGCTCTTATCGGGCTGTGCGATATTATCAATCAGGCGGGAGCGACCGTTGTCGGTGCGGGGATAGCCATCGAAAAGGCGTTTCAGGATGGAGGAAAAAAAGTCCGCGATATGGGAATAAGGGTTGAAAGCCTTGCCCGTGTTGCGTCTATGTCGCCTGAGAGCGGTGTGGTATTTGCGGAATGATGCGCGATGTGCGCTTCATCATATTTTAAGGAGGTCAAAAATCATGGCAAAAAAACTCTTGGCAATTCTCTTGGCAGCAGTAATGGTATTCGCATTTGCAGCTTGTGCTCCGGCAGAGGTTGAGCAGGGCGAAGGTGGAGAAACCGCAGGTCTTGCACCGATTGCGAAGGAAGACGTTAAGGTCGGCTTCGTTTACATCGGCGACATCAACGACGGCGGCTACACCCAGGCTCACGACAAGGGCAGGCTTGCTCTTGAAGCAGCAGGTTTTGAGTGCCTTTACAAGGAAAACATCCCGGAATCCGCAGACTGTGAAGTAGCAGTTCGCGAGCTTGTTGATGCAGGCTGCAACGTTATCTTCACAACAAGCTTCGGTCATATGGATTACACAGAGACCGTTGCAAAGGAATATCCGGAAATCTACTTTAACCATGCAACAGGTTATAAAACTCTCCCGAACATGTGCAACTACATGGGCAGAGTTATCGAAGCGCGCTACCTTGCAGGTATCGTTGCAGGTATGAAGACCGAGGCTAACAAGATCGGTTATGTTGCCGCAATGCAGATTCCTGAGTGTATCCGCGGTATCAACGCATTCACACTCGGCGTACAGTCTGTAAATCCGGACGCAACTGTTGAGGTTGTCTGGACAAACACATGGTATGATCCGGCTATCGAGAAGCAGGCAGCTATTGAGCTTCTTGACAAGGGCTGTGACGTTATTGAGCAGCATCAGGATTCTCCGGCTCCGCAGCTTGCAGCACAGGAAAAGGGCAAGTTCGCCATCGGTTACAACACGCCGACTCCGGACGCAGCTCCGAAGGCATACCTCACCGCTCCGCTCTTCCATTGGGACAAGTTCTATGTCGATTGCGTAAACCGCGTTGTTGACGGAACATGGAAGCCTGAAGCATACTGGGAAGGCCTTGCATCCGGTTGGGTTGGTCTTGATGAGCTTTCAGATCTCTGCGCAGAAGGCACAGCTGAAAAGGTTGAGGCTGCAAAGCAGGGTATCATCGACGGTTCTCTCGTTCTCTTCTCCGGAGAGGTTAAGGATCAGTCCGGCGCTGTAAAGCACCCGAACGGTATGACAAACGAGGAAATCTACAACATGAATTGGTTCATTGAAGGTGTCATCGGCACAATCAACGGCTAAGAAGTTATACAAAAGGGGGCTCGGAAGCCGAGCTCCCTTTTTAAAGTAATAAGTAAGAGTGAAGAGTGAAGAAGTAATGTTTCTCTTTTCACTGTTATTTATTATCCGAAGAGAAAGGACGTCGGTACATATGCAGAATGATGTTTGCATCGAGATGCAAGGAATATGCAAATATTTCGGCACTGTTGCGGCAAATGAGAACGCGAGCCTTGAGGTAAAGCGCGGAGAAATCCATGCGCTTCTTGGCGAAAACGGTTCGGGAAAGAGCACGCTTATGAATATGCTTGCCGGGATATATTCTCCCGATGCAGGCACAATAAAAATCGAAGGGGTGGCAAAGCGCTTTGCATCCCCGCATGATTCGCTTGCCGCCGGTATCGGTATGGTTCATCAGCACTTCAAGCTGGTTGAGGTTATGTCTGCCGCCCAGAATATTTCTGCCGGAAGCGAGCGTGGGATACTCCGCAGTCCTAAGAGAATAGAGGCAAAGATCCGTGCAATATGCGAAAAATACGGACTTGAGCTTGATCCGGCAAAGAAGGTATACAATATGTCCGTCGGAGAGAAGCAGACGGTGGAAATCGTAAAGATGCTTTATCGCGGCGCAAGTATGTTTATTCTTGATGAGCCGACGGCCGTTCTTACCCCGCAGGAAGCGGAAATCCTGTTTGATATTCTGCGCAATATGAAAAAGCTCGGCTGTGCGATTATCATAATCACTCATAAACTGAATGAGGTTATGGAGATAAGTGACCGTGTTACCGTTCTGCGCAACGGCGCAACCGTAGGCACGGTGAACACATCAGAAACAAACCCACGGCTTCTTACAGAAATGATGGTTGGAAAGTCGGTTGAGCTTGAAATCACGCGTGAGGAACCGAAAAGATCGGAAAAACCTGTTCTTGAGGTGTCGGAGCTGTCCTGTCAAAATGAGCTTGGACGAAATATGCTCCGCGAGATGAGCTTTTCTGTTTACGGCGGTGAGATATTCGGAGTTGCAGGAATTGCAGGAAGCGGTCAGAAGGAGCTTTGCGAAATCATTGCCGGTATGGAAAAATCAAGCGGCGGCAGCGTTAAGTTTCTTGATGAAGAAATTCTTGGTCTGTCTCCGATTGAAATCCTGCGCCGCGGCGTAAGCATGTCGTTTGTTCCGGAGGACAGGCTCGGTATGGGGCTTGTTGCGGGAATGGACATAACAAACAATGTTCTTCTCCGTTCATTCCGCAAGAATAAGGGTGTTTTTGTAGACAGAAAGGAAAGCCGTCGCCGTGCGGAAGAGATTGTAGAGCGCTATGACGTAAAAACTCCGTCTGTTAATCATATTCTGCGGAAGCTCTCTGGCGGAAATATCCAGAAGGTTCTTCTCGGACGCGAGGTAGAGCTCAATCCTAAGCTCCTTATCACGGCTTACCCCGTCCGTGGTCTTGATATTGGTGCGTCGTATAACATATATGACATTCTTAACGCTCAGAAGAAGGCGGGCGTTGCCGTGCTCTTCATCGGCGAGGATCTCGATGTACTGCTTGCGCTGTGTGACAGACTGCTCGTTCTTCACGACGGTGCGGTTATGGATATCGTTGACCCCAAGACAATTACAAAGGAAGAGATCGGGCTTCTTATGCTCGGTCACCGTCCGGAAAAGGAGGCGCGCTGATGTTTCGAATAGTAAAAAAGCCGGAGCTCAGCCCCGGTCGCGCAGTCGCGGCACAGCTTTTTGCCGTTGTTGCGGCACTTATTGCCGCGGCGGTAATTGTTGCTCTGCTCGGCTATAATCCGTTTGAGTTTTACGGAAATCTGATAAAGGGTGCGCTCGGTTCTGTCTACCGTGTCCGCGCTACCTTCAATAAGGCGATTCCGCTTGTTATTCTTTCGCTCGGCACGCTTATTGCGTTTAAAATGAAGTTCTGGAATATTGGTGCCGAGGGTCAGATGTGCATGGGCGCATTCGGTGCGGCGTATTTTGCGCTTAATTTCTCGCATCTTCCCGCCCCCGTGCTTCTTCCGCTCATGGCACTTGCAGGTCTTGTCTGCGGTGGAATATGGGCGCTTATTCCCGCACTGCTGAAGACAAAATTCGGCACCAGTGAAACGCTTGTAACGCTTATGCTTAACTATGTCGCACTGCGGTGGATAACTTATCTTCAGTACGGTCCGTGGCGCGAGGACGGCGGTATGCCTAAAATTGCAACGTTTGAGGCAAACGCAGTTTTACCGAGCGTTTTCGGGATACATATCGGTTGGATAATCGCGCTTCTTCTTACGCTTTTAGTGTACATTCTCATGACGCGCACAAAGTTCGGATATGAGATATCGGTGTTGGGTGAGAGCACTGCAACGGCGCGTTATGCCGGAATAAATGTAAACAAAACGGTTGTCATTGCAATTATGCTTTCCGGCGCGCTCTGCGGTCTTGCGGGAATGATTCAGTCTTCTGCTGTTGAAAAGACGCTTACTGAGCAGTTTACCGGCGGTCTCGGATTTACCGCAGTTATAACAACTTATCTTGCTCGGCTTTCTGCACCGGCAGTCATCATCACATCGTTTTTGTTTGCAATACTGCTTGCGGGCGGGAGCTTCCTTGAAACGTCAATGCGAATCCCGATTTCGATGATATATGCACTGCAGGCGGTAATTATATTCTTTGTTCTCGGCAGTGAGTTCTTCTTAAATTACAAGATTGTCCGCCGTGCGGGGAAAGGAGCGTAAAGAAAATGGGAGAATTTCTTATTTCCACGGCACTGTTTCTGCAGGTAACGGCATCGCTCGGCACCCATGTTCTTCTCGGCACTCTCGGCGGAATTCTGACCGAAAAGGTCGGCAATACCTGCCTTGGTATTGAGGGTATGATGCTTCTCGGCGCTTCAACGGGTTTCCTTGTGGCGTACAATACGGGAAACGCGCTTCTTGCGGTTCTGGCATCGGGCGCGGCAGGTGCGCTCGGCGCACTGATTTACGCCATCATAACGGTTTCGCTCCGCGGCAATCAGGTTGTCACCGGTCTTGCGCTTACAACCTTCGGCAGCGGCGCGGCAGGGCTTATCGGTATGTCGATATCAGGTAAAAGCCTGCCGGATTCCATAAATGCTGTGCTTGGTATTCATAAAACTCCGGTGCTTTCCGATATCCCGCTTGTCGGCAAGATGCTTTTTGAGCAGAGCCCGTTTGTTTTGGGCGCAATCATCACGGCAGTTATCATCTATATTTATTTTAAAAAGACAAATATAGGTCTCAATGCACGCGTGGTGGGCGAGAGCCCCGCTGCTGCGGATGCATCGGGTATAAACGTAACCCTTCATAAGTATATCCACACGGTGCTCGGCGGTTTCCTTTGCGGTGTCGGCGGCGGATACTACTCAATGGTATACGTCGGCAGATGGCAGATTGACCTTACCGCCGGGGCAGGCTGGATTTCTGTTGCTCTCATAATCTTTGCTATGTGGAATCCGCTTCGCGCAATCCTTGGTGCTTATCTCTTCGGTGCGGTGCGCGGGCTTACATTCAAGCTTCAGGGCGGTCTTGTCCTTTTCGGACAGACAATAACGTTCAGTGCTCAGCTTCTTGATATGGCACCGTATATCGTTACGGTTCTTGTTCTGCTCTTTATAACCATGCGTAACAAAAGGGAATATCAAGCGCCGGCATCGCTCGGAACGCCGTATTTCAGAGAAAACAGGTAGCGATATGCGGCTGTGAGTGTTTTGAAGTAATCCCCCAAACAGAATAAAGTCAAATAAAACAGACGGAGTAAAAATTGCCCCGTCTGTTTTTGTTGTCTCCGCAGTTTTGACGGGCAGAATAAAGATATGACAAACTTATTGAAATTTGACAAAAAACAGGATATAATATATTTGGTGAAAATTTGAAAAAATAGAAGAAAGAAACGAAAGGAAAAAGAAAATGGACATTTTTGATATTCTCACGATGCTTGGAGGACTCTGCCTTTTCCTGTTTGGTATGGACGTTATGGGTCAGGCACTTGAGCGTCGCGCGGGCGGTGCCCTGCGCACGCTGCTCGGACGGCTTACATCAAACCGGCTTGCGGGGTTGCTTACCGGTCTTTGCGTAACAGCGGTTATTCAAAGCTCGTCGGCGACAACGGTTATGGTTGTCGGCTTTGTAAACTCTGCGCTTATGACCTTGCGTCAGGCGATAGGTGTTATAATGGGCGCAAATATCGGAACAACGGTTACTGCGTGGATTCTCTCGCTTGGCGGAATAAGCGGAGATAACTTGTTTATTCAGCTTTTGAAGCCGACGTCGTTCACGCCGGTGCTCGCACTTATCGGTATTATAATGACGATGACCGGAAAGGGCAGCAAAAGGCGTGACACCGGGACAATTCTTTTAGGGTTTGCAACGCTTATGTTCGGCATGGATACAATGAGCGATGCAGTTTCCGGTCTTGCAGACGTTCCGGCGTTTCAGCAGATGTTTATTTTGTTCAAAAATCCGATTCTCGGCGTGCTTGCAGGTGCAATCCTTACGGCAATAATCCAGTCAAGCTCCGCATCTGTCGGTATTTTGCAGGCGCTTGCCGTAACGGGACAGGTCTCTCTCGGCGCGGCAATACCGATAATTATGGGACAGAACATTGGTACGTGTATTACAGCACTTCTCTCGTCATTTGGAACAAACAAAAACGCAAGGCGTGCCGCGCTTGTGCACTTATCCTTTAACGTTATCGGAACAACGCTTTGCCTGATACTTTTCAGCGTTGTAAAATACTTGTTTATGCCGCCGTTGTTTGACAGCGCGGCGAACTTCATCAGCATCGCAGTTGCGCACTCGGTGTTCAATGTTTTCTGTACGGTTGTATTGTTCCCGATGGCGGGATTTCTCGAAAAACTCGTTATTCGCCTTGTGCCGGACAGCAAAGAAAAGGATGCCGTTGCAGAGCTTGATGAGCGTCTGCTTGCAACGCCGCCAATTGCGCTCCAGCGCTCTCATAATCTAGTTGTTGAGATGATGGAGGCTTCTCTTTCTGCACTTCGCGGCGGTATAAAATCACTTCAGGGATATTCTTCAGAGCTTGCAGAGGAGATTTGTGCGGCTGAGGAAAAGACCGACCATTACGAGGATATTTTAGGAACATATCTTGTAAAGCTGAGTTCACGGCAGATATCCGCATCGGATAATGCAGAAGCGGCAAAGCTTTTGCGTATGATAGGTGATTTTGAGCGCATATCCGACCACGGTGTAAATCTTCTGAAATCGGCAGAGGAAATGCACGATAAAAAGATTCAGTTTACAGAGGCTGCAGAGAAAGAGCTCGACGTAATCCTCGGTGCGGCAAATGAGATTTTAGAGCTTACACACCGCGCGTTTGCCGATAACGATATTGATGCGGCACTAAGCGTAGAGCCGCTTGAGCAGGTGATAGACGTTCTCAAAGAGAAGCTCCGTGCACAGCATATCGGACGCCTTCAGCAGGGTGAGTGCACAATTGATGCGGGCTTTGTCTGGGCAGACCTTCTCACCAATATAGGAAGAACCTCCGACCATTGCTCAAATATCGCCGCCTGCGTGATAGATATGGCAAGCAATAATATGAATCTTCACGAATCTATCCGCGCCTTCCGCGACGAAAGTCCGGATTTCCGTACAAAGTTTGAAGAATATTCAAAGAAATATACAATTGCATAGAATGTTTACACCCTATCGGGTACGATTTACAACGAAAGTGGTTGACATTGTACCCGATAGGGTGTATAATTGAGGTATGAATACAATTGCTGAATTTATCAAACAAAAAAGAAAAGAAGCAGGGCTTACCCAAGAGGATTTTGCCATACGCAGCGGTCTCGGCTTGCGTTTTGTCCGCGAACTTGAGAGAGGAAAAGAGACTGTGCGAATGGATAAGGTCAATCAGGCTCTTTCAATGTTTGGCATGATGGCAGTTCCCGGAAGGAAGGATGATTAATGGATGCATACAGAACCGCGTATGTATATGTACGGGACACCTTTGCAGGAATTTTGAAGGAAACTGATGCGGGATATTCGTTTGCTTATGACAGCGCATATCTCGATAGCGAACTCTCCACGGCGGTAAGCTTAACCTTGCCTTTGCAAAAAGAAGAGTATACTTCCAAAACGCTTTTTGCCTTTTTTGATGGGCTCATTCCCGAAGGCTGGCTTCTTGATGTTGTGAGCAACAACTGGAAGCTTGACCGCAAAGACCGTTTTGGTTTGCTGCTTGTTGCCTGTAAGGATCCTATAGGGAATGTTATTGTAAGGGGGGAAAAGGAATGAGCAGATGTTTGTGCTGCGGAAAGGAGATGCGTGCCGGGGCCTCTCACGGTTGGCATATATCCTGTGTCAAGGCCTTCTTCGGAACTGCTGAGTTTCCGGATATTGATGCTTCAAAAGAAGTTTTAAATCGGATTGCGATTGATAGCACGAACAAGGGTTTTACAGTTCCGGGAGTCCAGAAAAAGCTGTCGCTTCATCTTTCTAAGGACAATACCCCGCGCTTGACGCTTGTAAATTATCCGACGGGGTACATTCTCAAGCCGCAGACTGATGAATATGCAGCCTTGCCTGAAATGGAGTATGCCATTATGAGCATGGCGAAAATCAGTGGGATAAAAACCGTGCCTTATGCTTTGCTTCGTTTGCCGTCTCAGGAAAATTCTTTCGCGTATATAACAAAGCGTATTGACCGTGAGGACGGACAAATGCTTGCAATGGAGGACTTCTGCCAGCTTGACGGGAGATTGACGGAGGATAAATACCGCGGCTCTTATGAGCGTTGCGGCAAAATCATCGCTGCGCATTCTTCTGCTAAAGGTCTGGATATCACAGAGCTGTTTCTTAGAATAGTTTTTTCGTTTGCTGTTGGAAATTCTGATATGCATCTGAAAAATTTTTCTTTGATTGAAACATCGGAAAGAAGCAATAATTACGTGCTGTCCTCAGCTTATGATATGCTTTCCACTAACATTGTTATTCCGGACGATAAAGAACAGCTTGCGCTGAGCCTTAACGGGAAAAAACAAAATATCCGTCGAAAAGATTTTATGATTTTCGCAGAAACAATAGGAATACCACAAAAATCCGCAGAAAAGATGATAGGTAAAGTTTGCCGCATGCGCGATAAGTATATAGCAATGTGCAAGGACTCATTTATGCCGGAGGATATGAAAGCCGCGCTTGAAAAGCTTATTGATGAAAGAATATCGGTTTTGGAAGGGGAAATTATTTAAAATGATAAAGTTGTTATCTAAACACAAAGCCTGGTCTAAGGGCAAATTCATCCCTTTAATCAGTCGATTAAATCTTCAACCTCGCATCCCAATGCTTTGGCAAGACTTATGACCACATTTACCTGCGCTTTGCGTATATCATTAGAACAATACTCTGTCATTGACTTTTGAGTATTTTATATGTTGAGTTCAATAATTTTGTGTATTTACACAAGATTACAGAAAGTGACGTATAATTCAGAGTGGAATTCAAGCCATTCAAAAAAATTGTTCATATGGCAATTTTGATATATCGTCTTGTTGGGCGGTATAGTTTTGACAAAAAGATCGCTCTGTTCTAAAATATAATCATGCAGTTATGGTTCTCTTACAAATGATAAGGGTAAGAATACTATGACGATGAAATGCTAAACTTTTAAAGAGAGGTAATTCGGGTAAAACTGAGTTACCTTTTCTTGCTATATATGAGCTGAGAAATTTTAATTATATTATCAATTTGAAATTTGCATATTCAGTGAGCGCTACATTCAAGCCATTTTGATAAAATTAGTTATATTATGCAGTTATTTTATGAATTATTTATTATGATTTTGATGGGTTTAAATAGCCTTAAAAAAGAAAATATGGGCAATGCTTTTTCAACATTACCCATATTATAGTTAATTGTGTTTTATATTTTGTTTTAAATGATATATTATGTATGCATTATAAGTTATCGTCGCACAATCAATAGCAAATATTAAGAAAAATAATATGGGTTTATAAATTGCCATAAAGAATGCAAAGATACTCCAAATGCACACAAATAAACAAAAAACAGCACTTGTAGAAATTGTTAAAATATAACCAGCCTTCTTTTCTTTAATCAGCAGTGCCAATTTAACAATATTAAGCAATAAAACGCTTCCCAATATTACAATATATGCCGTTTGCGATATAAAACTTGGAATATTAATATCAATCATTAACCAGACTTCAATACAAAATACTATAAAAATTTTTATTTTCAGCCATATCAAATAATTTTTCATTAATATCTACTTCCAAGCTCAGAATACGCAAAGAAGTTTCGCATATCATGTACCGCTTTTACATATGAGGTTTGCATTGCTCCTGCATATTCCCACCATTTTATATCATCTAACCCATATTTGACAGCAACATCCCAAATTAGATCGTATTTTGGATATTCTGTTCCGTAATGCGTTCCAATAATGGACACTAAATCATCATTAATTCTGTAATTAGAAATTTTAGACTTACTTGATTTTAATCCATTTTTTATTTCCTTAGGAGCAGTTAAATCCATACCAAGACCATTAAAAATTGTACATTTTGCAAGTTTATCTTTATTTGATGTGTTTGATATTGCACCAGTAGCGTATGCAGCAAGATATCCACCTAATGAATGTCCGGTAATATATATTTTACTGCTGTACTTTTTGGCTATCTTATTTATGTACAATTCGGCATCCACTGCTTGTGGGTGAGATGTCCACGGAATAGGATAAATAACAAGGTTTTCCAACCAATCCCAACCATCGTCAGTTCCTCTAAATGCAACTACCACATCTTTTGTGTTGGTGTTTTGATATGTATTAGCCGCAAAGAAAAGTTCCTTTCCTTTAGAGCTTGTGCCAATTATATATGAATCAACTAGTTTCCAACCATTCAATTCACTTAGTTTTGCATACCCTAACGCATCTTTATCAAAGGATTTGTTATCTTTGATATCTTTTGTAGAATAACTTAATTTAGCAAACATAGATAGGTGTCTATCAGTAACATTGAAGTATCTTGGCTTAGGGTCATCCTTATCTTTAATTCCATCTCCATCTGTGTCAATTTTCTTAGGATGTGACTTAAAGGAATACACATCTATATGTGAGGACCCTCCTTTTTCAAGGTACTCTTCATAAGTTAACCCTCTTGATGTTAAATATGTTTCTATATACAATCTAACATCTTTTTTTGTTGATGTTTTTAATTCATCTATATCTTTAACACCATCTTTATCGCTATCAGCGGTACTTCCTAATGTTGGAGCTTCATCTAATTGTACAATTTCATAATTGTCAAGGACTACCCAAGAACCATCATTAACATCAACATCAATCATTCCGGCAATTTCATCTAATGTTGTTGAGAAAGAGGAGTCATAAATATTACCAAATACGCCACCGGTCTTCTCATACAAATCTTTATAGCCTGAAACTTTACCATCTTCTTCAAAAATAATAGCAGATGTATCTAATATTTCAATTTCTTCATATAATTCTGTATCAGTTTCATAATCATATGACCATTTAAAATAGTAATATTTATCTGTTTCCACATTGTGATATACTTCGTAATGACCATAATCTGTTTCTATGACGCCAACATAAACCTCAAATTTTACTTTTGACTTGTCAATATAAACTTTTGAAGATGTTTCTCTACCTGTTTCGTAATCATAATCATATTCGAGATAGAAATACTTGTTGCTGTCAGAATCATAATATACATCAACTCTCCAACGATCATATTCTTCTTCTATAAAATAATAACCAACAACATCATATTCTAATTCTTCGTAGTCGCTCCAATCATCTGTGATGACTGATACATTGATATCATCATAAACAAGAAGATTGATCATTTCTTCCATATTTTTAATACCATACTGATTATATTCTTTATAAGGAGCATCTGTAACAAGAACAAAAAATTTCTGTGTTGAGGATGAAGAAACTAGATTTCTGGCCATAGCAAGACCATCAATTGGGGTTTCTGCCCAGTCACCACCATATCCAAGGTAAAGATTATTAATTTCGTTTTTGAACGAATTAACAGAACGTGCGTTCCACCAACTGCTACTTCCGTTTTTATGCTGTATTGTACTATCTAACCCATCACATGTAATATCTTGGAATTCAATTACCGAAAAATTTGCATTAATCTTATATTTATTCACTAAATCATCAGCAAATTTATTTACATTAGTAGCAACATTGTCTATTGCACCGCCCATAGAACCGGTTACATCAATTACAAACACAATATCTGCCTGAGCTCTTGTTCCTATTGTAGAAGCTGACATTAAAGTAAGCTCTTCTTCGAGTTCTTCTACTGAACTAAGCATCATTGGTGCCGCAGAAAGGTCTTGTTTTTTATTAGCATTTCTTTTTCTAATATGTTTAGGTTCATGTGGAATAATTATTTTTTCTTCAGCATCTTCTTCATGCAGACTCATTAACATCATAGGAGAGGGTTCTTCAAAGTAATCCAATGGATATATGCCCAAGTTAGTAAGGAAACTTTCAGTATCTAAAACAAAATATGTACCCTCGCTATCTATTGAAGCACTAAGAATCCCATTGTTATATGATGTGTCTAAAGGTTCAAACTCTGTGTTTTCTTCATTTTCAGAGTATTTGCAAATTAAATATTGGCTTGTTTCTTCTTCGTCTTCAACAGACATCAAAGCGAACGGTGATACTCCACCGCTTATATCAAAACTAATAGTAGATTCTCCGGCAGACATATCAGCTGTTGTGCTAATTGAAATTGGCGCACCGACAACTGACTTATTTGTTGTCAATGCTTCATCATCAGCAGTAGTAATTGTTGTATTAGAATCAACATTACCTGCAACATTCATATTTAAAGAAGGAATTGCAGCGTTGTCTGCTGATAAAAGAGTGTCAGAAATATTATCCGTACTCAATGTTTGTACAAAAGTTCTTTCAGAGTCTAATGTTTCTCCGTCTGTTTTTTGAACAAGAGGGTTAAGTCCTAATTCTATTTCATCGCCATCTACAAGTCCATCTTCATCTGTATCTTCTACATCCGGTTTTGTATTATGGACATTTATTTCATCAGCATCTGTTAAACCGTCCATATCAGTGTCATTAGAATACGGATTGCAGTTATTTGTTTGTTCTTGAAGATTAATCAAACTATCTTCATCAAAATCTTCATCAGCATCATTTGTTCCATTTTCGTCTGAATCTATAACCAAAGGATTAGTGTTTGAAGAATTTATTTCAACAAAATCTGTAAGCCCATCTTCATCAGTATCAGCCTTCGTTTTATCAGTTCCATAGAACTCTTCAACAGGGTCTGTTAAACCGTCACCATCTGTGTCTGTTGTATCGGCCATATCAACCCATCTTGCAACAAGTGTATATGTCTTAGTAATGGGAGTAGCAAAATTGAATAATTCAGCATATGTATTATCTACATACCATCCAACGAAAGCAAAACCTTCTCTTTCCGGTGTCGCAGGTGCTACTGCACAATCGTCCTTGGTTACATTTTGGCTTGCCGGAGTACCGGTTGCACCCTCATAATTCAAATCAAATGAAACAACGAAGGTTCCATCATCCGGAGTTGGTGCCGGTCCTGACGGAGCCGACGGGCCTCTTCCTCCACTTGGGAGACTTGCTATATTCTTATCATTCGCGTTAAAGTTTGAATCCTCTTTTTCCTCTTCGTTTTTCTCGGGAGTCTCTTTTGCCTGAATTCCCGAATATGTCATAACAGCGATATCAGCGCGAGTTGCCGGCTCACCTTTTTTGCCAAGAAGCTTTGTAGTAATCGCTTTTTCTTTAGCTATATCAAGATATACCTTAGACCAGTCGGCGGGCTCGCTTACTGCGCCGTCGGCAAAGCCGAGTGCACAAACAACCATCTTGATTGCTTCTTCATACTTTACATTATCTTCGGGGCGGAATGTTCCGTCGCCGTATCCGTCAATAATGCTTTCCTGTACTGCGATATTTATGTAACCGCTTGCCCAGTGGTTAGCCTTCACATCATCAAAGATAGTTTCACCTTTTGCTTTTTCTGCATCTGCTTCTTTATCTATCATTCTGCAAACAATAGCCGCCATCTCAGCTCTTGTGATAGATTTTTCTGCCCCAAATGTTCCATCAGGGTAACCTGCCAAAATATCTAACTGTTCTAATGCTGTTGCAGCTTGTGCATAATAATCTGTTTCCTTCATATCAGAAAAAACAGTATTTTCAGCTTCAGCCGCAAAAATATTCATAGGTGCAAGTGTCAAAAGCATTGCAAGCACCAAGAATATACTGGTTAATCTTTTCATTTAAATTTCATCCTTTCATATTTTTGTTGAGCTGGCTGGATTACGCTTATTTCTTCTAATCCTCCCTCCTATAAGTTTTAGCATTTTCCGTTCGCTCAGCAAGTTTAATTTTAACTATATGGATATAAAATAGTCTATACAGCTTATTTGATTCTAACACAATTACCTATACAATTCAAGTATAAATTAACTGAATGGACGTGGTTTTCTTGAATTATTATGAGATAGGACAAAGAATACGCAAATATCGCAAGGCTCATGGAATGTCTCAGGAGCAATTAGCAGAAAAAGTAGGAATATCTGTAACGCATATGAGCCATATCGAAACGGCAAACATAAAAACTGCGCTTGATAGGCACAGCTAATCCCCTCATTCCGCGTATTATTTCCGCTTTTTTGCAGAAACTAACAAAAAATCTCGGAGGTTGTTTGCAAATGGCGGATAACAGTGAAAACAAAAAGGAAACTCGCGAGGATATAGTAGAAACCGGCTCGATTGTGACGAAAAGCCGCTTCGGAAATATCCATTGCATAACGATAATAGGTCAGATTGAAGGGCACACCGTGCTCGGAAGCGACACAAAGACGACGAAATACGAGCATATATGCCCCACTCTTGCCGCGGTGGAAGAGAACGATGATATTGACGGACTTCTGATTATGCTCAACACCGTCGGTGGCGATATTGAGGCAGGACTTGCCATTGCAGAGCTTATTGCAGGTATGACAAAGCCTACGGCATCTCTTATCCTTGGAGGCGGACATTCAATCGGCGTACCCCTTGCCGTTGCGGCAAAGCATTCTATAATCGCGGAGACTGCTGCCATTACCATTCATCCTGTTCGCATGAGCGGCGTTGTAGTCGGCGCACCGCAGACTTTTAATTATTTTGAGCGCGTTCAGGACAGAATAACAGGCTTTGTTGAACGAAACTCGAATATGTCGGCAGAGAAATTCCGGGAATATATGCTAAAGGTAGGCGAGCTTGCAACGGATGTCGGAACAGTCATTTACGGAAAAGAAGCGGTGGAAATAGGTCTTATTGACCGCGTCGGAACTCTTGCGGATGCACTTTCGTTTTTGCATGGAGAAATCAAAGCGAAGAAAAATAAAAAATCCTCTTGAAAAATGCGGAGTATAGATATATAATAAGTATATCAATATGCGAAAGGATGATACGGTCATGGCAAAGATTACAAAGGACACCATTATCGGTGATATTCTTGATATCGACGTTACCTGCGCTCCTTACTTTTTTGAGATAGGAATGCACTGCCTCGGCTGCCCGTCTGCAAGAGGAGAAACTCTTGAGCAGGCTTGCGCAGTTCACGGCGTAGACGTTGACGCACTTCTTGAGAAGCTTAACAACCATCTCGAAGGCAAGTAAAATTTTTTGAGAATATGCGCGTCGCATGACGCGCACTTTTCATATATCGGGAAAGGAGAAAGGTGCTTTGGAAAAATCTATCGGCGCAAGGCTTTTGTGCGTGGCGGAGTCAATACCGCCGTGTGAAACGCTTGTTGACTGCGGCTGTGACCACGGATATGTTTCGATATATGCTGCGGCTCACGGCAAGGCGAAAAGGATAACTGCAAGCGACATAAACCGCGGTCCGCTTGACAATGCAGAGCGTGAGATTTTCTCGGCGGGACTTTCCGGAAAGATTAAAACCGTCCTGACAAATGGGCTTGACGGCATAGAACCGCACGACTGCGTGGTTATCGCGGGTATGGGCGGAGAGCTGATAGCAGATATCATTTCCCGCGCACCGTGGACAAAGGGCGGATGTACTCTCATTCTCCAGCCGATGACGCGCTCGGAGGTTCTGCGTGGGTATCTCTACCGTGAGGGTTTTGAAATTAAGTCGGAGAAAATCGTCTCCGAGGGAAAGCATATATACTGCGTGATTGTTGCGCGGCACATGGGGAAAACGGATTATCTGCCGTATGAAAAATACATAAGCCGCGCCGGGATTTCTGACCCACGGGCGCGAGAATATGCCGAAAAGGTTCTTTCGCGTTTGCGGTTTGAGTTTGAGCGCAAATGCAGCTCCGACGCATTTTCCGAAGAAGAAAAGAAAAGAGGCGAGCGAGATATACGCTCGCTTGATGAGGTGGTAAGCTCTTTATGACAAAGGTATATGATATATTTAAAACTCTTGAGGTAGCGGCACCGTGTCGTCTTGCAGAGGAATACGATAACCCCGGATTTTTAGTGGGGAGAAAAAATGCAAGCGTATCAAAGGTGCTTGTTGCACTGGATATAACAGAAAAAGTTGTTCGCGAGGCGACAGAGACGGGTGCGGAGCTTATTGTTTCGCATCATCCGGTAATTTTTAAAAGCCGCAAGAGCGTGACGGATGAGGATGTCTGCGGTTCGGTACTCCTATCACTTATTGAGAACAAAATCGCCGCAATATGCATGCATACAAATCTCGACAGTGCCGAGGGCGGTGTGAACGATGTTCTGGCGGAAACGCTGGGTGTGAAGAACACGGATGTTCTCGCTCAGGGGAGAGAGGAAAACACAGGCATCGGAAGGTGGGGAGAGCTTGAAGAAAGCAAAGCTCTTCCGGAGTTTCTCTCGGACGTATGCCGCGCGCTTGATACATCCGGAGTGCGATATCACGATGCGGGAAAAACGGTAAAAAAAGTTGCGGTTGGCGGCGGCTCTTGCGGGGATTTCATTCCCCTTGCCGCATCACTTGGGTGTGACACAATCGTAACTGCCGACATAAAGCACAATGAGTTTTTAGATGCCGTCGCTCTCGGAATAAACGCGATAGATGCCGGACACTTCGCAACGGAGGATATCATTTGCCCGCGCATTTGTGAAATTATTTCCGCAAAGCATCCGGGGCTTCAGGTGAAAATTGCGAAGGCAGATTGCGCCTGCACAAAGTTTTTTACAGTTTAGGAGATATTTTCAATGGCACTTGATGCATTATTCATTTCGCATCTCGCTCATGAACTCAATGAGCTTCTGACGGGGGCGAGGATAGATAAAATACACCAGCCGACGCGGGATGACATAGTCGTTGGTTTGCGCTCGCCGAACGTCAAAGGAAAACGGCTTATTCTGTCTGCAAACGCAAGCTTTCCGCGCGTGCATCTCACGTCAATGGCGCGTGAAAATCCCGCGAGTGCGCCGATGTTCTGTATGCTATTGCGAAAGCATCTTACGAACGGACGAATAATTTCCGTTTCTGCGCCGCACTTAGAGCGTATTATAGATATAAAGCTTGAGGTAAATGACGAGATGGGTATATCGTCAATCCGCACGCTCACTTGTGAGATTATGGCGCGTCATTCAAACATAATTCTGCGCGATGCAGACGACAGAATTATTGAATGCTTAAAGAGGGTAGACCTTGACACAAGCGAAAAACGGCAGGTTCTTCCGGGGCTTTTTTATGAGCTTCCGCCAAAGCAGGAAAAGCTTGACCCCGGTGCTTACTCCCGTGCCGAGCTTTTTGATATAATATGCAATGAAAAGGGAGAAATACTCTGTGATAAGTGGGTTATTTCGTCTTTTGCAGGTTTTTCACCGCTTGTTTGCCGCGAGATTGCTTACCGTGCCGGCAAGGATCTCTCGCTCCATATGTCCGAGCTTTCAATGATTCAGCGCGAGCGTATGGCATCGGCAATATGTGAAATAGCGGGCGGCAGTGCGGCACCGTGCATTGTGTATGACGGAAAGCAGCCTTATGAATTTTCGTTCTTTCCGATAACGCAGTACGAAGCGACAATGACCGCCGAAGAGCGGGTGAGTCTCTCCGATGCTCTTGCGGAGTATTTTGAAATCCGCGAGGTGCGCGAAACAATGCGGCAACGCTCGCACGGGATTTTGCAGGTGGTAAAAAATGTGTATAACCGCACGCAAAAAAAGCTTGCGTTGCAGCGCGAGGAGCTTAAAAAAGCCGAAAACCGCGAGGAAATCCGCGAGCGGGCAGAGCTTATTTCCGCAAACATATACCGTCTTGAAAAGGGCATGACTTCGTTTGTTGCCCAAAATTATTACCGCAACTGTGAAGAGGTTACGATAAAGCTTGATTCGCGTTTGAGTCCGCAGGAAAATTCGGAAAAGCTTTTTCGCGAATACCGCAGGATGAAGAATGCGGAAAAGTATATAACAGAGCAGATTGCAGCCGGAGAAGAAGAGCTTATATATCTTGAAAGTGTGCTTGAAAGCATCGAAAAAGCAGAGAGCGAGGCGGATCTTTCCGAAATCCGTGATGAGCTCGCCGAAACAGGATATGTAAGCCGACAAAATGACAAACGCGGCGCAAAGCGCACGGCACTGCGCCCATATCGCTTTACATCAAGTGACGGTTACACCATATATGCCGGCAGAAACAATAAGCAGAACGACGCGCTGACGTTGAAAAGCGCGATGAAGGGAGATTTGTGGCTGCACACAAAAAACATCCCCGGTTCACACGTCATTGTGGAGTGTGCGGGCGAAGAGCTTCCGGACAGAACGATTACGGAAGCGGCGATTATTGCCGCATATTATTCGCGCGCGAGAGAGTCGGTTAATGTACCTGTTGATTATGCGCGTGTGAGATACGTCAAAAAACCGCAGGGTGCGGCGCCCGGCAGAGTTATTTACACAAACTACTATACGGCGTATGTAACTCCGGATGAGGAGCTTTGCAAAAAGCTTATGCAAAAGGATTAAAACAATATATCTTCAAAAATATCCGCGATTTCCCGGTATGCAAGAAAAACATTCTCAATTCCCAGCCTGCGCGCAAGACGGATTTTTTCTGAGATAGTGCGCGCATCGTCATAGAGAACGAAACCGGCAGAATCCGGCTCGGACGAATATATAAAATAGTTTGAAATAAGCTGCGGTGAGAAAAAGCACTGCGCACCATATCGGTCGCGAATATTGCGGAACTCACGTGCAGACAATTCGCGTCCGGAAAAAGAAAAGAGGGGCATGGAAAAATCCGTGCACCTGCGTGGGATGGAGAGCGCAATGCGGCGGTGAGTGCGCATGAGATACGTCAGATACTCCGAAAGCTCCCCTCCGGAGACCGCGCATTCTGCAACGGGCGTTGCCTCAGAACACGAATCGGCAAATGCAAGAGGGCAGAAAACGGAAATTCCGCGTCGGGAAAGAGATGCTGAGATTTCCCCGAGGGTGCCGGCACACGCGAGGTTTTCTTCGTTTGCATCCAGAAAGACAGAACGGCAGCTTCTTCGCCGGCATTCGTCATATATTGAGGGCGCGATATGTGTGTCCGCACCGTCGGAGGAGATAACTAAAACATCCCCCGTTACTTCGGGAGAAAGCTTTTCACACATAAGCGTGTTTCCGCGGGCATAATATGAAAGAAGTCCGCACTTTTCCTTCCGGTGCGTTGTGCATCCAAGCTCCGTTGCCGTGCGGAGAATATGCATATTCAAGAACAGCACCTCCTTGTAATCCGGTATAATATATGCTATACTAATAATATTAGATGAAAAAACACAATATGCGGAGGTATGAGATGTTCCCGCTTTTTGTTCCAGATATGAAGATAGAAAACATCTATGAGCTCACGGGAGAGCTTTTAGAGGCGATAAACATAAAGGTGCTGATTGCAGACCTTGACAATACCATTGCAAAATACGAGCATGAAATTCCGGATGAGCGCGTTATGCGTTGGGTAGAGGACCTTGCCGCACACGGGATAAAGCTTGCCGTTGTGTCAAACAACAAGCAGGCGCGGGTGGAAAAGTTCTGCAAGCCTATCGGAATTGCTCACTTCTGGCGAAGCGGAAAGCCGAGCCGGAGAACGATAAAAAAAGCAATGGAGGAACTCGGCGGAACGCGAGAAACAACTGCGCTCGTCGGGGATAAGATAATAACCGACATAATAGGAGCTAAGCGAAGCCGCATTCTCGCGATAAAGGTTCCGCCGCTCGGGAAAAGGAGAATGTTTGAATGAAAAAGATTATGATAATTAACGGACCGAATCTTAATTTTCTCGGCAAGCGTGAGCCGGAGATTTACGGAAGCGACACCCTTTCGGACATCATTGCGTACACAAAGGAAAAGACAGAAGCTCTCGGCGCAGAGATAGTGGCGTTTCAGTCTAATTGCGAGGGTGAGATAATAGATGCGCTTTATCGCGCGTATGACGAGGGATTTGACGGCGTTGTGATAAATGCCGGCGCGTATTCTCATTACAGCATCGCGATTCGCGATGCGATAAGCTCAATCAAGCTTCCGTGTGTTGAAGTGCACCTCTCAAACATTCATGCAAGAGAGGAATTCCGTCACAATTCCGTCATTTCGGCGGTGTGTAAGGGCATGATTTGCGGCTTCGGGAAAGAGGTTTACCCCCTTGGTGTAAGAGTTTTGTGTGAAAATCGGTAAAAATTTCAAAGTTTTACTTGCAAAATAGCTCAATATAGGGTAAAATATAAAAAGATTTAATATGATATAAAATTGGAGGAAAATTAAAATGATTTCAGCAGGCGAATTCAGAAACGGTGTAACGTTCGAAATGGATGGTCAGGTAATGCAGGTTATCGAGTTCCAGCACGTTAAGCCGGGTAAGGGCGCAGCTTTCGTCCGTACAAAGTATCGCAACGTTGTTACAGGTGCTGTTGTTGAAACTTCTTTCAACCCGACGGACAAGTTCCCGCCGGCGTTTGTTGAGCGCAAGGATATGCAGTATCTCTACAACGACGGTGAGCTTTATTACTTCATGGATGAAGAAACCTATGAGCAGGAGCCGCTTAACGCAGACAAGCTTCCGGAGAGCTTCAAGTTCGTTACGGAAAATATGGTAGTAAAGTTTCTTTCTTTCAAGGGCAACGTTTTCAGCGTTGAGCCGCCTAACTTTGTTGAGCTTGAGATTACGGAGACAGAGCCGGGTCTTAAGGGCGATACAGCAACAAACGTTACAAAGCCGGCAACTGTTGAGACAGGTGCAGAAGTCCGCGTTCCGCTCTTCATTAACATCGGCGACAGAATTAAGATTGACACAAGAACAGGCGAGTATTTAGAGCGCGCGAAGTAAGTTTTTTCGGAGGATATATTCCATGAACATACTTGAAAGAGCATCATATCTCCGCGGTCTTTTTGACGGACTGGAGATAGACACTTCCACAAAGGAAGGCAAGCTTTTGGTTGCCATGACGGAAGTCATTGACGAGCTTTGCGAAGCTGTTTCTGACCTTCAGCAGATCACGGATGAGATGTCCGAAGAGCTTGATGAGGTTGCAGAAGAGCTTTTAGAGCTTGAAGGCGCATTTGATGAATGCGACTGTGACGATGATGAATGCGATTGCGGTGAGGACTGCGACTGTGAGGATTTTCACTATGAAGTAGTTTGTCCGACCTGCGGCGATTCCATTATGGTTGATGAGGATATTCTCGCCCTCGGCAAAATCCAGTGCCCGGGCTGCGGTGAAGACCTCGAATTTGATATGGACGAGTGCATCTGCGACGATGATGATTGCGATTGCGGCTGCCACGGCCACGACCACGAATAATTAAAAGAGTAAAGGACTTGTAGTGAAGGTATTTTGCTACAAGTCCTTTGGAAATTCTGAAGTTTATCTGATGCAAAAAGATAATTGATCATCCATATTGAGTTTTAACGAAAAAACGGATAGAAAAATCAATAAATATATTAATGTTTAAAAAGGTTATTTAAGCGACGGAGGCAACTTATGAAGGAATTGATAAATAATAATCTTGTCGAGCAAATCAAATCATTGCTTGAAAACGCACGGCAAAAAGTCGCTTTGGAAGTAAATACCACGCTTCTTAACACTTATTGGCAAATCGGAAAAATTATTGTTGAAGATGAAGCTATGCATATCGGTGATTCGGAATATGAAAGACAGTCTCTGCGACAACTTTCTAAAGTGTTGACAACAGAGTTTGGAAAAGGATTTTCACGTTCTAATCTTTCCAATATGCGTCAGTTTTATTTGACACATAAAGATGTCCAGACAGCGTCTGGACAGTTGTCATGGTCGCATTATTGTGAGCTTCAAACAATATCTGATGAGAAAAAGCGGTCTTTTTATGAGAAAGAGTGTATTAATGCTCGTTGGTCAGTTCGCGAACTTCGCCGCCAAATTGAAAGCTCTCTTTTTGAAAGGTTGCTTCTTTCAAGCGGTGATGCAAACAAGGAAAAAGTATTGTCACTTGCTATGAAAGGCAATGAAATAGAAAAACCTGCGGATGTTATCCGTGATCCTTATGTTTTTGAATTTTTGGGGATTCCGGAAGATAAGGTATTCCTCGAAAGTGATCTTGAAAAAGCTCTCGTTGAGCAGATTGAAAAATTCTTGTTGGAGTTGGGGCGTGGTTTTATGTTTGTCGGCACGCAGCAGCGGGTGACATTTTCAAATCATCACTATTATGTGGATATGGTATTCTATAATAAAATTTTACGTTCATATGTATTGATTGAACTGAAAACTACAAAGCTCATGCCGGAAGCTGTCGGTCAGCTCAATATGTATTTGAATTATTATGCAAATGAGGTAAATGACCAAGATGATAATCCACCTATAGGTATCATTCTCTGTACCGATAAAGGTAATTTTGATGTGCAATATGCTCTCGGAGGTTTGTCTAACCAGATTTTCGCTTCAAAATATGTAGTGTATATGCCTGATAAGGAACAGTTGATTCAGCAGGTAGAAGCCGTTTTGGAAAAGTGGCATGAAGAAAAAGAAAGTTAAAGAAACTAAATGACGAGCAACTTGAAATGGTTGAGAGTTTTGTAAAGAACTTAGCGAAAAAGTAAAATAACGGCTGAAATCGGAAATCTTCCGGTTTCAGCCGTTTAGTCTGCATCCGATTAAATATTCACATTAAGATGTTCTTTCAATGCATTTTGAAGTGGATTGGAAAAGTTTATGTTGTTTTGTACCAAACCGCCCCCTTTTTCCTTGCAATTTCCCGTTTTCTGTGTTATATTATATTTATATGTAAAATGAGTGGTTAAAGGATGGTTTTTTCACTATGAAGATTTATGAAGAGCTTGTTGCCCGCGGTCTTATCGCGCAGGTAACAAATGAAGATGAAATCCGCGACCTTGTAAACAACGGCCGCGCTACGTTCTATATCGGTTTTGACCCCACTGCAGACTCTCTCCATGTCGGTCATTTTATGGCGCTTTGCCTTATGAAGAGATTGCAGATGGCAGGCAACCGCCCCATTGCTCTCATCGGCGGCGGTACGGCGATGATCGGTGACCCGTCGGGACGTACAGATATGCGTTCTATGATGACGCAGGAAACGATTCAGCACAATTGCGATTGCTTCAAGAAGCAGATGGAGCGCTTTATCGAGTTTGGTGAGGGTAAGGCGATGATGGTCAATAATGCAGACTGGCTTCTCCCGCTTAACTATGTTGATGTTCTCCGTGAGGTTGGCGCATGCTTCTCCGTAAACAATATGCTCCGCGCGGAGTGCTATAAGCAGCGTATGGAAAAGGGACTTTCGTTCCTTGAGTTCAACTATATGATTATGCAGTCTTACGACTTTTACTATATGTATCAGAAATACGGCTGCAATATGCAGTTCGGCGGCAACGACCAGTGGAGCAATATGCTCGGCGGCACCGAGCTTATCCGCAAAAAGCTCGGCGAGGATGCCCACGCAATGACGATTACGCTTCTCCTCAACTCCGAGGGAAAGAAGATGGGCAAAACCGCGCGCGGGGCTGTGTGGCTTGACCCGAACAAGACAAGCCCGTTTGAGTTCTTCCAGTATTGGAGAAACGTTGACGATGCCGATGTTATGAAGTGTATCCGTATGCTCACGTTTATTCCGATTGAGGAAATTGACGAGATTGAAAAGTGGGAAGATTCCCGCATCAACGAAAAGAAAGAGCTTCTTGCTTACGAGCTTACGGCTCTTGTCCACGGCAAGGAAGAGGCGGATAAGGCGCGCGATGCCGCAAGAAGCCTTTTCTCCGGCGGCGGAGACGACGCAAATATGCCGACAACAGAGTTATCATCAGCGGATGTCGGCGATGGTGTTGGAATTTTAGACCTTCTTCTTCTCTGCGGTCTCTGCCCGTCAAAGGGTGAGGCAAGACGCCTTGTTCAGCAGGGCGGCGTTGCACTTGACGGTGAGAAGGTCGCGGCGGCAGACTTTGTCGTATCAAAGGATGCGCTTTGTGCCGGCGTAAAGATAAAGAAGGGCAAAAAGGTCTTCCATAAAGCGATTATAAAATAATATAAACTCATAATGTGGAGGTAGAGGTCATGAAAAACGCGATATCGGTAAACATCGGCGGGGTGGAGCTCCGTCTTGTCAGCGGCGAGAACGAGGAATACACCCGCCGCGTCGCCGCACACGTTGATGTAAAGGTCAATGAGGTTTTGAAGGGCGGCAACTTTTCTCTCATCGAGGCGGCGATTCTTTCTGCCGTGAACATCTCCGATGAATATTACAAGGCTCTTGAAACTGCGGAAAATCTCCGCACCCAGCTCAAGGATTACCTTGAGGACGGCAGCCGCATGAAGTCCGAGATTATGGACTTAAAGCGTGAAATTGCACGTCTGTCTGCGAAATAATGCAGAAAAAAGCTGAAATTCTTGCTCCTGCAGGGAGCATGGAAGCACTCCGCGCCGCCGTATGCAACGGCGCGGATGCTGTTTATCTCGGCGTCGGGGACTTTAATGCCCGTCGCCTTGCAAAAAACTTTACCGAGCGCGACCTTCCCGCTGTGTGCGATTACTGTCACAAGCGCGGAGTTAAGGTTTATGTCACGGTAAACACCCACATCACCGACCGCGAAGCTGAACGTGTTGAGGCTCTTGCGCGCGATGTAAACCGCGCGGGGGTGGACGCTGTCATCGTCGCGGATTTTGGCGTTGCACGTATTTTCCGGTCTGTTGCGCCCGGGGTAGCTCTCCACGCATCAACCCAGATGACGGTGCACAACCTTGATGGTGTAAAATATCTTTCCTCACTCGGCTTTTCACGCGTAGTTCTTGCGCGTGAGCTTTCGCGTGAGGAAATTTGCTATATATGCAAGGAAAGCCCGATAGAAATTGAGGTTTTCGTCCACGGAGCGCTGTGTATGTGCTATTCCGGTCAGTGCGAGATGAGCGCGGTAATCGGAAGAAGAAGCGGAAACCGCGGTCTTTGCGCTCAGCCGTGCCGTATGCAATATAAGCTTGGAGAAGGCGGCGCGAATGCATATCCGCTATCGTTGCGCGATCTCTGCCTTGCAGATTATATTACCGAGCTTTCTGATATGGGTGTTGCTTCTCTTAAGATTGAGGGACGAATGAAGCGCGCGGAATATGTTGCAATCGTCACGGGAATATATTCACGGATATTAAACGAGGGCAGAGCGGCAACCGATAAGGAAAAGCGGATTTTAAATGATATTTTCTCTCGCAGCGGATTTACCGAGGGATATTACAAATCAGAGCTTGGCAGAGGAATGTTTGGTATCCGCACGGAAACGAATACGCCGGAGAACCTTCTCGCGGCGGCAAGAAAAACATATGAAAAAGACAGCCCTGAAAAAACATCTGAAATAGAGATGTTCTGTATAATAGAAAAAGACCGTCCTGCGGTGCTTGCGGCGATTGACGGAAAGGGAGAGCGCGCATACGCCGAGGGAAAGGTCCCCGAGCCTGCGCGTAATGTTCCGTTGACCTATGAGGCTGTGGAAACCCAGCTTAAGAAAACAGGCGGAACGGGATTTGTTGTAAATAAAGTAAATATAAAGCTTGATGAAGGAATGTCTCTTCCGCTGTCAGAGCTTAACTCACTGCGCCGCGAGGTGCTCTCAAAGCTTCCGAGTGGAGAAAAAACAGAGCGCCCGGAGGGAAAATTTAACACCGGATTTCGTCTTGTGAACCGGAAAACCCCGCCGCGCTTTACGGTATCTGTAAGAAGCATTTCGCAGGTAAGTGACGAGCTTCTCTCTCGTGATATTGCGTATTTGTATATCCCGCTTTGCGAGTTTGACGAAAAAAATATCATCCGAATACGTGAAATATCTGAAAAATGCGCAGTTGTTGCTGCTTTCCCGCGTATAATAAAGGACACAGAGGTTGATTTGCTCCGCATATATGCCGAAAACGCAGCGGAGGCAGGCATCCTCCGTGCATCTGTCGGAAATACCGGACATATTGAGCTTGCAAAGAGCTTTGGTTTTTCCGAGCTTTTTGCCGATTTCGGCATCAATGTTTTCAATTCTTATGCATTGCGCGAAATCCGCCATACCGGTGTGCAAAGTGTATTGCTCTCGCCTGAGCTTACTTTCCCGCAGATACGGGATATATCAAAGATTATAGACACGGAAATCGTTGTATACGGACGTCTTCCGCTTATGATATGCGAAAACTGCGTCGTGAAAGCACAGACCGGCGCGTGCGTGTGCGGAAGCCATCATGTGCTTTGTGACCGCACCGGTGCAGCTTTCCCGCTTCTTCGAGAGTTTAACCACAGAACGCTTATCGTGAATTCAAAAAAGCTTTTCCTTGCGGACAAGGCGCGGGATTGGAAAAGCGTCGGCGCGGCGTTTGCGCGGCTGTACTTCACAAGTGAGAACTCGCGCGAGTGTGTGCAGGTGTTTGATGCGTATGCCGGAGACGAACCTTTCGCTCCGCACGAATATACCCGCGGGCTTTATTACCGCGGTGTTGAGTAGTAAAGCGGCATTGTTTACAAATTTATCTTTAATTCGGGTGCAGGGTATGATATACTTATTACATATGAAATAAAAATGCGAAAACAAGACGATAAAGGAGCATTTTCCATGAATATAAAATTGCTTACAGCCACGGCATCGGTCCCCACGCGTGCCTCGGACGGCGCGGCGGGATATGACTTGCGTGCGGATATTACCGAAAAGCTCACGCTTTCTCCGGGAGAGATTTTTCCGGTTCCCACGGGGGTTGCGATTGAGCTTCCGTCAAAGAATCTTGTTGCAGTTGTGTGTGCGAGAAGCGGACTTGCCATAAAGCACGGAATCTCGCTTGCAAACGGCGTCGGAATTATCGACAGCGACTACCGCGGAGAAATCAAGGTCGGTCTTATAAACCTCGGAAAAGAAGAGTTTGAGATAAATCCCGGTGACAGAATTGCCCAGCTTCTCATCATGCCTGTTGAAACACCGGAGCTTTGCGTTGTTGATTCGATATCGGAAACCGCGCGCGGCGCAGGCGGATTTGGAAGCACCGGGCGGAAATAAGTGCAAAGTGCAAAAAAACAAGTTGCAGAAAATTATTTTGATGGAAAGTGAAGGAAGTACGGAATGCTGATTCTCGCATCAAAGTCTCCGCGTCGGCGTGAGCTTTTGTCGCTTCTCACAACTGAATTTGAAATTGACGTATCGGATGCGCACGAGCCGGAGTTTTCCGGTGGCGAGGTTTCTTCTTACGTCTGTGAGCTTGCGTGTATAAAGGCTCGTGAGGTGGCGCGCCGTCACCCCGGCGATACCGTCATAGGTGCAGACACCGTTGTTGCCTTTGACGGTGAGGTGCTCGGCAAGCCGAGGAATGAGGCACATGCGAGGGAGATGCTTACGGCAATGTCCGGTGGTGTGCAGAAGGTGTACACCGGTGTGTGCGTAATCCATAACGGGCGCGAATATACAGATGCTGTTTGCACGGAAGTGATTTTCCGTGACCTTTCCAAGGCTGAGATAGATGCATACGTTGCCACCGGCGAGTGTATGGATAAAGCAGGTGCTTACGGAATCCAGGGCGGTGCAGGAGAGTTCGTTTCGCATATCGCAGGAGATTATTTCAATGTTATAGGGCTTCCGATGAAGCGCCTGTCTGAGATGCTGGAGGAAATCCGATGAATGACTTTTTTTCAAAGAAAACAGTTGTAACAGCGCTTATTGCTGTTTTGATTGCTCTTATTCTTGCCATACTTTCCGCTGTGTCCGGTGGGAGGATTTCGCCCATCGGCTCGCTTGTGAATATTATTTCAGAGCCGGTGCAGAGCGCTGTCGGCGCGGTGACGGACTTTTTCGGAGAGCGGGCGGCAAGAGCAACGCGCTATGACGAGCTTGAAGCTGAAAACGAAACCTTGCGCTATGAGCTGTCGGTAGCACGTCAGGCAATTCGCGAAAACAGCGCAATTGAAAAAGAAAACGAGCAGCTTCGTGCTGCGCTTGCAATGCGTGAGAGAGATTCGTCGTTTGTGTTTGAAGCGGCGGAGATTGTTGCGAAAAATGGAGACAACTGGACGCGTAACTTTACAATAAACAAGGGATCAAGTGCAGGCATCGCGGCGGATAACTGTGTGATCACTGCTGACGGAATGGTAGGTTTCATCAGCGAGGTGGGCACAACGTGGGCAACCGTTACGGCACTGACGGATACAACTATGGAGGCGGCTGCAATAGCCTCGCGCACGCGTGACGTTGCAAGTGCGGAGGGGGATTTTGAGCTTATGGCAGAAGGGCTTTTCCGCTTAAGCTATCTTCCGAAAAACACGCAGATCCTTGCCGGTGATGTTATCGAAACTTCGGGCGTTGGCGGGCTTTTCCCAAAGGGAATAGTTCTCGGAAGCGTGGTAGAGGTTAAAAACGAAAGCCACGGCATATCGAAATATGCCATCGTCCGCCCTGCGGTGGATCTTGACGGCATAAACCACGTGCTTGTTATCAAAAGCTTTGAGATTACGAACTGACGGAGAAACTGTATGACGCTGAATATACGGAAAAAGCTGTATAAATGGACTTGTTACGCCGCGCTGATGCTTGCTTCGGTGTTGCTTTCGGGTACTCTTTTTTCGTCATTCCGTGTGTTTTCGTGCGCGCCGTCGCTTGTTCCGTTTATAGTTGCGGTAATAGCTTTGCACGAGGGTGTCGGCGAGGGGATGATTGCCGGCCTTGCCGGTGGTTTCATCTGCGATGCATTTTATTCTTCGCACGAGGGTTTTTATATTATCGTTATGACCGCTCTTGCATTTCTGATTTGTCTTATGAACACGGTGATGTATTGGAAAAGCTTTGGTATGGCGCTTCTTGACTGGGCAGTTCTCGTTTCGGTAATGCATTTTATTCACTACTGCGTGTATATGCTTGCGCGCGGCGATGCAAGCGCGCTTCCGCTTTTGTATGTAATTCCGGGTGAGCTTCTTGCCACATTGCCGTTTACGCCGTTTTTGTACGCAATTGTGAAAAAAACGGGGCGAAGCTTTGAAGAGATGGAAGAGTAAATATTACGGAGGGAAAGGGCTATGCAGAACTCAAAACGTATATGGGTTCTTGCGGCGGTCGCGCTTTTTGCGGCGGTCGTGTTTTTCGGTCGCCTTTATTTCCTGCAGATTGTTTCAGGTGAAGAATATCTTGAACGCTCAACTAAGAGAACCTCAAGAACGGTAACCGTCACGGCACCGCGCGGGGAGATTCTTGACCGCTTCGGCAGACCCATGGTTACAAACCGAATGAGCTTTTCCGTTGTGTTTGATGCAACAACGTGGAATAAAGAAGGTCGCGAGGAAGTTCTTACTTATCTCGTAAACCTCTGTGACGGTGCGGGGCAGGAGTATATAGATACACTGCCGCTCACGATTTCCTCTCCTGTGGCATTTACGTTTGCAAAGGGCGACGGAAGCGCGGGAGAGCGCGCGGTAAGCGAATATATAAAGGACAGAAAATGGGAAGAAAACCTCCAGGCAGATGAGTTTTTAACACTTCTTGCCGAACGGTTTGATATAAAAACAACCGATAAGGTGCTTTGCCGCAAGCTTTGCGGCATTTGCTACGAAATGGAAATGCGCGGTTTTTCAAAATCCGCACCGTATACATTTGCGCGTGATGTTGACCGCACGCTTGTAACCAAAATAAAAGAGCATTCCCGCACCCTTCCCGGCGTTCTTATCGAGGTAGAGCCGATACGTGAATACAAAACAAAAGCAGCTGCACACATTCTTGGCAGAGTTGATATTATTTGGCGCGAGGAATACGCAGAGCTTCGTAAAAAAGGATACAAAATGACCGATATGGTCGGTAAAGACGGTATAGAAAAGGCATATGAGCACTATCTCCGCGGCATAGACGGATCAAAAACAACAGAAACTACAACCACGGGAAAAACAACGACGGTTTTGTATGAGGAGCCGCCTAAGCTCGGTCAGAACTGCATTCTCACGATTGACTTAAAAATGCAGGAGGCGGCAGAAGCTTCTCTTGCAGAGCTTGTTCCGCGCCTGCGTGCTGAGGGAAAAACCAATTCCCGCTGGGGCGGCGATAACGCAAAGGGCGCGGCCGTGGTTGCTATTGACGTAAAAACAGGCGGGCTTTTAGTGTCCGCGTCCTATCCCACATATGACATAACTCAGTATAAAAAGCAGTACAACGCGCTTTTTAACGATAAATACCTTCCTCTTTTTAACCGGACAATACAGGGCGCGTTCCCGCCCGGCTCCACCTTCAAAATGATAACTGCCGTTGCGGGACTTGAGGAAAATATAATAGAGCCGAAGGAAAAAATGCTTACCACGGGTAAATATATGTACTACGCACCCAGCACAACGCCGATGTGTGATATTTTCCGCCAGTACGGAAAAACGCACGGAAAAATTGATGTGTCGGAAGCGTTGAAGGTATCTTGCAATTACTTTTTCTATGACGTAGGCAGGCGCGTCGGCATCGACAGCCTTGCCGCGTGGGCAGGGCGTTTCGGACTTGGCGAAAAAACAGGCATCGAAATACCCGGTGAGGTTTCCGGCAAGGTGGCATCCCGCACGGCGCGCGAGGAAAAGGGGAAAACGTGGTACCCCGGCGAAACGCTCTCTGCGGCGATAGGTCAGTCTGATACTATGGTGACACCGCTTCAGCTTGCAAATTACGTTGCACAGCTCGTAAACCATGGTGTGCGGTATAAACCGCACCTTTTAAAGAGCGTCAGAAACCCCGACACAAACGAAGAAACAGAAAAGACCGTTCCGGAGATTGTCGGACGTGTTGATATGAGCGAGGAAACATATCAGGCGGTAATAGACGGAATGCATGCCGGTGCGCAGGAGGCGGGAGGAACTTCATATTCAGTGTTCGGCTCATACGGAGTAACCGTCGGCGGAAAGACCGGAAGTGCGCAGGCACCGGGCGGCTCGCATGCGCTTTATGTTGCGTTTGCACCGATAGACGATCCCGAGGTTGCAATTGCCGTAGTCGTTGAAAACGGCGGTCAGGGTAGCCGTATTCCGTCCGTTGCAAAGGCTGTTTTTGATGCATATTTCGGAGCAAGCTTTGAAAACGATGTGCGCAGAAATACCGGTGTTCTTGTGAAGTAGAGATGCCGCTTGTGAAAAAACAATTTACAAATCGCGAGATTTATTGTATACTATAATAAAGTATGTTAAAATGAGGAGAGAAAGGGCAATGGGACGTGCTATATGCGTGGCATCCGGCAAGGGCGGAACGGGCAAGACCTCGGTTGCATCGGGGATTGCGTGTTGCCTTGCGGCAATGGACAAGCGTGTTATTGTGCTTGATGCCGATGTCGGTCTTCGCAACATGGATATAGTTCTCGGCGTTTCCGATTCTGCGCTTTTTGATT
This sequence comes from Eubacteriales bacterium, assembly GCA_045539475.1. GTDB lineage: Bacteria > Bacillota > Clostridia > Oscillospirales > JAAYXM01 > SIG480. The sequence continues at coordinate 27,209 of JAZQFJ010000003.1, read as the reverse complement.
TTACCGATGTTATATCGGGGAATGTTTCTCTCGAAAAGGCGCTGCTCACGCATCCGCTTGTGGAAAACCTGCGTCTGCTTTCGGCTCCGCTCGGTGAGAAAGCGGGCAGGGACGTAACTCCAAAGCAAATGTCGGAGCTGGTGCGCGAAATCAAGCGGATGTGCGATTTTTGCATAATAGATTGCCCTGCAGGTCTTGATTTCGGATTTAATCTTGCCGCAACAGCCGCGGATTGCGCCATTCTTGTTGCAACAACGGATACCGTCAGCCTGCGTGATGCGCGCCTGACGCGTGAGTCGCTGAAAAAGCGGGGAATAAGTGATATCCGTCTTGTTGTAAACCGCGTGCGCCCATCTCTTATAAAAAAGCTTGCCGCCGCGAATATTGATGAAGCAATCGACCGTACCAGTACACGCCTTATCGGAATTATTCCCGAGGACAGAGCGGTCATAGAGGCGGCAAACAAAGGGACGCTTCTGTTTTCGAACCTGCGCGCGCCTGCCGCAAAGGCTTACCGCAATATTGCAAGGCGCATCTGCGGGGAGAGCGTTCCGCTTATGAAAATATCAAAAAAGCTGTAAACATCATTCAGAGTATGAGGGTAGAGATATGAACATAGCACTTATTGCACACGACAAAAAGAAAGAACTGATGGTTCAGTTCTGCATAGCATACAAGGGCGTGCTCCAGAAGCATTCTCTCTGCGGAACAGGGACTACGGCAAAGCTTGTTTCCGATGCTACAGGGCTTGAGGTGCGTCGCTTCCTTTCCGGGGCACAGGGCGGGGACCAGCAGATCGGCGCGAGAATAGCATATAATGAAATTGATATGATGTTGTTCTTCCGCGACCCGCTGACCGAGCTTCCGCATGAGCCGGCAATAACGTCTATCCTCCGTCTTTGCGATATGCACAACGTTCCTGTTGCAACAAACATTGCAACGGCAGAGGTGCTTATCCACGGTCTTGCGCGCGGCGATATGGATTGGCGTGATATCGTAAATCCCAAGAATGGTGCAGGATCAATTATATAAATAAAGAGGAACTGTAAAAATGAGATATAATCCCCTCAGATTGAGACTTGAAACATTTTCGTTATTTCAAGTGCTTGCTCTGAGGGGATTGTATTAATCTGCTTACTTTTTTACGGTACCGTTTTTTGAGCGGATAAACGACCAGAATAAGATAATTATCTGCCCGGGAATGCCGAGAAGATATATGAAACGCACATTTATATTAAAGAGAACTATGAGTGAAACGTGAATGGCGGCAAGGCTTGTCCACATAAGAAAAGATATAATAAGAAAATTACGCCGCTTGTTGAACCATACGGAGTTGAGCACAAGCCATACGATAAACGTAATCGGAACAGCCCACAGAAACGATAGCCAATGATATCCGGATATCTGTTCGCGGAACATATCTCCCGTAACAAATGCAATAAGCGTAACAAGCCAAACGAGCGCTATCGACATTCCGGTAATAAATCCGCGGTTAGCAAGGCGGATTTTGTTCTGCGGTTTGTCAAAACGTTTCTTCGCATGCGCTTCTTCCAGAAGATAGTCCACCGTGACGGAAAAAATATCTGCAATGTTTTTCAGTACAGCAATGTCGGGAACGGATTCTCCGCGCTCCCACTTTGACACGGCTTTGTCGGAATAGTTAAGCCGCTCTGCAAGCTCAAACTGTGTCATTTCTGCCGCACGCCGAAGCTCCGATATATTCTTTGCGATTATATGCCTCAAATCATCCATATTTCACACCTCCGATTCGCCTTTTTAATTATTGTACCATAATTCTGAGTATAAAACAACGCAAATTTTGTTAATTCTACTATCGGTAGAATGTCGGATTTCGTGTTCTACTGTGCGTTTTTGAGAAAGAGGGAGGCAAAGTGTTTAAAAAGTGATTAAAGTGTGTTAGAATAAATGCATAATTTACAGGAGGAAATTTACGCTATGAACGATTTTGTTATTATTACGGACTCTGCCTGTGATATCTCGGCAGAAATTCTCGCAAGCCGCGGCATCCGCGCACAGAGCCTTACCTTTCGCTTCACGGATGAGGATAAGGAATATAAAAATGAGGAGCTTGCCGCAAAGGACTTTTACGACAGAATGAGAGACGGTGCGGTTGCAAAGACCTCCGCAATAAATATAGAGGGCTTTAAAGAGATTTTCCGCGAAGAGCTTATTGCCGGACGCGATGTTTTGTACCTCGGCTTCTCTTCGGGCCTCAGCAACACCTACAATGCAGGCCGCCTTGCGGCAGAGGAGCTTTTGGATGAGTTTCCGGATCGCCGCGTTATCGCGGTGGACACGCTTTGCGCATCGGCGGGGCAGGGGCTTCTTGTTATGCTTGCCGCAGATAAAAAGGATGAAGGCGCAGGCATTGAGGATGTTGCGCGCTACGTTATGGACATACGTCTGAAATTGTGTCACTGGTTTACGGTGGATGATCTTAAATACTTAAAGCGCGGCGGGCGCGTAAGCCCCACGGCAGCTTTTGTGGGCGGCGTGCTGAACATCAAGCCGGTTATGCACGTTGACGATGAGGGACATCTTATCAATGTGTCAAAGGTGCGCGGAAGAAAAACTGCGCTTCGCACCATCGCCGATAAATACTCTGAGCTTGCGCTTGACAAAAACGGTACGGTTTATATCTCTCATGGAGATTGCCCGGACGATGTGGCCGAAATGAAGGCGCTCCTTGAGGAAAAGGGAGCAGACGTGAAGATTATAACGGATGTAGGTCCGGTTATCGGTTCTCATTCCGGCCCCGGAACTCTTGCAGTGTTCTTCCTCGGAAGCAAGAGATAAAAAGACATAACAAATCAGCCGCCCGGCAAGGCGGCTGATTCCATTATATTCTATTTGCCCATTATCGCTTTGTCGATTTCTTCGGCGGCGGTTTTTCCGGCACCCATTGCGAGAATTACCGTCGCGGCGCCTGTTACGGCATCTCCGCCTGCCCAGACCATATCGCGGCTTGTTTTGCCGACCTCATCGGCAACGATACCGCCCCATTTCTGGGTATCAAGTCCGTCTGTGGAAGATGCGATAAGCGGGTTCGGAGATGTTCCGATTGACATAATAACGCAGTCGCACTCTATGTCAAACTCGCTGTTTTCGATAACCATCGGGCGTCTTCTTCCGGATTCGTCCGGATCGGAAAGGCGCATTCTGTCACAAGTGATTGATGAAACCGCGCCGTCACCGTTTATCGAAATCGGAGAGGTAAGGAACTCAAACTTGATTCCTTCTTCAAGTGCGTGTTCAACCTCCTCCTTACGTGCGGGAAGCTCGTTTGCCGTGCGGCGGTAAACAAGCGTGACATCCGCCCCCGTTCTTTTTGCCGAGCGCGCCGCATCCATTGCAACGTTTCCGCCACCGACAACGCAAACGTGCTTTGCGTGCATAATCGGGGTTTTGGAGTCCTCTTTGTATGCACCCATAAGATTTATGCGGGTGAGGAATTCGTTTGCGGAGTAAACGCCGTTTAAGTTCTCGCCGGGGATGTTCATAAACTTCGGAAGACCTGCGCCCGAGCCGATGAACACTGCTTCATAGCCTTCTTCAAACAGCTCGTCAATAAGCATAGTCTTTCCGATTATCATATTAGTTTTAATTTCAACGCCCAAAGCGCGAAGCTCGTCAATCTCGTGCTTTACAACTTCTCCGGGGAGGCGGAATTCCGGAATACCGTAGGACAGAACGCCGCCGGCAACGTGAAGTGCCTCAAAGATAGTCACGTCATAACCGCGCGCGGCAAGGCTTCCGGCGCAAGAGAGACCGGAAGGACCCGCGCCGATAACGGCAACGCGATGTCCGTTTTTCTCTATCTTTTTTGCTTCGGTTTTCACGTTTTTCATATGCCAGTCGGCAACAAAGCGCTCAAGGCGGCCTATTCCGACAGACTCACCCTTTATCCCGCGAACGCATTTTGATTCGCACTGCGTTTCCTGCGGGCAGACTCTTCCGCAAACTGCGGGGAGAGAGTTGGTTTCCGTTATTATTTTATATGCGCCGTCAAAATCACCCTCGGCGACGCGTGCGATAAATTCCGGAATCTGCACCGCAACGGGGCATCCGGCAACGCACGGACGGGTTTTGCAGTTAAGACAGCGTTTTGCTTCGTCAATTGCCTGTTCTTCCGTATATCCGAGCGCAACCTCATCAAAGTTTTTGCAGCGCACGCAAGGCTCCTGCTGCGGCATGGGATTCTTTTTCGGAGACATATTTGCCATGATTACTCAACCTCCTTTTTGAAGAGATTGCACGTCTCTTCGCGTGAATGTGATTCAAAATCGCTGTACATACGGCTGCGGCGTATCGCCTCGTCAAAGTCAACGAGGTGTCCGTCAAACTCAGGGCCGTCAACGCACGCAAACTTCGTTTTCCCGCCGACAGTAAGGCGGCAGCAGCCACACATTCCCGTGCCGTCAATCATAATCGGGTTCATGCTTACAACGGTTTTGATATCATATTTCTTCGTGAGAAGAGAAACAAACTTCATCATCGGAAGCGGACCGATGGCGATAACTTCGTCATACTTTCTGCCTGCCTTGATGAGGTTTTCAAGAACCTCGGTAACAAGCCCGCGCTCACCGTATGTGCCGTCGTCGGTCATAATGTGAAGCTCAGAGCTTGCAGCGCGAAATTCATTCTCAAGAATAACAAGATCACGTGTGCGGAAGCCGACGATAGCGTCAACCTTTGCTCCCTGAGCGTGAAGCTTCTTTGCAACAGGATATGCAATCGCGCTTCCGACACCGCCGCCGACAACAGCAACGGAGGAAAGCCCCTCGGTCTCTGTCTTCCTGCCGAGCGGACCTGCAAAATCGGCAATATAATCGCCCTCTTCAAGATGACGGAGCGTTTCCGTCGTAGCGCCGACAACCTGGAAAATTATCGTAACCGTGCCTTTTTCTCTGTCGTAATCCGCAACGGTGAGAGGCATGCGCTCTCCGTCCTCCGTTGCGCGGAGAATAATAAACTGACCGGCATCCGCACGGCGGGCGACCTCAGGCGCCGAAACCTCCATCCGCACAACTGTGGGATTGAGATACTCTTTTTTCAGAATCTTATACATACTATCCCTGCCTTGATACATTTTGTTATTTTTTTAACTATATTATAATAACATTTATTTTACGCAAGGTCAATAACAATTATTGAGAAAATTGAAAAATGTTGAGAAAAATGCTAATATTTATAAAGTAAAGGATTGTAGCAAAATGCATTTTGCTACAATCCCTGCTTATTTTTACATATTTTCGGGAACTCCCGCTTCTTTAAGTATCCCCGCGGCGAGCTTATAGAAATCCTCGTCCGTTCTTCCTCTCAGGCTGCACTCGTACATCCACGGACCATTGTATCCTGCGCCGTAAAGCTTTTTGATAAGCGGCACCCAGTCAATCTTTCCGTCTGTCGGAACCCAGTGGCGTTCCTCAATAAAATCATAATCCGAGAAATGCACGGTAATAATCTTATCGCCGAGGCGGTTGATAAAATCGCTGTGCGTATCGTTGAGAAGATGGTTTGCATCAAAGCAGATACGAAGCTTGTCGTTGGCACTGAGAATTGTTTCAAGCTCGTCGATGCTTCTTCCGATGCAATGCGGCATATCCTCAACTGCAACAACCGCGCCCTCGCGTGCGGCAAGCTCTGCAAGCTCGCTTGCGAATTCCGCTGCATATTTAAGGCGTTCCGGACGCTCGCTTTCATCAGGAAACGGTGTGCCGGGATGATGAACAATCTTATCAATGCCAACGGATGCGGCTTTCTTTATTTCCTCAGAAAAACGAGAAAAGGCGGCTTTTCTGATCTCACGATTGGGAGAAGAAGCGTCCCCTCTTTCATACGGGCGGTACGGAAGGTGGCATGTCCACAATTTTATGTCATACTTGTTTGCAAGCTTTGCAAAATCGCGTGCCTCAACATACGGCTCTCTGCCGGCACTGTATTCCAGAAAATTCATTCCGCTTTCTTTAACCGAGGCAAAGCCCTCATCGGAAATATCAAGTCCGTAGCCTCCGGATCTTCCTATCTTATACATACTAACGCTTCCTTTATTTTATAATTATTTATATAATACTACAAAACGGCAGTAAAGTCATTACATAATCGGGCAAAAAGAAATTATATTTTCTATTATCTTGAAACAAAATCTGAATTCTCTCAGACTTTGTTTCTTTTCTATTATATAATCCGGCAAAAGTGACCAAAACCACTTTAAAAATGCGTTTTAATCTGCTATATTTAACATATAGTTAAAATTTCAAGGAGGAATATCCATATGAAAAGACAGATTAAAACAAAGCTTTCGCGCATCTTGTGCGTAGCGCTCATCCTGTGCATGATGCTCGCGCTGATCCCGTCGGCATTTGCCACAACGGCGGAGGGAACGAATGATTTTAGTATTAATTTTTATGAGTTTGCCATGGCTCCGGATAACAATGGAAAGCAAGTAAATAATACTTCTCTTTCCTATGGCGATGTTTGGCAATTTTATGAGAAAAGTGCAGGTTTAGGCGCTGAGTTTAGTGAATCTTATCAAGGAGTGGCGATTAAGTCGAGTGCCGAGAAAGAGTATGTTGCGTTTGAGTTCAACGCACCGGCGACGGGAGACTATAAAGTTGAATATGATTATTTCAAATATTCTAATGGTGGAATTGGTAATGTTTATGTAGTTTCGCTTACGGAAGACATTGACATTTCGAAGGTTATTGACGGAGTAGACGGTAAGATTTTCTCTGGTGTCTGTTATAACAGTAACAAAACGAATGATGAGAACCCCGTAACCTCTAAAGATTCTGTATCTTTGACTGCGAACGAGAAATATCTTGTTATTTTTGTACTTTCAGAAGCATATGATGTAAATGGTAGTCTGAAATACAGAATGTTCCCGACTTCACTTACATTTTCTTATGTCGAGCCGACTTACAGTGATGTAAAAGCAGTTTATTCATTCAGTGAAGCTGATTATACTTATTTAAAAGCAGATCCGCAAGATGAAGACACCCCAAGTCCTGACATAGCGATTACATACGAAAACAGCGGTGGTAGAGTACAGTTTGATTCTCTTAACGCAACAGGGACGAGAGCGATTGCTTGGCAGGATGGTGCGCCGTATTTCCAGTTACATCAAAAGGGAAGTTATGTGGCTTTTAAAATACGCATTCCAAAAGAGGGAACGTATTATTTGACACTTGATTATTGGATGAAACGTAACAGCACAAGTGCTGCGATGTATCTTTTTGAAAACACAGGGGATCTTGAAACTCTTTTAAGCGAGCAAGAGCCGGTTATCCCTGAAGTTGATTTCGGTGTGAAACATACGGCAAGCGACACCAAAGAGACCGTGTTCGAAGCAAATAATCCCGGAGAATACTATCTCGTATTTGAAAGCATTAACGGAACTGAAAACAATAATGTTATAGGTAGTACTTCATATCAGGACTTAGGTTATGTCCGCCCTATAAGTCTGACTCTCTCCGGTAGCAGTGATTTAACCGGTGTTAAGGGCTATCCCGTTGCAAGCATTGATGCAGGAAATGCTGTTTTTGAGGTAAAAGATAGTGTACAGCTTAACTTCAAAGTAAATGACAGTGCAACCGGTAAGCCGATTGACGATGTTGATGTAACAAAGCTTGAATCTTTGAACAGCGATGTTATCTCTGTTAATATAGCCAATAACACAATCACCGCGGAAGAACCCGGCGTTGCGACAATAACTGCAGATGTCAATGGATATCCTGCATCAGTAACGCTTACTGTAAACGATGCTGAAATGACTAAAGCATTCAGTGATGTAAAAGCAGACGAAGATTATGCCATTATCGGAGATAAAACCGTTCAGGTTTTGAAATATTTTACCGATAGTAAGAAAGGAGAGCCTGCGGACGAAATTAAAGTAGCGTACAACGGAACTGCTTCCATTGAAATTGAAGATATCGGAACTCCCGAAGGCTACAAATTCCTTTACTGGGCGAAGGGGGCAACGGATAAAAGACAGATTATCCCCGGCGAGACAGTTAAGGTTTATCCAATGGTTGGGGTAACAACATACCTCATCGCAGTTTACGAGCCGATAAGCGGAACGGCAGAGAACAAGGCTGAGTTTTATAACTACAACGGTCAGCTTCTTGATGTGACGATCGAAGGTGGCAAAATGCCGGCACTTCCGTCAATGACCGGCTATGGAAAGGCAGAACACTGGGCACATTACGGCTCTGGCGTAGCCTACGGAGAGGGAGCTCTTGCTCCTGAAATTTCCGGAACGGAAATCTTTGTTGCACAGTATGAACTTCTTGTGCCTGATATCGATGTAACTGCAGTAAACGGCACAGTAAACGGCGGAAGCTCTGCAAAAGTAAAATATGGCGATACCGTTGAGTGCATTGCAACCGGAGATAGAGTATTCAAGTGGTGGACAAAGACCGATGAAAACGATAACACCGAAATCGTAAGCCTTAATTCGGAATACACCTTCAAAGCTTGGGAAACTTGCACGGTAACGGCAGTTTACGGAGACAACGCCCCGACCTATGTTGGTGACACAATGCGCATTATCATAGACATCCTTGATGTTGGAGGAACAACAGACAAAGCAGTAATGGCAGAGTTCGTAGGCTTAGACCGCGCAGTTGAAAAGGGCATCATGCTCGGTACCAAGAGATATGCAATGTCAAGCAAGGATAACCAGTTCACTATTATAAATGACGATAATGCAACCGATATAAAAGGATATGCAATCCTTGCAAACGGCACACTTATAACAGATAAATAAACACAGTATTCTGTAATCAACCTCTCCACCACCATTCGGCGGTGGAGAAATTCATTATAAAACACAGCAGGGTTCGTCCAAATCCGGACGAACCCTGCTCCTCAAGTTATTCACATATCTGCGTCATCATCGCGCTTAAAAATCTCCAAGAGCTGATTCGGAGTAACAACAAACGGTTTTCGCGGAAAATGTTTAATGTTTCCCGTGACGAGATATGCGTCTTTATTCTGCTTTTCTAAAACCGCCTCATAGAATGGAAGATTTTTCATATCCGGCAAGATTTCACCCGATGCATTGGGAAAGACGAAAATCCCGTTCTGTTCGATAACGGACAATAAAATGTTTATTGAATCGTCTGAAAATTTAAACTTTTTGCGGTGCAGAGCAGCGTTATATTCAGCTATAATTTCTGTACTGTATAAGGGAACAAACTCTTCTGAAAATATTTTATCCACTACCTGAACTGTTGCAGCATTATTATGGCTTGAAAGCAGGGCGGAAACCAAAACATTTGTATCAATTACCGCATAGCATTTCATGCATTCATCCCCCGTAGCGTGCATCATGAATTTCTGCATTTATTTCATCAAGAGTAAGATCCTGAACACCATTGTCTTTTGCTTGCTGGCGAAGGCTAAAGAAAGCTGTTCTTCCGTCTGATAAGCTTGCAGCTTTTGACGGAGATGCAATTTCAAAAGGAATTCTTCTTTCTCTCACAACTGCCTTTGCAAAGACATTAAATGCGGTGGTTGCATTCATTCCAAAGTCAGCACACAAAGTGTCAAACTGCCGCTTCAAACCTTCGTCCATTCTTACACTGAATGTTGCTTGTGCCATATCAAGCACCTCCTTGTAATAATAGTATATACAATTTTGCTGTAAATGTCAATAAAATAAAACCTATAAGGTTTTATTTTATATAAAACGAAATAATCTTACAGAGTTATTTTAGCTGAATAAACAGAAAATATACATAAGAGCAGAGACTTGTCAGCACGAAAAAGAGGGAGATTCTTCACTTCGTTCAGAATGACGCGGGGGCGTATCGGCATCGAAAAAGCCGCCTATAAAGCCAAGCGGAAATAAATTACAGCGAAATTATGCATACGGGGATGCGCGGAAAACGCAGTTTTCCATTTAGCATCGACGGCATAATGAGCGCTTAATTTATCCGCTGCTTTATCTAGCGGCAAAAGCGTGGGGTTTCAAAGGGGACCGCAAGAGGTCCCCTTTGCTATTATCGTAATGTATTTTAAGAGTCTGCGTCATCATCGCGCTTGAAGGAGTTCAAAAGCGCCGCAAGCTGATGGCGGTTTTCCATCTCGTCTGAATACGCACTGTCCCATTCACGGACATAGCTGCGTATATCCGAAGGAGAAGCACCAAGAAGCTTCATTGACAGACGGATAAAATGTCCGCTGTTTGCAAATCCGCACATATCCGAAATATCATTGATTGACATATCGGTGCGGCGAAGAAGGCGGAAAGCATTGCTGATTCTTACGTTCAGAAGGTAATTGTGGGCGGTCTGCCCGACCGTTGTTTTGAATTTTGTTGTAAACGACCGTTCCGACATCATCGCTTGCTTGCTCGCTTTGGTAAGAGATACCTTCGATGCGCTGCTTGTCATGATGTAATCAATAGAGTTCTTGATGAGAAGAGAGCGCTCCTTTGCTATGGTCAGGTCGGTTTTATCAAGCTTGATTCCGGTTGTCTTCGCACACAGTTCAAGAAGCTCGCCCACGTTTAAAAGCACCTTCTTCAGCGGAAGAAGAATACCGGTGTTTACGGGAGAAAGAAGCTCGGTGCAAAGCTCGTCTGCGCGTTCTTTGTTCTTGCCGGAAAGGGATACAAACGGATTAATCTGAAAGTCATCAAACGCAGAGAGATTATAGGTAAGCGGAAGATACGGAAGCTCCGCTTCTTTCAAGCTGTCATTGGCAATTGAAATGTATATAATCTCTGCGTTTTCAAAGTCTGTCATCGTTGTGTCCATTGAATGGATTGCATACGGTGTGACGATAGCGAGAGAGCCGGGCTTCTGCACACGTGTCTCTCCGTTTATCGTGTGGACATATGTTCCCGAAACGGTATACCATATCTGGGTGTAATCGTGCCAGTGTATATCGCTTACGTGAGGATGAGTAAGCATATGGATACGCACCGGTGAATTTTTAAACTGGCTGCGCTTTGACGAAAGATGCGGCGCAAGGCCCGGGCTAATCGGCTTTATGAAATCCATAATACTTTCCTCCTCTCATTAAACGCTTTGTAATATATCTTAATATATCACATTTTTCTCTCTTTTTCAAGCGATATTTTGCAATTGCCGGATTGTGTATTGCAAAGCGGGGTTTTGCGCTTATAAATGCCGGATTGTGTAATGTTTTCCGGTTGACTCATATGTTGTAAATTGATAAAATTATAGCATAGGATGTTATGCATTTTGTTAACAAAAAGCAAGGAGGAAAAGGAAAATGAAGAGAATGATATCAATAGCACTTGTGCTGTGCATGACGCTCTCGCTTCTGCCTGCATCGGTACTCGCGACAGATGGGGGAGTTGAAGTGGAATATTCGTTTTCTAAGGATTTTTATGTTTCACAGGTGGCTGATGCAAAGCCCAAGGATATAAGCTATGCACTCAGTGAAAATAAGCTTGAGTTTGGCGATATCCAATCGACATCAGACCCGGACGCTCAGTGGAACCAAAGCTATGCTTGCTTTGATTTTGAAAAGGCCGGCGAATGGGTGGCGTATAGAATTATGGTACCGCAAGCAGGGGAATATACGGTGAATTTCAAGTATATGACGCGAAATAAAAATACTTGCGGAAGTGCAGACATCTTTATTGTCGATATTGAAGATGGTGCGGATAAGAGTGCAATCAAAGCTGTTGCATCTGCACCGGACGAAAGCAAAAAGCTTTATAACGTCTATTTCTACTCTTCAACCGATAAATCTCTTGTAAGTGCAGAAACGGTGCGTTTTACATTTGATACTGCAGGAGAACACTTGTTCCTTTTGAAATGTACTGAGGCGGGATATATTCGTCCCGGAATTTTAAAGCTTTCTCTTGTCACAAAGCTTGATACCGTAACGGCAGCGCTTTCGGAAAGCTTGCTTCTTGAGGGCGAATACGCGGTAGCAGGTTTTACCGCAACAGATAACGTTGGCAAAGCGTTTGATACATCCATGTCAACCGTTACATACAAAAGCTCGGATACATCGGTTGCAACGATTGACAAGGATACCGGCGAAATCTACGCAGTCGCAGAGGGCGAAACGCAAATCACCGTAAAGGTTGATGCCGTTACGAGCGCGCCGGTAACACTACGCGTTACCGCTCTTCCGGCAGCCACAAGCCTGCCGGAAGAAATGAGTATCAACTTCCCGCAGGGCTTTATCCACATTGGTGATACATCTCCATTAAAAATGTTAACCGGCGAGGGGAACAATCCGGGCAGTGGCATTGATTATTCCTTTGAAATTGCCGATGAAAGCATCGTAACGGAAGAAAACGGTATCTTTACCGCACATAAGATGGGTAAAACCGATGTGAAGGTTACGGCAACGCTTGGTGGTGACGAAAAGGAATATAGCTTCACAGCGGCTGTTGTCGGCAAAAACCTCTTCGCGCGTAACGGTGTGCGTCACGGTGAGTTTGAAAACAACGTGTATATGAAAGATAACTCAAATGAAGGTGTTGCGGCATCTGCAACTATGTGGGAAGCCGTTCGTGACAAAACACGCGATACATATGATTATGAGATTTATAAAGGTAAATCCGGAGTAAGCGGTAAAATTACCAACATTCTTAAAGCTATGTTTGACGGAAACCCGCCAACCGGAGGAAGTACCAAGCGTTTTCAGATTCAGCAGCCGAATAATGCACCGACAGGCTCGAATTCTGAACTTGTCGGGATTGAACACGGCAAAATTTATGAGTTTGCCGGAAATGTAAAGCTTGAAAACGTAAAGACGATGCCCACGATAAAAACAATGGTATACTATTACGTGGACGGAGTTACGTCATCTCAGCGTAAGCTGCACTATGATGATGAGTTTTTTACGGATGAAAACGGGGATATTGACTGGACAACCTTCTCGTCAACTCCGTTGTATGTAAATTGGGATTACAACAACTATCTTGCTTCGGACGTAACCTTTGCGGCGTCGTCTACCGACACTCTCGGCTTTGATGTTCTCGTCTCAGAGCTTTCATATCACGAGGTAACTTTTGAAAGCGTTGATTTTAAAATGGAAGGGACAACGGACGGCGCAAAGACCTATGATAAGTTCGCTACAACCGTTGCGCCCGTATCAAGCACAGGAAAGGTAATCGTATTTGGTAACACAACCGAGCCGCTTGATGTAACCTATTCTGTTTATCCAGAAGATACGCGCGTTGCGAGAGTTGACGCAAACGGCGTTATAACTGTTGTCTCGGACGGTGAGTGCGAGATCCGCGCAGACGTAACGTTAAACGGAGTGACGCAGACCGGTGTGCTTTCGGTTTCCGTTTCGGGGCTTGAGGTTATGTTTGAAAGCATCGTCGCCGAAACTGATACAGAGCTTCGTGTGGGTGATGCATCAATCGTTACGGCAACCCCGTACAACACAGACGGCTCACTTTATGAAAAAGATGATGTAATTTATTATTATGAAAGCGCTAATGCCGCTGTTGCGTCGGTTGACGCAGAAGGGAACATCACTGCGAAGTCTCCCGGTTTTGCAGATATCACGGCATACGGAAGCTGCGGAGGAGTTGTTGCAAAATCAACCGTTACTGTCAGAGTTATGGACAACACACCGCTTGGCAGTGCATACATAACGGGAAACAGAACTCTTGAAAAGGGCTTTTCAACAAAGCTTACCGCTCACGCAGTTCACACGAGCGGCAAGGAAGCGTATATTGATGAAAACTATGATGTAAGGTTTTCTCTTGCCGACGGATCGCCGTCTGATGTGATTTCCGTTTCCGGAGACGGCACGGTGCTTGGTATAACGCCGGGAACAGCTTCTGTTGTTGTCTCGGTGGAGTATGACGGAACGCGTGTGGAAAGCAGTGAACGGTTTGAAATTGAGGTTACGGAGGTTGTTCCTAAAGATCACTTTATTGATTTTTCTGCAAGAAATGCCACTGCGGGTAAGGACAAGATTATAACGACTTATGCAACAATTGAAAAAGACGGATATTATCTTGACCGTGAAAAAACCTCACAAACTGTTATATCAAATTGCCTGAGCGGCAAAAAAGATTGCTATAACCTTGCGTATGCTATGTTCAGCAAAATAACAAACATTGCAGATTCTGCAAAAACCAACACGGTAGAAGCCGACACTGCCATTGTTTTCCCTGTAAAATACAGCGGCTGGTATGAGCCGTTATTCACGGGCCTCCCGATGAGTACAAGCGGATATGCACATATATATCTTGACGGCAAATATCTCGGCGATTACAATTTTTCCTCTCCGGATAAGGAAAATCATGGTGCAAAAATTTCAGCGCGAATGAATCCGATTTACGTTGAGGGCGGAAAGAACCATACTCTCACGGTCAGAAGCTTTAAAAAAGGCAGCGGAGGCGGTGCAACTCAGTATATAGTAAGCTTTGAGCTTGACTATTTGGTAAACGAGCCGGAGATTTTAGCGCTTTCAATGTCAGCTGAGGATAATGAGATTATCATCGGCGAAGCTACCAATGTGGTTGTGACGGGTGATATGGGCATCGGAAAAACATACCGCTTCGGACTTAACCACGGCTATATAGCGGATGAAGAAAACTATGTTGTGCTTCACAGTGATAATGAAGCCGTTATTGAGATTGTTGACGGCGTACCGAAAGCGGTAGGAGAAGGAAGCGCAACCATTTCAGCTGATGTATATTACAAGGGTGAACAGATAGCATCGCTCGAGCCGATAACCATCAGGGCGCTTGCACCTGCTTTTGCGGATGTTGTTCTTTCAGCGGAAAAGCAGACCTTTGCACCGTACAGCGAGGGCTGCGCAATAACCGTAAAGGCGTATAACTCAAAGGGCGAAGAATTGGTTATCCCTGAGGGCGGAGTAACCTTTGAAAGCTCGGATCCTGCAACCGCGTCTGTCGATGAAAATGGCTTCATAACTCCGCTTGCTTCCTCAAATGAAACGTGCGAAATTACGGCTACGGTAACGATTGACGGTCTTGTGCGTTATGGAAATCTCACAGTAACCGTGCGTGAGGGCAAGGTTGCCTCAACCTACTATACCGAGGAAAGAGTGGCAAACGCAAGAGAAAATATCGCTACTTATAAATGGGCGAAGAGCACCATGAACACTGCGAAAAAGAATGCAGACAAGTATTTGCCGTACATTGATGAGATATATGATATGATTCACTCGCAGGGGATTTTGCGAACAAACTTTGTCGGTGTAAAAGAAGATCCGGAGTTCCGTTATTGCCGCTATTGCGGAGAAGACCTTGTTGTTAAGTATAACCGTTTCCCGTGGGCAATGGATCCGCTGAACCGCCCGTGGAAGATACAGTGTCCGGAGTGTAAGAGGCTTTTCCCGTCAAACGATTTTGAAAGCTTCTATGAAAACGGACTTAACGAGCATGGCGAGTTTGACAGAACGTATGCTCTTGAGCAGAACGGAATTCTTTGCGGCAGAGGAGTTCGCGACGAAGAAACCGGTAAATACAAAGTCTACGATCAGTTTGCCGATAACCCCTACGGCTACGGCGACCCGAACGGTAACCTCTTTAATGAGACCTATCCGGAGCTTTACGATCCGAATAAAGACTCTTACGGTATCGATCCGAGAACAAAAGATCCTATAACTCACGGCTGGGGAGATTTTGAGCTTCCGCACGCAGGATATATCTGGGGAGTTGATGACAGCTTAGGCTATGAAACGGGAAGAACCTGCACAAAGAATGGTGACCGCGAGGTTCATACCTACATTTCCCTATATTCCTTCCTCGGTTTATGGACGCAAAGATACGAAAAGAACTCCGCGATAATAGAACAGGCAATTGATGCCTTCCGCGATGCTTATCTTTATACGGGTGATGCAAAATATGCCCGCGCAGGAATCGTGCTTCTTGACAGAATTGCCGATTTCTACCCCACCTATAACACAATGGAAAACCTTGAACACGGCTTTATGGCAGGTTTTTCCGGAAGCAAAGCTCTCGGTAATATTGTCGGTCATACATGGGAACGAGGTCTTGTAAGTTCTTATATGCAAGCCTACGATGCATTTTTCGATGTGTATGATGATCCGTGGGTTGTTGAGTATCTCAGCAAAAGGGCAGTTGAGCTTAATAACACCGATATAAACGATAAAACAACCCCGGAAAAGATTCGCCAAAACTTTGAGCTTAACATTATGGACAGAGTTCTTGACGACGTAAAGCGCGGAACAATCCTCGGTAACTTCGGCTTGTATCACATACCGCTTGCATATGCTGCCGTTATATACGACACGTATCCGAGAACGGCAGAGCTTCTTGAATTTCTGATGCAGCGCGGTACGGTTGACAGCGATAAGGGATGTACCGGAGGAAATATCACACGAAAGCTTGTTGATGTGGTAGAGCGTGAAGCCATGACGCTTGAAAGCTCTATCGGATACAATAAACTTATGCCGAGCAGCCTTCTTGAAGTGGCAAAAATTCTTTCAATTTACGAGGAAAACACAAACCCGGATACGAACCTTTATAAGAACCCGAAGTTTATAAAGGCGCTTAAGGTTATAGTTCCGTATATCACCGTAACCGTTGCCGCAAATATAAGCGATAACAGCGGAACGGGAGCATTCGGATTCAGCACACAGACTGATCTGGAGCTTGCGGGATGGGAAGCAACAAAACAGCCGATATTTGCTCAGCTTCTCTATTTCGGCGCAAAGGGGAATCTTGAAAACATCCGCGGCGATATATTTACGAAAGACCCTGAGGGGATTCAGGATGAGATAGAAGAGGTCATTGAAAAATACGGCGAATATGACTTCACAAAGAGCGGCATAACAACGGGCTTCGGTATTGCGCACCTTAAGGGCGGAACAAAGTTTACAACCACAGATTCAAATGCAATAAGCAACAGCCTGCGTGATTTTTGGTTATACTTCGGCTCGGCGCCTATCGGACACAATCATAATGACACACTCCATCTCGGAATTGAAGCTTTCGGACTTGATATGTCACCCGATTTCGGTTATCCTGCCGAAATGGTTGGTGCAGGAGCAACAAAACGCTATAACTGGGACAGCGCAACCGCATCTCATAATACAGTTATGGTAAATGATATGCAGCAGATAAGTCACCGTGAGGGCGGAAAACCGCTTCACTTCGACGATGCCGGCGATATTCAGGTTGTGGACGTCGATGCCCCGCAGGCATATCCGAATATAACCGATGTGTACCGCAGAACGGTTGTGTCGGTTGATATTGACGACACGGTTTCTTATGCGCTTGACTTCTTCCGCATTGTCGGCGGTGACGAGCATCTTTACAGCTTCCACGCTCAGTCGCAGAGCACCAAGGTCACGGGGGTTGATCTTATCCCGCAGACTATCGGAACATACGCAGGACCCGATGTTCCGTATGCAGAGGATACATACTACGATAAAGAGGATGGCTTTAACTTTATCTATAACGTAGAGCGCGCAAGGATGCCGGGAACAGGCACATTTACTGCAGATTTTGATGTTGATATGCTCAGAAGCTCAAAGCCGCTTCCGGAAAAGGACTGGCACCTGCGTCTTACACAGCTTAACGACTTTGATATCACCGAGGTTGCGCTGGCAGACGGTAAGCCGCCTATTATCAAGCAGAACCCTGACCACTTCGATTATATATTTGTCCGCAGAAGCGGCAAGGACCTTGATACGCTCTTCACATCGGTTATCGAACCGTGCATCGGAGAGAGCAACATTGAGAGCATGGAACGCCTTGGAGTTTCCCGCCGTGATGGCAAGCCGATGCGTGAGGATGAGCCGGTTGCCGCGGTGAAGATAAAGCTTAAGAACGGCAGAACAGACTATGTCGTATATGCCGCAAACAATGAAGTTACTTATAACGTTGCAGACAAGTTTGATTTTACAGGCTTTGTCGGAGTATGTTCTGAGGATACAGACGGAAATGTAGTTCGCAGATATCTCCTTGACGGAACAAAGCTTGATACGCTCGTTTCTGAAAAGGCTGCGCTTACGGGAACCATAACCGACTTCACTAAGGGACTTCCGGAAGCGGTTATAAACAAGGAGTCGGGTGCGACCGAGTATCACAGCTATATTGAGATGACGCTTGATAATGACATTGACCCGGCAAAGCTTGATGTCAACGCTGTTAAAGGAAAGCTCATCGAGGTTGAAAACGTCGGAGAGCGCCACGGCGTATACGTTATTGAGGATGCAGAGGTTGACGGGAATAAGCTTATGATTGATATTGAAGATGTTTCCCTTATCCGCTCCTTTGCTGATGCTTATGATGAAAGCCTTGGATATATCTACAATATAGAAAAGGATCAGAATGCAAGGATTGCGCTTTCGTCATACGAAGAGGATTCACCGAAATTCGCGGAGATAGGAGAACTCACGGTCTCCGCGGGATCCGGCATCACTATTCCGCTTTCTGCAACGAATATGAGCGGAAAGCCGATAACCTTTAAGGGAAGCGTTCTTCCGCGAGGGATGTCGCTTAATGAAGAAAGCGGTGTTCTTACGTGGAAGCCGGATGACAGCCAGGTAGGAGAGAATCACGTTGCGATAACGGCAACAGACGGTGCGCTTACGACGACCGTGCATTTTGATGTAACGGTTTACGGAAGAACGACAGGCAGTTCAGGCTCATCGTCAGATACCGGAACCTCCGGTGAAACCACTGATACACCTCCCGCCGGTGGCGGTGGAGGAGGCGGTGGCGGCGGTGCCGCACCGACCGACAAGCCGGATACAGAAACAGTTCCGGATGCAGAAAACGGAGAAACAGACAAAACAGAAGATGGCGAAAAAACACCGGAGGCCTCCGGTGAAACGGATAACATCCGTTTCACAGACATTGGTAACCACGCATGGGCAGAGGGTGCGATAAACACGCTTGCGAATGATGGAATAATAAAGGGCACGTCTGCAAGCACGTTTGCACCCGCCGCAAAGATAACCCGCGCAGACTTTGCATTGCTTCTCGTCCGTGCATTTGACCTTTCAAGCGACAGCACAGAGAACTTCGCAGATGTTTCGGCAAATGATTACTTCGCAGCAGAGCTTGCAATAGCACGAAACACAGGTCTCGTCAACGGCATCGGTGATAACAAATTCGCACCGCGCAATACGATAACCCGCCAGGATATGATGGTAATCGTCTACCGCGCACTCAAAGCCTCCCTTGCCTTAAAGGGAGGGGGACCGTCGAACGACGGTGGAGGGATTTCTCCCTCGCAATACCCCGACTTTGACACCGTTGCACCTTACGCAAAAGACGCCGTCACCGCCCTCATCGGCGCAGGGCTTGTCAACGGTAAGTCCGGTCTTATCGTTCCGACTGACTACACAACAAGAGCGGAGGTTGCAGTGCTTATTAAGCGAATCATTGACTATGTAAAATAATTCTGCATTTTGCACTTTGCATTCTGCATTTAGAAACGGAGAAGATATGTACAAAATATCCATACTTGTAAATGACCAATGGAAGGAAAAGGTTTTTTCGGAAACCCATTATTCGCGGCTTCGTGAATTGGGAGAAGTGCATATATACCGCGGTGATGAGCGCTTTTCAGACAAACCTGCAATGCTTGATTTTGTAAAAGACACGGATGTCTTAATTACATCGTGGCGTTCTCCCGCGATAGATGCGGGAATTCTGGATGCTTGCCCGGGACTTCTCGGCGTGATACACGCCGCAGGTTCTGTGAAAAAGATAGTAACGCCTGAGATGATCAGCCGTGGGGTAAGGCTTGCATCTGCATCAAACGAGCTTTCCCGCGGAGTTGCGGAAACAACCCTCGGCGCGGCAATTGCGGCGTGTAAGGGAATGTTCACTCTCACAAGAGATACGAGAAACGGACTTTGGAGAGAAAACTTCAATACAATAACTGATTTTTACGGTATAAAAATCGGCGTTATCGGTGCCGGTTGTGCGGGCAGGCATTTCATTGATTTGCTTCGTGGATTCAGCGTTGATGTTTTTGTGTATGATCCGTATGTAAGTGAGGAGAAGATAAACGAGCTGGGCGCAGAAAAGTGTGAGCTTTCATATCTTATGTCGGAATGTGATGTAATAAGCATTCATGCGCCCAGTGTTCCGGAAACGGATAATATGATAAACCGCGAAAATCTAAGACTCATAAAAGACGGAGCGGTGCTTATAAACACCGCCCGCGGATCCTTGATAAACGAACAAGACCTTGTTGAAGAGTGCCGGAAAGGCCGATTTATGGCGGTACTGGATGTAACAAACCCCGAACCGCCGGCGAAGGACAGCGAGCTTCGTTCTCTTCCTAATATAGTTCTGTTCCCTCATATCGCAGGTGTAACAACGAACGGTGTGCGCAGAATAGGAGAGCACGTATGCAAAGAAACCGCTCTTCTTCTTTCCGGAGAACAGATGATGGGCGAGATTGATTTTTCGCGTCTTTCCGTAATGGCATAAATTATGTAAACCGGCGCATCTGCGCTGAAAATAAAGGAGGAAAACCAAAATGAAAAAACTAATCGCATTAACCCTTGCAGCTGTTATGCTTCTCGCTCTTTGTGCGTGCGGCGGAGGCGGCGGAGCTACTCAGTTTGAAGGGATAGACCCGAACGAACCTCTCACAAAAGATGATGTTATCACCTTTATGGTAGAGTCTTCTTCAAGCTGGCCTGTTCAGGATGACTGGAAGGTATGGGAGTATATGCAGGAGGGAAGCGGAGCAACGCTTGATATTATCGCTATTCCAAGCTCAGAGGCAGGAACAAAATATCCGCTGCTCTTTGCGGTGCGTGAAGAGCTTCCGGACATCATGGCATTCGGTGTTATAAGCTCGCACACAAAATATGCGGGAGAAGGTCTTATCGCTCTTGATGACCTTGCAGATTTTATGCCGAACTACAACGCGTGGCTCAACTCGCTCTCTCAGGAGGATTATGACCTTCTTGTAAAAACGCGTAAGCGTGCCGACGGCAAAGTATACTATAGCCCCGGTTCCGGACGTCAGGGAAAGACGCGTATGCGTGCTTGGCTTTACCGTGAGGATATTTTCAAAAAGCACAATCTCAAAACTCCTGCAACCTTTGATGAACTGTACGAAGTCAGCAAAACGCTCAAAGGTCTGTATCCGAATTCATACCCGTTTATGACGCGTTCAACGCAATATCTGTTTGATATTCCGGGCTCATCCTTTGATAAGTGGTGGCAGCTTGGCGCTTACTATGATTTTGATGACGAAAAGTGGTACTATGGACATATGCAGGATGCGGCACTTGAGGCGCTTACGTTCTATCGTAAGATGATAGATGAAAAGCTTATGCCGCCGGATGTAACCACGATGAATCAGTCAACGCTTGATGAGTTTGTCCTTACCGACAAGGCATTTATTATGCCGCATCTTCAGCTTCGTATAGATAACTACAATTCAATTGCGAATAAGAACAATCCGGAATTCAAGCTTCAGGCTTTTGTTCCTCCGGTTGCAAATCCGGAGAAGGGTGCGCCGCTTGTTGAGCGCGGAGATATCGAGATGATAGGCTTCTCGATTCCGGATACGGGAAAACCGCAGCAGATTGCAAACGCAGCAAAATTCCTCGACTGGCTCTACACTGACGAGGCAATGGAGCTTGTGTCGTGGGGTAAGGAGGGCGAGACCTATGAGGTTGTAAACGGCAAAAAGCAGTTTATCACCGACGAGGTCGGAACGATGGCAAACACAATGTACGGCTTCCAGCTTTACGGCACGTTTGCTCGTCTTGATCCCGAGGCAGCTGCTGCAATGCAGTCGAAAACGACGCTTGAAAGCGAAGCCATGCTTGTGGAGCACACTCTTCCGAACTATCCGGTAACGCTCTGGCTTGATTTCAATGATGAAGAGCAGGATATTATCAGTACATATAACGTAAGTATCAAAACATATGCAAATGAAATGCTTCAGAAGTTCCTTCTCGGTCAGGAACCGCTTTCAAAGTTTGATGAGTATAAGGCAGAGCTTGAAAATCTCGGCGTAAACGAGCTTCTTGCCGCTTATGAGAGCGCTTATAACAGAGTGAAGTAAATAAGGATAATATTTTCATCAACAAGTCAAAATTATACCGGGGTTGTAAAAAGGCGCTGACCTTTTTGCAACCCCGGTTTGTGTTGTTTTTTACAGAACGAGTGACGGTGCCGTGTAAACTCTTGCGGCGTATTCGGAATCGAGGGAGTAAAGCCCTTTGGAATCGTTGCCGAAAAGCTCCATCTTCTTTATCATATCATCCGCGTTCTTTTCTTCCTCAAGCTGTTCTTTAACAAACCAGTCAAGGAACTGCATTGCACGGAAATCCTTTACGTCATATGCTGCGGCATAGATATCGTTGATAAGGCTTGTTACATACTGCTCATGCTCAAGACCGAATTTGAGCGGATCCATAAGCGTTTTCATTTCTTTGTCCGGCTTACCCACAGCATCAAGCTCTGCCTTTTCGCCGTTGAGCTGAAGGTATTTCAGGAAAAGCATTGCATGGTCGCGCTCTTCCTGCGCCTGAACCATATACCAGTTTGCGAAGCCGTCAAGCCCCTGCTGCTCATAGAAAATTGAAAAATCAAGATAGAGATAAGCCGAATAAAGCTCCTTGTTAATTTGCTCGTTCATAAGCTTTGCTACGTTTGCGTTCATTATGTATTCCTCCTTAAAATAAACAGTAATCATTACTGTTTATAGTATATCACATATTTTTGAATTGTCAAGAGTTTTTTGAAAAATTTTCTTTTCCTGTATTCCGGCGAGAAAATCTTAATCACCTGAACATTAATCTTGTCAGAGGATATGTTTTGTGATATACTTTATTATGTATCATTATATTTGGTTTACAGACAGGAAATGGAAGAGAATAGATAACAGATAAGGAACGGATAAGGATATGGGAGTTTTGAAATTGAAGGTGCCGAAATCTCAGGACGTATTGATACCGTCGCATTCGGCAAACCTTCTTCTTGACAGCGGTGACGGAAACGCCGCGCTTCTTTACATATACATATTAGCACACTCCGGTGAGCTTGACATTCCTGCCGCAGAAAAGCGTCTGAAAATGAGTGCAGAGGAAATGACGCGCGTGCTCTCATTCCTTGAGGCGCGCGGTCTTATCGGTAAGACGGAGGGAATAAAAGTTCCCGAGCGCTCGGATGCCATACCGGAATATTCATCAACTGACGTTGCAGAGCATCTCGGCTCAGATAAGGATTTCAAATATCTTGTTGATTTTTGCGAAGAGTCTTTCGGTAAGCTTCTTTCGACCGTTGATTTGCAGGTGCTTTTGGGAATCTACTCGTGGCTGGGGCTTCCGGTGGATGTTATATGCCTGCTCGTAAAAAGCTGTATCGACGATATGAGAAAACGTTACGGGCCGGGGCGCGTGCCGACGATGCGCACGGTCGAAAAACGTGCGAAGGCATGGGTGCGCGCGGGCGTGCTTACGCTCGGCCGTGCAGAGGAATATTTGAAGGAGCAGGAAAAGCTGGGCCGCGAAAAGACGAGATTTGCAGAGCTTCTCAGGATTTCGGGACGAGCTCTTTCTCCCACGGAGGAAAAATATATTTCCGAGTGGATCACCCTTGGGCTTTCGGATGAGCTTATTGAGGCGGCATATGACAAGACGGTTGTGAACACCGGCTCGCTTAAGTGGAGCTATATGCACAGGATTCTGGTGTCGTGGAGCACGCTCGGTGCAAAAACCCTCGCGGATGTAGAGAACGGGGACAAGAAGCAGGGAAAAGCAGCGGAACCTCAGGGTGCGGATGAAAGCGCGGCTATGAAGCTGCGCGAGCTTAACAGAAAGAAAAGGCAGGGGAGTGCGGTATGAGCGGAATGAAATACGATAAAGAAATTCTCGAAAACGTTTTGCACAGCTTAGAAAACGAAAAAATCCGAGCTGAGGCAGATGCAGAAGCGCGTAAGCTTAAAATTTACGGTGCAATGCCGCGCGTGGCAGAGATAGACGCCGCGCTCCGCACGACCGTGTTTGACGTTATACGCGCATCGTTCGGAAAAAGCGAGGATACAGCAACGCTTATCGCACGCGCAAAAGAAAAGAACCTTGCGCTTGTTGCGGAGAGAAAAAAGCTTCTTGCAGAGGCTGACATTCCGGAGAGTGCGCTCGAACCGAGATATTCGTGCGAGGTGTGCAACGATTCCGGATACACCGGCGGAGAGCTTTGTCCGTGTGTTATCACAAGATACCGCCGTGCGGTTGCCGATGAGATAAATAAGAAGCTTGTTCTTAAAAAGAGTGACTTTGCGGAGTTCGATATATCGCGATATCCCGAAAACGGAACGGCTCTGTCACCCCGTGCCCAGATGCGTGAGGTGCTTGAGTTTTCGCGCGACTACGCCGAAAATTTCGGTGCGGAGAGCGAAAATCTCTTCCTCACAGGCGGTCCGGGGCTTGGTAAGACGTTTCTTGCTTCGTGCATTGCGCGAAGAGTTGCCGACCGCGGTTTTTCCGTTGTTTTCGGTACGGCGTTCTCCGTTCTGGGAGAATATGAGGCGGTGAAGTTCGGAAGAAGCGACGAAAACACCGATATATATGAAACCTGCGATTTGCTTATTCTCGATGACGTCGGGCGCGAGATGAAAACCCCGTTTACCGTCGCGGCACTGTTCAACATTGTAAATATGCGGCTGAACGCAGACAAAAAAACAGTAATAATTTCGTCGTGTGAGGAAAATGATATTATAAAAGACTACGGTCCGGCATTTTTCTCCCGTATTAAAGGTGATTTTATAAAGCTTGAGTTTTTAGGGAACGATATGCGCAGAAATTAAATTAAGCAGGAGCAGGAATTGTGAAAAGATTTTTTTGTTTTATAATCGTGCTTTCGGTATTTCTTTTACTTACGGTAACTGCATTTGCCGCACCGCCGGAGCTTGTTTCGGAATCTGCGGTGCTTATTGATGCGGAAACGGGTCAGGTGCTGTATGACAAGGAAATGCATAAGCAGATGTACCCCGCGAGCATAACAAAAATACTCACCGTCATAACGGGTCTTGAAAAGCTTTCTATGACGGAGAAAATGACGATGTCGCACTATGCCGTGTTCTCGTTGCCTGTCGGTTCAAGCCACATTGCGCTTGACGAGGGAGAAGAGATAACGATGGAGCAGGCGGTTTATGCGGCGCTTCTGATGTCGGCAAACGATGCTTGCAACGGAATTGCGGAAAAGGCTGCCGGCTCGATTGAGGCATTTACGGAGATGATGAACGAAACCGCTTCCCGCGCAGGTGCGAAAAACTCAAATTTCGTCAATGCCCACGGGCTCAGTGACGATAACCACTACACAACGGCATACGATATGGCGATGATTTGCCGCTATGCGCTGAAGAATGAGACATTCCGCAAGGTGTTCAGCACATATAAATATGTTATGTCTCCCACGAACAAGCAGCCGGAAAAGCGGACATTTGTAAACCAGCATTATATGGTAAGCGTTCCGGATATGAAATATGACGGAATAATCGGAGGAAAAGCCGGGTGGACGAGCGTTTCAAAATGCACGCTCGTAACGGCGGCGGAGCGTGACGGAAGATGCCTTATTGCCGTTGTTATGAAGTGTGTGAAGGATAAAGATAAATATGCCGATACAAAGGCGTTGCTCGATTGGGGATTTGAAAATTTCAACGAGGTAAGCTATAATACGTCAGACCTTCCCGAGGGCGGATATGCGTTTGAAAAGCCGGTAGAGCTGCTTCTCCCCGCCGGGAAAATGCGCGAGGATGTTTCGCTTTCCGTCACGATGGAGGATGGGGTTGATTATGCCGTTTTCTCGTATGCAGACGGAGAAGAGCTCCTGAGGATGCCGTGCTCTGTTTCGATTGATGTTTCGGCAAAAACCGCAGGTGAGGTGCGGCGCGATACGATAAAAGGAATTGTCGGTGGCGTCGTAAAAACTGTTTTGACAATTGTGCTGTGCATAATCGGCGCGTTTGTTATTCTGTGTACGGCAATTATAGTAAGAAAACGGATCTACCGTGCTAAAAAGAAAAAGAGAAGGAGAAGATAATATATGAAGAAGACATTTTTATGCGCAGCTGCATTCGCCGCGGTACTGGCGCTTCTGCTTTGCGGTTGCGGTGATAAGCCTAAAACCGCAGGAGAATATACGCTTACGTCGGAGCTTTCCGATGAAGTGCGTGCAGAGGCAGAGAGCGTGCTTTCGGAGTTTTTCCGTTGCTATGAGGAGGATGATGCCGCGGGCGTGCTTCCGCTTCTTGATGAAAGCCTTCAGACTAATGCTGAGGATATCGCCACCCTTTTCTCTGAGCTTCACGGTATGGCAAAAAATCCGTTTGTGCCGTTTGATAAGTATTATATGAGCGGGCTTCGGGTCAGTGATACGCTGATAAAGGTAAAGCATGCGGCGGAGGATAAGGCATATCTTGAGCTTGTTCCTGCAAGTGAAGAGCTTCTTTGCGCGCTTTACGTTTCCGAGGGCGAGAAGATTTCATATATGATGTCCGTTATGATGACGAGAACCGCGGAAGGATTTAAAATCGGTTACTTCACGCCGACGGTGTATAAGTACAACGGAATGGATGCACCTGCAGTTTACGAAAAGACCAAGGAATTAAGCGCAGCGGGAAAGACCGTGCCGGCGTATATCTATTCCTGTATGATAGGCAGTGCATACCGTCCGGGCGGGTATATGAGATATGAAAACGACGTTGAAATGGAAGATATGTGCTATAAGCTTTATACGGAGATTGCAGAAAGGCTTCCGCTTCCGTATGCTCTTCCCGATACGGCAAATTCCTCGCTGTATCGCATAAGCATTGTAAACGACGGCGAATACGGCGCAATGCCGCTTTTGCTTGTGAGAACCGATGCACCGGTGAGCGATAAGGCAAAGGTTGAGGCCGAATGCCAAAAGGTAATTGACCGCATTGAGGCGATTTCTCCGGGGCTTCGTGCCGGATTTTCTCATGCACATATGACCGTGACAAACGACACGATTGATGAAAATAACCCGAATCCGAAAACAGAGACGTTTATAATAACGTTGAAGTGATAAACAGCCCCGTGAAGCGAAATTTTCCGCTTCACGGGGCTGTCATCATAATTATGTTATTTATTTAGGCTCTTTGTCAATAGTTGGGGTAAAGAGTTAAAATGAAAAAGTGATCAGGCAGTCGTCGTCAGGCGGCTGCTTGTTCATTGTTGACTTGCTGATGAGAGAATATATGTAAAATACGATTTCTGAATCTGTTGAAATT
>JAZQFJ010000002.1:0-93362 GCA_045539475.1 Eubacteriales bacterium | reverse complement strand
TTTCAACAGATTCAGAAATCGTATTTTACATATTTTCTCTCATCAGCAAGTCAACAATGAACAAGCAGCCGCCTAACGACGACTGCCTGCCTAATCACTTTTTCATTTTAACTCTTTACCCCAACTATTGACAAAGAGCCATAAAATAATTATCTCTTTGAGAACTGCGGTGCGCGACGAGCTGCTTTGAGACCGTACTTCTTACGCTCCTTCATTCTCGGGTCACGAGTAAGGAAGCCTTCCTTCTTGAGTGCTGCGCGGAACTCTTCGTTCACATTGAGAAGAGCGCGTGCAATACCGTGACGGATAGCACCTGCCTGACCTGTAACACCACCACCGATAACAGTTGCTTCGATATCAACTTTATCGAGCATATCTGTTGTGACAAGCGGCTGACGAACAATGAGCTTAAGTGTATCAAGACCAAAGTAATTGTCAAGAGTTCTTCCATTTACAGTGATCTTACCGCTGCCGTTCGGGTAAACATGAACTCTTGCGACAGAGGATTTTCTTCTTCCTGTACCATAAAAATAAGGTTTCTTAGGTGTGTACATTATTTAACCTCCTCGTAAGATGTAAATGCTACCGGCTTCTGCGCAGCATGGTTATGCTCTGCTCCGGCAAAAACCTTGAGACGACCAAGAGCTTTTCTTCCAAGAACATTTCTCGGAATCATACCCTTAACAGCAAGCTCCATAGCAAGCTCCGGCTTCTCCTGCATAAGGATACGATACTGAACCTCTTTGAGGCCGCCGACGTAACCGGAATGTGTGCGGTAGTACTTCTGATTAAGCTTATTTCCCGTAAGAACTGCTTTTGCAGCATTGATGACGATTACGAAATCACCGCAATCGACATGCGGGGTGTAATCGGTTTTGTGTTTACCGCGAAGAAGAACTGCTGCCTGAGCTGCAGTTTCACCAAGAGGCTTGTTCGCAGCGTCGAGAATATACCATTTACGGGTAACGGTTTTCTCATTTGCCATGAATGTAGACATTTTAAACCCTCCGTTAATTTATCTTCGTAATTGATTTTCTAAGTACCGTAAAAAAAGAAAGTAAAAAAACATTCCCTTTTTACGTTACTTAGTGTATAATCTTATTACGAGCAGTATTTATCTTACACTTTTAGACGCAAAATGTCAACACTTATTTTTATTTTTTTCAATTTATATTTTCAAATCTCTCGTTTTCTCTTTTATATATATATTTTTCTCTCGTTTTCTCACATCTCAATTTAAATTTTTTCGGTGGTGTTTATAATGCAACGTGTACTTAGTTTAACCAGAAAGTGTGTAGCAGAGTACAAAATGATAAAAAACGGAGACATTATTGCTGTTGGAGTTTCAGGAGGAAAAGATTCGATAATGACATTACTGGCATTATCGGAGCTGCGCAGATTTTATCCGCAACAATTTGATATAAAAGCGATCACTATAGATCCGGCACCCGGAAAAAGTGATTTTTCGCAAATAAAAGAGCTATGCAGGCGACATAACATTGAATATTCTATTGTTGACAGCAATATTTTTGAAATAATATTTGATATACGAAAAGAAGAAAACCCGTGTGCACTATGTGCAAAAATGAGGCGTGGAATGCTTCATGATGAGGCGATACGTCTGGGGTGTAACAAAATAGCATTAGGCCATAACTTCGATGATGCCGTAGAAACTTTTCTTATGTCACAGATATTCGAAGGCAGAATTTCCTGTTTTTCACCGGTTACCTATTTAGATAAAAAGCAATTATGGCAGATACGTCCCCTGCTGTATTCCGACGAATACCTCATACGAAAAACCGTACGTAAATTAAACTTACCGATTGTTAAAAGCCCCTGCCCTGCAAACGGGAACACCAAACGACAGGAAATCAAAGAGTTCGTCGCAAAAATGAACTCTTTATATCACGGATACTCAACAAAAATATTCAACTCCATGCAGCGTTTCCCTCTTCCCGGATGGGAGGTTCTTGATAAAAATCCAAGAGCTTCTCTCAAACAAAACAAAGAGACAGATTAAACCTCTGCCTCTTTGATTAAATCCTTAACAACTTCTCCGCCAAGCATCAATCCAGCTGTTCCGACAACCCACACTGTGCTCCCCGGCACTCGCAAATTAACAGCCGGGGGTTCCTCGGAAAACACAACCTTAAGGTGCTTTATTCCCCGGATACCCAATTCTTTTCTCATAACTTTAGCAAGCGGACACATTTTTGTTTTACTTATGTCCGAAACTTTAAAAGCCGATGCATCTGTTTTATTCCCTGCCCCCATCGCAGATATAATAGGAATATTTCTTTTGATTGACTCACATATCAAATCAATTTTATCGGTTACGCAATCAATTGCATCTATAATGTAATCAGGAGCATCTGCAAAAAAGCTCTCACGCGTCTCTTTTGTATAACGAAGAGCACGCGGAACAATAACAGCAGACGGATTAATATCAGACAGCCTTTGTGCCGTTACATCTGCTTTATTGAGATTGTAAGTACTTGACATAGCACAAAGCTGACGGTTAATATTGGTTTCGTTTACCACATCAAAATCTACGACCGTTATTTTCCCGACGCCGGAGCGGGCTATTGCCTCAGCCGCATATCCGCCAACGCCCCCCAAGCCAAAAATCATCACATGCTTTTCAGCTAAAAAAGATATTGCCTTTTCGCCATAAACAGAGGCAAGCCTGCTAAACTTTCTATCCATATATAATTCCCCCGCAACTGCCGTGTATACCAATTTATAACCTGCACAAAAGCAGGTGGGTTTCCTCTCTTCGGTTTCATATGCTTCCAACGTCCGGCGCGCAGAAAACACACCGGGAGGCCTGCTATCCGCCAAAGAAGCGCGGAATCCCGTAGTAAAAATGTGGGTTTAAAAAGATATATCACGAACAGAGCAGGGTGATTACCTACCTTATTTTTATATTATTGTATTGCGCGCAATATGCTTTGTGACATAACGCAATGCCTTAAATGTTACTCTTCTTCATCATCGAAAGCCTCTTCCATAAAAGCTTCATAAGCAGCTTCAAGTTCGCTTTCATCATCTACGGTAGAAAGAATCTCTTCTCCATTTTCGTCTTTATCAAGCCTGAGAATAATAATCTCAGAAACATTTTCATCCGTTTGGTTCTCATTGGCTTCCGTAAATGCAAGATACATTTTTCCGTTGAGCTCTATTGTGTCAATGTGCTCAAATTCAAATTCATTTCCTTCATCATCGGTAAGAGTAATAATGTCTGCTCCAAATTTGTTATCCATATTATTTCACACTCCTTATATATAGGATACCTCGTAATTGAAAATAAATCAATACAAAAATTATTAAATTTAAATTTCAACAAAAAAAGATTGACAAAGCGCCTGAAAGATGATATACTATTATGCGTTATAAGAAAGCAGGGCTTCCCGTCCTCACCTCAAGCATTGTGAAGAGGTAAACATTGTTGCTTATTATCCGGCCTTGTGCCGTATTGTAAGAATGTTTTGAGCACGGGCAAGTTTTGTCCGTGCTTTTAAGTTTTGGAGGTGCTTTAGTATCAGCAAGTTAGAACATCAAATCAACGAAGAAATCCGCGATAAGGAAGTCCGCCTTATTGACGCCGAAGGTAATCAAATAGGGATTGTTGCGCTGGATGAAGCTATGAAAATGGCTGATGAAAGCGGACTTGACCTTGTTAAGATTGCTCCGCAGGCTGTTCCGCCGGTTTGCCGTGTTATGGATTACGGTAAATTTAAATTTGAACAGGATAAGCGCGAAAAAGAAGCGCGAAAAAATCAGCGCGTAATTGACGTAAAAGAAGTCCGCATGACTCCGAGTATTGACGTTCACGATTTCGAGGTAAAGCTTAACAATGCAATCCGTTTTTTGAAGTCAGGTTGCAAAGTAAAGGTTGCAGTTCGTTTTAAAGGTCGTGAGCTTGCACATACAAATCTCGGCACGGAGTTGCTTACACGTTTTGCTGATGGTTGTGCAGAATATTGCAACGTTGATAAAATCCCGAAGCTGGAAGGACGTCAGATGATAATGTTTCTGACCTCTAAGGTTCCGCCGAAATCAAATTAACAATCAATTTACGAGAGGAGAAATAAAAATGCCTAAAATCAAAACACACAGCGGTGCTTCAAAGCGTTTCAAGGTTACAAAGAACGGCAAGGTTAAAATCAACCGTGCAAACAGACGTCACATCTTGAACAAGAAGAGCACAAAGCTTAAGAGAGGTCTTCGCCAAGCAGCATATGCTTCCCCCGCAAACGAAGCAACACTTAAGCGTTTAGTTCCCTATAATTAAAATTAACTTTACGAAGAAGGAGGCTATTTGAAATGGCTAGAGTTAAAGGCGCAATGATGACGCGCAAAAGAAGAAAAAAGATATTGAAGCTCGCAAAGGGCTATTGGGGTGCAAAATCCAAGCACTTTAAGATGGCAAATCAGGCTGTCATGAAATCCCTCACATATGCTTATGTTGGACGTAAGCGCAAAAAGCGTGATTTCCGTCGTCTTTGGATTACCAGAATTTCTGCTGCTGCAAAGATGAACGGTATGAACTATTCCCGTTTTATGAACGGACTTAAAAAAGCAAATGTCGACATCAACCGCAAGATGCTTGCTGACATTGCACACAACGATCCCGCAGCATTTACAAAACTCGCAGATCTTGCCAAGTCCAAAGTGTAATATTTTTTGTTTTCGGGCAATACTATACACATCACGTAAAAGCTTTTTTGAGGTATTGATATGAAAAAGAAAAAGTCTAAGGTCGCAATAATCGGAGCCGGATTTGTAGGTGCAGCATCTGCATACGCTATTGCGCTTAAGAAAATTTGTTCCGAGCTTGTTCTCATCGACGTTAATGCCGATAAGGCTATCGGCGAAGCTGCAGACATCGCCCATGGACTGCCTTTTCTCGGCTCGATGGACGTATATGCAGGTGATTATTCCTGCGTTAAAGATTGCAATGTTATTGTCGTTACTGCAGGCGCAAACAGAAAGGTCGGCGAAACACGCCTTGATCTTGCAAAAAAGAACACTGCAATCGCAAAAGATATAACCGCAAACATTATGAAATACTATAATGGCGGGATTATTCTTGTTGTTGCCAACCCTGTTGACATTCTTACCTATATGATCCAGAAGTGGACAGGTCTCCCCAACGGAATGGTTCTTGGAAGCGGCACAACTCTTGATACAATACGTTTCAGAAGTTCGCTTGCCTCAATAACCGGTATTGACTGCACAAATATTCACGGTTATATAATCGGTGAACACGGTGATTCCCAGGTTCCTGTTTGGAGCAACACTCACATAGCGGGAATAGAAATCGCGGATTACTGCAAAACAAACGGAATCGCTTTGACCGAAGAAGTAAAAGCAAACGTTCTTGAGCAGGTAAAGACCGGCGGTGCTGAGATTATCAAGCGCAAGGGTGCAACCTACTACGGTGTTGCAGTTTGCGTTGCGACACTTGTTGATTCTCTTATGCGTGACAGTGATACAATTCGTACTGTAAGTACCGTCCTCAACGGTGAATTTGGAGTAAGTGATGTTGCTCTTTCGCTTCCGACAATAATCGGTTCCAGCGGAGCAAAGAGAGTTCTCCTTCCCAATATTACAGATGAAGAACTCGCACTTTTCCGTAAGTCAGCAGAAGCTTGCAAAGCTGTGCTTGATGAATGTAAGTAAAATTCCAATAACACATAAAAACACGGTCTGGAAATGCAGACCGTGTTTTTATGTGTTTATGCTTATCTTAAAAGTCAGGTATAAAATCTTGTACAGCAGAAGATATATCTTGTACAAATACGTTTTTTATTCCACAATCAAGACAATACTCAACCATCGCCTGATAATGTGATTCATTTATCCGTTTGCTCAGCTTTTGATGCTCTCTGACATTGGGCATAGGAGTGTACTGACTCATAAGGCTTATATAAATATTATCTCCATACGATGAATGCAAGTAATCAAGTATTTTCTTTGTTTCAAACAAAAGGCCGGGTAGCATCATATGCCTGACGATAACGCCTTTATTTATCATACCGCGATTATCAAATACATTCTTCCCTACTTGCTGAAACATCTCCTCTATCGCAGCTGCTGCAACATCAAAATAGCTTGGTGCACAAGAATACTCAATGGCATATTTATCAGAAAAATACTTGAAATCCGGCATATATACATCAATATATCCACGAAGAAGTTTTATCGTTTCAACGCTTTCGTATCCGCCTGAATTGTATATAACAGGGATGTTCAGACCTTTTGATTTAGCAATATCAAGCGAAGAAATTATCTGAGGTACATAATGCGTAGGTGTTACAAGATTTATATTATCAGCACCTTGCTCCTGAAGCATAAGAAAGCTTTCCGCAAGTTCAGCTTCTGTAATCCAGTACCCGTTTTCATCCGTACTGATAACATAATTCTGGCAATATGCGCATTTCATATTACAACCGGAGAAAAAGACCGTACCCGAACCGTTTCTTCCCGAAACACAAGGTTCCTCCCACATATGCAATGCAACACGGGCGATTTTAGTCTTCGCCCCGGCACCGCAAAAGCCTTTTTCGCCTTTAATTCTATTTGCACGACATTTCCGCGGACATAATTCACAAGATGCTAATAACTCTTTTAAAAGTTCATTGTTTTCAACTGTCATTTCCGAGGAATAACTATAACCTTATTCTTTTGAGATTCGCGATAAAGAACCACTTTATTGCCTATACATTGAACCGGATATGCGCCCGTATGCTCACAAAGCACATCGCTTACACTTCTTGTATCCAACAAAGAATTTTCAAGTATTTTTATTTTTATGAGCTCATTTGCCTCAAGAGCAAGGTCAACCATCTTTATTGTCTCATCATCGATGCCTTCCTTACCAATCTGATATTTTGCATCAATTCCGTTTGCAAGACCTCTTAAATAAGCACGCTGTTTTCCTGTCATAATTCACACTCTTCCTTTTTATTGTTAAATCATAAGGTTGCAGATAAGTTCGCTGAGTTCAGCCGGGTTATCAATCTCAAGACCGCTGATAAGCCTTGCGTTAGCGAAAAGGATTTTACTGTAGGATGCAAGCTTTTCTTTATCATTTTCAAATAATTCTGAAAGCTTTGCTGCTATCGGATGCTTAATGTTTATTTCTAAAACAATCTCTGCTTTCATCGCATTTTCCGACGCACCCGGCATCTTGTTCAAGACCTTTTCCATACCGAGAGAAAGCATTCCTTCGTTTGCAAGGCAGACTGCATGAGAACCGATTGTGTTGGTAAAGCGCACGGCACTTACACAGTTTTCAAGGCTTTCTTTAATGAACCCGAACATTTCCTCTGCCTTTTCATTTTCGCTCTTAAGAGTTTCTTTTTCTTCTTCCGTCGAAAGATCAAGATTTTCATTACAAACATTTACAAACTCTTTATCTGCGTATTTTGAAAGCATTGAAATTGCAAATTCATCTATATCTTCGGTCAAGTAAAGAACTTCAAACCCATGATTAACAACACTTTCTACCTGCGGAAGCAAGGCAATCCGAGCTTCACTGTCGCCTGACGCGTAATAAATCGCTTTTTGCGCTTCTCCCATCCGGTCTACATACTCTTTAAGCGTTACGTACTTATCACCAACTGAAGATTTGAACATGATAAGATCCTGTAAAAGTTCTTTATTTCTGCCATAGCCTTCATACACTCCCCACTTAAGTTGAGCGCCGAATGCCTTGAAGAACTTTTCGTATTCCTCACGATCAGAAGACAGCATTTTTGAAAGCTCGCTTGCAATTTTCTTTTCAAGAGCCTTGGCAATTACCCGTAGCTGACGATCATGCTGAAGAAGCTCTCTTGAAATGTTAAGAGATAAATCAGAACTATCGACAAGGCCACGAACAAAACTGAAATAATCCGGAAGCAGTTCCTTGCATTTATCCATTATAAGGACGCCGCTTGAATAAAGCTGAAGCCCTTTTTCAAAATCTTTGCTGTAATAATCAAACGGAGCATGCGACGGAATAAACATAAGTGCTTCAAAATTCGCCGTACCCTCTGTTTTTTGTCTGATAATACGAAGCGGATCTTCAAAATCAAAAAACTTGTCTTTGTAGAAAGACGCATATTCTTCATCAGTTACTTCAGAAGAAGCTTTTTTCCAAATCGGGATCATACTATTGAGCGTTATATCCTCTTTCACGGTTTCATACTCATTTTCCGTTCCCTCTTTTAACTTGCTGTTCTCAACAAGCATACGTATAGGATAGCGGATATAATCACTGTATTTTTTTACGAGTGAACGAAGTTTATACTCCTCAAGATATTCACTATATTTCTCATCCTCGGTATCTTCTTTGATATTAAGAACAATTACCGTACCGGCACTTTCTTTATTGCACTCATTTACAGTATAGCCGTCTGCCCCCGATGACTCCCAGCAATAAGCAACATCCGCACCGTAAACGCGGCTGGATACCGTTATTTTATCAGCAACCATAAATGCAGAATAAAAACCTACACCAAATTGACCGATAATATCAATATTTTCACCGTTACCGTTCTCCGGATTATTTTTAAAATCAAAAGAACCGCTTTTTGCAATTGTTCCGAGATTGTTTTCGAGCTCTTCCTGTGTCATTCCGCATCCGTTATCAGATATTGTAAGCGTCCGTGCCTCTTTGTCTGCTGTAATGCGTATCTCATAGTCATTTTGCTTAAGGGCAACTGTATCATCCGTAAGCGAACGGAAGTACAGCTTATCAATAGCGTCGCTTGCGTTTGAAATAAGCTCCCGCAAAAAGATTTCTTTATGCGTATAAATAGAATTAACCATCATGTCAAGAAGCTTTTTTGATTCAGTTTTAAATTGCTTTTTTGCCATTTCTTTTACCTCTGTTTCAATTTAATTATATTACATATTATAACTCTAAAATGAAAAATTGTCCACATCGGTGTTGTTAATGATTTGTAAAAAATTTCTTTTTAAAAATATAAGCCGAAATATGTTGCATTTTGCACCATTTTTTGTTATTATATAATAATATAAAACATTATACAGTTTGGAGAACATAAATATGGCTAAATACAAATTTACATCCGAATCGGTAACTGAAGGACATCCGGATAAAGTTTGCGACCAAATTTCAGATGCGATTCTTGATGCTATCATTGCAAATGACAAAAATGCCCGCGTTGCGTGCGAAACAATTGTAACAACAGGTATGGCGCTTGTTATGGGCGAAATATCAACTAACTGTTATGTAGACATTCCATCCACGGTCAGAAAAACAATTGAAGATATCGGATATAACAATCCGGCAATAGGCTTTGATGCCAGAACTTGTGCCGTTCTCACTTCTATAGATGAGCAATCTGCAGACATCGCACTTGGCGTTGATAACTCCTATGAATTCAAAGCGACTTCAGGTGATATTGCAGATAAAATAGGCGCCGGTGACCAAGGAATGATGTTTGGTTATGCTTGCAACGAAACCGAAGAGTTAATGCCTGCACCTATCACATATGCACACAAGCTTACAAAGCGCCTCGCTGATGTCAGAAAATCCGGAGAGCTGGACTTTCTCTGCCCCGACGGCAAAGCTCAGGTTACGTTTGAATACGAAGGAAATAAGGTTGTGCGCTGTGATACGGTTGTTGTATCAACTCAGCACTATGATACAGTGTCTCTCGACGCACTCCGTGATGCAGTAACAAAAAACGTTATTTTACCTGTTATGCCCGAGAACCTTATTGACAGCAATACAAAATTTCTTATAAATCCTACAGGAAGATTTGTTATCGGCGGTCCTCAAGGCGATTCCGGACTTACAGGAAGAAAGATAATCGTTGATACTTATGGCGGTTTTGCACGTCACGGCGGTGGTGCTTTTTCAGGAAAGGATCCCACAAAGGTTGACCGAAGCGCAGCGTATATGGCAAGATACATCGCAAAAAACATCGTTGCCGCCAAGCTTGCAGAACGTTGCGAAATTGAGCTTGCATATGCTATCGGCGTGGCAAATCCGGTTTCAGTTTTTGTTGACACATTTGGAACAGGAGCTGTTGATGATGAGAAACTTGCTAAAATAGTTCTTGAAAACTTCGATATGCGTCCGGTTAAAATCATTGAACAATTTGACCTGCGCCGTCCGATTTATAAAGCGACTGCCTCCTACGGACATTTCGGAAGAACGGATATTTCCCTTCCGTGGGAAAGAATTGATATGGCAAACAAGCTTTCTGCATATATTAAATAACATATTAACAGCAAAAGCACCGATTGTTGTCGGTGCTTTTTGCTGTTAATCATACTTACAAAAATCCATAAAATTTATTTGGCAAGTCAGAATAATAATGATGCAGTTTAGAATAAGCTTTGCGAGAGCAAAGCCACACTAACCTTTTCCCTATTCGCTATTACTTATTACTTCCAAAAAATCGACAAGTATTTTTTAGGGAATAGTGAATAAGAAATAGGTAATAAGTAAAATCGACATTCCTCTAACGAAGAATGTCGATTTTTGGCTGCCGGACTAGGATTTGAACCCAGACAAACAGAGTCAGAGTCTGTCGTGCTACCCTTACACAATCCGGCAACGAACTCTTATATTATACAGAATATTTTTCCAAATGTCAAGAACTTTTTTTGAAAATTCCAATTTTTTTATTCCGGCACGGCGGCTCAATAATATTGTCGACCAAAATGAGGTCCTCTCCTATCCTTTTTATCGACTCCCAAGGTATAATTATATCGCTACAATCCGAAAAAAAAGATGCAAACTTTGACGTATGAATAATGAGCGAAACTATCCGCCCGCAAGCGATATCAACCTCTACGTCATTCACATAACCGTAACGGGTGCCGTCACATACGTTTATTACCTCCTTACAGCTGAGTTCCGTTATTCTGCTTTTCATATTTGATACGCCCTTTCTATATTATAGTATATGAAGTAACTTTCTATACATTTTTCTTGTATGAATAAAAAAATTATGGTATACTATATAATGATATCTTTTATGCACGGAGGTGTTTACCTTGAATACTCAGAACAGTTCTGACAACGAAAAGAGAAAAAAAAGTGCTTTCTTCTCTTCCGGAAAATGGTTTGCCATACGTACCGCTCTTCATATCTGTGCGTGTACCTTCGGTATATGCATGCTCGTTTTCATAGGGTATATGCTTTCGCTTGACTCTCATGTCGACATTGAGGTTGAAGCAATGAAGCTGAATTATTCCTCAATAGTCTACTACATTGACGAAGACGGCAACGAGCAGGAGTTTGAACGTCTTTACGATTCACAGAACCGTACATGGGTAAATCTTGAAGATATGCCTACATATTTAAAAGACGCGGCTATTGCTATCGAAGACCACCGTTTTGAAAAACATCACGGCGTTGACTGGACGCGCACATTGTCTGCAAGTGCAAATATGTTTTTTAAATTCAAAAGCGATTACGGCGCATCAACGATAACACAGCAGCTTGTAAAAAACCTTACAGGTGACAATCAGGATTCAGTCAAGCGCAAGCTTCAGGAAATTATGCGCGCGCTATATCTCGAACGTCATTACGATAAAGATACAATTATTGAAATGTATCTTAACACTATCTACCTCGGTGAGGGTTGCTACGGCGTCGGCACTGCGGCTCAAGCATACTACGGGAAGGATGTTTCTGAACTTACCGTTGCAGAATGTGCTGCTATGGTGGGAATAACAAATCTCCCTACCTACTATAATCCGTATATCAATCCGGAAAATAACAAAACACGGCGTGTTAACATCTTAAACAGAATGCAGGAGCTCCGCATGATTTCCGAAGAGGAATGCGAAAGTGCAAAAAATGAAAATATAGTTTTCAACACAGAGCGGCGCAACAACACATCAACACACGTTCAATCATATTTTGTTGACCATATAATAGAAGAACTCGTTGACGATTTGGTAGAAAAATACGGTTACTCTGAAAATGTGGCGCTGCGTACAATTTATTCCGGCGGTCTTAAAATATATGCAACGGTTAACCCGAAAATACAGACTGCAATGGATAAAGTTTTTGAGGATCCAAACAAATTTCCAAGCTATAGCGGGAAAGTCCAGCCTGAATGTGCCATGATTTTGCTTGATCCCGAAAACGGAGACATCCTTGCAATGCGCGGCGGCCGCGGCAAAAAAGCCGGCGCACGTGTTCTCAATCGCGCGACACAGTCAAAACGTCCTCCCGGTTCTTCCATTAAGCCCATTGCAGTATATGCACCTGCAATAGAATACGGACTTATCACTCCTTTTTCCGTTGAAGATGATGCCCCTATAAGGCTTTTAAACGGTGCTGCCTATCCTAAAAATGAAACAAGAACATATTCAGGCAGAACAACAATCAACGAGGCTGTAAAGCAATCTATAAACACAGTTTCAATGCGGACGCTTGAAAAGCTTTCGATTGACCGTTCATACAACTTCCTGACAGCAAACCTCGGAGTTACTTCCCTTTCCAAAACAGGAGATAAAAACCTCGCTCCCCTATCTCTCGGTCAGCTTACAAACGGCATAACTGTTCTTGAGATGGCTGCAGCATATGCTCCTTTCGCAAACGGCGGAACCTATTACGAACCGAGAGCCTATACAAAAGTTCTTGACGCAAGCGGTGATGTTATTCTTGAAAAGGAGGGAAAGCCAACAAAGGCAATGAGCGAAAGGACAGCCGATTATATGAGCTATATGCTCCAAAATGTTGTCACCAGTGGAACCGGAACCTACGCACAGCTTAAAAACGGCGTTCCTGCCGCAGCAAAAACCGGTACATCGAACAACGATGAAGACCGTTGGTTTGTAGGCTACACCCCTTATTATGTCGGAGCAGTTTGGTTTGGTTATGACACCCCGAAATATATTTCCAAATCGCTTTCTCCCGCGCTTACGACATGGGAGAACGTTATGAACGAAGTACACAAGGGGCTTCCGGCGAAAAACTTCCGGAAGAACGATGACTTTAAATACGTAAACGTTTGTTCGGTGAGCGGAAATCTCGCAACGGAAACTTGCAAGCTTGATCCGCGCGGCAGCCGAATTGTTGCCGGATATTTCCACAAGGATGATGTTCCGAA
Organism: Eubacteriales bacterium; assembly: GCA_045539475.1. Taxonomy (GTDB): domain Bacteria; phylum Bacillota; class Clostridia; order Oscillospirales; family JAAYXM01; genus SIG480. Next base: position 80,268 of record JAZQFJ010000002.1, on the reverse strand, counting down.
AAAAGCGTGTGACGCACATATCCTTGTCGACATTGATACCACAACAAATATGCTTGCATCAGAATTTTGTCCTTCCGAAAGCAGAAAAACCGTGGCGTTTATGAACATCCAGCGTACTTTTCCCATTACGGGAATAATTGTTCCGGATGAACAGTATGTATTACATGAAAACGAACCGCCAAGCGGTCAGTTCTATTTCTCAAGCGGTGTCGAAAAGCCAATGAATTCGGTTTGCACAGCACATACTTATACCCCGCCTGTGATTGATGTTCCGGAAAACGACAATGATACTCCCGATAACGTTGAAAATCCGGAAGGCGGAGAGATATCGCCCGACGAGCAAGAAAACGCCGGAACATCCGACGAAAATTTTGATGTCGATAATCCCACAGATAACAACACGTTTGCTCCTGAAAACGAGCAGCAATCACAGACAGAATAAAAACGGAGTTACACTACTATAATATGGATAGATTTAATTTTTGCGTACCTACTCTTTTCGGGCTTGAAGGAATAGCCTCAAAAGAGCTCACAAAGCTTGGACTTTCCGATGTCCTCGCTGAAAACGGAAGAGTTACTTTCAGCGGAACGCTCCGCGATATGGCTCTCGCAAACATTTGGTTACGTACGGGAGAACGCGTTCTTCTTACATTAGGTTCTTTCCGCGCTACTACCTTCACTGAGCTTTTTGAAGGTGTGAAAGCGCTTCCGTGGGAACTTTTTATTCCAAAAGACGGCGCTTTTCCTGTAAAGGGACACAGCCTTAAATCAACGCTTTTCTCTGTTCCCGATTGCCAGAGCATAATTAAAAAAGCAGTTGTGGAGCGACTCAGGCAGAAATACTCGCTTTCCTGGTTCGAAGAAACCGGAAGTAAATATCAGATACAGTTTTCTATAATGAATGATATAGCAACGCTGTATCTTGATACAACAGGAGCAGGACTTCACAAGCGCGGGTATCGTGCCCTTTCCGGTGCTGCTCCCCTCCGCGAGACTCTTGCCGCGGCAATGGTTCATCTTTCAAAATACCGTGGACGCGAGTTCTTCTGTGACCCATTCTGCGGTTCCGGAACCATACTTATAGAAGCGGCAATGATTGCCGAAAACCGCGCTCCCGGTCTTTTGCGCCGCTTTTCAGCAGAAAACTGGGAAATCTCTCCACGCGAACATTGGCACTCTCTTCGCGAGAGTGCGAAAGGCAAAATGTTTTCACGCGATTTTGAGCTTTGGGGCGGTGATCTTGATGAAGCTGCCGTTTCCCTTGCAAAATCAAATGCAAAAAAAGCAGGTGTTGATAAATTCATAACCTTTGAAACGGCTGATGCGCGCAACTTCAAACCCAGACATAACGAAGGAATACTCGTTTCCAACCCACCATATGGCGAGCGTCTTCTGGAACAACGTGATGCAGAGCGCATTTACAAAGATTTTGGTACTGCTATGAAAGCTTTTCCCGATTTCTCTTCTTATGTAATCACTTCCCATCCCGAATTTGAACATTTCTATGGTAAAAAAGCAGTAAAACGTCGTAAATTATACAATGGTATGATAAAATGCGAGTTTTATATGTATTTTTAAATTTTAACTTTTTGTAAAACACGCGTTTTTTTGCGATATAGAGAGATTTACGCAGCTTGAAGGAGATTGCGAGAGCTATTTTGATATATTCATGTTTTTTCGCTTTTTTTGCCGGTTTTTAAAAGATTGGCAACTTGCGGAAATTCACAGGTTGTTCTATTATATCATTATAAGAATTAGCACTCACATTGAGAGAGTGCTAAATATAAGAGCAAACTATTTAAGGAGGACATAATAATGAAACTCAAACCACTTGCAGATCGGGTAGTGCTTAAAATGGTAGAAGCCGAAGAGACTACAAAGAGCGGCATCATCCTTACAGCTGCAGCTCAGGAGAAGCCCCAGGTTGCTGAGGTACTTGCAGTCGGCCCCGGTGGCAACGTTGACGGCAAAGACGTTGTTATGCACGTCAAGGTCGGCGACAAGGTCATTACAAGCAAGTATTCCGGTACCGAAGTCAAGATTGACGGTGAGGAGCTTATCATAGTCCGTCAGAATGACATTTTGGCTGTTGTCGAATAATTATTTGCTTATTTTAATTATTTTATAGTAAAGGTAGGATTTAAAATGTCTAAAGAAATTCTTTTTTCAGAAGATGCACGCCATGCTTTAGAGCGTGGTATCAATAAGCTTGCAGACACCGTTAAGGTTACACTCGGACCGAAGGGACGCAACGTTGTTCTCGACAAAAAGTTCGGCGCTCCGCTTATCACAAACGACGGTGTTACAATTGCAAAGGAAATCGAACTTGACGACCCGTTTGAAAACATGGGCGCACAGCTTGTTAAAGAAGTTTCCACAAAGACTAACGATATCGCAGGTGACGGTACCACAACCGCTACCCTTCTTGCTCAGGCTATCATCCGTGAGGGCATGAAAAACGTCACTGCCGGCGCAAATCCGATGATTATGCGAAACGGTATCAACAAAGCTGTTTCTGCCGCTGTTGAGGCTGTTAAAGCTGCGTCACAGAAGGTTAACGGATATGAGGATATTTCCCGTGTTGCTGCTGTTTCTTCTGCAAATGAAATGATCGGTACTCTTATTGCTGACGCAATGGAAAAGGTATCTGCAGACGGCGTTATCACCGTTGAAGAGTCTAAGACTGCAGAAACCTACAGCGAAATCGTTGAAGGCATGCAGTTTGACCGCGGTTACATTTCTCCGTACATGGTTACAGATACAGATAAGATGGAAGCTGTTATTGATGACGCTTGTGTTCTTATCACAGATAAGAAGATTTCCAACATCCAGGAAATTCTCCCGCTTCTTGAGCAGATTGTTCAGGCAGGTAAAAAACTCGTTATCATCGCTGAGGATATTGAAGGCGAAGCTTTGGCAACACTTCTCGTCAACAAGCTCCGCGGCACCTTCACATGCGTAGGTATCAAGGCTCCGGGCTTTGGCGACAGACGTAAGGAAATGCTTAAAGACATCGCAATTCTCACCGGTGGCCAGGTAGTTTCCGACGAGCTTGGTATGGATCTTAAAGAAACAACCTTCGATATGCTCGGCCATGCACGTCAGATCAAGGTCCAGAAGGAAAATACAATCATTGTTGACGGTGCAGGCGCTCCCTCCGAGATTAAAGCTCGCGTAGGTCAGATCCGCGCTCAGATCGAAGCATCTACTTCTGACTTTGACCGCGAAAAACTTCAGGAGCGCCTTGCAAAGCTTTCCGGCGGTGTAGCAGTTATCAAGGTTGGTGCTGCAACAGAAGTTGAAATGAAAGAAAAGAAGCTCCGCATTGAGGACGCACTCAACGCAACACGCGCTGCTGTCGAAGAAGGCATCGTTGCAGGTGGCGGTACTGTATTTGTAAACGCTATTCCGGCTGTTGAAAAACTCGTTTCCAAAACAGAGGGCGACGAGAGAACAGGTGTTCGCATTATTGCAAAGGCACTCGAGGAGCCGGTTCGCCAGATTGCTGCAAACGCAGGCATCGACGGTTCTATCGTTCTCGACAAAATCAAGAACAGCCGCAGAACAGGCTATGGCTTTGATGCGCTTTCAAATAAATACTGCGATATGATTAAGGCTGGTATTGTTGATCCGGCTAAGGTTACACGTAGTGCACTTGAAAATGCGGCATCTATCGCTTCTATGGTTCTCACAACCGAGAGCATTGTTGCTGACAAAAAAGAGCCTGTAGCTCCTGCTGCTCCCGCAGGTATGGGCGACGGTGGAATGGGAATGTATTAATCCCCACAGGCGCAGTAAATATATTATACCGGCGAAACGCTATTTGTGCGTTTCGCCGGTATTTTGTTATATTCCGAATATGACGGCAAGAACAATTATTATGAGCCTCTCTTCGTCATCAACATCAAGCAGAAGCAAAAGCAAAAGAACAATCGGTAAAATTCCCATTTTGTCAACATCCAGCCCGCTAAGAAGTTTCTTTAAGTCAAACCGTTCTCGCCGCTCTGTTGTTGGACGAACCGTTTTTTCCTCATGCACCTTTTCCTCTCTCTCCTCTTTATATTCAACCGGACGGTATAACTCAGAAAAAGCATTCATATCGCTTTGCAGATATTTATTATACATTTCTTTGTCCTCCAGACTTTAAAAACTCCGATAAAACACCTTTTGCAACACGTGAAAGCTTAACTATGTGTATCGCGCGATCAATATGAAAGCTATCTTCATCTTTAAGGTACGGACGAATTGCGCCAAGCAAGCGAATACGTCTGTCATCCTCAGCGCTGTAGCTTCCTATAAGCTCCATAATTTTAGAAAGCATAGCCGGGTCCAAACCAAGCAAATCTCCGCCCGGAACAGGGAGCGCCTGAGTCTTCTTTTCCGGCTCTGTCTCTTCTTCACCGCCAAGCATCTTTACGATATCCATAATTTTCCCCATGCTTTCGGGCGAGGACATCACACTCTGAATTATGTTTTCAAGCTCTGCCACAGAACGCTTTCCCCTTTCTTCCTATTTTCCGGTACTGTTCATTAGTTCGTTTAAAAGAGTCTTCCCCTCTTCTGTTTCGGCAATAGACGAGATTACAGACTGCACTCCCGTAAGATTCCCTTTTTTAGCAGCCTCTGCAGCTGTTTTTATTCTCGTTCCTCCGTCGGAAAGCAACGCTGCAAGCACACGCTTTCCACTCTCTGTTGACAAAAGCTTTATTATCTGTTCAATTTTTATATTGCCTTTCCCATTTACCGTGTCTGCAAGATTTTCGGCTAAAAACTCAAGTTCTTTGGACATAAACATTACCTCCGGCACAAAATTATCTCTGTATCAGTTTATTCGTAAACGCATTGTCATGTGCATAAAAAAAAGAAACATGACAAGCAAATGCAAGTCCTGTTTCTTTTTCAATTAATTACATAGCAATTTTTTTATTTCTTCGGGAATATTTTTCTGTAAATGCAGGCAAGGATGCGGCGACATTTTTTTAAAAGCTTTCTTATCGGGAACAGCTTAACCACACAGACCGAATAAAGCCTATACCATGGGTTATCTACCGTATAATACTTATCCTTCCTGTAAAAAGCGGAAAGAACACCGATAATATCATTATCCGTTATATTGTATTCGTAATTCTCGCAATTATCACCGCAGATAACATAGGAATCCGGCAAAACCTTAACAACTCTATGCAGAACATAGTCACTCCCGCGGCGATAGAGCGGCACATCATATTTTTTTAGACGTCCGTCCGGCGGAAGGATTATTACCGTATCACGCCGGTCTGCAAAAAGCGGCTGCATACTTATTCCGGAAGTAGTGCAAACAAATTTCCCTTCCTCCACGATTGCTTGCTCAATGCTTTTTATCTCACTCATGCCTCTAAAAGCCCCGCCTCGGTCATCTGAGATATCATTGAAGCCGTATCTGCTTTTGCTTTATCAATCGGAAGCTCATACTTTTCCGCAAGATGCGTGGCGATATCACTTTCAGATACCCCCTCGGATATCCATTCCCATATATCTGCCGCTGAATCGTTAAGCTTAACCATCCCGTGAAAATCATGGCTTGCCTTCCCGCTTGCTATAACAATCGCCTCATCAAGAACACGGCGAAGAACAAATCCTTCTTTTATTTTCATCATAATCCCTACTCTCTGTTTTTTATTATTGTATCACAAAACAGATGCGATTACAAGCAAAAGAAGGTTAATTTATTAAAGTGTAACCGATTTAAGCTCGAGTGAATCAAGCGTTACTGTAACTTCCTTTTTATCTTTGATGAGTTTTACTGTTATCGGCATATCATAATCGGTATTGAGAAGATACATCTTGTTTCCTTCGTAGACGCTGTAGCGCACACGGTCACTTCCGAGAACCTTTATCTCACATTCTCTTGCGCTTGCCGAAATTATCTCACGGACTATTGCGCGGTATGTATAGTACACTGAATGATTTCCCGGATAGTTTATGCTTGTAAAGAGCGTTGCAACGCCTTTTCCGACTTTGTTTTCTATAACAGCCGGGAAGTCAAATGGTTTTTCAACAAATCCGTCTGCAAGATATGCAATCGTCTCTCCGTCAAGCGGTGCGAGGTGGAGATAATCTGCATAACCTGCTGAGAACATTGCATCGCAACCGTTCTTCAAGTATCTCGGGTATTTAATTCTTTCATCAAGAGAATCATAACGGAACTTTACTCCGTTTACCGTTCTGCGTATTTCGCCAAAATGACGGCTTCCGAAAAGCTCTTCAATAAATTCATCATCTATCGGGATATACTTTCCGTCACGCTTTGTCTGTGTGTTGAGATGTGCCGCGCTCATAACAAGGTGACCGCCGCGACGGACGTATTCCGTAAGCTTTTTCATATTCTCTTCAGTCATTGTGTTCCAGCCGAGGAAGACGAGATAGTCATATTCTGAAAGGTGGTCAACATCCGTTTCAATCGGAACAATGTCGTAAAGGCCGTATGCGGGATATGCCGATGTGTCATATTCGCCATAGTTTTCAGGCTCAGACCATGTTCTCTTTTCATTGAGCTCAAAGAGCATCTTCCACGAATATTCAGGGTCACCGTAGCCCCATTCCTCGCGGAAGAACTGGTTATACAGGCAGCTTCTTCCCCATTTGCCTGCCCAGCCGTCATATAGTCCTGATATAAAGCCGACCTTTACCTTCGGTCCGCCTGCCGGGCGTTCGTCGTTCTTTATAAAAGCGCTCATTTCGCGGAGAACTCGCTTATAATTCCGGCAAACTTCTGAATCTTCATCAAATTTCATACCATATCCGTTCACTCCCGAATCTCCGCTTTCAAGCAAAAACATCTGTGAGCCGGCAAGGTATGCATATTTGTATGTAAGCTCAAGCCTTTTCATCTTCAATGGGTCATCGTGGCGAAGACCGCCGTACCACTCGTGAGCAACGAATGTTCCCCAACGTTCAGAATCAAAAGCCTTTGCAACTCCTCTGAATACCGATACAAGAACATCCGGATTTCCAGGGCATATTTCAAGTATAGGAATATCAATTCCAGCTGCTGCATTATGCTTTGCAAAAGCATTTGCCTCAACACAGAAGGTTTTAGGTGTTCCGAGCCTTTTGCTTATCTTCGTAAACTTTGATAAAACTGAAATGAATCCTTCATATGCCGATTTCATATCATCGTATCGCTTAAGTCGGAAGTTTCGGAATCTGTCGATATATCTTGACATATCATATTCCTCTGCATCGACGAGATTCATTTCGTTTACGCCTTTGCGGTCAACGTAATACCCCGGAAGCTTGCATGCAAACTGGCTTCCGGTTTCGCCGAAAAGCTCACCAAGGTAGTACTCTCCTGCGACCTCACGCATCTTTGCAATTGTCTCTGCAGTAAGACGGCATTCCATCCCCTCCGGCGCATGCTGAGTTACGTAGTTATGTATAAAGTAAATTTTGTTTTCTGCAAGATACTTTGCCCACTCTATAAAATATTCTTGCGGGAATGCATCACCGCGTGGACGAAGAGAAGCAAAGTTAAAGCCGTAATCAACACAGCGTTCCTTGATTTCTTCAATTATCTTCTCCGGAACGAAGCCGTGTTCACCAATCTGTACTCCGTTTAAAATAATATCTTTTTTCATAATGCAACTTCCTTTCTTTTCAGCTGAGTTTGGGATATTCTCCGGAAGCTTTACCTTTTACGCGTAAAGCTTTATCTCGTCGGCATTGCCCCACAGCGCGAGATTCTCTATTTTGCTCTTTTCCTATGAAGCAGATATTGCATACGCGCATTCGCATCTGTTCCTGGGCGCACGCTGTAACGAAGGCATACACTTATCCTGATAGCAGGTTTTGCATATTTTTACCTTTCATGGGCACTGTATCTAAAAACTTCTTAATTGTACATATCTTCATCCGATATCATTTCATAGCACCAATCATCCCCGCTGTTTACGCGGACACAGGCGCTTCCAACCTCGTGGGACACAAGTGTCTCAACAAGACGTTTTTCGTGATAGGGACTGTTCTCTACATCCTCTTTATAATGCTGAGTATATGTTGTGCGCGGATACAAGGTATCACCGTTGGGAATATACACAACGACAGGATTCATAGTTTTTATAAAATCCGGGCTGATATCATACTGGAAATGATGGTTCCCAAAATACCAGTGGCACGAAAGCTCATCTGCACGATTCGCCTTTATCATATCCTGCATATACCTCTCCACGCAGAATGAATATGTATCTGCGCCGTGATAATATCTGAAGCCATTATATACAAGCATAAAGGAAACAGATGTTGCGTTTTCGTAATTATATTCATTTATACGGTAAAACGGCTTTTTATAAACCACAGCAGGTTCACCGTTTTCATAGAAGCGGCTGTTGAGCGCCTCTATTTCCACTCCACCGAGATCCCAGATTTCGTGCAGATTATCATAAGCACAAAGCATTTTGGAATCAAGATATCCGAAGTTTTTAAGATACTCTGCACGTTCTTTCTTGCTTGCCTTAATCATAGCATCTGCTTTTTCCTCATCCGGCTTTTGAATACCGTTCATTGCAAGGATTTCATCTTTCATTCCGTAGTGGTCCTTATGAAAATGAGTGAGCAAATAATAATCGAGCTTTATATTATGCTTTTTAAGGTATGGAATAATTTTCTGCTCTGCGGTCGAATCGTACCCGGAATCTATAAGAAGATTTTTTCCGTTTGGAAGCTTTATGAGCGTTGAATTTGCCTTACCCACACCGAAGTTTATATATTCAAGCTTATACCCGGGTGTTTTATCCGAAATTTCAAGACTCTGATTAAGCACCACACCGCTTTTAAGGTGATAGTTGAGCGTATATTTCCCCTGCGGAAGTTTTCCGATTGCAGCATCGTCAAGATAAACACGAAGCATAGCTTCAGTATATGCGTTTTCACCAACGGCCTCATCCTTAAAAGGAATGTTTATGCCGTCTTCTGTCTCTACCTTAACAAGCTCGTCCTTATAATTCTTTATATTGGTTAGCAATGTTTTGGGATTGTCTCGTAAAAGAAGCGCATTATCGGGCGAGAGTTCATATTTTAAGTTTTCTTCTTTGTCCTTACACTCAACATCATAAATATAAAGAGGAAGAATATATACCGGAACCTGCCTGAGATTATGCTGAAAACGGACTCTGTTTTTGCCTTTTTTCAAATACACCGGCACAGAGAGAGTATGCTTTCCGCTAAGCAGACCGCGCGTAAATTCAACCGAGCTTCCATCGGGATATGTGGTAACTATTTTTGTAACAATTTCATAGCTGTCGTGTGAATAGTCCGCTTCAAACGTGTAATATCCATCAGACAGAGCATTCACATCAAGAATAAAATAATCACCGGTGGATTGCAGAAGAAGTGTATCGCCGTCCCCTATTGCGTTTGTTTCGGAAATGCCGAAGCGTTTTGTGAAATTATCACGCAGAGCGTTTTTCGCCTTTGCTTTTTCTGCATTGCAAAGCATCGACGCAAGCTCGGCACGGGTAAGAGGCTCATCAGGCTTTGCGGTTTTATCCCCATAACCGGAGATAATTCCTTTTGATGTTGCAATGGAGAAAATCGGCTGCATAGCTTCGGAAATTGACTCATAATCTGTATATGCGTTAATTATAAGAAACGGGTTTGCAGTATCTTTTTCTTTTACATAGTCCAATGCTGACATAAGAAGATACAGTGCATCTGCCCTTGTTATCGCGTTATCGCCATCTGCATACTTTTCCGAAAGCTCCGTCTTTATCTCTCTGTCTGCATATAAAGAAACTGTTTTTACTGCCTCTTCATAAGTAACGGCTGTTTCGGGAAGAAACTCTTCGCCGTCAAAGGCTTTCAGCCAACCGCGTGATGTACATTCCTCAATATTTTCATATCCCCAGTAGTTTTCATACATATCGGTATACCTTCCTTTCGTTTTTTTGAAATTCACAACTGCTGTTGCATTTGCCGACAGCATTATCGCTGCAACAACGAGCAAAAAAACTCTTTTTATATTCATTTAGTTTAAAGCTCTCCTTTTACTTTCGGGCGGAAGTATAAACTTCCGCCCATTTGTCCTTATTACTTTACATAATCCAAAATACGCTTGATGAGCACTGCGACTTCTGCGCGGGTGGCATAGTCCATGGGAGCTATATTGCCCGATTTTCCGTTCACAAGACCTGCAGAGATGAGTGCGGAGACAGCATCTTTTGCATATGGCGCGATGGTTGTGAAGTCGGGGTATTGTGAGGGAGAAATCCCTCCACCGTCTTCGACGGTCCCCCTCCCTTTAGGCAAGGGAGGCTCATTGCCAAGGCTCTGCAGTGCGCGGTAAACGATTACCATCATATCCTGGCGGGTAATGGTATTGCGTGGTGCGAATTTGTTATCGCCTATACCGGATATAATTCCGTTATTACGTGCGATTGCAAGCTCGGATGCAAAGTAGTCAGATGCAGAAACATCTGCGAAATTCTCAGCATTATCGCTTGTCAATTTGAATGCGCGAACGAGCAGGGACGCGAAATCTGCACGAGTAATGTTATTTGCCGGTGCAAACGTTGTTTCCGACGTACCCTTTATGATTTCATTTTCTGCGAGGGTATTGATTGCGTCTGCAGCCCAGTTGTGGTTATCAAGATCGGTGAAGCGGAGAGAATTATTTTCCGTACCCGTGTTATCAGTGTTTCCTTCATTTTCTCCGCTTTCACCGCTTGACTCATCCTCGTCGGTGGTCGTTGTGTCATCCGGCTTATCAGTCGGTGCGGCACCGCCGCCACCGCCTCCTCCACCGCCGCCAGCGGGTGGTGCGTCCGGAGTTTCGGTTACTTCGTTTTTGCTTCCTGTCGTTGAACCGTAAACTGAAATATCAAAGTGGGTTGTTGCCTCTCTGCCGTCGCTGTCTCTTGCGGTTATTGCAACGTGGTTGTCACCGACCTGAGAGCTGTCCGGCTTCCATGTCAGCACACCGGTTTCAGAATTCAGGCTTGCGCCACGCGGGAGAGTTGTTCCGATGTAAGTAATAGTCGGTGCACCATCTCCGATTACAGGTGTTTTTGCGTGAATGTTAACGCTTATTGAGCTTCCCGCAGAGACGCTGAGATTATCACTTACCGCATCAAACTCCGGAACGCTTTCATCTACAAACGTTGTCGGAACAGAGAACGTCTGCCCCTCTTTGATGTTGTAAATATAGCCTTTATCAACATCATCTTTATCCTTATGTCCGCGAATCAACGTTACCGTTCCGACATCAAGGCGAACACTTCCCGTTTTCAGACCTTCTGCGCTGTCAGTTGCAGAAAGAATCTGATATGCGGCATTCTGAACACCATCGTTATCTACATAGATATACTTACCTGCAAGGTCAGATAAATCCGTGCAATCAATTTCTACATCAATGTAGTTTTCAAACGCATTTTCTGTCTGGAAGCCTGTTACCTTTCCGGTATATGCAGAAACATTTCCGGTTTCTTCACCTATGATTGTTCCGTCATTTACATAGCGATAGATTACGCCGCCGTTGGCATTTATGGTATATACGCCCACAAAACCAGAGAAATCGAAGCTGAAATCTCCATCCATAACGGTGTAAACAACATTTTTGTTCGTTGCATATACGATGTAATCCGTGTTGCCTCCGTTGGCTTCGGTGTGCTTTACCTTTACGGCACGCGCCATATCCCCCGCAGCTTCATCGCCAGTCTTTACCGTGATGCTGACAGGCTTTATCTCTTCGATATACGGAGTGTTGCGATACGGCTCGTATACCGTTGTGAAGAAACTATCGAGGTTTGCGCCCTCTCCGCCGTCACGCTCTACAAGAACGTAATCCCACGTATCAGGCATCATTTTAGTTGTGCTCTTCTTTGTAACATATCCGCCGGCTATTGCAACTTCGGTAGGAGTGAAGTTGTTAAACTGCGTCATACGAAGCTTAATTCCTTTTCCGTCCGTAAGCACCTTGCGGTAGTCCTGAACGTCAAACTCTACCGTGAACTGTGCATCCGGTGATTTGTCACGGCGGACATTTTTAAGCCATGTATATCCGCGCGGATAGAAGGTTTCATATTCCCACGCATCTTTTGTATCCGGATCTTTACCAAACGGTGCATCAGGTCCGGCGTAGCTGCCGATGATGTCTTTTCCGTTTGCATCCTGAACAACGGGGTCAGGCGTAAGCTCTATTCCGCTTATGGGATATGCGTTTTCCGCCTGAGAATGGAAGCTGAAGAGATGGTGGTTTCCGCCCGTTACACGGAAGAAATCTATTCCGTATGCAACATCGTCGTTAGCCTGCACCATAACTATAGTTCTGCGGTAATTCTCAGTCTGCGGATAGACGGATTTCATATCTGCGTCCATGAGCTTCACTTTGCCGCTGTCATCAAAATGGTAAGGGTAACCATGGATTCCACTTACTCCTGCCTGCTGCTTTTCATCGACTACAACAGTGTTATGAGAAATCGTTGTATTTACCCACTGGAGACGGTTCGGAGTGTAGCTTGTATCCTCCGGATAGCCAAGGTCCGGTGCTACATCAAGACCGAATGCATCAATACCGATGTTGAGTGCATCCTGATGTGCGTGTGACGCGCCGGTATTACCAAACCACATCCAGAAATCACGATGCGTGTTCTTCGCGGTGGATGCGCTTGCAGATTTGTAATTTGCACCGTCGCGCAGGATGCCAATACCATAGCCCGTGAGCATTGTGCTTTCCGGCTTTTTATTGACATCAACATATGCCATAATCTCTTCTTCTGCACTTTGGGGGTTTTCAGCAAAGATGCTCTGACCGAAAGATGCGAGGTTTCCGTCAGTCACCTCATAAAGATACTGAGCAAACTTACGTTTGTATTCTTCGTTTTTCACTTTCGTGAAAGCGTTATACCATATACTTGTCGAACCGTTCAAGGTTATTGACGCCGGATCTCCCGCGTCACCAACATTCGGGTGCTTGGAGCTCGCAAGAAGGATATTCATTTGCGGGTCAAGCATCTTTAAAAACTTCGGGTTTTCATACGGATTATAATTTCTTTCGCCTTCATATTTAAGAAGAGCATCCGCGAAGTTGCGAAGGTTAGATATCCACGAGGTATTATATCTCGGGGATGCTTCATTACCCATACCATCACGGTCAACATCGTTAATTATCTTAGGTTCAAACTGACCGCCGGAAACGGTTTTGTCACTTTCTGTTTTACCGTTTTTATAGAGCCATTCTATAATTTCATCGGTTTTCGGCTGTTCATTGAGCACAATGGCGGCAATCGCCGCAACAGCCTGTGCCTGACCGTAGTTTCCGTTGATACGTCCGTCCATACACATATTGGCACTCGCTATAAGAATTCCGTCTGCCCAGTTACGCCAGATATCCTCCGAGCTCATCTTTTTATTTTCGAGTCCGCGAAGTTCAGCCTCCCCGGAAAGCTCGCGGATAAGCGTCTCGTTTGTTATCATCGGATAGAACGTATCTACCGCGTTGGTAAATGTTCTTCCCAGATATGAATCGTTGATTTTACCTACTGCTGCGCCCATTCCGACACCGCCGGAGGTATTCATAAACATATTTCTGAAATAGTAGGCATCAAGGCTGTCCCATACATCTGCAACTCTGTCGAGAAATTTTGCTCCGGCAAGTCCGTATTTTTCATCTCCGGTATACAGATAAGCATCTGCAAGAACATCTATAATATCGGTGTAAAAATACGACCAGAAATTATAGTTATATAATGAGATATAGCCGTGGCGTTCTGTAAGTCCGTCGGTATAAGTACGTCCCGGGAGATATCCCCATCCGTCATCTACGCCCCACATATCACCGCCCTGCCAGAGAACTTTACCGTTTTCATCGCGGTACGTACCAAGGTCAGCGCCGTGGTCGATGATCTCTATCACTTCGCCCTTCTCATCTTTTATTGTTTCTTTATTCCACGTTATTTTATCTCCCCACGGGTCCTCGTTGCTTTCCCTTATTTCACTGTAAAGCTCATTATAGAGATAGCCTTTTGGATTGCCGTAGCCGTAGAAGATATACCACTCGGGCGTGTTTGCCTTTGCCGGCTTTTCGCAAGTGCATTCACTTCCGTCCTTGTGGAAAAGCATTTCGTGGTGTGCCTGACGTGCGCGGTCTACATCAAAATACAAACCGCTTTCGTCAAGGCCAAGTTTGAGGAAGCTTTCAAAGTCGTTACTTGGGAAAAGGCGCTTACACGCACCGCATTGCACCTGCCACGGACGGTTTATAAAATCGTAACTCCATGAATATTCGCCCTCTATGTTTGCATGGCAATAGCGGCAATAGCTGTAATAGTCATCACCTTTACATCCGAGCTGGCGTCCGCGCGGAATACCCTCGCCGTAAATTTGCGCACGTAGAAGTTCCAGATTAGGAAGCACTTTATCCGCCGCTTTTGCCGCATTATCACGCAGTTTTTTTGCCCAATCGTATTTTGCGGCATTATTCAGTGCGTTTTCACGCATTTTATAGGTATGAATATTCGGTTCGGTTTTACCGTCATCCGGAACAACGGTAATTCTGTTTTCACGGGTTATCTTTTTACCGCGGAAATCAACCTCGGTTGTAACGGTGACCTCACCTTCCGCGAGCGCCGTCAAAATGCCGCTGCTGATTGTTACAACTCCCGCCGGAGAATAGTTATATGAGATATGTTCAGACGGAATATCGAGAACGTTTTCACTGTTCATTACAGCATCGATATCAAGAAGAACTTTTTGATTTACATAAAGCTTTTCGCTGAGGTTGAAAATTATATCATTCATTCCCGTGGTATCGGTTACGGTAACCGGAACGGTTTTGGTTATCGAGCCTATACCGTCATCAATCGTCACCGTGATGTTTGCAGTTCCTTCGCCCACGCCCTTTACCGTGCCGTCGGGCGAAACAGTTGCCACAATATCCTTTGAGCTTTTGTAGGTTACGGTGTACTGACCGTTCGAAACGGCAGTACCGTCAAGGCGAACAGGAAGAACGGAAATCTTTGTAGACTCATTCCAGTCAATATCGGATTTGATATCAACGTAGAAATCCTTGACGCAGTTTACGCCGTCAAGCGTGAAGTTTGACGCCATTGCATAGTTGCTGCTGCCCTTTACATTGCGTGGCTTGTATACGAGATAGTATTCTCCTTCTTCAAGAGATATTGTATCATCAAACGGCTCGTTAACGACGTAGCTTTGTCCGCTTGAAAGAGAAGCGTCTACACTCAGCTTGCTTCCGATGTAATTTTCGTTTGATGTGGTAAACTTCGAATCATCAAGAAGCGCAGTTATCTCCGAGCCGTCATCCTCTATGAGGAAATAGTCCATATAACTTTCAGCGCCGTTTCCTCTTCCGCCGTACATCCAATATGTTGAAGCAGGGAGATACATACCTGTGCGCGGAACTTTAATTTTCAAAGCAAACCACGTGTCATAGCTTGCGTGCATCTGCAAACCGTTGTAACCGGAATTTGCAGATGCTCTGAAACGAGTGTAACCACCGCCGCCAAGCTCTGCATCTACGCTATATGTGGTATGCTTCCAGCCGTCGTCTGTCCAGTTGTATTTCCCTTTCGTCTTACCGCCGGCATATGCCCAGTTGCTACCGGTGGAATCAAATGTAATATCTGCGTACTTTAGCCCGTCTTCACCGTTAAGTGAGCTTACGCTATCAAGATATGAAGAAATGTCATAAACAACTTTTTCACCCTCGCCCGGCTTTGACGGATTTTCGACAACCGGTATTGTGAGCTCTGCATCGGCAAGGGTTACACCCTTGTGGGTTACAACAGCGGAAAGCTTTGCTGTTCCCACGTTTTCACCGATAACAACACTGAAAATATCGTTTACCGAAGCAAAGCTAGGCGTAAGGGATGTAAGCTTTACATCATCCCCCTTTTCCACCGTACCGTCGCTCATGTATACGTCCGCCGAGACCTGCGTAATTCCGCCGCCGGCGTAGATTTCTGCGCTGTCAGCTTTAACGCGCGTATACATCGGCACAGGCTCTTTCGTGTCTCCTCCGTCGAGCGTGAAGCTGGATGCAAACGAATAGTTTCCTATCCAATTTGTAGCATTTACCACAACACGAGGCTTGTAGACAAGATAATACTCACCTTCATCAAGGTTAACTTCATCTTCAAAGGCTTCGTCAATGACGATGCTCTGCCCCTTGCCGTCGACATACTCATCCGAGCGCTTGCTTCCGATATAGCCCTCACTCTGTGTTGTAAGGTTTTCATCGGCAAGAAGCTCGCTCATTTCCGTGCCGTCATCCTTTATAAGGAAATAATCAAGATAGGTCTCGCCGTCCTTATCATACTTTACATATGTCACCTTGGGGGTGTAGACACCCGAAAGCGGAACCTTGATTTTCAACGCAAACCAGGAGTTAAAAACGCCTTCACTTGTCACATACTGCGACAAAAACTGCAGACCGTATATATCGCCTATCGAGCGCATTTTGGTCACATCGCGCTTTATTGTTACAGAATAGTCGTACCCGCCTTCATCCCAGCTGTGAATGTCTTTCGTTTTGTTTGCGGCATATTCGAAGAAGCCGTTGGTTTCATCATAAGTAAATACGTTGTAGCCCTTACCGCCAAAGCTTTCCGGTCCGTGAAGAGTTTCACCGGCAGCAGACAACTTAGACACGACAGCGGACAAATCGTACTTAACCTTTATTCCCGCAATCTTACCGCTCACTACTGCAAGTGAGGTTTCTGCGATAAATTCTTTGCCGTCAACCGTTATGTTTGCGCGGAACTTTGCAGTTCCGGGTGCGATACCGGAAACAAGACCTGTTTCCGAATCAACCGATGCAAAGACAGACGTCTCTTCCGTTACCTCAAACCTTGCGCCGGTTGCGGTCTTTGTTGAGCCATCGCTCATGCAAAGCGTCATTTTAAGCTGTGCCGTTCCGTTATCAAACACGCGCACGCTATCGGACGTAAGGAGTGCCATCATCGGAACAGGGTCGCTCGTGTCGTCACCGTCAGGTGAGCCGTCAAGCGTGAAGTTTGAGCAAAAAACAAAGTTTCCATCGGAATGTACGGTCGCAACTCTCGGCTTATAAACGAGGAAATATTCTCCCTCATCAAGCGTTACCGTTTTTTCAAACGCTTCATCAAACACAAATGTTTGTCCGCTTGTTTTTGATGTATCTTCACAGCGCTTGCTGCCGACATAGCCGATATTTTCCGATGTGAGGTTACTGTCGTCAAGAAGCGTGCTTATTTCCGTACCGTCATTTTTTATAAGGAAGTAATCAAGGTACGTCTCTCCTTGTTTTCCATATGCCCAATATGTAGCTTTTGGTGTATATATTCCGCTTTTCGGAACATATACGCGAAGCGCAAACCAGCTGTCTCTTTTTGTATTTATCTGGAGGCCGTTTCTTCTTGAGCCGGTTTCTTTACGGAAGTTCATATAGCTTCCGTCGGAATACTCATTAGCTCCGTTCCAGCAGTATTTTTTGTTATATTTACTTGCTGCATACGCAAAAAAGCCGTTTGAGCTATCATAAGTTATGCCGTTATAGCCTTTACCCCCAAATCCGGCTTCACCGTTCAGGGTTCCTGCTCCGTCAAGATATCCGGAAATGTCATAAACAATTGTTATTCCGGGGGATGTGTATTCCATTTCCGTCTCCCCTGCCGATACTGCAGGAAGCAGCGATATCAGCATTGAGATTGCTAAAAGCAGTGATAATATACGTTTCATAAAAACTCCTTTCACACTTCTCTTTTATTATAGCGGAGAGGGTTAGCTCTCCGCTACAGGTATGTTTTGGATATTAGTCTGCGTAAAGTATACGGATTTCTCCGCTTGTGTTCTTGAAGATAAGGTATCCGCGCGCAACTGCTTTATCGCTTTCTTTCGGCTGTGCTGTGAACTGACCTGTTCCTCTTGCCGCAGCAGCGCGTGAGCCGTCAACAGAGTAGATGTTTATATTTTTTGTTGAACCGAAGAGAATGCCTGCTTCTACAACGCTACAGCCTGTCGGCACACTGTAGATAAGAAGCGGATTGCCATCTACTTCGTCAAGAACTGCAACCGGAGCTGCGGTCACACTTTCTCCCGTAACTTCAGTGAGGTCAACTTCTCCCCATACTGTGAATTTGTAATTCGGATTGTAGCTTACGATTTTCTCGCCAAGCTTCCAGTATGAGAAATCAGAAGCGGTGGACGAAACAGTTACCTCTTTGCCGTACAATACATCACTATGCATCGGAGTGCCATTTACACTGACAGTATATTTTTCTGTCGATTCATTGAATATTGCGACTGCGCGGGTGTTTTTCGTTATCAGCATATCGTCAGCAATCTTTGATTCATCAGCATACATACTCCAGTGCTTGAATGTACCAAAGCCTGTGTATATCGGAGTTTTTACTCCCTCGATTGCTTCTGCAAAGGTTGTTTCTTTGTTTACAGTCTTATTATCAAACGGCATACCGTTTGCATTGTAAAGCTCTACGCTGAATGTGTCTGCTGTATCATCAACCTTATCAAACACGGCAGTAATTGCAGAGTTTGTGTTGATAACAAAGCTTTCGCTTGCCTTATCGGAGAGAACCTGATCGGAAGCATTTTTCCAGAATTTGAACACATAACCTTCATTTGCTGTTGCGGTTGCAGTTACCGTATCTCCCATATTGACTGCGCCTACTGTTTCGCCGTCCCACGATACTGTGCCTTCGTCTGTGTTTTCAGACTGAACTGCAACGCTTACTGTTGTGTCTGTCACTGCCTCGCCCGGCTCGTCCGGCACTACAGGTGTGGTGACGGTTACAGCAATGCCGTTGTTCAAAGAATTATACTTCTTATCAGAGCTTTCTGCGTAAATTGTTGCTGTTCCGCCGCCCACTGCTGTAATTGTTCCGTCTGCTGCAACAGTTGCGACAGCTTCATTCGAGGATTTGTATGTAATGAAGTTGTTGGATACAGGCATAGTAACCGAATTCGTTCCGTCTGTTGTGCCGGTAACCGTTGTGTGCAGTGTAACTGTCTGCTGCTTGTTGTTAACAAGGTTAAGGGTGAGAGCTGATGCTGTTGTATCATCATCGTTCTTGATTACCGTTGTCATATCCGGGCCGAGGATGGGCATAAGCGTAACGGCTTTAAATTTGTAATTTTTCTTTGCACTTGCAAACGCTGTAACAATTTCTTTGTTTGATGATAAATAAACTGCAACATCTGAACACAACGAGGGGTATTCATACTGTTCATAGCTTGACTTATCTTCATAATCTCCAGTCGAAAGTCCAGTTTTATTCATTATCAAAAAATCATCGTTTACATAATCTTCCACGTTGTCATTCCCGATCATTTTTTCTGACATATACCATTTCAAAGTTTGTGAACCACTTCCGGTATACCAAACTAACTTCGGATAGTAAAACCCACTATCACTCGGAGCCTTAAGAGAAAGAGAAAAAGACAAATCAACACCTGCGCCAGCTGAAGCTATAGAAAATACTATACCATTTGTAGAACTCCCAACAGCTCCTACATTCTTCTTACTGATTGTGCTCTCTTTTGCTAAAAGAGCATCGGACATATCGAAATACTTCCATCCGTATTTTTCATAGATGTTATTCCCTTCACCATCAATTGCGGTTCCATCTATTTTAGAAAGCAATGTCACTTCAGACAGACCGATAGCAGAATAATTGAATGCATACGTCTCCACATGAGAAGTAGTCACCGTCTCCCCTGCTGCGAATGCAGCCGGAATCATTGAAATAATCAGGGAAATTGCGATTAGAATCGATAGAAATTTTTTCATAATTACTTAAACCTCCAAGTTTAATTTATTGTAATTATATTGTAACATTTTGAAGGACAAAAAAGCAATGTATAAAATAGGAAAAACGGGCAAACTCCGCGGGATTTTATCGCCCTTTTTTCCAAGAGAAAATTCTTGCAAAACAAGACAAAATGTTGTATTATATAGATATAGAGGATGAAAGAGATCCTTCGACTGCGCCTTTGGCTCCGCTCAGGACGACACGGGTGGGTCTGGAAAAATGTTTCGATATATAAATACAGAAGATGAAATTCCCGAAAGGAGGTATGTTGCTTGAATAAGGTTCTTTTTGATGCGTTTGATGTTTGCGTTCCGGCGCTTAGCATTAACAATCGCATGTTTGACATATTGCCCTTTACCGTGCAAATGGTTTCTCACAACAAAATAAACAGTCCCCACTGGCACGATTATCTGCAGATATGGTACACTGTTTCAGGTAGCTGGCTCCACACGATAAACGGCGTTACCTATCCGCAAAAAGCGGGAAGCGCCGCGGTTATCTTCCCGTATATGATACACAGAATAGACACCTCTGAAACTAACCTTGAAGAGGCGATAGTTTATCAGATTTCGATAAAAAAGAACTTTCTTGAGAGCAACAATGTCCCGTTTTTAGGACATACCTTTGAGGATGCGTCTTTTGATTCGTTTTACCTTGCCCCGCACACTACGATTACAGGACGCGACAAGCAGCTTGCAGATCTTATCTGCTCGGACATTTTAGCAGAATATCAGAACCACATGGCGATGCACATTAACAAAATCCTCAACGACATTGTGCGGCTTCTTGAAATTTTCGTAAGGAGCATTGACACGTCGGTAAACAAAATTGAGCTTGCGCAGATACGCACGAGGATGGAGTGCATTGACGAAGCGATGGCATATCTTCTCGCCAACACAGCAAAAAAAATGACAATTGACGAGCTAAGTAGCGTTGCAATGATGTCGCGAAGGACTTTTACATCTGCATTCAACTCAACTATTGGTCAGACGTGCCACAGCTACATAACTTCCCTGCGTATGCGTAATGCATTTACGCTTTTGAAAATCACAGACAAGAGCATTGCGGAAATCGCCGCAGAGTGCGGATTTTTTGACAGTTCGCACCTTGCACAGGTCTGCAGAGAGATTTACGGTGTTTCTCCCCTTTCGCTTCGCAAGAAGATAGGCAAATGGCAGCGCGAAGTCGGAGACGATATTTTCCGTGCAAGCGTGAAGAGTATGACATGGGCGCCACTATATACCGATGAAATGTTTGAAGAGCATCAGATATCGTTATTGCATTACTAAGAAAGATATTTTTTATTTTCCAATACTTTCATTGTCATCAGTGGCGGGGTTATCAATAACCTCGCCATTTTCGTCAAATCGCGAGCCGTGGCACGGGCAATCCCACGTATGCTCGGCACGGTTATACTTAAGTGCGCATCCAAGATGCGGACAGCGCGGAGCAGTGGGGGTCAGAAGCCCTACGGTTGATTCAAAAGCGTTGATAGCAAGCTGAGGGTGCAGGATGCTGCGCGACGGTGAAAAGACTTCGGCATACGGGTTTTGTTTTTCCATAACGAGGTCGCAGAGGATATCCGCGGCGACCATTGCATTTGTCATTCCCCATTTATTAAAGCCGGTTGCTACGTATACGTCAGGCGTAGATGCGGAATACCTGCCTATATACGGAATACTGTCCAACGTCATACAATCCTGAGTTGCCCATCTGGAAACAATTTCCGAATTTGGATAAGCTTCTGCGGCAAAAGCTTCAAGCTCTTGCCAGCAACCGCCCTGTTTTCCGGTGCGGTGCCCTCCGCCGCCGAGAAGAAGTAGATCACCATATGTGCGGAACGAAAGACCGCTTTCCGATTCATCCACGTACATTCCGTTTATACTCTGTGCACCGCGGAGCGCAAGAACGTATGACCGGTGCTGATAGAGCTTTATGAAATACGAGCCGTGTTTATTGAATATAGGAAAATGAGTTGCGATGAGAAGCTTTCTGAAGCTTATGCTTCCATGGTTGGTTACAACCTTGTTTGGCAAGAACTCTGTTACCTTGGTGTTTTCGTGTATAGGCAAATCCTTTGCAAGCGCATGCAGGAATCTTAAAGGGTGAAACTGCGCCTGCCCCCGCAGGCGCACCGCACCCGCAACCTCAAACGGCAGTTCTCCGACATCTGAAAATTCAGCTTTCGCGCCGAGGCGATGCAAAGCTTCAATTTCCCGCTCAAGCTTTCTGCGGTTATCAAGAGAATACACATAAGAATCCTTTATTTCAAAGTTACAGTCGATATTGCGGCAAAGGTCGGCGTATTCTTTACCTGCATGCGTCTGGGCTTCCAGATAAAGCCGCGCCTTTTCCTCGCCAAAGCGTTTTATCAGCTTGTCATAAATCAAGCCGTGACCGAGCGTAATTTTCGCTGTTGTGTTTTGTGTGACGCCGCCGCAAATATTTCCGGCTTCCGCAAGAATGCAATCCACACCTGCATTTTTTAATTTGTACGCGCACAAAATGCCCGCAATCCCCCCACCGATGATTAAAACATCGGTGGTTTTGTTCCCTTTCAAAGCGTCAAACGAGATGTGCCGGGCATCCTTTTTCCAAACAGACTCCATCATACTTCCTCCGAAACATAATACGGTTAGTATTTGCGGTTTGTCTGTAGGTATTCAGCAGCTTGGTGAAATATCTTTCCGCTTTTCATGTTATACTGACCTGCTGAAAAGAACAAAAAGATGTACCGTTGAATAAGTTTCAACGATACATCTTTTACCATTCTTGATTTAATTTACTTTAAGCCGAGATCAGATTTTGCGGCGATTGCTATTCCCTTTGCTTTAAAGGTTTCAACAAGCTTTTCCTCATCGCTTGCACGGAAAACCATATATGCCTTTTCGTCGCCGTGTCTGAGGATTGAATACATATACTCAATATCAATTCCTGCATCGGAAATAATGCCGAGGACCTCGGAAAGCCCTGCCGGACGATCGGGTACTGCAACTACGCAGACGGGAGTCATCGTGAGAATATTCCCCTGAGAGAGAAGAATTGAGGATGCGCGTTCTGCATCGTCAACAATCATACGGAGAACACCGTAATCGGTTGTTTCTGCAATGGATATTGCACGGAGATTGATGCCGTTCTCAGCAAGAAGGCCTGTAACCTCTGCAAGCTGACCTGCGCGGTTTTCAAGAAAAACAGAAATCTGATAAATATTCATATTCTCATACCCTCCTTAAATTTTGCGCTTGTCAATAACGCGGACCGCTTTGCCTTCGCTTCGTGCAATTGTCTTAGGCGCAACAAGCTTTACCTTTGCCGCGATACCGAGCATCGCCTTGAGCGCAGAAACGAGTCCCTTTTCCATCTCTGCAATCTTTGCAAGAGAATCAGAGAAGTTTTCAGGCGTCATTTCAACCATAACCTCAAAGGTATCGGAATTGTTTACGCGATCAACAATAATCTGATAATTCGCCTGATATCCCTGTTCAAGAAGAACTGTTTCAATTTGGGACGGGAAAACGTTTACACCGCGGATGATAAGCATATCATCGCTTCTTCCCATCGGTTTGCACATTTTAACGTGGGTTCTGCCGCAGGAGCAAGGCTTACGCGAAAGAACACAGATATCACGGGTGCGGTAACGGAGAAGCGGGAATGCTTCTTTTGTGATGCAGGTGAAAACAAGCTCACCCTTGCTACCTTCCGGAAGCACCTCACCTGTATCCGGATCAATAATTTCAGCGATAAAGTGGTCTTCATTTACGTGCATACCGGTCTGCTCTTCACACTCGAAGCTGACGCCCGGACCTGAAATTTCGGTAAGGCCGTAAATGTCATACGCACGGATGCCAAGCTCACGCTCAATATCACGGCGCATTTCCTCGCTCCATGCCTCTGCACCGAAGATACCCGCCTTGAGCTTTATCTGATCCTTTATGCCGCGCTCTTTGATAGACTCTGCAAGATATGCAGCGTATGAAGGAGTGCAGCAGAGAATGGTTGAGCCAAGGTCTGTCATAAACTGAAGCTGACGGTCGGTATTTCCCGAAGACATAGGAAGCGTAAGGCACCCTACTTTATGCGAACCGCCGTGGAGACCAGCACCACCGGTAAAAAGGCCATAACCATACGCAACGTGGCACACATCCTCTTTCGTTCCGCCGACAGCAACAATTGCGCGTGCACAGCACTCTTCCCAAAGATCAACGTCATGCTGAGTGTAAAATGCCATAACGCGCTTTCCGGTTGTTCCGGAGGTTGAATGAATTCTCACGCATTCAGACAGCGGTTTTCCGACAAGCCCATAAGGATAAGCATCACGAAGATCCGCTTTTGTTATAAAAGGAAGCTTATGGAGATCATCCACACTCTTGATATCATCGGGCGTTACTCCCTTTTCTTCCATCTTCTTACGGTAATACGGGACATTATCCCACACATGTTTTACCTGCTTTACGAGGCGTTCACTCTGCCATGCACGAATCTGCTCATACGATGCAGTTTCGATTTCCGGCTGATAGTATCTTTTTTCCATTACAATCACGCTTTCTTTTATTTAGAATTTCTTCCGAGATTAAATGCTTTTTTATTCATTTCAAGGAACTTTTCAGGAACGCTTTCTTCAATTGCCTGCATCCATTCATCCACGGATGCGTCAAAATAGTTTGACAAACGTCCCATAAGAACGATGTTTACCGCTTTCGACGAGCCGGCTTCTTCCGCAAGAGAAAGAGCATCAAAGGCATCCACGTCAATGCCCGCAGCCTTCATCTTTTCAGAAAGAGAAGCCGGATACTCTGCCGCTCCGGTTATAACCGGCATCGGGTTAATCTGCTGAGTGTTTGTGACAATCTTGCCGCCGGGTTTTAAATATTCTGTCCAGCGTGCTGCCTCCAAAAGCTCGAAGGATACGATGAAATCTGCCTCTCCGCGATCTATAATCGGAGAATAGACCTTATCGCCATAGCGAACATACGTTACAACGCTTCCTCCGCGCTGGCTCATGCCGTGAACCTCGGAGACCTTTATATCATACCCCTTTGTGAGAAGAAGGCGACCTAAAAGCTTTGAAGCAAGAAGGCTTCCCTGACCACCAACGCCTACAATCATTACATTTTTTGTTTCCATGGCTTAGTCCTCCTTCGGAGCATGAAGTGCATCAAACTTGCAAAGCTGCTCGCAAACACCGCAACCGGTGCAAAGCGTGTTGTCAATCTTCGCCTTACCGTTTTGCATACTTATCGCAGGGCAACCAATCTTCATGCACATCTTACAGCTCTTACACTTATCGGATTCAACAACAAGCGGCTTGTTGTGCTTAACATATTTAAGAAGCGCGCACGGGCGACGGGAAATAATAACCGACGGCTCTTCTGCGGCAAGCTCTTCTTTTATCGCCGTTTCACACTCTTTGAGGTTATACGGGTCCACAACACGGACACGGGAGATTCCCATTGCGCGGCAAAGTGCTTCGAGGTCAATCTTTGATGCGGGATCACCCTTGAGGTTATAACCCGTTGTCGGGTTCTGCTGATGTCCTGTCATACCTGTAATTGAGTTATCAAGAATAATGACAGTTGAATTTGATGCATTATATGCGATATTAACAAGTCCCGTCATACCGGAATGCATAAAGGTTGAATCTCCGATAACGGCAACGGTTTTACCGTCGCTTGCTCCCTCATTTGCTTTATTAAAGCCGTGAAGTCCGGAAATTGACGCACCCATACAAATTGTGCTGTCAAGCGCCGAAAGCGGCGGAACCGCACCGAGGGTATAGCAACCGATGTCACCGTGAACAGTGATTTTATTCTTTGCAAGAGTGTAGAACAGGCCTCTGTGCGGGCATCCCGCACACATAACGGGCGGACGCGCCGGAATATCATCAGAAAGCTTAACGCCACAAAGAGTTTCCTTGCCAAGCTTTTCTGCAACAAGGTTCTGGGAAAATTCACCGATGCAGGAGAAGATATCCTTTCCGGAAACCTCAATACCGAGATTTCTGCAATGCGCTTCAACAAAGCTATCAAGCTCTTCAACAACTATGAGCTTATCAACACTGTTTGCAAAATCTGTTATGAGCTTTGTCGGAAGCGGCCAGATCATACCGAGCTTAAGTACCGGATATTTATCTCCGCAAACCTCTTTTACATACTGATATGAGGTTGAAGAAGTGATGATACCAATGCTCTTATCCATTCCGGCTTCAACGCGGTTTACAGATGCAGTTTCAGCAAACTCCGAAAGCGCGGCTGTGCGCTCCTCAACAACAGGATGACGGCGCTTTGCGTTTCCCGGCATCATAATGTACTTTGCAGGAGTCTTTTCATATGTTTTTGAAATTTCTATGCGGTCTGACGTTTCAACAACACTCTGAGAATGAGCAACACGTGTGCACATTTTGAGAAGCACCGGAGTGTCAAACTTCTCGGAGATTTCATATGCAAGCTTTGTAAACTCAATCGCTTCCATTGAATCTGCCGGCTCAAGCATCGGAATTTTGGACGCGCGTGCATAGTGGCGGGAGTCCTGCTCATTCTGCGAGCTGTGCATTCCGGGATCATCCGCAACAGCGATAACCATACCTGCATTCACACCTGTATAGGAGATTGTGAAAAGCGGGTCAGCAGCAACGTTAAGTCCTACGTGCTTCATACCGCAGAAGCTTCGCTTTCCTGCCATACACGCACCAAACGCAGCTTCCATTGCAACCTTTTCATTCGGTGCCCATTCGGCGTATACTTCTTTGTATTTTGCAACCATTTCTGTAATTTCGGTACTCGGTGTACCGGGGTAACTCGAAACAAAACTGCAGCCTGCCTCAAAAAGGCCGCGCGCAACTGCTTCATTACCAAGCATTAACTTTTTCATTATGCAAGGTACCTCCTGATATATAAAGTATTTAAATCTACAAAATTAACCTGTGATCTGTGCTTCAACAAGACGACCTTTGCAATATTTTTCACGCAAGGCCGGCTTTTCAATTTTTCCGGTAGGATTACGCGGAACCTTATCAAAGAAGATTTTGCGCGGGCGTTTGTATCTCGGAAGCTGCTCACAGAAGGAGTTTATCTCATCCTCCGTACAGGTCATTCCCTCTTTAATTTCAATTATCGCAGCACAAATCTCGCCGAGACGTGCATCCGGAAGTCCGATAACGGCAACGTCCTTTATCTTTTCGTTTGAACGGAGAAAATCTTCAATCTGAACCGGATAAAGGTTTTCGCCGCCGGAAATAACAACGTCTTTCTTTCTGTCAACAAGATAGATAAAGCCGTCTTCATCCTCGCGCGCCATATCGCCGGTATAAAGCCAACCGTCTTTTAATACCTCGTTTGTTGCTTCTTCGTTTTTGTAATAGCAAAGCATTACGCCGTCTCCGCGGACGATAAGCTCTCCGACATCGCCGCGCGAAACTTCCTTGCCCTTTTCGTCAACGATTTTTGCTTCCCAGTTATATCCGGGCTTGCCGATTGCCCCGACCTTATGCACGTTTTCAACACCGAGGTGGACACAGCCGGGACCGATAGACTCGGAAAGGCCGTAGTTTGTGTCATACTGATGATGCGGGAAAACCTCAAGCCAGCGCTTGATAAGGCTCGGCGGAACAGGTTGCGCACCTATATGCATAAGGCGCCACTGCGAAAGGTGATACTTTGAAGCGTCCACCCTTCCTGATTCTATTGCGTCGAGAAGATCCTGTGCCCACGGAACAAGCAACCACACAATCGTACACTTTTCCTCCGTAACTGCGCGGAGAATCCACTCCGGCTTTACGCCGCGGAGAAGCACGGCACGGCTTCCAGAAAGAAGAGATCCGAACCAATGCATTTTTGCTCCGGTATGATAAAGCGGCGGAATGCAGAGGAAAACATCATCTCGCGTCTGACTGTGATGATTCTGCTCAGTCACACAAGAACACACAAGCGAGCGGTGGTCATGAAGAATTGCTTTAGGAAATCCTGTTGTGCCGGATGAAAAGTAAATTGCCGCGTAATCATCCTCACACAAGGCAACCGGAGGCGCACTTGATGAGCAGTAATTCATAAGAGCAAGGCAGTCCTCCGTATACTGCGGACCGTTGTTTCCGACAAAGAACAGCGTATGTACTCCCGGAAGGTCATCAGAAATTGCATCCATACGGCTTATAAACTCCGG
This sequence comes from Eubacteriales bacterium, assembly GCA_045539475.1. Classification (GTDB taxonomy): domain Bacteria; phylum Bacillota; class Clostridia; order Oscillospirales; family JAAYXM01; genus SIG480. The sequence goes on along the minus strand of JAZQFJ010000002.1, from coordinate 52,315 downwards.
ACCGAACGCAAGCACCTCTACATCCGCAAGCTCAAGACAATATTTAATTTCGTCGCTTGAATAGCGGAAGTTCATCGGCACTGCAACGCAGCCTGCTTTAAGGATTCCGAAGTAAATCGGAAGCCATTCAAGGCAGTTCATCAAAAGAATCCCCACCTTTGCGCCGCGCTTGATTCCGCGGCTTAAAAGAAGATTTGCAAATCGGTTTGCACGACGATCAAAATCCTTCCATGAGATTTCGCGACGGTACGGAGCATCCTCCCCCGCGCTTTCAATGAGATTAAAATCCCACCATGTTGTGACCTTGTCGCGCTCTTCCGAAGGGTTAAGCTCAACAAGAGCCGTTTCTGCACCGTAAAGGCGCGCATTTTTTTCAAGGAAATCAGTAATAACCATTTTAATTCTCCCTTAGTTGTATTCCGGCAATAAAACAGAAACGTCCTCTGCCGCAAAGCAGAGGACGATTAAAAAACCGTGGTACCACCTCAGTTTACCGTGCAAAAGCACAGCCTCATTGGTCAAGCTGTATCGGGCAAACCCGTCTTCACCTACTGGAAAACGTTCAGCGAAGCCGCTCCGAAAGGAAATTCCGTGCACGGGCAACACTGCCTTTCAGCAACCGGCAGCTCTCTGAAGAAAGCGACGTACACGTACTGATTTTCATCATCGCGTTATTACAAATATATGATGATTTATTTTAACATTTTTACGCGGACAAGTCAATGGTAATTTTCAATTTTTCGACAAAATGCAGGATGATTTACTCCCCAGGAATAACTTTCCCGAAGACATCAAACATTCACCGTGGACAACAATCGTTTCCAACTCATCCGAAACCTTAAACATTTTACATTTCTCTCCGCGGTTTACAAACGCATGGACATTTCCACGCGATACGACAAGAAAATCTCCTTCTGCATAGTCCACACGGAAGGGTGCCGTGCTCATACACTTGTTTTCGGTTTTTATTCTGCCCAAAGACCTGTAAAATTCAAGCAAGTCTTCATCGATATTATCCCATGTGTAAAATCTTCTGTTGAACGGATCTTCAAACCCCTGCATTCCTATTTCATCGCCGTAATATATACAGGGAGAACCCGGGAACATATACTGCAGGATCGCCGCCTGACGCAAACGTGCTTTTCCGAGCGCAAGCTCTTTTTCATCAAGCACGCGCGTTGCACGGAAGTCCTTCGATTCATGCGCAAGATTCCCCACCGAAAGCTCATTGGTGGCACGCACGGTATCGTGAGTTCCGATAATGTTCATCAGGCATCGCTGTGAGATATCCGGGTAATTTTCAACGATGGACATAAGGGCATCTTTTGCCTGTTTTGCCGATATTCTGCCGCACAAAAAGTCAAGGATACAGTTTTTGAGCGGATAATTCATCACGCCATCAAGCACGCCATCTGTAAAGTATTTTTTACTTACACCATACGCTTTCTTTGTGGAGGCATCTTCCCAGACTTCGCCTATAACAAGCGCTTCCATATCCTCTTTTCGCGTACGAGCCTTGAGCTGTTCTATGAACTCATCCGGAAGCTCATCAGCAACGTCAAGCCGCCACCCCGAAACGCCCGCACGCATCCAATGTGCGATAACGCTATCCTTGCCGTTTATAATATAGTCGGTATAATCGCGGTTCAGCTCATCCACCTGAGGCAGAGTGTCAATCCCCCACCACGACGGATAATTTCCATTTTCATCAATATCAAACCAGCTTCGGAACGGAGAGTTTTTATCATTCCACGCACCGGTATTTTCGCCGTACCTTCTCTCTTTATTGAAATAGATACTATCCGAGCCGGTATGGCTGAAAACTCCATCAAGAATAACGCGCATTCCGTATTTCTTTGCCGCACGGCATAAACCGGAAAGGATTTTTTCATCTCCGAAATGAGAATCGACCTTCTTATAATCCGCGGTGTTGTATTTGTGATTTGACCACGCCTCAAATATCGGACTTAAATATATTGTTTTTACGCCAAGACTATCAAGGTAAGGCAGTTTTTCAATAACACCTTCAAGATTTCCTCCGTATATATCTCTGTTCTCTACAACGCCTTTACTGTTCGGCTTGAAATACGGAAGCTCTGCTTTATCCTTATGTACCGCAAAAAACGCGTCTTCCGTAAGCTCCGGAGAGGTTGAAGCGCGATAAAAGCGGTCGACAAACACATGATATGTCACGCCCTCCGAAAACCATGAAGGCGTAGTATATTCACACGATGCAACAGTAAGCTGAAAGCTTGATATGTTATTTTCGTTATCGACGATGCCGTTTTTACCGAAATAAAGATTCTTGCCGTCGACGGTGTTTAGCACAAACCAATACCAAAGTATCCCGGATTCTTTAAATCCGTCCAAACTGATACCATATGCATCGTAAATACCCTCTCTGCCTTGCCATGACATCTCATATTCTTCTCTTTTTTTATCATATTCTGAAAAGATAACCAGCTTTACAGACGCCACTTCCGTGCAAAGCGCAGATGCGGAGAGCATCACGCACTCTCCGCACTTTATCGCCCCAAAAGGCTTTTTGCATTTTTTTGACTGAGAATCAAAAATAAAAAGTTTTTCCATATTTTCTCCGGCTTATTCGCTTATCTTCTTTAAATTCCAGATGTTATCTGCATATTCCGTTATGCTGCGGTCTGCGGCAAAGCGTCCTGCATTTGCGATATTGATAATGGATTTTCTGCCAAACAGCTCCCGATCTCCGTATTCGCGGTAAATTTTGTCATGCGCTTCGCAATAAGACGCAAAATCCGCAAGAAGCATATACTGGTCATGGAAGAGAAGCGAATTCACAATATCGGGATATGAATTTCTGAGCACACCGACACCTATGCCGTCACGGATATGATCAAGAACTCTGCGGAGCTTCGGGTCGTTGTGATAATAATCTATCGGAGAATAAGCTCCGGAGGAAGCAAGCGCTGCAACCTCATGCGCCTTCATACCGAATATATAAATATTCTCTTCACCTACAGCCTCACATATCTCGACGTTTGCGCCGTCAAGCGTACCTATTGTGAGCGCACCGTTGAGCATAAACTTCATATTTCCCGTTCCGGACGCCTCTTTTCCGGCAATTGATATCTGCTCGGATATTTCTGCCGCAGGTATCATAAGCTCTGCTATGGAAACATTATAATCCTCTACGAATACCACCTTAAGCTTATCCGCAACTCTCTTATCGGAATTTATTTCGGATGCGACAGAATTAATAAGCCTGATTATATTTTTTGCCATAGCGTATCCGGCTGCCGACTTTGCCCCGAAGAAATATGTTTTCGGTTTGAAATCCATTCCGGGATTATCAAGCAACATATGATATTCATAAAGAATATGCAGAACATTGAGAAGCTGACGCTTATATTCATGCAGTCTCTTCGACTGGACATCAAAAATGGAATCAGGATTTATCGCCGTATCAAAGTTCATTGCATTGACAAACCTGATCTTATTGCTATGCTTAATCTCCAAAAGTCTTTTAAGAACAGACTTGTCATCAGCATACTTTTCAAGCTTTTTAAGCGCTGATGCATCGTAACGGAAATCATTTCCGATAAGCTCTGAAAGAAGTGCAGAAAGCTCCGGATTTGCCTGACAAAGCCATCTTCTGTGGGCTATGCCGTTGGTTACGTTTGTAAACTTTCCGGGGAACATGTAATTGTAATCCGAGAAAACAGACTCCTTTAAAATGTTGCTGTGGAGCGCAGAAACGCCGTTCACAGAGAAACATGTTGCTATACAGAGATTTGCCATACGGATTTCGCCGTTTGCAATAATCGCAAGCTTTCCTATCTTTTCTCTGTCTTCAGGAAAAACATTCCACAAATCATCGCAGAAACGTCTGTTGATTTCCTCCACAATCATATAAATTCGTGGAAGCAGATGCTTGAACATGGAAATTGTCCAACGCTCCAGCGCTTCTGCCATTATGGTATGATTTGTATACGCCATACATTTTGATACAATATCCCAGCTTTCATCCCAGCTATAGCCTTCATCGTCAATAAGAATACGCATAAGCTCAGGGATAGCAAGCGTAGGATGCGTGTCATTGATGTGAATAATAGCCTTATCGGCAAAATTGCGAAGCGTGCCGTATTTTGCCTTATGCTTTTTCACAATGCTTGAAATTGTTGCAGAAACGAAGAAATACTGTTGCTTAAGCCTGAGCGACTTTCCTTCCTCGTGGTTATCTTCGGGATACAGAATCTTTGAAATGACCTCGCTCATTGCCTTCTGCTCCATAGATTTTGCATACTCACCCTTTGAAAAAAGGTGCATATCAATGCTTTTGGTGGACTTTGCACTCCACAAGCGCAAGACATTAACGTTTTTTCCCGGATATCCGGATATCAGCATATCGTTTGGCACAGCAAGTACGGTATAATAGTCGTGATGCGAGAATTTAAGCTTTCCATCCTCCATATAGCTGTCTACCTTGCCGCCAAACCTTACCTCCTGAGTTTCCTCTATTCTCGGCACGGTCCATACGCTTCCGGTTTCAAGCCAATTATCCGGAAGCTCAACCTGCATTCCGTCGATAATTTTCTGCTTGAATATACCGTATTCGTACAATATGGAAAAGCCCATTCCCGGATAGTCCATAGCCGTGAGAGAATCCATATAGCACGCTGCAAGACGACCGAGACCGCCGTTACCGAGACCTGCATCGCGTTCTACCCCGAACACCTCATCAAGAGACAATCCGAGACCTTCAAATGTATTTGCAAACACCTCAGAAAGTCCGAGATTATTAATATTGTTATGCAAAGACTTACCGATAAGAAACTCCATCGACAGATAGTAGACCTGACGAAGCTCTTTCTTTTCTATTTCATCCTGCGCACGTGCCCAGTTCTCCATCAGAATATCACGGACGATAAACGAGCAGGCTGAATATAACTCCTCATAACTTGCCTCGTTTATCTCTTTTCCGAAATGTCTTGAAAGCTTACCGGCAATAAGCTCTTTTAATTTTTTTTCATTCAAGTGTATCCCCATTAAATGTACCTCTTCGTTATAAGATTATTCGCCCATAAGAGCATCATAGAGTTTATTATATTCTTTAGCTGATTTTTTCCATGAAAAATCCACGCTCATCCCATTTTCTATAAGCTTTGCCCATTTTTCCTTATCACGGTAGCAATCACAAGCTGCACGTATTACGCCGAGCATCTCGTGCGCATTATAATCAGAAAAAACAAAGCCGTTGCCTTCTCCGAGCTCAGCGTCATACTGCGAAATGCTGTCCCCAAGTCCGCCGGTTTTTCTGACGATCGGAATTGTTCCGTAGCGGAGAGCAATCATCTGTGCAAGACCGCACGGCTCGCTTTTTGACGGCATGAGGAACATATCGGAACCTGCGTATATTTTCTGCGCAAGCTCACTGTTAAAGGCAATGTTTACCGACAACTTAAACGGATACTGCCACTGTTTGTCACGCAGGAACTGCTCATACTTCCAATCTCCCGTTCCTACAATTACCAGCTGAACATCATCCTCGAGAAGCTCGTCAATGATGCACGAAACCAAATCAAGCCCCTTATGAGAAACAAGACGCGTTACCATACCTATAACAGGGATATCGCTGTTTTTGGGCAAATTGACAAGAGCCTGAAGTTCTTCTTTATTCTGTGCTTTTCCGGACATATCCTTCTGCGAGTAATTAAAGAAAATTTTCTTATCCTTTGCCGGATCATAAAGCTTCTGGTCGATTCCGTTGATTATTCCGCAAAGCTTGCCTTCTTCATAACGCAAAATATCATGAAGACCGTGGGCATACTCCGGAGTTTTAATTTCTTCCGCGTATGACGGACTTACGGTAGTTACGCTGTCAGAACAGGTAACGGCTGCCTTCATCAGATTTACACGTCCGTCAAATTCAAGAAAACCGTTATCAAACTCCTCTACCGGCAATCCAAGAACATTTTCCACAATACCTTTATCAAAAATGCCCTGATATTCTATATTATGAATCGTGAACACGGTTTTGATACTCTCATACCCCGGGCGCATATAGTATTTAAGCTTATAATAAATCGGCACAAGCGCAGTCTGCCAGTCGTGAGAATGAATAATATCCGGGAAGTAGTCGATATAAGGCAGAATTTCAAGAACAGCTGTGGAGAAAAACGCAAAGCGCTCTGCATCGTCATAGCAGCCGTACAGTGCATTGCCACGCTTGAAGTAATATTCATTATCTATAAAATACCACGTTACACTCTTTTCCTCATACTTGAAAATACCGCAGTACTGGCTTCTCCATGCAAGCGGGATAAAGATATGAGTTATCGGAATAAGTTTTTTCCTTATCTTTTCAGAAACTCCCTCGTGAAGAGGAAGCACAACGGCAACCTCGCAATTCTTTCCGGCAACAGCTTTCGGAAGAGAACCGATAACATCTCCCAATCCGCCGGATTTTATAAACGGTGCAGCCTCAGACGCTGCAAAAAGTATTTTTTTCTTTTCCATAAATCCTCCAAAAGTTTATAATTTACATCCCATGGGAAGAACGGTGGGATACATCTCCGCACCGCGGAGAGAAACGCCTTTCGAAATAACAACCTGTCCGTCCGTTATGCAATATTCAAGCTTTGCATCCTCACCGATTTCTGCTCCCTGAAGAATTACACAATTTTTGACAGAAGCTCCTTTTCCGACGCGGACGTTTCGCGAGATTATTGAATTTTCTACATTTCCCTCAATTATACAGCCATCGGCAAGCATGCTGTTCTTAACAACCGCAGCTTCTCCGAACATCGACGGAACCTCATCAAAAATATGCGTTGCAATCTCGCCGCCGCCAAAGAGCTCGTTTCTTGTTTTTTCATTGAGCAAATCAAGATTCACCTTGAAATACGATTCAACGGAATCTATTTTCTCGGCATAGCCCTTGTATTCACAAGCATAGATATCAAGGGATTGTGCCATATCCTGAATAATGTCGCGCTCAAAGTCATACTTATTATGCGCAACACATTGGCAGATTAAAAATTCCAACAAACCACGCTCGATAATATACGTTCCGAGAAGCATATTGCTGTGAAGCTGTATATCCTGATTTATTGTTATATCCTTAATTCTGCCATCCTTATCCACATCGATAAATGCATTATTTTTAAACTTAGACGGCTCATACACCTCTGCCTTATACAGCGCAGTCATATACGCTTTCTTTTCGATATGCTGCTCGAGAAGCTCGGTGTAATCTATATTTGCAATAAGGTTCCCGTCGGAAAGCAGAATATATTTGCAATCACAATTTCTTATATAGTCGATAATTCCCATAAGGACGGAAATCTTTCCTGTTCTTTCGGAAAACATATCGCGACTTCCGATAGACGGCGGCAATATAGACAATCCGCCTTTTTTGCGGTTGAGATCCCATTCCTTACCTGTCCCAAGGTGACTCATAAGCGAATAGTAATCACTTTTTGTGACAACTCCGACATTTTTTATTCCCGAATTGACCATACTTGACAGCGTGAAGTCTATCATACGGTACCTTCCTCCGAAAGGTACGGAGGCCGCTGTTCTGTTTTCCGTAAGCTCACGCATCGCATCAACCTTGTCGTGAGCAAAAATTATCCCTAAAGTGTCTCTTATCATAATGCCACCTCCGCATCGGGAACATCATCTTCCACTATGGTACCGGGTTCTACCCGGGCATTTACCCCAACTGTCAGTGAATTTCCGACAACTGTTATTTTTTTGCTCTCACTCATCGCCGGAGCTGCTCCGATTTTTGCTCCCGCTCTTACGGTAACATTTTCTGCAATAATCGAATACTCAACAACGGCGCCGTCCTCAATCACGCTTCCGGGCATTATTATTGAGTTATTCACAACAGCACCTTTACCTATCTTGACATCATAAAAGATTATGGAGTGGTCAACCGTTCCGCAGGTGTAGCACCCTTCGGCAATCATAGAATTTTTCACAACTGCATCCGTTGAAATAAACTGAGCCGGCTTTACAGGGTTTCTTGCATAAATTCTCCAGCCTTTATCATGGAGAACAAGTCCGCTTCCCGGGGTTATAGCGTCCATATTAGATTCCCAAAGGCTGTCTATCGTTCCTACATCCTTCCAATAGCCTTTGTATTCATACGCAAAGAGCTTTCTGCCGTCTCCAAGCATTTTCGGAATGATGTTCTTTCCGAAATCGTTCTGGCTTTCGGGATTGTTCTCATCCTCTATAAGATATTTTTCAAGGACCTCCCATGTGAAAATATACACACCCATAGATGCTTTGGTGCTTTTGGGATTTTCCGGTTTTTCCTCAAACTCATACACAGAGTTATCATCGCGCAGATTCATTATTCCGAAACGCGAGGCTTCCTCAATTGGAACATCAATTACTGCGATTGTGCAGTCTGCCTGAGTTTTTTTGTGTTCGCGGAGCATCCAGTCATAGTTCATTTTATAAACATGGTCTCCCGAAAGAACGAGAACATACTTTGGATTAAAGCTTCTTATAAAGTTTATGTTCTGGTAAATCGCATTTGCAGTGCCCTTATACCACGCGCCGCTTGTGCTTGTCATATACGGCGGCAAAATCGCGACACCGCCATTGGAGCGGTCAAGATCCCACGGTTGTCCGTTTCCGATATATGTGTTGAGTTCGAGCGGCTGATACTGGGTAAGTACTCCAACCGTATCAATCCCGGAGTTGATACAGTTAGACAGCGGAAAGTCTATAATCCTATACTTTCCGCCAAACGGAACTGCCGGCTTTGCCACGTTTTTTGTGAGCACGTGAAGCCTGCTCCCCTGCCCGCCGGCAAGAAGCATTGCAATGCATTCCTTGGATTTTAACATTCTAAACTCATCCCTTTCTCCTTATGAAGATAACGCTCATCGGCGGTAACGTTAATGACAGATAACCGTCAGAACCGTCTGAGCGGTTTGCTTTTATATAAGGTGCGTATTCCACACCGGTTCCCCCGTATTTTTCCTTATCGCTGTTAAAAACAACTCTATAGCTTCCGGGCTCTGATACCCTGAAAGTGTAATTTTCACGCATTACAGGCGAAAAATTCAAAGCTGCAATTATCTCTTTTCCCTCACTGCTTTTTCTTTTGAATATTATGACATTGCTGTCGGAATCGTCAACCGTCACCCATTCAAAGCCTTCCCAGCCGGTATCCATTTCCCACAGCTCGGGATTTTTGAGATAAAACTTGTTTAAATCGCGGACATAATCATGCATTTTACGGTGCATATCAAACTCAAGCAGATTCCAGTCCAGCTCTTTTTCGTAATTCCATTCCGAAAACTGAGCAAATTCATTACCCATAAAGCTGAGTTTTTTTCCGGGATGTGCAATTATATACCCCAGCATAGCGCGAAGTCCCGCGAATTTTTGTTCATAATCGCCGGGCTGTTTTCCAATCAAAGAGCATTTACCGTGAACAACCTCGTCATGAGAGAACGGAAGTATATAATTTTCCGAAAAGGCATATGTCAGTGAGAAGGTAAGCTCATTATGTTTGTGCTTTCTGAAAAACGGATCCGTTGAAAAATATCTCAGCGTGTCGTTCATCCAACCCATGTTCCATTTAAAATGAAAACCAAGCCCATTCATATACGGCGGCTTTGTAACCATTGGCCATGCTGTTGATTCTTCTGCAATCATAATTATATCCGGATGCGCGCCGCACACTGTACCGTTAAGCTCGCGAAGGAACTCTACAGCTTCAAGATTTTCGTTTCCGCCGTAGCAGTTTGCTCTCCACTGCCCGTGAGACTTACCGTAATCAAGATAAAGCATACTTGCAACAGCATCCACGCGAATGCCGTCTATATGGAAATAATCACACCAGAAAACTGCATTTGAAATAAGGAAATTCTTCACTTCATTTCTGCCGTAATCAAATATCCGCGTTCCCCAGTCAGGATGCTCGCATTTTAACGGGTCTGAATACTCATACAGCGTTCTACCGTCAAACTCATAAAGCCCGTGCGCATCCTTCGGGAAATGAGCTGCAACCCAATCTATAATAACACCGATTCCGCATTTATGACACTCATTTATAAAATGCATAAAATCCTTAGGTGTTCCGTATCTTGAGCTTGCGGCAAAGTACCCCGTAACCTGATACCCCCATGAGCCGTCATACGGGAACTCCGAAACCGGAAGAAGCTCAATATGTGTATATCCTATTTTCTTGACATACGGAATAAGCTCACGCGCCAAATCCTTATATGAATAAAAATTACCGTCAGGATGTTTTTTCCACGAGCCGGGATGCACCTCGTATATGTTCATAGCACTTGAAAAAGCGCTGTGCTCAGCTCTGTATTGAAGCCAATTTTTATCTCCCCAGCGAAAACCGTCGATATTATAGATTTTTGATGCTGTTCCGGGGCGGGTTTCAGCATGGAACGCATACGGATCTGCTTTCAGGAGCGTTGTTCCGTATGTTGTATCAATGCTGTATTTATATATGTCATATTCACCAAGAGACGGGATAAACACTTCCCATACGGTTTTGTCATCCTCCGGATTTTTCATAACGTTGGCATTTTTATCCCAGCCGTTAAAATCGCCGACAACGGAAACCGACAAAGCATCCGGTGCCCACACCCTGAACACGACACCTGATACACCTTCCTCTTCCGTAAAATGCGCACCGAAATATTTATACGCATATATGTCTTTGCCCTGATGGAACAACCATCTGTGTTCCTTTCCTTCCGTGTTTTCACAATTCCTGTTACCAAGCATTTTTCACTTTCTCCCAAAAAAATCAAGAATTTTTCTTATAAACGACTTACTTTCATATTCCGCCACCGTACCGCAGCTTACTACAGACAAAGAGCCGCAAGTCTCGCCGTTTAAAACGTATCTTATTTCCCCTACAACGTCGCCCGAGGTTATCGGTGCATACACAAACCTCGGCAAGATTATTTCTGCTTTTACACCGTTTTCTTTACTTTTTTCCGTCAGAAAAGAAAGTTCTCCGCACACATTTACGGAAACAGCGTCCAAAGTTCCGCCTACTACCGGAAGCTCCGGAAGTTCAATATTTTCCGATGAATACTTTTTTAATGCGAAATTGTCAAAGCCGTAATCCAGCATCTCTGTGTGGTCATCCCAGTCATCCGGTGCAGACAGCGTCACGGCAACAAGCGTCATTCCGTTTCTTTCAGCACTTGAGACAAGGCACCTTCCTGCAGCTTTTGTAAAACCGGTCTTTACCCCGTTTGCGCCTTCGTACAGCCTGAGCATCTTGTTGTGGTTGGAAAGAAGCCTTCCCGCGACTGTTTTTTCCTTTGTTGCAACTATTTCTGAAAACAGAGGGTTTTCCAATGCACGCGAAGCCAGAAGCGCCATATCGTATGCGGTTGAAAAATGCCCTTCTTCCGGCAAACCGCTGGGGTTCTTAAAGCAGGAATTCTTCATTCCTATATCCTTTGCAGTCCGGTTCATCATTTCCGTAAAACGCCCTGTATCGCCTTTTCCGATATGATACGCAAGCGCGGATGCCGCATCGTTACCTGAGCGAAGCAAAAGCCCGTACAACAGATCCGAAACCGACAATTTCTCGTTTTCTTTAAGGTACATTGATGTTCCTTCCGTTCCGACGACTGCACGAGGAACGGTAACCGTTTCTGAAAGGTCAGCGTGCTGTAGCGCCACAAGCGCCGTCATTATCTTTGTCGTTGATGCAATCGGACGCTCAGTTTTCGAATCCTTTTCAAAAAGAACCGTTTTTGTTTCCGGCTCATAAAGAATCGCGGACTTTGCAGACACATCTATAGCACAGGAATGACTTACAAAAAAACAAAGCAAAATTAACGCTGTAAAAAGACGTTTGTACACCTGTTCCACACCTCCACTCAAAATAATACGATTCACCGAGCGGAAGTATTACTTTTTATCAGATTATTCTTCGTCTTCTTCTTTTTTCTTCTTGCTTTTTCTTATATAGCCGTCAACTCTGTCCATTACCTCCGGAACAAGCTCCACAAGTCTGTCAACCGTAGTATTCGGAGCTGCGACCATAGGTACAAGCCTTACATTGCCGTCCTTAACCACAAGAAAAGCCTCCGGATTGATTGATACACCGGCTCCGCTTCCTCCGCCGAAGTTTACGCCCTCCTTTTTGCTGTCAAAATCCGAACCGCCGGAAGCAAAACCGAAGGATACCTTTGAAACGGGGATGATTGTTGTTCCGTCCGGAGTTGTGATCTGGTCACCAATGATTGTGTTTACATCAACCATGCTCCTGAGTTTTTCCATAGTGGTTTTCATTACATCATTCAATGCGTGTTCAGCCATTTTCTAATTTCCCTTCTTTATAGTAATTTTTCTTAAATATTTATACAAAAAGCAGACTGCTATCACAATCAGCTGTCCTGTAAAAATCCGGATATCCGAAAGCAAGTATACCGAGATGCTTTCAGCTTCAAAATCTGCATTCACTGATATGCTTTTGTGCTTTATTTTTATTCCCCGGTCTAAAAACGGAAACAGCGCGCCTATTCCTGCTGCGGTTTTGCCGTATAACATCGCTGTTGAAAAAGCATCGTGACTTCCGAGCGTTACATCCATAACAAGCCTTTTCACAACAAGCCATCTGACAAGACGGCCGAGCGCATCAACCGCCGGACCTACAACGTCAAGAAGCTGTTTTGCATTTCCCGGTTTCTTTTCCTTTTTATCAGCTTTATCGTTTTCGCAAGTTTGTTCTTTTTTACCTCTTTTTTTGCCGGGAGAAAACTTAAAAAATAGAATTTTCAGTTGAACGCAAATTCCTCTCTCGCTGTATTCAAAATGAAAACAGACCGGAATAAAGCAGATTAGAACAATGAAAAAAATTACAACGGCAAGAATCAACATATACAAGCTTTCCTATTCTTCGCTCTGTTCCGGCCGGTGCTCTGCTTCGTGTTCTGCTTCACTGAATGTCATCTGACCGTCCTCTGTGTCAGAAAATTCCGGAAGCTCAGGTAGGTCGTTAAGGCTTTCAAGACCGAAAACGCGCAGAAAATCTTTCGTTGTTCTGTAGAGAATGGGCTTTCCCGGAACGTCAAGACGTCCGGATTCCCGAATTAACCCCTTTTCGGTAAGCGATGTTATAGAATAAGAACAGTCTACCCCTCTTACCTGCTCGACATACGCACGTGTAACCGGCTGGCGATACGCAATGACCGACAAAACCTCAAGAAGCGGAGGAGATAAGCGCGGAGCTTTTTTTGTTTCAAGCGCTTTTCTTATATACTCTGCATACTGCGACGCGGAACACATCTGATAAGAATTATCAAGCTTTACAATCCGTACACCGCGCTGTTCAAAATCGTAATAGTCACGCAGATTTGTGATTATTCTTTCAAGCGAAGGCTCGTCTACATCAAGAATTTCCGCTATACGCGAAAGTTCCACCGGATCGCCGGTTGCAAAAAGAATAGCTTCCACCGCGCGTTCAATTTCAACAATTTCCATTTTTAATTCCCCTGTGTGATTTCTTTATTTTCTTCCGCAAGAAGCGATATGTCCTCCGTATCATCGGAAATTTTAATTCTGTTTGTCTTACACAGCTCCAAAACTGCAAGGAAAGTTGCAACAACCTCCGAGCGCGTTCTTACGCTGTCAAACAAATCCATAAAGCTTGTCTTTTTTGTTGAGAGAAGTCTTTTCAGAATATACGCAACTTTTTTACCGACCGAATAAACCTCACGTCCGACGATTCCTGCAAAATTTGTGATTTTCGGAGGAATTTTTGTTTCCGCACGCTCAAGCATATTAAGTATCGCAAGGCGCAAATCCATACGGTCATGCTCATATTTATACGACTTATCCGGAGTTATCTGCTCCGGCATTTTCGTGTACATATCAAGACCGTTTTCCGCGCGGGCGTTGAGCGTTCCGCTGACCTCTTTTATCCTCTGGTATTCAAGAAGCATTTCAACAAGGCGCGCTCTCGGATCTTCTTCATCTTCCACATCGTCATACTTTGGCAGAAGCATTTTTGACTTGATATAGAGCAGATGCGCGGACATTGCGACAAAATCGCAGGTGATTGCAAGATCCCGCTCCTGCATTTCTTCAAGAGCCTTGTTGTACTGCTCTAATATTTCCACAATCGGGATATCGTAAATATTCAATTTATTTTTTGAAATCAGATGCAAAAGCAGGTCAAGCGGCCCGTCAAAAACATCGAGATGATAGGTAATTTCTGCCATAAGAATCCCCTTATCAATAGAATATTGCCGAAAGCATATTTATAATGCCGCGAAATACAGTTTCACGGATATATGTAAGAAAATCCATAAAAAACGGAACGTTAACAAGGACAAGAAGCAAAAGCATTCCCCAGCGTTCATATTTAAGAATAAAGCCGTATGCGCGTCGCGGAAGAAGCGAAAACAGGATTTTGGATCCGTCAAGCGGCGGTATCGGAATGAGATTGAACACCGCAAGACCGATGTTCAGAATCGCAAACACAAGAAAAAACTGCATAACAACATTCAAAGCGCCAATCAAAGCCTGATTCTCAATCTCCAAAACCGAAATTGCGAGAATAACCGACATTGAGAGCACCGCCATAAGCAGATTGGAAACAGGACCTGCAATGGAAACAAGCGCCATACCAAGCTTTCTGTTTTTGAAGAAGTACGGATTTACGGGAACAGGCTTTGCCCATCCGAAGCCAAACAAAATCATACACAAAAGCCCGAGAGGCTCCATATGCTGTATGGGATTAAGAGTTAATCTTCCGCTGTTTTTTGCGGTTCTGTCCCCCAGAAGATACGCAACATATCCGTGGCTTATTTCATGAAAAATTATTGCAAGCAGGGCCGCTGGGATAATAAGCCAGTTAAGCCCCGAAAATAAGTCTCTTATTCTGCCGACAATACCCAACGCCAAACCCTCCGTCCGTGCAGAAACAATTTCACAAGATAATTATAGCACAAATGATAAGTTTATACAAGAAAAAGTTTAAAAACATCACCTTCAAAGCGAAAAATTTGCGTTGAAGATGATGTTTAATGCAAAGTGAAGAATTATTTGATGCGAACCGCAGGTTTAGTCTGACCTGCAGTGCTGCTTTTGTGTTCATTAAAAATTGTTTTCAACAAACTCTATGATAGGTGTCGGGTCGTCAAGGCCATGGGGATGATGCTTTTGCATGCTGCGCGAAATAACCTTGATGTTTCCGCCGTTTGCCTTATAATAATCCTCAAGCACCTTTCCGTTTTCTCCGTAAATAACAACCGGATCACAGTTTCCGTAAATCATAAGAACCGGGATGTTGTTTTCTATCAGGGGCTCCATTTTATCAATCGGGCTTTTGCGGAAATTGATAATTGATGAATCATTTACTCCGAATGTGTTGATGATTTCTCTACGGAAGGACGGAATCGCTTCGTCCTTGCAATCACCAAGTCCATACATACTGAGAATATTGAGCACGGGGTTGTCAAGATAAAGCACCGCGCAAAGCTCCGGATACTCTTCCGCAAGACGCGCACCCTGAAGTCCGCCGCAGCTCATTCCCTCGATAATACAACGCTTGTCTGCTCCAAGCTCTTTTGCGCAATGAAGAACAAACTCTGCCATAATATCGGTTTCCTCATCGGAAGCCCAGCGAGTTTCGTGGGAAATGAATATAAGATAATATCCGCGCTTGAGCATTGCTATATCAAAAGTCGGGAAAGCTCCGAGATACTCAGTTTTGAGAAGCATTTTTCCGTTAGGTTCACAGCTCGGGTAAATTATTTTTGCCGCTCTTTCGCGAAACTTAAACTCTTTGATTTTAAATTCACTAAACATTTTTATCTCTCCTCACAAATTCATACTAAAACAAAATATTATACATTATAACAGCATTTATTATACCAAGCAAAGCACCGGAGATAACCTGAATCGGCGTATGCCCTACAAACTCCTTAAGCTTAACCTCCGGAAGCTTTTCGGTGGCAAGGATGTTAAATGATTCGATAATTTCATTGAGAAGAATTGCCTGCTTTCCGGTTTCAAGCCGTACCCCCATTGCATCGTGGCAGACGATTATCGCAAGGATGACGCTTATTGCAAACTCAACTCCGCCTGTTCCGCACACCAGACCGCACATAACAGCAAGAGAGCAGACCGTAGCCGAATGCCCGCTCGGCATCCCACCGTCACCGAACAGACGCGCAATATCAAACTTTTTATATATTATGGTATGAATTATAAGCTTGAGCACCTGCGCAATAAACCACGAGGATATTGCTGTGATGATAAAAGGATTAGTCACAAGTCCGGTAATTCTATTCATTTTTGCCTCCCCGATGAGATTTTCGTTTCACTTTTATTTCATAAAATCTACAATACTGCCGGTTTCATCCATAATCGCCATAATCATCAAAAATCTCGGTATATGGAACGGTCCTTTGAAGATATTGCCCTTCAGCGTTGTTGACGGTGTTCCGTCATAATGGAGATATCCGTACCATTCGCCGCCTTCTTTATCACAGAAATGCTTCTCGGTGTAAGCAAGAAGCTCTTCATACTGCGCTTTATACTTTTCATCTCCGTAGGTAAGATATGCAAGACGCAAAGCAATAAGCGTTTCACACTGCGGCCACCAGAGCTTCATATCCCACTCGAGTGCCACAGGCGGTTTTCCGCAGATATCGGTAAATGCGATGATTCCGCCGTGCTTTTTATCAAGACCGATAGGAAGCGTTACGTCGATTATGTGACGTGCGCAGGAGAGCGCCTCGTCATTTCCCGTAATTGTCGCTTCACTCAGGATAAACCATGCTGCTTCAAGAGAATGACCGGGATTTACCGTTCTTCCGGCAGGGCTATCAACAAACTCACCTTTACTGCTGACATTTTCAAGCATTCCGCGCTCGGTGATATACCCGCCGTGCAAAACCTCATCAAGAAGCTTTTCGGCAATCGGTGCATATTTCTCACGGAGAGAATCCACACTTCTCATTACCTGTGCGGTGGCAAGCATAATCATAACCGGAGAAAGAGCTTTCATATCACAGTTTTCCGGGTTTATCTTCGGCTCGGTTTTACGCACACCGGTAAAGCATTCATAAGCAACGTCAAAATATTTATCCGCGCAAGCAAGAACTTCCGCATCTCCCGTTGCCTTATACAGTTCTGCACAGCCGATTGCGGCAAACGTCTCGGAAAAATAGTATCTGCGTTTTTGCAAACCTTTACCGTCTTTCGTTACCGTAAAATACATTCTTCCGTCAGCATCTGTACACTTTGGCAAAAAGGCATAAATATTCTTTGCAGCACGAAGGTATTCGGGATTTTTGTCTATTGCATTATATGCCTTTGCAAAAGACCACATTGCCCTGCCCTGGAACCAGACGCTTTTGTCAGTTCCATAGATGTTACCGTCCTTGTCAAGGCAGGTATAAATGCCTCCGTTTTCATAATCCATACCGCTACGAAGCCAGAACGGAAGGATATTTTCAAGAAGCTCTTTTCTGAAATTCATAAATCTATCATCCTTTGTTTTTATTACTAACTTATTTTACCATATATTCCGACTTTGTCAATAAAAACGCTTAATATTCAAATTCGCCCTCATACACAAGATGTGCGCTCCCCGTAAGAAGAACACGCTCGTCCGTGTAATTGACGACAAGTTCGCCGCCTGGAAGCTTTACCGTTATATCCTTCCCTTTTTCGCAGAAACCATTTTCGACGGCTGCAACAACCGCGGCGCATGCACCGGTTCCGCAGGCAAGCGTTTCTCCGTTTCCGCGCTCCCACACACGGGCGCGAAGCGCAGTCGGATTTATTACACGCACAAACTCCGTATTCACACGGTCCGGAAATATATCCGCGCATTCAAAACGCGGACCCGTTTCCGCAAGGTTTAAGCTATCCAAAGCATCACAGAAAACAACGCAGTGCGGGTTCCCTACCGAAAGGCAGGTTATGTTATAGCTTCCGCCTGCTATTTCTGCCGGATAATTTATAAGTCTTTCCTCAGAAGTAACGGCAGGAAGAGATTTTGCCAAAAGATCAGCCTTTCCCATATTTACAGCCACAGAGCTTACCTTTCCGTCACGAAGATAGAGCTTCATTCGGTATATGCCGCTTCCGGTTTCCACCGTTATATACTCACTTCTTACATATCCTTTGTCGTAAAGGTATTTGGCTACACAGCGAATACTGTTGCCTGCCATTTTCCCTTCGCTTCCGTCACGGTTGAATGAGCGCATTTTTGCATCGGCAACACGGGATTTTTCAATCAGAACAATACCGTCACCGCCGATGCCGTAATGCGGTGTACACAAGTTTACGCACAGCGATTCCGGACACGTGAGTTTGCCGTCAAAGTTTTCTATGAAGATATAATCGTTACCGCAGGAATGCATTTTTGCAAAGCGGATTTTCTGTCTCCAAAGACGCATTTCGTTGATATCAACAAGCTCAGTGTTGAAAATGGTAAACCGGCTTTCAATAATATCAGCAAGTGCGTTTGCGGTATCGAGGGACGTAAGGCACGGAATACCGAGCTGCATCGCACGGCGGTGCAACCGCGTATAATCGCCCACCGTTGCATCCTTTACCGCACCTGTATAGACGATGTAATTAAGCTTTCCGCTT
Organism: Eubacteriales bacterium; assembly: GCA_045539475.1. Taxonomy (GTDB): domain Bacteria; phylum Bacillota; class Clostridia; order Oscillospirales; family JAAYXM01; genus SIG480. Next base: position 33,712 of record JAZQFJ010000002.1, on the reverse strand, counting down.
TCCATAAGCTCAGAAAGCTCATTATTCTCCGTTGCATTTGCGACAGAAACAACGTCTATCCCCGTCTCTGCTATTGCTGCTGCCGTGCCGGTTGTTGCATAAAGCGCGATTCCCGCATCAGAAAAGCGTTTTGCCAGAGAAATAATCTCCTGATAGTCGCTTTCTTCTACGCTTATAAGCACTCCCGCTTCCTTTTCCGTATGAGGTGACGGAACTGTGAAGCCTGCAGACGTAAGACCTTTGAACATTGCCTCTGCCATTGTCTTTCCTATTCCGAGCACCTCTCCCGTAGACTTCATTTCCGGACCGAGGATTGAATTTACATCGTTTAACTTTTCAAACGAGAATACCGGAACCTTTACCGCATAATACGGAGGTGTACGGTATAATCCCGTGCCGTAACCAAGCTCACGCAAACTTTCTCCGAGCATTACCTTTGATGCAAGGTCTACCATAGGAACATTTGTTACCTTGCTTATATACGGAACAGTTCTTGATGCGCGCGGATTCACCTCGATTACATAAAGCTCGTCATCATAGATAAGATACTGAATATTTACGAGGCCTTTTGTTTTCATCGCAAGAGCAAGCTTTTCAGAACAGTCACAAACCTTCTGCAAAAATTTATCGTTTAAGTTATACGGCGGATAAACGGCAATTGAGTCTCCGCTGTGGACACCCGCGCGCTCTATATGCTCCATAATACCGGGAATGAGAACATCGCGTCCGTCGGAAATTACATCTACCTCAAGCTCTGTGCCCGGCATATACTTATCAACAAGCACAGGATTTTCTATACCGCCGGAAAGGATAGCTTTCATATACCTTTCCGTATGCTCGGGCGATCTTGAAATCGTCATATTCTGACCACCGATAACATACGACGGACGGAGAAGAACAGGATATCCGAAGCTTTCAGCCGCGGCAAGCGCCTCTTCTACGGTATTTACCCCCATACCGCGCGGCCGCTTTATTCCGAAATTCTCAAGAAGCTCATCAAAGCGGCTTCGATCTTCTGCGACATCTATACTCTCAGCAGATGTTCCAAGTATTTTTATGCCGTTTTTATCAAGAAACTTAGTAAGCTTTATTGCGGTCTGACCGCCAAAGGCAACAACAACACCGACCGGATTTTCCACGCGGATGATATTCATTACATCCTCGGGCGTAAGCGGTTCAAAGTAAAGGCGGTCTGCTGTGTCGTAATCAGTCGAAACTGTTTCCGGGTTGTTGTTTACAATTACAACGTCATAACCCATTTCCCTCAGCGTCCATACACAATGAACTGAGCTGTAGTCAAACTCAATACCCTGACCTATACGGATAGGCCCTGAGCCGAGCACCATAACAACAGGTTTTCCGCTGCGCGGGAAACGGCGTGAATCACAAGCAATATCACTGCACGAATAGAAATACGGTGTTTTAGCCGAAAAACGTGCAGCACAGGTGTCAACCATCTTATAGCTGAAGCTATGCTCCGGAAGCGTCTTTTCCCCGCTGATGCGCGCTATTGCAGCATCGGTATAACCATACTTTTTCGCCTGCAAATAATCGCCGCGCTCAAGTCCATTTGCGATTTTCTTTTCAAAATCAGCAAGATTTTTTATTTTTGATAGAAAGAAACGGTCAATTTTTGTTATTTCAAATATTTCATCCACTGAAACACCGGCTTTTAAAGCTTCGAACACAGTAAATATGCGCCTGTCGTTCTGATCCGCAAGACGCTCTGTTACCGGACGGTTGTCAAGAGCCGGTGCATTAAGCGTATCAAAGGATATTTCCGCACCGCGGACCGCCTTCATTACCGCTTCTTCAAAGCTTTGACCGATGGACATTACCTCGCCGGTTGCCTTCATCTGCGTCCCGAGCTTGCGCTCAGACTCCGTAAACTTGTCAAACGGCCATTTAGGGAACTTTACAACAACGTAATCTATTGCAGGTTCTGCGAGAGCACTCGTAACGCCGGTTATGTCGTTACGTATTTCATCCAGAGTATACCCAAGCGCAATCTTGGTTGTTATCTTTGCAATAGGATATCCCGTTGCCTTTGATGCAAGCGCAGACGAGCGCGAAACACGCGGATTCACCTCTATTACCGCATATTCAAAGCTCGTAGGATTCAGCGCAAACTGGCAGTTGCATCCGCCGACAATTCCTATAGCTGAAATAATATCAAGAGATGCTTGTCGGAGCATCTGATACTCTTTATCGGAAAGCGTGAGTGCCGGTGCCGCGACGATAGAATCACCTGTGTGTATACCTACCGGATCGAAGTTTTCCATTGAGCATACGATTATGGCGTTGCCCTTGCTGTCGCGCATTGTTTCAAACTCGATTTCCTTCCATCCCGCTATGCATTTTTCGATAAGCACCTGAGTTATCGGAGACATATCGAGTCCGCTTTTCGCAATAACAGAAAGCTCATCCTCGTTCTCTGCGATACCGCCGCCTGAGCCGCCGAGCGTAAATGCAGGACGGACAATTACGGGATAACCTATTCTCTCTGCAATAGCAAGCGCTCCTGCAACGTTATCGGTAACATCCGACGGAACACACGGCTGACCTATAGCTTTCATTGTATCACGGAAAAGCTCTCTGTCCTCTGCCTTGTCGATTGCATCGACATCCGTACCGAGAAGACGGACATTGTATTTTGCAAGGGTTCCGTTTCTTTCAAGCTGCATTGCAATTGTAAGCCCCGTCTGCCCGCCGAGACCGGCAAGAAGTCCGTCAGGACGCTCTTTTTCAATTATACGCGCAATCGTTTCTGCATTAAGCGGCTCAAGATAAATCTCATCTGCGAGATTTTTGTCAGTCATTATCGTCGCGGGATTGGAGTTTACAAGAACAACATTTATCCCCTCTTCACGAAGCACTCGGCATGCCTGCGCTCCTGCGTAGTCAAACTCTGCCGCCTGACCGATAACTATAGGTCCCGAGCCGATAACAAGAACTTTCTTAATTGATGTATCGCGAGAGGATTTCGCGCCGTTGTCCATGTAAAGCAGGTCGGCATTACAACTACGTACAGCCGGCAGTTTTTCAGGTTTTTGCGGCAATTTTTGCGGTATTTCATCACAAATCACAGCACTTACCGTTTCTTCATCACGCAGAATGCGAACGATTTCACGCGTATCCACGCCGGAAATGCCGCACACTCCTTTTTCTTTTAAATATTCATCAAGACACCCTTCGGAGCGGAAATTTGACGGAGAAGAGCAAAGCTCACGCACAACAAAACCGAGCGGTGAGTTATCTCCTATTTCTTCATCTGTTATTATACCGTGATTTCCGACAAGAGGAAACGCAGATACCACAATTCTTCCGACATTTTCTTTCCGGGAGAGAGTTTTCATATATTCTGTTTCTGTTGTAAAAACAAGCTCGCCGCAGGCGTCGTTTAATGCGCCCATCCGCTTTCCTTCAAACACATCGCCGGTACTCAGCACCAGATATGCCATAATTATTAAACCTCCTCAAAAAACGCACACGGACATATGCATTGCAGCATATGTCCGCTTACCGTATTTATAAAGTCGCAGCCATTACCGCTTTTATTGTGTGCATACGGTTTTCAGCCTCATCAAAAACAATGGACTGTTTTCCCTCTATAACCTCGTCGGTTACTTCCATTGCATCAATGCCGAACTTATCATAGATTTGCTTTCCGATAGTGGTTTTAAGGTCATGGAATGCAGGCAGGCAATGCATAAAACGGCACTGCTCTCCGGCATTTTCCATTATGCGGGAATTAACCTGATACGGAAGAAGATCTTCAATTCTTTCCTTCCATACCTCGTCCGGCTCTCCCATCGATACCCATACATCGGTGTAAATAACGTCTGCAGCCTTGGTTGCAACAATCGGGTCTTCGATAAACTCAAGAACGGCACCCGTTTCTTTTGCAATCTCCTGACAGGTCTTTATAAGCTCTGCATCCGGGAAATACTTCTTTGGTGCGCAAGCAACAAAATGCATACCCATCTTTGCGCAGCCTACCATAAGGGAATTTCCCATATTATAGCGTGCATCACCCATATATACGAGTTTTTTACCCTTGAGAATACGGAAATGCTCTTTTATCGTAAGAAAATCAGCGAGAATCTGCGTCGGGTGGAATTCATTCGTAAGTCCGTTCCATACAGGAACTCCGGCATACTTTGCAAGCTCTTCCACAACTTCCTGACCAAAGCCGCGGTATTCAATACCGTCAAACATTCTGCCAAGGACGCGGGCAGTATCTGCAATGCTCTCCTTCTTACCAATCTGAGAGCCCTGAGGGTCAAGATATACAGGATGCATACCGAGATCTGCCGCGGCAACCTCAAACGCACAGCGGGTGCGCGTGCTTGTCTTTTCAAAAATGAGAGCTATGTTCTTGCCTTCAAATGTTTTATGCGCAATTCCGCGCTTCTTCTTTGCCTTATACATAGATGCAAGATCTATGAGATAATTTATTTCTGCAGGTGTAAAGTCAAGCAACTTTAAGAAGTGTCTTCCCTTTAAATTCATATCTGCATTTTCCTTTCAAATTCACTGCGCACAAGCGCTTTTTATAACAGCAACAGCCTCTTTCAGAATATCCATTGGGATATTCAGCGACGGAAGAAGACGTACCTTATCCTTTGCCGTAAGACAGAGAACGCCGTTTTCCATACACGCTTTCACAACATCTCCCGCCGGCTTTTTTGTCTTTATGCCAATCATAAAGCCCATACCGCTTACAGACTCGACACCGTCGGCACCTGAGAGCTCATCAAAGATATACTTACTTTTGCTTTTTACCTCTGCAAGGAGCTTATCGTCAATTCTTTCGACAATACTTATTGCGCCAGCTGAGCTTACGGGGTTTCCTCCGAAGGTAGAACCGTGGTCACCAAAGCCGAGAACATCCTTTACCTTATCAGAGAGAAGGACTGCACCTATCGGCAGACCGCCGCCGAGACCTTTCGCAGTCGACACGACATCCGGTTTTATTCCGAAGTTCATATACGCATACATTTCTCCGGTTCTGCCGTTACCCGTCTGCACTTCATCTACAATGAGAATTATGTCATTTTCTGCCGCATACTGCGCAGTTTTCTTAACAAAATCAACCTCAAGAGGAAGCACGCCGCCCTCACCTTGAATACATTCTATCATAATTGCGGCAGTCTTGTTGCTTTCCGCAGTTTTAACGAGCGCATCAAAATCGTTCGCAGGGGTATGTACAAAGCCGGGGGTCAACGGACAAAACAACTCGTGATAATGCTCCTGACCGGTAGCCGCAAGAGTTGTAAGCGTTCTGCCGTGGAAGCTGTTTTCAAGGGTGATTATCGTAAAATAATCCTTTCCTTTTTTATCTGACGCATATTTTCTTGCAACCTTGATTGCACATTCGTTTGCTTCCGCACCGGAGTTTCCGAAAAAGACCTTGCTCATTCCTGTCTTTTCACAAAGAAGCTTTGCAAGGCGCGCGCACGGCTCTGTGTAGTAGAGATTGGACATATGCTGAACCTTTGAAAGCTGGTCAACTACCGCATTTTTCCACTCATCATCAGCTATTCCGAATGCCGTTACACCGATGCCTGTTCCCATATCAATATAGCGCTTGCCGTCGGTATTGTAAACCTCAGAGCCTTTGCCGTGGGAGATTTCTATCGGAAATCTGTTATACGTTCCGGCAACGTATTCTTTATCTATAGAAGTGATATTACTCATTTTTACCTCCGGTTACCATTGTACCTGCACCCTCATCCGTAAGAAGCTCCATAAGAATGGAATGGGATACTCTTCCATCCATTATTGTTACGTTCTTTACACCCTCGTGGATAGCTTCTATACAACAATTAACCTTTGGAATCATACCGCCGGATATAACACCCTCTTTATACAAAGAAGATGCTTCATCTATCGTTATTTCGGAAATAAGCGTTGACGGGTCATCCTTATCACGAAGAATTCCCGCGATATCCGTCATCATAATAAGACGCTCAGCACCGAGCGCACCTGCAATGTATGCAGCAGCGGTATCGCCGTTGATGTTGTATGTGTTCCCTTCGGCATCGCAACCGAGAGTTGAAATTACGGGTATGTAATTCTTCTCAAGCAGGTCAATGACCGGCTTTATGTTGACCTTTGTGATGTCTCCGACATAGCCGAGACGCTCATCACGCATTTTTGATTCAATGAGGCGACCGTCCATACCTGAAATTCCCATCGCCTTGCCGCCCTTCATCTCAAGAAGATTTACAAGGGTTTTGTTTACCTTACCGGCAAGCACCATCTGGACAATATCAACAGTTTCTTTATCCGTTACGCGCAGACCGTCCACGAACTCTGCCTTCTTGCCAAGGCGGGACATAAGGTCGCTTATTTCCGGACCACCGCCGTGAACGAGAACTATCTTTACACCGATAAGCCACAGAAGAACGATATCCTCCATAACCTGTTCCTTGAGTTGTTCGTCTATCATTGCATTCCCGCCGTATTTGACAACAACAATTTTACCGTTATATCTCTGTATGTAAGGCAGCGCCTGGGTTAAAACCTCGGCTCTCTCTGCATTTGAAAAAATTCCTTCCATCTCATTCTTCTCCTTTATGTACGGTAGTCTCCGTTTATTTTCACGTAATCGTAAGTGAGGTCACAGCCCCATGCTGTAGCGCCAAACTCACCGTCACCCAGGGAAACGATAATCTCGATTTCTGTTTCAAGGAGAATCTCCTTTGCAAGCTCTTCAGAGAACGGAACACCCGCTCCGTTTTTGCAAACTACAATTTCGCCCTTGGCACTCTTAAACGCAACATCAACCCGGCTTACATCAACAGCCGCACCGCTGTATCCGATTGCACAGAGAACGCGTCCCCAGTTTGCATCTGCTCCGAACATCGCCGCCTTTAAAAGGCTTGAGCAGATAACGCTTTTTGCAACCGTCTTTGCAATATCAACACTTGACGCGCCACTAACACTGCACTCAAGCATCTTTGTTGCGCCCTCGCCGTCTGCAGCTATCATCCGGCAAAGATGAACGGTGATGGTATTAAGAGCTTTCATAAACACTGCAAAATCTTCACCCTCGGATGTAATCTCAGCATTGCCTGCCATACCGTTTGCAAGAACTGTTACCATATCGTTAGTAGACGTATCACCGTCTATACTTACCATATTAAACGTATTTGCTATATCGGCAGACAAAGCTTTCTGTAAGAGAGCCGGAGAAATAGCTGCATCTGTTGTGATGAAAACGAGCATAGTAGCCATATTGGGATGAATCATACCGCTTCCCTTTGCGATACCGCCCATTCTGCACACCTTTCCGCCGAGCGTAAACTCAACGGCGATCTCTTTTTTCACGGTATCTGTTGTCATAATGCCTTCTGCGGCAGCCTCTCCGCCATCAACAGAAAGACCTGCAGAAAGCGACGGAATGCCGTTTGCAATCGGAGTTATGTCAAGCGGCTGCCCGATAACACCGGTCGATGCAATAACAATATCGTTCGCAGAAATACCGAGAGCATCTGCTGTGAGTGCGCTCATTTTCTCGGCAATCTCGATGCCATCTGCATTACAGGTGTTTGCATTTCCACTGTTGCAGATAACCGCCTGCGCATATCCATCGGATATATGATTTTTCGTAACCGTAAGCGGTGCGCCCTTAACAAGGTTTGTAGTATACACAGCCGCTGCCGATGCCTTCACATCACTTACTATAAGCGCGAGATCACGCTTTGTTTTGTTTTTTCTGATACCGCAATGGATACCGTTTGCACGAAAGCCTTTTGCAGCACAGACACCGCCGTTTATAATCTTCATTTTTATCACCGTTTCCTTTTTTAAACGTTAAGTCCTGTTTTTTCATCCACACCGAGAAGGATGTTCATATTCTGAATAGCCGAGCCGGATGCACCCTTGCCGAGATTATCAAATCTTGATACAAGAAGAATTCTTTCATCATTGCCGCAGACGGATATTTCCATATCGTCACGGTCAGAAAGCGCGCCGGCAGACATAAAGCCTGACTCATCAGCGGCATCCGAATAATGAACGAGACCGTTCTTATAATAATCGGCATATACCTTTTTAATATCATTAATGCTTCCCTGTATCTGATTTACGTGAAGCGGAATCGTAACCTCCATTCCGCTATAATACGGCGCAACAATCGGACAAAATACCGGCGCGGACGCAAGACCGCATACCTTGACTATTTCCGGCAGATGCTTGTGAGACTGGGAAATCCCGTACATTCTCGGCGCACCAAGAAGAGCACCTCGCGTTTCTTCTTCATACTCCGCTATCATTTTCTTTCCACCGCCGGAATATCCGGTAATCGAAAAAGCAGAGAGCTGCGCATCACGTCCAATAATTCCGGCTTCAACCAGCGGTGCCGTAAGCGCAACAACGCCGCTTGCGTGGCAGCCCGGGTTTGCAATTCGCTTTGATACTTTTATCTTTTCCCTGCCACCGGAGATTTCAGGAAAGCCGTATGCCCACGAATCATTTGTGCGGTGGGCAGTAGATGTGTCAATAACCGCGGTATTCCTGTTCTCAACCATTCCGACAGCTTCAATTGCCGCCGCATCCGGCAAACAGAGAAAAACGATATCTGCCGTATTGAGCATTTCCCGGCGCGCGGATGTATCCTTACGAAGCTTCTCCGAAAGAAGCATCAGCTCTATATCCCGTCTTCCCGCCAAACGCTCGTGAATACGCAGTCCCGTTGTTCCGGCGCTTCCGTCAATAAATACCTTAGTCATTTCAATTCCTCTTTTTATGTTTTTATTCTCCAGCAAAAAACAGCTTGCCATGATATATTTTGAATTATTATACACCACGACAGCTATTTTTGTCAATATCTATTTTATAATTATTTACATTTTTTGAATATTATTCATAACATCTACTTGTTTTATGCATTTCTTTTCACCGATAACATCAAGCCTTATGACTGCGACGATAATCGAAGCCATATTTATTACCTCAGTAATCATCCCACCCCATGCGCTGTTTACGAAATTATACACAAGCCAGAGCGGAGAGCTCGGAAGCGCACACAACCGGACATACTTCGGTGTTTTTATCCAAAAAGCGACGGTGGTGCAAACCATGCCGAGAATAGGCAGAACAGACAGCGCGTTTTGCCACGTAAATATCCCCGCCACAACGGACAATGCGCAAAAGAGCCACAGCCACATTCTGCTGTCCGCCCACGCCTTGCCCTTATTGACAAAAACAACCGAACGCAAAAGCGCAACTGCGTTTAATATCGCGCCCGTATATGCACCGAGGAGTCCGAAATGGAGAACAAACGCAAAATTTGCGGCAAGCTGAAACGCAAGAATATATTTATGTGTTTTCTGCTGAAAGGATATTACAGCAAGAATAAGCGCAATAATCCCTATCACTTGTGCAATTATATACATAATGAAGTTTTCTCCTTGATTTTTTTACCATTTACTATTATAATACTCTTTGAAGAAACTTTCAAGGAGATTATATTATATGAAGGATAAAATTTCAAAAGAAAAATGCGGTAACTTTTTGGCACTTTTGCCGATTGGAGCTTTTCTTTTCCTCTATTTAGGGCTCGGAATCACTTTTGAGTACATTTTGAAGTACGAAATGGGCTTTTACAACATCCCTATTGTTGTTATTTTCCTGATATCTCTTTTTATCGCCTGCATACAGAACAAAAAGCTTTCTTTTGACGAAAAGCTTTCCGTTATGGGAGCAGGTGCCGGAGATAAAAACATTATAACAATGGTGCTTATTTTCCTCGTCGCTGGAATATTCGTCGGCGTGGTCGGACGCTCAAGCGCCGACAGTGTTGCTTACTTTTTACTGTCGGTAATCCCTCCGAAGTTTTCGGTTGCAGTTCTTTTCGTTGTAAGTTGCTTCGTTTCTCTTGCAATGGGAACTTCCGTCGGAACAATAACGCTTATAACGCCGATTGCAGTTTCTGTTTCCTCCGCAAGTGGATTTTCACTTCCGCTTTGTGTCGGCTCAGTTGTCGGAGGCGCGATGTTCGGCGACAATCTTTCATTCATATCCGATACCACCATCGCCGCCTGCAACGGACAAGGCTGCCGTATGCGCGATAAGTTCAGCGCAAACTTTGCAATTGCGCTCCCTGCGGCGCTCGCCGCACTCGCGCTCATTCTCGTTCTTTCTCTGAACACCGAGATCACCGGCGAGATTGCACACGACTACAATTTGATTCAGGTTATCCCCTACATTCTCGTTCTTATAGGCGGCATTGCCGGAATCAATGTCTTTGCGGTCCTTATTATCGGAATTGTTTCCGGAGCGACTATAATGCTCTCTACCGGTGCCGCCGATACCATGACGCTTCTGGTCAATATGAAGGAAGGCGCCGCAGGTATGTTTGAAACCGCAATGGTTGCAATCCTTGTTTCTGCAATATGCGCACTGATACGCGAGCACGGCGGTTTTGACGCCCTGCTTTATGCAATAAAAAAGATTTTCAAAGGAAAGCGCGGCGGTCAGATAGGCATGGGCCTCCTCGTAGGTGCAATGGATATTGCAACCGCCAACAACACCGTTGCAATAGTTATGGCAAATCCCATCGCGAAGGAAATGGCTGAAAACTACGGCATCTCTCCGAAAAAAGCCGCATCAATTCTTGACACATTCTCCTGCATCTTTCAAGGCGTTATTCCCTACGGTGCACAGCTTCTTGTTGCAATTTCCGCTGTTGCCGTTGCCGGATATAACATTTCGGCATTTGACATAATGCCGTACCTCTTCTATCCATATCTTTTACTGATAAGCTCTTTGGTTTCAATTTTCATAGCAAAGGAAAAATGATAACATAATCCCACCCGCAAAGGGTGGGATTACTGTAAACAGCAGGATTTTACAAATGTTCATTCATTTTTATTTAACGTTTTACAAATTATTCACTATTTCCGATTTTTATGGTGTATAATATAAATCAGAAGGAGGGATATATTATGCCCACACGTGTACTTATTATTGAAGATGACCCAAACATAGCAGAGCTTATAAGTCTTTATCTTGAAAAGGATGGCTTCGATGTAACTCTTGCATCCGATGGCAAAGCGGGCGTTGATACTTTTTTCAGCATCCATCCAGACATAGTTTTGCTTGATATAATGCTTCCCGAAATGGACGGTTGGGAGGTTTGCCGCGAAATCCGAAAGAGCGACAAAACACCCATAATAATGCTTACGGCAAAGGATGAAACTACCGACAAAGTGACCGGCCTTGAGCTGGGTGCGGATGACTATATTTCAAAGCCTTTTGATATGAAAGAGGTAATCGCGCGCATTCACGCCGTACTCCGAAGATATACTCCCGGCAATGAAGCAACAGAAAGCGCCGATATCAAAAGCTTTGACAATCTTTCCATAAATATGTCTGCATACGAGGTTCTTATTAAAGGAAAGAAAGTGGATATGCCGCCGAAGGAGCTTGAGCTTTTAAACTATCTTGCATCCCACCCGAACAGAGTTTTCACGCGCAACCAGCTTCTTGACGACGTATGGGGCTTTGAATACTTTGGCGATTCGAGAACCGTTGACGTGCACGTTAAGCGGCTGCGTGAAAAAATAGACGGAGCAAGTGAAAAGTGGTCGCTCAAGACCGTCTGGGGTGTCGGGTATAAGTTTGAGCTTAATCCCGACAAATGAGGAATAGTCAGTGAAGCTTCTTTACAAATACTTTCTGATGATCGCCTTTCCGATGATTGCGTGTCTTGTTGTGGTCGGTGTCGGTCTTTCTTTTCAGATGTACAACTACTCCGTTGCCGAAAAGCACGAATCTCTTCAGCGCGCTGCGGAACGTGTTTCAAGTATGACAGAGGATCTTTATTACAACCACTCCATAACGCATGAACAAATGATAAAAACGGTTCTCGCGTCTATGACAAACGATGCGCAGATACACGTTATCGTGTGTGACACAAACGGGCAGATTTTTCTTACATCAGACATGCGCGGCAACAAATATATGAATTCCAGAGTCAGCGCGGGCATCCTTGAAAAAACGCTTACTTCGGAAGAATATTCGGCAACAGGAACTCTTGACGGGCTGTATGAAGGCGAAAACTACACAGTGGGTCTCGTTACTAAAAACGATGCCGGAGAACCTATTGCATACGTTTATGTGACAACGTCCATCAGGTACATCCAGATGCTTACAATGTACGTGAGAAATCTCTTCTTGCTTTTGTCCGTTGCCGTGTTTATCCTCACTTCCTTTGCGTCATACTTTATTATAAGAAGGATGACACGTCCGCTAAAGCAAATAGCCACGGCGTCAAGAAAATTTGCGCACGGCGACTTTTCAACGCGCGTTCCTGTTTACTCAAGCGACGAAATCGGAGATCTGACGCACGCATTCAACAATATGGCAGACTCTCTTGAAAAATCAGAAGAACTACGGCGTGCTTTCGTCGCAAACGTCTCGCATGAGCTTCGCTCACCGATGACATCTATCGGCGGATTTGTAGACGGAATGCTTGACGGAACAATTCCCGAAGAACGTCGCGAACGATATCTCCGAATTGTTTCCGATGAAGTCCACAGACTTTCACGCCTTGTGAGCAGAATGCTTGAAATAACGGTTCTTCAGGGCAAAGATATAACCGCTGAAAGCACCACATTTGATTTCTGTGAGCTTCTGCGGCGTGCGGCAATAAGCTTTGAACAACGTGCAGGAGAACGGCAGATTTCATTGAATATCGAAATACCGTCGCACGCGATAAATATATTTGCAAATGAGGATGCACTTTATCAAGTAGTGTATAATCTTATTGACAACGCAATTAAGTTTTCAGAAACGAACTCTGCAGTTGACATAAAGGCCTTCGAAAAAGGAGATAAACTCACATTTTCCGTTCGCAACTACGGCGCGGAAATTCCGAAAGAACAGCTTAAATACGTGTTTGACAGATTCCACAAAACAGACAGCTCGCGCTCTAAGGACAAAAGCGGATTGGGACTCGGGCTTTATATTGCCAAAACAATAATCAACCAGCACAAAGGAAAAATATGGGCAGTCAGCGAAAACGGATACACCGAGTTTTCTTTCACGGTTTCAATTCGTAGATATACACAAAGCTGACAGTGCTAAAGCACAAAAACACAAGGAGGATCTTGAAATGAACGATGAATTAATGAATAACCGGGACAACGAAAACGAGGAAAATACAATGCCCGCAACCGACAGTTTCCACGAAAGTGAAACCGATGCCGAAACACCGACAGAGGAAAATATTACCGGAGAAGAGCAACAAGCGCAGGACGAAGAAAAGCCATCAGAGGAACAACCTCACGAGGAGCCTTTTTTTGAGCAGCAAACTCCCCCGCCCTACGGTGACAATTCTTATTACTCCAACGGTCCGATAAACATGCAATACAAGCCCAGACGAACTCCCACATGGGTGATAGTTCTTATATGCGTCATCGGAGCTCTGTATCTTATAATCTCCGCAACACTTATTGTTGCATTCATTAAATTTTCCCATCCCAATGTCAACAGCAACAACGATAACGTTATAGAAAACCTTATTGACGAGCAAGAGATTAAAGATCATCTTACGATAAACGAATCCCCGAAATCCGAGGGTGCCAAAACCACCGACGGCGCACTGACAGTAAAACAGGTATCTGAAAAGGTACGTGCATCCGTTGTCGGCGTTACCTGCCAGAGCACGGCAAACTTTTCCTCTTCTTCTGTTGGATCAGGCATTATTATGTCAGAGGACGGATATATAATCACAAACAACCATGTTATTGAAGGAATGACAACCATTCAGGTTGTTCTCGACAACGGTGAAACGTATGATGCACGCCTTATCGGATCGGATTCACGCTCAGACCTCGCTGTTATCAAGGTAAATGCGACAGGACTTAAGGCGGCAGAATTTGGCGATTCCGACAAGCTTGAACAGGGCGATCCTGCAATCGCAATAGGAAATCCTGCAGGGCTTCAGCTCCAGAACACCGTTACCTACGGTATAATCTCCGCAATAAACCGCGACATAATCGTCGAGGACAGGACGATGACTCTTATCCAGACGGACGCTTCCATAAACCCGGGAAATTCCGGAGGTCCGCTCGTCAACGAATTCGGCCAGGTAATAGGTATCAACACTGTAAAGGTCGGTATATCATACTATGAAGGACTCGGATTTGCAATTCCGATGAACACGGCAAAGCCGATAATTGATGAGCTTATTTCACGAGGCTACGTAAAGGGACGTCCGTCAATCGGAATCAGCGGAACAACGCTTAGCGATCGCGACTCTATGTTCTACGGTCTTCCGGCAGGACTTCTCATTGACTACGTTCACCCGTATTCCGATGCATTCAAAAAAGGAATAAGACGCGGTGATATCATAACAAAAATGAACGGCACTGCCCTTTCCTCTACCGCAGAAATCAAGAAAATACGCGACAATTTCACAGCCGGCGATAAGGTAACTCTCACGATTTACAGAAACTCGCAAGAGGTTGATATTGAGGTTATCCTTATGGATGAGGCAACGTTATCAACCGCACAATCCGAAGCCAGCTGATAAATATCAGATAAAAAATCCCCTTCGGGGGATTTTTTTGTTTTGTCGCCGGAATTTTACATATATCGCATATGTTTGGGTGTATTATAAGCATAGTAAACAAAAGAAAGAAAGGACGTGCAAAATGAAGGTATCATCACAGCGATGCGGCGGTGAGCTTAAAATATCACTTTCAGGAGAGCTTGATCACCACGCGGCGCGATGCGCCATTCCGGAAATCACGGCAATAACTGATATAGAGCTTCCTGTAAAACTTGTTATTGATTTTGAGCGCGTAAGCTTTATGGACAGCTCGGGAATTGCCCTTGTAATCGGAGCATACAAAAGAGCTGCTTCCGTAGGCAGTAGTTTCTGCGTAATAAACGTATCAAAGCAAGCATACAAGGTTTTTTCCGCCGCTGGAATATGCAAGCTTTTAAATATTTCCGAACGTGAAAAAGACAAAGTAAACATATGAAGGAGATTACCAATGAAAACTATAAATGAAGTAACCCTTACTTTCCCGAGTAAATCCGCAAACGAAGGCTATGCGCGTGCTGCGGTTGCCGCTTTTGCGGCACAGCTTGACCCGACACTTGATGAGATAGGCGATATAAAAACAGCCGTAAGCGAGGCTGTTACAAACTGCACAGTCCACGCTTATCCCGACTGTGTGGGAAAAATTTACATAAAGCTTCGTATTTTAGAGAATAACATATTTGAAATTTCTGTGCGCGACCGCGGACTTGGAATAAGCGATATTGAGCAAGCAAAAACACCGATGTTTACCACCGGCGGAGATGACCGCTCCGGTATGGGCTTTACAATAATGGAAAGCTTTACGGATAACCTCAAAATCCGCTCTCAAAGAGGAAAAGGAACAACCGTTACGATGAGAAAGAAAATTTCAATGCGCGCCGGAGGAGCGACACGTGACAGAAACAGTTGAGCTGATACTTAAAGCCAGAAACGGAAATGATGCCGCATTTGAACAGATAATACGCGAAAACTCCCCTCTCGTATGGAGTATCGTAAAGCGTTTTCTTGGGCGTGGGTGTGATGCAGATGACTTATATCAGCTTGGATGTGTAGGTCTGATAAAGGCGGTTCACGGCTTTGATGAAAGCCTTGGAAACCAATTTTCCACATATGCCGTACCTAAAATAACCGGAGAAATACGCAGATTTCTGCGCGATGACGGAGCGGTAAAGGTAAGCCGGACACTTAAGGAAAATGCCGCAAAAATACGCCGCGCCGCCACAGAGCTTTGTTCACGTTTTGGGCGGGAAGCAACGCTTTCCGAGCTTTCAGCAGAAACCGGGCTTACTGCCGAAGAAATCGCGCAGGCTGAATGCGCAACAGCACAGACAACATCACTTGACCGTGAAATAACTGAGGACGGGCAGACGCTTGAGGAACTTCTCGGAAACCGCGGAATTGAGGACAGTACGCTTGAATATATAACGCTTTCCGACGCGATAGAAAAGCTTTCTCAACGTGAGCGAGTTGTTATAATGCTGCGTTTTTTCCGTTGCATGACGCAACAGCAAGCGGCGCGCGTTATGGGCATATCCCAGGTTCAGGTATCGAGAATCGAGCGTGCGGCGCTGAAAAGTCTGCGGGAATATATGTAACGATGCAAAAAACCACCCCGAAAGGGTGGTTTTTGTATATAAAGTCTAGTTTACTTTTCCGTCTTTGCCGTGTGCTTGAAGAAGTGCCAACCGCCGAGCTTTTCGGGATTTCCCGGATCGTCAGCGAGAAGTTCCTTATAATTTGCGCAAACCTTCTTAAACGCATTTGCATACTGCTCAATGACCTCCGGCTCAAACTTCTTGAACCACGGAATCGCAAATGTTCTTGCACCGATACCCTCAGAAACAACAAGGTCATTGTCCATTTCACGGACATCCTTGTCAGCGAATGCAATACGAGTCGGCTTGCCGTCATTGTACACATCAGCAACATTGAACACAGGATGTGTATGAAGAGCGAGGTTGCATCCCGGACGAACAGGGAAGCCTTCTGCCGTGAGAGCCTCACAGAAGCGTGTTGCTGAAAGGCCTTCAAGCTCTTCCGGAACATAGATACCATGAGCTGCATACCAGCCCGCCATGTTGGATCCTGTGCTCTCGTCAACGCGATGCGCACGGATACCCGGAACTCCTTCAAGAAGATCCCAGAAATAATTCATCGCCTTACGGATTTCTGCGCAACGCTCATCATAGTACTTAAGCTGAACACGACCGCAAGCAGAAGAAAGCTGATGCATTCTGTGCTTATGACCGCCAAGCGGAAGCCCAACAAGTGGCTTGAGATATTCTGTCTGAATATCGGCACCAAAGCGCTCATATGTACCGAAAGCAATTGCACGCTCGTAAATTTCAAGATTATCTGTCTGGAGAATACCGCCTTCGCCGATAGCGAAAGACTTACCCGCCATAAGAGATGCAGCAGCAACATCACCGATTGTGCCAAGCTTACGTCCCTTATAAAGACCGCCCTGTGCGTGGGAGACGTCTTCAATAACCTTGATGTTATGCTTCTTCGCAATAGTCATAATTTCATCCATATCAGCCGGATAGCTGAGATAGTGAACAACGATAATAGCCTTTGTTTTGTTTGTAATCTTAGACTCAAGCTTTTTCGGATCAAGGCAGAGAGTCATCGGGTCGATGTCTGCGAAAACAACCGTTGCACCGAGAGTAAGAGCACTTGTGCAGCTCGCCCAGTATGTAACGCTCGGGCATATGACCTCGTCTCCGCGGCCAACGCCTGCACCGTACATTGCAGCGAGAAGAGCTGCTGTACCGTTGCATGTACCAAGAGCGTACTTTGAACCTGACCATGCGCAGTATTCTTTTTCAAATTCCTTTGTAACATCCGTGCCACTCATTCCGCCGCGACGGAGGACCTCAAGTACTGCATCCTCGTCTTCTTTTGTGATGATAGGCCATGCGAACATATCGGTACCGTCATTTTTACCTGTACCGACGTAGGTAACTGCCGGCTTTCCGCCGAATAATGCGAGTTCTGACATAATAATACATCCTCCTAAGGTGTTTTTGAGGTGCTTTCCCCGCTTTTTCACAAACGCACAATTCCGACGCAGGAAAATATCTCGCATCCTCATTTCTTATCCACAGTATAACAAACCGTGAAAAAAATTGCAACACCCAAACACGAATCCAACAATAATCTTCAAGTTTTGAGCAATATTTTGAAAGTGCGATTTTTTTCAGTTCCGTCTTTTCGTGTAAAACCTGCATACAATCGTGCAAAAAAAGAATTTTTTTAAAAAAGCACGTACTTTTTCATTTCAAAACACTTGTAAAAGCACAAAATTGCTGATATACTTATTAAGAAAGAAATATGAGGTGATTTTTTTGAACGATTTTAAATCTGTAAATCCCGAACAGCTTTCGGACAATATGTTTAAACTTATCGCAAAAGACTGGACTCTCATTACCGCAGGAGACACCAGCGATTATAATATGATGACAGCTAACTGGCTGGGCGTCGGATATCTTTGGATGAAGCATGTTGCGTTTGTTTTCATCCGGCCCACAAGGTATACATATGAATTTACCGAGAAGCTTGACGAGATGTCTCTTAACTTTTTCACCGAGGATTATCGCGAGGTTTTAAATCTTTGCGGTAAAAAAAGCGGAAGAGAAATCAACAAAGCCGAAGAGTGCAAGCTCTCCCCCATCACGCTTGATGCCGGCGGCGTAGGCTTTGACGAGGCAAGATTAATTTTAAACTGCAAAAAGATTTGCACAGCAAATGTTGAGGACTTTGAATTTCTTGACAAGGCACCGCTTAAATGGTACGACGGTGATACCTACCACAAAATGTATATCTGCGAAATAACAGAAGCACTGGTTCGTGAATAATTTTTTGAAAGGAAGTTTACATAAAATGAAGGCAATAGTTTTGGCAGCAGGAAAAGGAAAAAGACTGCAGAGTGAGAAGTTCAATTCTCCGAAGGTTTTGCGCGAGGCAAAAGGCCGCGCACTTCTCTCCTATGTTCTTGACAACATCAGCTTTATCCCGCAGGAGGACACGGTTATTGTTGTCGGCTACAAGCGTGAGATGGTAATCGAAAAAACAAAGGGCGATTACAAATTTGCAACACAGGAGGAACAGCTTGGCACAGGACACGCTGTTGCAAGTGCAAAGGAATTCTTTAAGGATTACGACGGCAGCGTTCTCGTTCTTTACGGAGATATGCCGATGCTGAAGAAAGAAACTTACGAGAATATGGTTAAGCAGCATGAAGCAACCGGTGCAGATTGCACTTTCCTTACCGCAATTTCCGAGTCCGAGCTTGCATACGGACGCATCATACGCGAGAACGGAAAAATCGTAGATATCGTTGAGCAGAAGGATTGCACCCCTGAACAAGCTGCAATAAGAGAGCTTAACGTTGGCGTTTATGTTTTTGACTCAAAGGCACTTTTTGAAAACCTCTCAAAGCTCCGCAACGACAATGCCCAGGGAGAGTATTACCTCACCGATGTTCCGAAGCTTTTCATTGCCGACGGCAAGAAGGTTGAGTCATACACAATTGGTGACACCTGCGAGATTTACGGTGTAAACACAATGGAAGATCTCGAGTTCTGCGAAAAAAATCTTTAAAAAAAGCTCACTTTTGGTAATCAAAAAGAAAAGCATTCCCGCGGTCCGGCTGATTTGTTGCAGCAGGACCGCGGGTTTATTTATCTTCATTTAAGAACATTATATTTTATCTTTATTCTTTCAAGCTTTTCAAGCATGGGACGTGAGATAAACCACAAAAAGATTGCAGTTGACGCGGCATGGATCATATCAAACGGAAAGCCCACAACATATGACGAAAGAAGCATTTCCAAGGTAGGGTTATGCTGCCACATAATAACGGCAGCCGGATTCAGAAGTCCACCGTATATTATAAACGTTGCCGCAAAGCCGAACACAGAAAGAATGGTGCGGTTATTTTTTAATATACGCATTGAAGAAAGAATTCCTGCAAGCAGGCCTATCGCACCAAAGGCGAGCATCTGCCACGGTGCCCACGGCCCCTGACCGAAAAAGAAATTGGATGCGAATCCCGAAAGCGCGCCTACAAGAAAGCCGCACTCTCCGCCAAAAGCAACACCGGCAATAATGACTATTGCGGCAACGGGCTTAAACTGCGGCACCATAAAGAACGCTGCCCGTCCGGCAACAGCGATTGCGCACAGAACGCTTACCGTTATCAGTTCTCTCGCACGCGGTTTACGCCTTTCAAACGAAAAGCAAAAAGGAACCATTGCTTCTAAAATTATGAGCAGACTCAGAAAATAGTATCTTCTGCTTTCAAAAACGAAAACACCGGTGTACACGGTCGTCACAATCGCGACAAGTGAGAAAATCATGCTTATTCCCAAACGTTTTGAAAACTTCGGCGGTGTGAGTCCGGTGTCCTTTTCTACTTTTAAATCACCATGACATTCCGAAGGATATTTCACATCAACATCCGGCTTTTGCGGTATATTGCCACCGAAAGCCGTTATGATATCATCTGCGGTAACAGCTTCCGGAATAAGCGTGCGCGCCATACGGTTTGCCGAAGTTGTATAGAAGCTTTTACCGGAAAAGAACTCACGCGCGGGGGCATGGGAAACTATTGACCCATCGAAGAAAAGTGAACAAACATCAGCATATTCTGCACAGAACTCAACATCATGCGACACCATCACAATCGCCACGCCACGTGATTTGAGTGTCCGCAAAAGTGTGCCGAAAACATCCTTGAAGCTTGCGTCCATTCCCTTTGTCGGTTCGTCCAAAAGCAGAATGCGCGGTTCTCGGATAAGGAGCATAGCGAGCGCAAGGCGTTGCTGTTCCCCTCCTGACAAATCATACGGATGCGAATTTTCAAGTCCCGACAGCGAGCAAAGTGACAGCACGTTTTTTATCTTTTCGATTTTTTCTGCCTCAGGTATATTCTTCTCCGGAAGAAGCGAACAAAGCTCGTGATACACTGTTTTTTCAGCAAAGAGCGTCCGGACATCCTGCGGCATATACCCTAACATTCCGCCATACAAATTCTTGTACTTTGACAGCTTCTGTCCGAATATAAGCACTTCCCCGCGCTGTGAACTCAAAAGGCCTGCCATAGCAGAAAGCGCAGTGCTTTTTCCCACACCGTTGCCACCGACTATAGCAGAAATCTGACCCGAATATGCCTTAAATTGCAGATTTCTCACAACATCCGGACACTCACGCGAGTATCCGAAATGCACCCCGCGCGCTTCAATTGCCGGCACAGCATCCGGCTTGGATGCATTTTCTTCACATATAAATTCAGAAGAAAAGCTATGTGTTTTTGAAAAATCGCTCAGCCAGCGTCTGCCGGAAGAAACCATTACGGGGCACGGTGATTTTACGTCAAGCGCAGTGTGAACGCGCACAGGAGTTGGAAGAGCTCGGCACATCGGGTGTTTAATTTTATTCAAGATGTGACTTATCTCATCAACCGTACCATCCGCAACCACCTTTCCGTCATCGAGAACAATCACTCTATCAGTAAGCGGAAGCGCCTCTTCAAGGCGTTGCTCGGATAGAATTACGGTTATTCCAAGCTCGGTATTGAGCCTTTTGAGCGTCCTCAAAAACTCACCGGCAGAGATTGGATCAAGCTGACTTGTCGGCTCATCGAGAATGATTATTGATGGGTTCATAACCATAACGGACGCAAGGCAGAGAAGCTGTTTCTGTCCGCCGGAAAGCTCTGATGTTTTTTTGTGAAACCACGAATCAATCCCGAAAAACGCCGCCGTTTCCGCAACACATGCGCGTATTTCCGCGTTTCTTACACCCAGACTTTCAAGGCCGAAAGCAAGCTCATGCCAAACCTTATCTGTTACAATCTGATTCTCAGGAGACTGCATAACAAAGCCGATTTTCTCACACTCCAGACGTTCCGTCAGCTCTGTTATATCCCTGCCGTCTACGCTTATCTGCCCCGAAAGCTCACCAACAGGCGCGACAGACGGCTTCATAAGGCGCAGAAGAGTTGTTTTTCCGCACCCGGATTTTCCGCACAGAGTTATAAACTCTCCACTGTTTACAGAAAAAGAAACATCGTGCAGAGCCTTCCCATCTCTTCCCGGATATGTGAACGACACATTGCTTATTTTGATTTCTTCCATCTTCTCATCCCCTTAAGCTCTATTACAATCGGCACTATACATAACAAAAAGTAGGCAAAAACTGACCATACAGCGGCAAAATCACTCCGAATTGCTCCAAAAGTCGGAAAATACGAAAAATTCAGCACCCCACAGATGCGCCCGTAAATTACGCAAATCGAAAGCGCAAAAATAAGCGCAAGCGCTATTTTGTCTTTTTTTTCAAAGCTGTAAATTGAAAACGAGGTTCTGCCGGGAATCCCATAGCCTCTTGCTTTCATACTGTCAGCGGTTTCAATTGAGTTTTCAAGCGCCCAGCTAAGCGTGGCAGAAAGCGATGAAAGCCCACTCTTTATTCTCTCCCGCACATTTTGATTACCTGAGTCTTTGCCGAGGCTTCTGCGTGCTATAGTTACTTCACTCAGTTTTTCCGCAAAACGCGGAACGAAACGGAGTGTCATCGAAAAGATAAGTGCCAGTGCCGGAGAAACGCGACCAAAAAGGTAAATAAATTTATCGCTTGTCATAACCTCATTATAGCACGAAAACCAGCATATGACGGAAAGGATCATTGCCGCAGCACAAAAGCCGTAGACAACCGACTCAAGCGTCAGCGGATTTCCGCCGGGAAGATATGCAAGAATCGTTGCACCTTCGTGATTGAACGCAGCGTTTACAAGCGCAGTAGCAAATGCGAGAGGAAGCATATACAAAAGGTTCGTAAAAAGCGCTTTTTTCCCCTTCAGCACCGCAAGATACGCAAGTGATGAAAACAGAGAGACAAAAAGACAAGCAGGATGCATCAGAAGTACGGAAAAGCATATAGCGCACACAAAAAATGCAAAATTCACCATTGGGTGATATGCTTTAAATTCATTCATTTTCCCAGCTCTCCTTTCTTTCATTCTCCGTTCTGCACGGCATAGTCACCGCCGACATCACGACCAAGATTGCAGGTGTAAACCCATTCTACTTCATCACCGGTCTCAAGCTTATATCCCTCACATCCGAAATTAGGAAAGGCACCATTAACACGGTACATCCAGCCGGAAAGCTCACCACAGTCAAATTCATATAAGTTACCTATCCCTTCGATATATACGTTGCCGTACATCGGTGTCTTCGCAAATTCCATATGTATTCCGGCTGCCGTCATTTCGCGCAGAAGCAAGTCAAAAACCGTGTCACCTTCATTAAACACAACATCCTCCCTTTTATACAAAACGCCGTCAGACGGAATTAGCGGTTGCTTTTCCGGTACAAGCCTGTCAATATTGGCAAGAGCAGTGTTACAGCTCACAGAAAAGCTACAAACAAGCTTTTTCTCAGCCTGCATCGTTTCCTGTTTTTTGTTGTTTTCAGGCAAAACAGGCTTTTCTTCCTGCGTTTTCGGCTGTTCTTCCTCAACCACTGCAACAGGAGTTTCTTTTTCTTTCCCGGACGCAGGTGATTTCGTATCCGGCGTTTTTTCTTCTTTTTTTGTGATTTCAGTAAGCATCGGCTCTTTGTTCTTCTCATTCATCTGAGGCTGTGAGATTTGCGGTTCTTCCATTACGATAGGGTTTTCTCCCCATTGGAAGGAAGCGACAAGAACAAGCGCCATTATGCAGAACACAGCTAATTTTTTTATAATTCTTCTCATATATTTTCTCTCTTTACCGAGTATTTGTCAAGTTCAAAAAAGCGCGCGCCAACCTAGGACAGTCTCTCGATATCTGCGTTATACTCAAAGGATTATCGATAAGCGGAATAATCAGACCTCTTACAAGCTTTTTCTTTTCCGCAGATCTCATTGCATTAAGGCAGAGCAACGCTTGCTCTGTTGCCATAAGATTTTCGTTACCTTGTGGCGCATGCAAAAAAGCTCCGTTTTCCGACATATAACTCTGAAGTGCCGATATCAGCGTTCTTCCGCCTTTTACAAAACGCAGATCATCAAGCGAAATACCAAGCGCGCAAAGCGCTATAATAGTTTGCATAACGCTTTCGGAATTCTGCACATTCCAGCTTGAGAAACCGCCGTTTTCATCCTGCGCTTTTGAAAGGAATGCGACTCCTCTGTTACAGGAAAGAGTGATATCCTGTCGCACACGGTATTTTGCGAGTGCACGAAGACACATTGCAGTTATGTCCACATCCGATACGTCATCGCCAAGCGACCATCCTCCGTCCTGATTCTGGAGGCGCAAGATATGCTCAATGTACATTTCACGCGTTGCCTGAATTTCAGCAAGAGGATTTTGGGAAAGTTCATAGTTTCCGCAATCAAGTGCAATCAGCGCCCAAGCGGCTCCGTTTACTCCCTGCTGTACTGTCTTTTTATAGTCACCAAGCGGCAGAAGCAGGTCATATCCTGCAACATTCCGCGGATCCTTCCCTATCGCGGTAAGCGCAAGAACCACGCGTGAATATTCGGTGTACTTGCGGGAATGCAATATACCTTTTTTGTTTTTCACGTATTCTTCAACGTTTTTGTAATAGCGTTGAAAATACTCATCCGGAATATCAGCCCCGCTCTCTGCAAGCCCGATAACCGTCCATTCCCCACCAACGGATGCAACCGTTGGTTCCTGCACCGTGCCATGCAGATACTGCGCTGTTTTTAAGCTTGCAGAAGAAATATCTATACTCTCCGTTGCAAACACATTTACAACAAGAAAACAGACCAGAATAAAAGAAAATAACCGTTTCATTCCATCACCTTAATATCCGCTTTGCAAGAGCGACAAAAGTCGCTCTTGCAAAAATAAACCTATTTTATATACTTTTCACAGAAACGCATAAGAATCGCCGCTACCTCGGCACGCGTTGCACCTTCCTGCGGTGCAAGAAAACCGTTTTCTCTTCCGTTTATAAGCTGTTCAGCATTCGCCCAGCAAAGTGCATCATATGCCCATGTGCTTATATTATCGGAATCAGCAAATTCTGAAAGCGCAAATTCATTTTGCTTTACATACCCCTTCAGACTTGCGTATCTATAAAGGATAGCCGCCATCTGCTCACGCGTTACACCTGTATCCGGAGCAAAACGACTTTCGCTCACACCTGTTACAATACCGTTATTTGCCGCCCATGCAACAGGATTGGAATACCACACTCCTGCAGGAATATCTGCGAATGAATTAACCTTTTCCGGGTCTTCGGCTTTTTCAAGTCGATAAAGCACAGTTACAAGCATTGCGCGGGTCATTGAAACGGACGGAGCGAACTCTTTTTCCGACACACCGTTAAAGAGATTGTTTTCAACGGCGAATTCGACTGCGTTCTTATACCAAGCGCCATCCGGAACATCGGCAAAATCTGTTTTTGAAGGCTGTGCGTCAGGTGTCTTTTCTTCCTCCACTTTTTCTTCTGCCTTTTCTGCATTTCCGGATGCAGCAAGGCCACCTATTGCCGGTTCTTTCGTGTAATCTTTTGTATAGAAAAACTCAATACTGTCACCATTTTTTATTGCGCATTCTCTTATTCCGAGAAGCGGAGCTTCTCCGTTTAATTTATAGAGCCAACCCGAATTTTTACCCGCACCAAATTCAGCAAGGGTTTTATTCCCCTTTGTAATAGAGGAAACATATCCCGTGTCTGCGCCTTCATATTTCAGGTTGTTTTCGTTGCATCCTTTTACGAATGCATGATATACTGTTGCTCCGTCACCCGGAAGAGTGACGTTATATGAGCTAAGCCAATTCCCGTTATCCGCCTTTATTGTGAGTGAGACGGAAATACTGTTCCCCTGCGGTGCGGAAGGTGCGCTTCCTCCTGTATACTCATCCGTCGCGCGTGCAGGCGAAAGAGTGATACCGTTAAAATCATATACATTATATGCCGCGTCTGCTTTCATTGCGCCGGCAAGCGCGATGAGTGCGCGGAAGGCCTGCTCTGTTGAGTAGTCACTCGCGGTGATGTTATCCGTATACCCAAATCCGCTGTTATCTTCAAGCGCAAACGAAAGAAGCCCATCTATGACGCTATTACCGTTCTTTATAAAACGAGTATCTTCCTCAACATCCACACCTGCCGCAGCGAGGGCAATCGCAACCATTGCGGTTGAATTTGAATTTCTTCCTGACCACGAATCAGAAAAGCTTCCGTCTGCATTTTGCTGTTCGGACAAGTATGTAAGAGCTGCTTCGATTGCTTTGGTTACATTGGTCTTTATCTCAACGTCTTCATCGTTTAAGTAGAACGAAAGACCGGCGATTGCATTTGCGGTAGTATCTATCGTTCCATACTCATCCCATGCCCCATTCTCGCCCTGTGACGCGAGGAGAGCGTTGACAAGAGAAAGCTCCTTCCCGCGGTTTTCGTACTCATCTCTGTTATATGCCGCAAGGGTGTACGGTGCGCTCCAAACGCTTGTCGAGTGTTCCGTGCCGCTTAATTTTTGGACGGCGTTCATCGGTGTGTTGCTGTTAACCTTATATAATCTCGTTGCATCCTTTCCCTGTGCAGTAAGCGCGAGAATTGCCTTTGCAAGATCCGCATCCTTATCGCTTTCAGAAACAGCTTTGATGCCTGTCGTAACAAATGTACGCAGTGCATCATCGGACAAAACAGCTTCGGTTTCGGGCGCATATTTCTTATACGCACCCATATCCATTACTTCCCAGTATGAGCTTTTATCTGTATACGTTTTCGCAATATTTTCAAGCAAAGAAGAAATTCGCGCGTCACGTTCTTCTTTTTCCGTCGGCGGAAGAATAATGAGTTCAAATTCGCAGGTGTCATTACTCTCACCAGAAGCAAGCGTAGCCGTAAGAGTTATCGGTGTTTCGGCTTGCGGACGGGAAAGAATATCACCTTTTTCTCCGAGGACTACTCTGTCAAACCCGCTCCATGTAACTGCAACTTTTCCGATGTCCGGAAGTTCGATTTCTGACGGCAGAACAAGAGACGAGGTAATCTCAGACTGGCTTTTGTTCAGTCCCCTTATAGAATCCCAGTTAAGCTTTTCCTTTGCAAGAGAAACCTTCTGCGCATCCGTAACCTCGGAATAGATTTTTACGGTGTATACCGTCGGCTCAAGCGAACTCTCCTCAGGAGGCGTAACAGTGAAGGTAAGAGTGTTTAATATTCCGTCTTCCCAATTGAGCGTATTATACTGTTTCCAGTTGTCATTAAGCTCTGACGGTGAAACGCTTTCTCCGTTGAGTGTTACGTCGACAGATGCATCCTCTGATGCCGCGACGCTCTTCCACTTTATAAACTTCGGAAGAAAGTTCTTTGTATAATCTTTTATGATATATTCATACTTATCGCTTGCAAAGTCTGTAATAAGGTTGTCATCCGCAGTTCCAGAAAGCGTTGTTACATAAAGCTCTGAAAGTAAGTTTTCCGGAAGCGGATGCATTGCGGCTGCTAATTCCCTTGCGGCTTTTTCAAGCATTTCTGTCGGAGAGCCTGTTCCCCATAAGCTTGTCCCTTTTTTCTCAAAATACCCAATCCACATACCGCCGCTTGTTTTAAAGTCGGAGTGAAGATCACGCAGTATTGCAGAAACATCCTCATTAAGAGCGGCTTCGTTATAGATTTCCGCAAGAAGCGCTTCGGCTTCTGCTTTTTCGGCAGTAAGCTTCTGAATCTGCTTTTCACTGAAAGTGCTTGTATCTACCTCTGCTTCCGTTAATTCTTTCAGCTTGGCATAGTTATCAAGAAAAATTCTGTCATAATGGATCATACTCCAGTCTGCACCAAAGCCTGTATAAAGCCCGAAGCGTCCTTCAACAACTGCACCGTCGTTTGTTACCGTAGCGGTTTCCACACCGGCGGTGAGACCTTCCCCATCAATACAGAAGCTCCACCCCGCGGAATTAAAGACATTTCCGCTAGAATACTCACCAACGGGAATGTTCACAAGGTTTCCGAGAATTTCTTTTCCGACATAACCAATCTGCTCAATAAGGGTTCCATCAAAGACGACAGGTCCAAAACCCGATTGTTCCCGGGCGGCTTCAAGAACTTCTTTCACGGTAGAGCCTTTCGGAACCGTTACCGTTATATTCTCCGGAAGATTTGTTGTTTCTTCGCCAATAATATATGATGCTTTTAAATCGGAATAGAGCGTATCCATATCCGCCGCTACGACAGATGCATCAAACTTTACCGTAACGTTTATGTTTTCATTTTCCGCGAATGCGGGTGTGGCGACTGCGCCAAGCATTATCACAAGAGATAATACAAGGCTTAAAATTCTTTTTACTTTCATTTTCTTTTTTCCTCTTTCAGTTAAAATTTAATATAATAATTTCTATGCCAATACCGGGACATAGGCAGCCACCCCCTCAAAGTCCGGAAAAACAAAAAAGCAGTAATCTTTGAAAAAACAAAGACTACTGCGGCAGTTTTCCCGCATCACACATTCTGCCCGCACGAAAATACATCGCCGGACAAAACTACCTTTCCTATGCAAAAAGCAAGTACGGAAAAGCATCAGAGCAGGTCTTTTGACTCGCACCACATAAAAACGCCCGTTCACCCTGCCTTCTCAGTTTCCCAATGACCGGCTTTCACCGACGGATAAACGTTCTTTGGTGCACACAGCGACTGGTATCGTCACGGATTCTGACCGTGTTTCCTTTTCACCGCGCACGCCTTGATCATAAATCTTTTACAGCGCACACGACACTCTGTGTGATTATATTAAATTTTACCATTATATTTTACCATAGCAAGAAAGAAAAAACAATAGCAATAAATGCAGAACAGTATCAAAAAAGGGATGCGAAAACGCATCCCTTCCTGAACTGTTCTATTAATCTTCTTCCATATATGCCTTACGCTCGTCGATAATCTTCTGCTGGATATTGAACGGAGCGTCTTCATATCTCTCAAAGTTAAACTCAAATGAGCCTCTTCCCTGAGTCATGGAGCGAAGGTCGATTGTGTATGTGTTCATCTCAGCCATCGGAACCTCAGCCTCGACAACGGAATTTCCACCCTCTGCCGGATTCATACCGAGAACTCTGCCGCGGCGCTTATTGAGGTCACCGATCACGTCGCCCATGTAGCTGTCCGGAATGTAAACCTTAAGGCTGCCTATCGGTTCGAGAAGAACCGGATCTGCCTGCGGGAGACCTGCCTTATAAGCAAGGTTTGCCGCAACCTTGAACGCCATTTCAGACGAGTCAACATCGTGGTAAGAGCCATCAACAAGAGTTGCCTTTAAGTAAACAACCGGGAAGCCCGCAAGAACACCCTTTGCGATAGAATCACGGAGACCCTTTTCAACAGCCGGGAAGAAGTTCTTCGGAACTGCGCCGCCGACAATCTTCTCTTCGAATACGAGGTCTTCAACATCGCCGGGCTGGAACTCAATCCATACGTCACCGAACTGACCGTGACCGCCGGACTGTTTCTTATGGCGTCCCTGAACCTTGACCTTTTTGCGAATCTTTTCGCGATAAGGCACTCTGGGTTCTACGAGGTCAACATCAACATTGAAGCGAGCCTTAAGCTTTGAGCAAAGAACGTCGATGTGAATATCGCCATATCCTGTAACGACAAACTGACGTGTTTCTGAGTTATTTACAGTCTTAAAGGTGACATCTTCTTCCGCAAGACGCGCAAGGCCGGAAGCGATTTTTTCTTCTCCGCCCTTAACCTTCGGGTTGACAGCGAGAGAATATGTCGGAATCGGGAAATTGATACCCGTAAGGTGAACCTTTTTATTTGAAGCGCAGAGCGTGTCGCCCGTTCTTGTGACGGCAAGCTTCGCAACAGCGCCGATATCACCGGTTGTGATTTCATCAACATCAATGCGCTTTTTACCTACAACATGATAGAGATGTCCGATCTTTTCCGTCTCGCCTGTTCTCGGGTTGAAGAGCGACATATCACTCTTGACTTTACCCGAAAGAACCTTGAAGAAGGAAACCTTTCCGTACTGGTCGGAAACGGTTTTGAATACGATTGCAAGCGGGCTGTCATCATCACCAACGGTAATTTCAACAAGCTCGTTTTCCTCCGTAACTGCCATATCCTTCGGCGCATCAATCGGGCACGGAGAATATCCGATAAGACCGCGGAGAAGAGCAAGAGAGCCAATACCCGTAAACGCAGAACCTGTGAATACCGGAGCAAGAGTTCCGTCCATAACGCCGCGCTTTACACCGTCCATATACTCTTCGATTGTGAACTCCTCGCCGGCGAAGTACTTATCCATATACTCTTCGCAGGTTTCAGCAACGCTTTCTGCGATCTGACCTCTTGCCATGAGCGCTCTTTCCATGCACTGCGGCGGAATGGGCATCTCAACGGCAGCGCCGTCCTTGAGCTCATATGCCTTCATCGGGATAAGGTCGATAATGCCAATAATCTTTTCATCAACGATTGCCGGAATAACCATCGGGCAGACGGAAACGCCAAACTTCTCGCGAAGCTGTTCGTATACCGGATAATAGCGCGCGTTTTCTTCGTCTATTTTTGATATGTAGAACATGCGCGGCATTTTTTTCTCATTAACGCGCTTCCATGCAAGCTCTGTTCCTACCTGAACGCCGGTCTTTGCCGTACATACGATGATTGCAGCGTCTGCAACGCGCATTGCCTGATATACTTCACCGACAAAATCAAAGTATCCGGGGGTGTCGATAAAATTAAATTTATGATCATAAAATTCAACGGGCGCAA
This sequence comes from Eubacteriales bacterium, assembly GCA_045539475.1. Lineage (GTDB taxonomy): Bacteria > Bacillota > Clostridia > Oscillospirales > JAAYXM01 > SIG480. The sequence goes on along the minus strand of JAZQFJ010000002.1, from coordinate 3,406 downwards.
TACTTGCCGATACGCTGAACTTTCTCTTTATTTCTTCGGAATCAAAGTCTGATACGGTGTTCCCGTCCGAAACCTTACCGAGGCGGTCGATGTTCTTCGTCATATAAAGCAAGCTCTCGACAAGCGACGTCTTTCCGTCGCCACCGTGACCTAACAGACATACGTTTCTTATTTTAGTTGCGGGATAAACATTCATGTGCTTCTACTCTCCTTTTTACCGATAGATAACATCTGCGCATATTACGCAAATGTTAAGTTTTATTAATTATATAACAAAAGAGAAAAAATTACAAGTGTTTTTTGTGCATTTTGTGATTTATTTTTAAAAAATTTTTATTTGTCTTTTTGCACAATTCACAAAACACGTTAATTCTATAACAAAACACGGACGTATCACCGCAAAATGATACGTCCGTGTTAAATTTTGGTAACTTATGCGTTGAGTTTTGCAATACTCTCATCGATATTAGCAAGAAGAGCCTTTACCTTTTCAAGCTTTTCGCGCTCTGCTTCAACAACATTTGCCGGAGCCTTTGCAACAAAGCCTGCATTGGAGAGCTTGCCATTAATCATATTGAAATCCTTTTCAGCCTTCTCGCGTTCTTTTGTAAGGCGCTTAAGTTCAGCTTCGGTGTCGATAAGCTCGTTCATCGGAATAAACAGCTTTGCCGACTGAGATACAACAGAAACCATCTTTGAGGTATCCTCTACCCCTTCGGACATTATTACCTCGGAAGCGGAAGCGAGCTTTATAAAGAACGGAGTTCCTGTTTCAAAAATTGCCTTTGCCTTATCGTCATCCGGAATAACAATGAGCTGTGCCTTTCTTGACGGAGGAACGTTCATTTCCGCTCTGCGGTTTCTTATTGCTCGAATAGCCTGCATAAGAAGTTCCATATTTTCTTCTTCCGTCTTGAAGTTCAATGCATCATCTGCCTTCGGCCAATCGGAAATCATAATCGACTCACCGTCATGCGGGAGCGTCTGCCAGATTTCCTCGGTAATGAACGGCATAAACGGGTGGAGAAGCTTTAATGTATTTGAAAGGACATAACAAAGAACCTTCTCTGCCGTCTCGCGGCTCTTTGTATCTGCATCATCGGAAAGACGCGGCTTAACAAGCTCAATATACCAGTCACAGTAGTTATCTCTGATAAACTCCTGAAGCTTCTGAGCTGCAATCCCGAGTTCAAACTTATCTATATTATCTGTAATCTCGGAAACGAGGGTGTTAAACTTTGAAACAATCCATTTATCAGAAAGCTCAAGCTCGGATACCGCCGGAAGCTCACACTTGTCAATATTAAGATTCATCATAACAAAGCGGGATGCGTTCCATATCTTATTTGCAAAGTTGCGGTTAGCCTCAACACGCTCCGGAATAAAGCGGGTGTCATTTCCGGGAGAGTTACCGGTAATGAGCGTGAAGCGGAGAGCGTCTGCACCATACTCCTCAATAACCTCAAGCGGGTCAACGCCGTTATTGAGCGACTTGGACATCTTTCTACCAAGCGCATCGCGGACGATACCGTGAATAAAAACAGTTTTGAACGGTTCAAGCTTTAAATGCTCCATGCCGGAGAAAATCATACGTGCAACCCAGAAGAAGATAATATCATAACCCGTAACCATAACGGATGTAGGATAGAAGTAATCAAGCTCAGGCGTTTTTTCCGGCCAGCCAAGAGTTGAGAACGGCCAGAGAGCAGATGAGAACCATGTATCAAGAACATCCTCTTCCTGACGAAGATGCGTGCTTCCGCATTTTGCACACTTTGTTGGATCCTCACGGGAAACATTTACAAATCCGCAATCCTCACAGTAAAATGCAGGGATTCTGTGTCCCCACCAAAGCTGACGGGAGATACACCAGTCGTGGACATTTTCCATCCAGTTCGTGTAAATCTTCGAGAAGCGGTCCGGAACAAACTTAACCGTGCCGTCATTTACAACGCGGAGCGCTTCCTCAGCAAGCGGTCCCATCTTTACAAACCACTGCTTTGATGTAAGCGGTTCGACAACGGTATTACAACGGTAGCACTGACCGACATTATGCTTATGATCGCGAACCTCAAGAAGAAGGCCTTCTGCCTCGAGATCTGCAATAATCTGCTTGCGCGCCTCGTATCTGTCGAGTCCGTTATACTTACCGCCGTTTTCATTTATGCAGCCGTGCTCGTCGATAACGAGAATTTCTTCAAGATTATGACGCTTTCCGACCTCAAAGTCGTTGGGGTCGTGGCACGGTGTGATCTTAACACATCCGGTACCGAATTCACGCTCAACATATTCATCCGCAACAACCGGAATTTCGCGGTTCATGAGCGGAAGAATGAGCGTTTTGCCGACAAGGTGAGTGTATCTTTCATCATCTGGATGAACAGCAACAGCAGTGTCACCCATCATTGTTTCCGGGCGAGTTGTTGCGATAATGACGAATTCATCGGAATCCTTTACCGGATACTTGATATGCCAGAACTTTCCTTCCTGCTCGCTGTATTCAACCTCTGCATCTGAAAGCGCAGTAGTGCAATGAGGGCACCAGTTTATGATTCTGTTTCCCTGATAGATAAGTCCCTTTTCATAAAGGCGGACAAAAACCTCGCGGACAGCTCTTGCGCAGATATCGTCCATCGTAAAGCGGGAACGATCCCAGTCGCACGATGCACCCATTTTTTTCTGCTGTTCAACGATTCTGTTTCCGAATTTATTTTTCCAGTCCCAGACGCGCTCGAGGAACTTATCTCTTCCGAGGTCGTGGCGAGTGAGCCCTTCTTCCTTACGGAGAGTTTCCTCAACCTTTATCTGAGTAGCGATGCCGGCATGGTCCGTTCCCGGAAGCCAGAGAGCAGAGTACCCCTGCATACGCTTTGTTCGGATAAGCGCATCCTGCAAAGTGCAGTCAAGCGCGTGGCCGAGGTGAAGCTGACCGGTAACGTTCGGCGGTGGCATAACAATGGAGAAGGCTTTTTTCTTCTCGTCTACCTCTGCGTGGAAGTATCCTTTTTCCTCCCACTCTTTATAAAGACGTGATTCCACGTCACGCGGATTGTAAATCTTGTCAAGTTGCTTTGCCATATGATGTTTTACCTCTCTTCAAAGCTTTATAAAACGGCTTATTTTCTATCTATTATCACTTATAATAGAATACAATATCCGCAGTCTAATGTCAAGCAAAATATACTGTAAAATTCAACAAAATTTGTTATTATTGTATTTGTATATTACGTCGAAATCAATGATATGTCAGATTTTTTTGAATTTTTGTTATGATACAATTGATGGGTGACAAATAAAAAGGAAAATGAACTCCCAATATGATATAATGTTTAATAACCACAAAAAACATGTATCAAAGGGGAGACATTTTCCAATGAATATTTTAACATCAAGTGCGCACTTTCGT
>JAZQFJ010000001.1:0-42609 GCA_045539475.1 Eubacteriales bacterium | reverse complement strand
AGAATTTCAACAGATTCAGAAATCGTATTTTACATATATTCTCTCATCAGCAAGTCAACAATGAACAAGCAGCCGCCTGACGACGACTGCCTGATCACTTTTTCATTTTAACTCTTTACCCCAACTATTGACAAAGAGCCTATATTACTTTACATCAAAAACGTATTCTGTTTCGTAATCGAAAACCTCATCCTTTTTAAGGTATCCCTGCATAAACTGCGGGAACTTGAGGCAGTTGGGATAGAATCCTGTTTCTAAGCACAACGCGCCGCGGCGTTCATATGCTGCTCCGTCCTTTGCCGGATAATCAACACCCGGAAGTGAGTTTCCGGTATAGAGAAGAATCGTCGGACTGTTGGTCTTTACCGTCATATTGATTCCGGATTCCGGGCAATAAACCTCGGTGCAGGTAACAAGCTCACGGCCGTTGTTTCTTACCGTCCATGCGTGGTCATAACCTCCGGCAAGCGCGAGCTGCTCGTGGTCGTTGTCGATATCCTTGCCGATTGCTTTCGGTGCGCGGAAATCAAATTCCTCCGGCAGGGGATGAAGTACGCCGTAAACCATTCCGTGCGGTGCCTGCGGTGCATATGTATCGGCATACATCGTCATAATATGGTCATGGATGCTTCCTGATGCGTGGCCGCGGAGATTAAAATATGCGTGGTTTGTAAGATTGATAACCGTGTCTGCATCACAGGATGCAATGTATGAAAGCTTAAGTCCGTTTTCATCAGAGAGCGTATACTTCACATCTACGGTCATATTCCCGGGGAAGCCGTTTTCTCCGTCAGGAAGAAGCGCTGTAAGCGTGACGGAATTTTCCGTATGTTCCTTTTCCGTAAAAATCCGGCGGGCAAGCGGCTCATCAGCACCGCCGTGGAGCATATGAATCCCCTTCATATTAGCGGGAACCTTTATCGTCTTGCCGTTTAATTCAAACTCTGCGTTTTCGATACGGTTTGCAACCCTGCCGCATACTGCGCCGTGGTTGGGCCCAGGCTTCAAGTAGTCCTCTCCGTTTGCATAACCGAGAACAACATCGCGTACCTTTCCTTCCTTATCCGGAACAAGAAGATTAACGATTGATGCCCCCGCCGAGATAATATCTGCCTGCATTCCGTTTTTGTTTTTGAGCGTGAAAAGCTCAAGCTTTCCGTACATTCCTTTTTCAAAGCTCATAATTTTCTCTCCTGATATGTAAAATTAATAATAAAAGATTGACATAAAAAAATATGTATGGTAGAATGTAATTACAAAGGAGTTACCGAATGACGGTTGCTTCCTGTATATTCAGTTAAAAAGAACTAACCGAATGTTTGGCAGCATTGGCGGTTAGCTCTTTTTATTTTCATAAAATAATGTAATAACAAGAATTATGACTTCAAAAACATGAATTAAATCCTGCCAAGAAACATATTGCACTACATCACCTCCTCTCAACGAGGAGGAAAATAAAAAGATATGTACCCCCTCATAGGATGAGGAAGCAACCGCCACCGTAGGGTAACTCCTTCGGGTTTTGTAAACCGTCTATATTTTATCACATATACAACAACTTTGCAATGTTTTTTACCATATAATCGGCATCTCGCCGTTTATTATCAGCTCCCGGTTTGCCAGGTTAAAATGGTTGCATCCGAAAAAGCCTTGAAACGCCGAAAGCGGGCTTGGATGCGGTGCGCAGAACACCTTGTGGACAGGATTTGTTATAAGCTCCTGCTTTGTGCGCGCATTTCGTCCCCACAGAAGAAATACAATCGGCTTTTCCCGCTCGTTTAGCCGCTTTATAACTGAATCAGTAAAGATTTCCCAGCCCTTGCCGCTGTGAGAATTTGCCTCTCCCGCACGCACGGTCAGCGCAGTGTTCAGAAGCAGAACCCCCTGCTCCGCCCAGCGCGTGAGGTCTCCCGACCCCGGCTGAACGTTGCCCGTCTCTTCAACCACCTCTTTGTAAATGTTTTTCAAGGACGGCGGAAGCGGGATGCCCTCGCGAACGGAAAACGCAAGTCCGTGTGCCTGCCCTTCACCGTGATACGGGTCCTGACCGAGAATAACAACCTTAACATCACGGTACGCTGTAAGGCGAAGCGCATTGAAAATGTCGTACATATCCGGATAAACCGTACACGTTTTGTATTCTTCGCGAAGGAAATCACGAAGTGTTGTGTAATATTCCTTACCAAACTCTTCTGCAAGAAGCTCTGTCCAGTCATTTCCTAAATCTATCATAAATATCACCGCCCGGGAGTTTTGTTCTTGCTTTTTGTGACAATGCCAAAAGCGTATATCAGCAAACCACCTGCAACAAAAAGGATAACATCTGTAATATGCTCTATGCCGGGAAATACTCCAACTACCGAGGAAAGCAGAAAACCAAACGCTGCAAAATGTGCATATCCGTGCAGCTTTTCAAATGCCAGATTTATAAGCTTGATGGTTGCCAGAAGAATGATTCCCGCCCCGAGCGATATCCAGAACATATCCAATATGTTGAAACAGACGAACGCAGATATGAGCTTATCATACATCCCAATCTGCATAAGAATAAAAGACGAACTTATCCCCGGAACAATGGCACCTATCGCAAGTATTGCTCCTGCTACAAACAACATAACAGGCGATGAAGCAACGGCGGTCAGCCTGTGCTCCGTCAGCGTTGCCAAAAACATACCAACAGCGAAAGCAACAAGCATAGGCAATATATATGTCATTTTAAATCCTTCTTTTTGTGTTGCTTCTTTCATAAATGAAGGAATGCTGCCGGCAATAAGCCCCATAAACAGCCATATTATGCTGCGTTCAAAATTTTCCAGCAGCGGTTTCATCACCACGCCGAAAACGAGCATCCCAAGCAAAGCTCCCATCGCGAATATGCCGAGAAAGCACGCGGATGATTTGAAATCCTTACGCAAATTCATAACAGAGCTGAGAAGCTTCGGATATATTCCCAACGAGATAGCAAGAACCGAACCGCTGAGCCCCGGGGTTATTGCCGCAACTCCGATTATAAAACCGCATACAGCTGTATTCAAAAAACTGTGCAGATTAAAAACACCAAGCATATGTATTAACCTCTTATAAAATCTTTATCAAGATAATTCTACCACAAATCCACTCATAATACAACAAAAACCGAAGCTTAATATCAGCTTCGGTTATATTTGGATTTTGATAATTACTTATCTGACAAACCAAACTTTTTGTTGAACCTATCAACACGGCCGCCTGTATCAACAAGCTTCTGCTTTCCGGTATAGAACGGATGGCACTTTGAGCAAATCTCAACCTTGATGTTCTCCTTTGTGGAGCCCGTCTCTATAACCTCGCCGCATGCACAGGTAATCGTTGTCTGCTTATAATCCGGATGGATTCCTGCCTTCATGAAATTCACCTCTTTCGGTAATGCTTCTTTATTACTCAATTAAATAGCAAAGTAAATAATATCACATTTTCACGCAAAAATCAATAGTTTTTTTCATTTTTTCAAATAAAAACACAGAAACACTAAATCTGCGGTTATTATTTACTTTATGTTGGCATATGTTGATTAAAAGGAGTGATATTTTTGGAAATTTATGTTGTCCGCGCAGGCGATACTCTGACCTCTATAGGCGAAATATTTAACATAAGCGCACGCACACTGTCTGCGGTGAACGAAATCCCACTGAGTCAAGGTCTTGTTGTCGGACAGACGGTGGTTATTCCGTCTGAAGAAAGAGCCCCGCTTGGGAGCATCACCGTTTCCGGTTACGCATATCCGTTTATATCTGTCTCGCTCTTGCGGAGCGTTCTTCCTTTTAACACATACCTTATTCCCTTTACATACGGAATAACGCCGTCCGGAGGTCTCGTGGACCTGAACGACGAAACCCTTCTTGTCCTCGCGCGTGAGTATGACATCTCGGCTCTTATGCATCTGTCCACGCTGACCGAAGAGGGCGGCTTTGACTCTGCGCTTGCCGATATCGTATTAAACAACGCCGACGCGCGACAAAATCTGATACAAAACGTCATTTCCGTCATTGAAGAAAAAGGGTATTCAGGAATTGATGTGGATTTTGAGTTTATCCCCGCACGCAACGCCGCGGCATATGCCGATTTTATCGCAGAACTCCGCGCTCTTTTAAACCCAACCGGAAAAACCGTGACCGTAGCACTTGCCCCGAAAACAAGCGCGGACCAACCCGGACTTTTATATGAGGGACACGATTATGCGCTTCTCGGCGCGGCGGCGGATAACGTTCTGCTTATGACATATGAATGGGGATATACTTACGGTCCTCCGCTTGCCGTTGCGCCGATTGAAAACGTCCGCGCCGTAATAGAATACGCGCTTACGGAAATTCCGCCTGAAAAGATTTATCTCGGCATACCGAACTACGGCTATGACTGGACTCTGCCGTATGTTCAGGGCGAGAGCCGCGCACAGTCAATATCAAACGTGGAAGCAATTGATATCGCGCGGGAAAACGGAGTTGAAATACTTTTTGACGAAGCTTCACAAAGCCCGTATTTTAACTACACCGCATCCGACGGAGCACGCCACGAGGTGCATTTTGAGGATGCGCGAAGCATTGCAGCAAAGCTTTCTCTTATTTCGGAATATTCGCTTTTCGGTGCCGGGTATTGGAATCTCATGCGCCCCTTCCCTCAAAACTGGGCAGTGCTGTCAGAGATGTTTGATATTGACTAAATATCGCAATAACATTTGCATTATCCCGTAATATGTGGTAGAATATAGCAAAAGAAACTTAAAGGGCAGGTTTTTGTTATGTTTTCTCCCGAAGGGATAAAGAGAGTTGTTATAAAAGTAGGTACCTCCACGCTGACGCATAGCACGGGAAGGCTTGATTTGCGCCATCTTGAAACGCTTGCGCGCGTTCTTTCCGACATAAAAAATATGGGGCTTGATGTTGTCCTCGTCACCTCCGGCGCAATCGGCGTGGGTATGTCAAAGCTTGGTATGACCGTTCGCCCGCAGGAGCTTCGCTATAAGCAGGCCGCGGCATCCGTAGGTCAGTGTGAGCTTATGCACATTTACGACAAGTTTTTCCTCGACTATTCACAGGTTGTAGGTCAGATTCTTATTACCAAGAGTGACATCATCGAGGAAATGCGGCGTGAGAAGGTAGAAAGCACCTTCGAGGCTCTGTTTGAGCTCGGCGCAATACCTGTTGTAAACGAAAACGACACAACTGGCGTTGATGAAATTCTCTTCGGCGACAACGACACGCTTTCCGCCGAAGTTGCCGCGCTTGTAAACGCCGATTTGCTTATCATCTTTTCCGATATCGACGGTTTGTATGACTGTGACCCACACGCCAACGAAAACGCGCGCATTATACCGCGTGTAACGGAAATAAACGCCGATATACGCTCTCTTGCGGGCGGTGCGGGTACAAAGCTCGGCACGGGCGGAATGGTCACTAAAATCCACGCGGCAGAGATCTGCTTTGAAAGCGGCATCCCGATGGTTATCACAAACGGCAGCCGCATTGAAAATGCATACGATATCCTTGCAGGCCACATTCCCGGCACGCTGTTTATGAAGGACTGATGCAAGCTTCATTTGCATTCATGATATATTGCTATCTGCAACACAAACATTAACAAAGTCAATTAATAACTTATCGCAAAGTAAATATAACTGAAAAAAGACATCCGAGGGATGTCTTTTTTCTATGCCGCCGATTTAATTTTAAAGTTTTTCGCTATGTAGCTTGTATATTAGTACTCAATTTCAGAGCCGAACTGCGCAGCAAGTGCCTCAAGAGCCGCGTTGTACTCATCAAGGAATGCAACAGCTTCGCCAAGCTTTTCTGTTCCTTCAGTAACCTTTGCTTCATCGCCTGCTACAACAGCTTCAGACATCATCTTGAAGCCTTCCTTGTAGGTTTCCATAACCTTAACATACTTTGCCTGAACATCCTTGACTTCCTCTGTTTCAAGAACAATAGCATTTACTTTTGCAAGAGAATCATCGCAAAGCGGGATAAGAACTTCGTCAAGGCTCTTTCCGAAATCAGCATCGCTTGCCATGCTTTCCCATTTTCCGACTTCTTCCTTGATTTTTTCGTAATTTGCATTTACTTCAACCATCTCAACGTTGAGGAAGTTTGTGAGCTCTGTTTCAACCGGATCTGCACATGCTGTGAAGAGTGCGAGAACCATAACGAGAGCGAGAGCGAGAGTAATAATTTTTTTCATGATAAACATCTCCATACTATAATGATTTATTTTGTGGCGGCAAATAATTAACTGTTTTGTTTTTATCTTGATCCTCCACCGGAGCCACCGCCGGAAAAACCGCCGCCTCCGCCGAAGGATGCACGCCCGCCGGAGCCGCCGGAGCGCGCTGCCTGCGCACGTTTCGCAGAATGATAAATACTGCGGTAGTAGCTGTTTGCAACAACCACGTTTCTGTTGTAGGCTTCAAATTCCGCAAGTCTTTCCGGGCATAGCTTTTCAAGCTGCTTTATAACCTTTTCCGCAATGCCCAGAAGCGTTGCATATACCATATAGTCCTTCCAGATTGCAGTTTCCGTAATGCTCCTTTCGGAAATCAGCGAAAACTCATCCAAATATTTTTTTAATCCCATAACCTCGGCAAGAGAAGCCTTTCCGCGCTCCGAGAGATCGCGAACGCAGTTTCCCGCACCTTTATTAAATCCGCCTGATGAGATAAACGCGCGCTCTCCTTCGTTTTTTGTTGCATCAATAATTTCCTTTACGGCGTCGCAGTTTTTGTAGGCATATTTTTCAAGCTCACGCTCCTGCAAAACTCCGTCTTCTCCCGCCGCGGCGATAAGCACGCGATAAAGCCTTTTTTCTTCCGCTCTTTCCGGCTCACGGACAAGCTTTAAGTTCACCGACTGCCTTATACCTCCGAAAAGACCGATAATTTCCTCCGTCATCGGCAAAATGCAGCCGCCGTTTATCATCGAAAGGATGAGTGCGCCGAGAACAAAGCTCTCATCCTCCGATACATCAAAGTTTGTGGCAAGATAATGAGAAATCGAAATATCTCCGCCGTTAGGAATGTCGCGAAAATAGTCCACCGATTTGTAAAACCTCTTAAGCTCTATCTTTCGCTTTATGAGAAAAACGGCAACCAAAATAAGAATCAACGGAATTATAATAAGTACGAAAATTGCAAAAATCGTTCCGAGAATACCGCCGTCTGCATCTTCTTCCATATCATCATAGTCACTGCCGGCAAAGGCACGCTCTTTTACGGTATCAAAGGATGCATTTTCCAAAACCAGCGGTGACACAAGTCCTTTATCCAAGCAGAACATAACTGTCATATGCTCGTTTCCGGAAAGTGAGCTTATGGTATACGCATGTATCTTACCGTTGCGAAATTCAACATTGCCATCAAAACCAAAGCCCCATACGCCTGCATTTACATCGCTGAGAGGATTTCCGTTTTCAAGCTCAATTATAATATGTGCATCTGTCGGGAAGGTCGACATTCCCGGATTTATAAACATAAAATTCGTTCCGTCGCGGTCTGCATAGCTTTTTATGAAGCCTTCAACTATGTATTCTATAGCGTATCTCCGCTCGCCGTATTCCGAAATGCCGAAGCATAGCTCCACGCCGTCTGCAGTTTCAACAACGCCGCACTTCCTTATCTTTTCCTCAAATGAAGCGTCAATGTCCCAATTCTCAACAAACTCATACGCGCCCGTTTCATCGGACACACCGAACGATAAAAGCTCAATTTCTTCTGTATTTATCGGAATATAATTCTCCGTTCCCTCAGAAAAGCTCCCGCGCCATTCCTGAACAATATATGCGCTTCCGTCGTTTCTTACGGTAACAGAAATGTCAATTTCCGAAACATTGTTTGCCGCAAAAACAGATAAAGAACAGATATACAGCAAAAAGAGCAGCACGCTTACTTTCTTCACAGCTCTCATATTTTTCATTTCATCTCCGGCATATCTGCCTTTGCACTGTCCGCCTCAAGATAATCGCGTGCCCTGATACCGAGAATCGCTGCTGCAATCGAGGTCGGGAACATCCTGATTGCCCGATTAAGCTTTGTTACGCTGTCATTGTACACAAGGCGTGCGCGACGTACCGTCTCCTCATATTCATTGACGCTGTCCATGGTCTTTATATAATTTTCATTTGCGCGAAGCTCCGGATATCCTTCTGCAACTGCCATAATCTTGCCGAGTGCTTCTGTTATCATATTCTCCTGTGCATTAACTTCAGCCGCAGATGACTTTGCCGTAACAGAAGTACGCATTTTTATTGTTTCCGAAATGGTTTTATACTCGTGCTCTGCATAGCCCTTTGTAAGATCGAGAAGCGATGTCAGCGCATCCCAGCGCGAAGTGAGCACAACGCCTATCTGGCTCATAGCGTTGTTAACATTTTCATCCATCACAACAAGAGAGCGTTGCGAGGAAACAAACCACAAAACAAGGATTATAACCGCTGCGATTAAAATGATGATACCCATAAAAAACACCTTTCTTTTTTGCTTGAATTTTCAATACACAAAGCGCTTATCCGCTTCTTTATCTCAAAATTCAACACACAATATTTTTATATAATTATATACCGTACCCCAAGGTACGATGCAACATTTTTCTTGTATTATATACCTTTAAAAATGAAATCTGCAAAAAATAAATAAAAAACAAGAGCGCACGTTTGTGCGCCCTTAAAAATTACTTTTTTATATTCCGTTAGATGCGTGCAACGCCGGTCTTTCTTGCAGCTTCTGCAACAGCAGCAGCAACAGCCGGAGCAACCTTCGGATCTGTCGGCTCAATGATGATGCGATCAGCACGGAGCTCTTCCTCCGGAATGAGGTTTGCAATAGCGTAAGCAGCAGCAACCTTCATTTCATCGTTGATGTCGCTTGCGCGAACGTCAAGAGCACCACGGAAGATACCCGGGAATGCGAGGAGATTGTTAATCTGGTTCGGGAAGTCAGAGCGGCCCGTACCGACAACAGCAGCACCTGCAGCAATAGCCTCGTCCGGGAAGATTTCCGGAGTCGGGTTAGACATAACGAATACCATCGGGTCCTTATTCATGGAGCGGACCATATCCTGAGAAATGATGCCCGGGCCGGAGAGCCCGAATACAACGTCTGCACCAACCATAACATCAGCAAGGCTGCCTGCAACCTTGTTTTTGTTTGTGATCTTTGCCATAGCTTCCTTCTCGGGGTTAAGGCCGTCACGTCCCTCGTAAATAGCGCCCTTACGATCGCAAAGGATAACCTCCTTGAGGCCGAGAGCCATAAGAAGGCGGGTAACAGCGATAGCTGCAGCACCTGCACCGGAAACAACAGCCTTAAGGTCACCGATGTTCTTCTTTGTGAGACGGCAAGCACCGATCATAGCTGCAGCGGAAACAACAGCTGTACCGTGCTGGTCATCGTGGAATATCGGAATATCACAAACTTCTTTAAGCTTACGCTCAATCTCGAAGCAGCGCGGAGCTGCAATATCCTCGAGGTTGATGCCACCGAAGGAACCTGCAAGAAGCTGGATTGTCTTAACAATTTCGTCTACATCCTTGGAACGGACGCAAAGCGGGAAAGCGTCAACACCGCCGAATGCCTTGAAGAGAACACATTTTCCCTCCATAACCGGCATACCTGCCTCAGGACCGATGTCACCGAGACCGAGAACCGCAGTACCGTCGGTAACAACGGCAACGAGATTGCCGCGACGTGTGTACTTATAAGAAAGATCAACATCCTCGCTGATCTTGAGGCACGGTTCTGCAACACCCGGGGTGTAAGCAACGGAAAGGTCATCCTTTGTTGCAACGGGGCAACGGCAAGTAACCTCAATCTTGCCCTGCCACTTTTCGTGGTCGATAAGAGCCTGCTGTTTGTAATCCATAATTTTAAACTCCCTTTCAAAAAATTAAACCGAGATGATACTAACACCTTGAGGGGTTCATATCCCCTCGGCTTACGTTGCGATAAAAACGCAAATTTTTCTATATAACATTGTATCACTTTTTCTGCACATTTGCAATGCTTCTTTTTGCATATTCGCTCAGTTCTTTGACAAAAAAATAACAAATTGACGTTGTTACTCCAAAGCTTTACTTAAAATCGTGCGCGAAGCTCGCATACCTTACCGAGAACCTCTATCTTTATATCGTTCAAAGCCGCCTCGGAATAAAACATCGGCTCGTAATCCGGATTTATTGAAACAAGGCTTATTCCGTCACCGTTTCGGTAAAACTTTTTGCACGTTGCCTCGTCATCTCCGACAAGGACGATTGCTATCTCGCCGTTCTCGACGCTGCTTTGACGACGGACAATTACGGTGTCTCCCTCATACATTCTCGGCTCCATACTTCTCCCCTTTATGCAAAGAGCAAAGAATTCTCCGCCGCGTGCCCGCTCTGCCGAAAGCTCCTCATATCCGATAATATCCTCAATAGCATCTATCGGTTTTCCTGCAGCAACGTTCCCCAGCACGTTTACCTTGATCATATCATCCTCTGAACCGCAAAGGCGCGAGACACTTACCTCAAAGATCTCAGCAAGCTTCAAGAGCGTTGTATGCTCCGGTCTGTTTTTCCCGCATTCCCACATCGCGACGGTCGACTGGCCCACACCGAGCCGCTCACCCAATGTCTTTTGCGAGATGCCCTTTTCTTTCCGGAATTTTTTTATGTTCTGCGATATCATAGAAATCACTCCAAGTTGCTTTTTCACGATTACATTATATCATTTATAATGTTAAATTGCAATATGTCGAGAAAAATTTTATTGAAGAAATTCCCATCATACTCCTTGACATAAATTCACAACAGTGCTAATATATCATTATAAATGATATCGTATCTCACACGGTATCCGCTTATCCGGAGCAAGGTATTTCTGCCCCTCTTCCACTGGGAATGCCGCACCGGAAACAAAATTTATAGGAGGATAAAAACATTGAACGTGTATCCGGGATACTTCCCCGAAAGGGCGCCGGATAAGAAAATTCTGCCCGCGTTTTTCTGCCCTGTCTGCGGTGCGCAGCTTGACGGAGGAGATACGCTTGCAGAGGACAAGGACGGGGATACGGTAGGCTGTGTTTACTGTATCCGGTATTACGAAATATGGGAGAAAACAATTGATGAATGACACTTACGAACTTGACACAATGATTGATGATATTCTGGCGCTTAATCAGAGAGAGGCACCTGTAGCAGCAAAAAAACGGCGCGGAAGGAGCAAAAAAGCACCCTCGCCGGTCTGGGCACTGGACTTTCACAACCCCGCCGGCAATCGTACCTTTGCACTTATATCTATGTGCATCAAGGACAATTTTGAACAAAGCATTGAAGAACTTGCTCTTCAAATTGCAACGCTCAAGTCGGTTTCACCCGCAATTGCCCTAAGGGTTCTTTTACAGCTTAAAGAAAGCGGCAAGCTCGGCTATTATGATAACAAAACACTGCGCTTTGTGCAGTGGAAAGAAGCGGAGGTATATGATGAACTGGAAAATGCGCGCAATTGAAGACCTGCGCCACTATAAATTTATGAAGCTCGGCATAATCAATTCAAAAGAACGTCTTGCAAATATAGATTCTACAATAAAGCCCTTGCTCCATATGAGCAAAAAGCGCAGAACACGAAAAAAGCAGGAGCTTATTGATGCCGTCAAAGAGGCTGACAGGCTTCGGCAGAATATCTCGTCGGCAGAAAGCATAACCAAGCGTGTCGAACGTGCGCTTGAGTCCCTCACCGAGCTTGAACAGGATACTCTGGACAGATTCTATATGGACAACAATCACAAACCGATAACGGTTATTTCAGATGAATTAGGCTGTTCTGAGCGGTCTCTTTACCGCATACGCCATGAGGCTCTTGAAAAATTTACGCTTGCCATGTACGGAACAGCCGCTTCGTAAAAGCTGATACTCCTTACAAATATATCTGCTTACCTTTCATTATTATATAACAAAAACTCCGCAACAGAAATTATTTCCGTTGCGGGGTTTTTGCACTTTATTTATTCAATTGCGCCCATTGAAAGGGATTTTTTCGGGCATGCGTTGATGCATATGCCGCACTGTGTGCATTTTTCGCGGTCAATTTCCCATGTCTTGTTTGCACGGTCAACCGTGATTGCTTCGCTCGGGCATTTCTTTGCACAGAGCGTGCAGTAAACACAGCTGTCACTGCAGACAACGCCTTCTGCGCCGCCTTCCGCAAAGGAAAGGCACTTCTTCGGGCATTTGTCGATACAGATGCCGCACTTTACGCACTTAGACTCATCGACTTCCCACGTCTTGTTTGCGCGGTCAACCGTGATTGCACCCTCGGGGCATTGCTTTGCGCAGAGCGTGCAGTAAACACACGCATCGCCGCAGGTAAGCTTACCTATAACCTTTTTCTTGATGCGTGAACCGCGGGAGATAAGGTCTGCCGGATCAGTTGCTACCATGTGGTAGTCGCCGGTAAGCTCAATCGCGTTTGTTGTACAGAAGTCCTGACACATTCCACAGAAGGTACAGGATGTGAGGTCAAATTCATAAGTGATTTTCTCACCCTCCGGAACATCCTCACTTGTTCTTGTGATTGCGCCCGGTGAGCAAACCTTGATGCACATTCCGCAGTTTACGCACTTTTCTGCATCATAAGCAATTCTGCCGCGATATTTCGGAGCAGCCTCAACAGCTACCTTCGGAAAATTTACCGTGCTGGGCTTTGAAAAGAGGTTGCCAAGAGCTTCCTTTAAGAACGGGAATGAAAATTTCATTTGTACATTGCCTCCCTCTTCTCAGCAAGAATTTCTGCAGCCTTTGCAAGACCCTCGATTATTGCCTCGGGCTTCGGCGTGCAGCCTGCGATCGAAACATCAACGTGTGTGTAGTTCTCAAGCGGACCCTCAACGGAGTAGCTACCCTTGAAAACATTGCAGGAGCGCGGGCAAGAACCGATGGACACAACGCACTTCGGCTCCGGAACCTGCTCAAGCGTACGGATAAGACGCTCTTTCGACTGGCTTGTGATAGGCCCGGACACGACAACGATATCGGCGTGGCGCGGAGTTCCCGCAAGCTTAAAGCCAAAACGCTCAGCGTCATAGCGCGGTGTGAGAACCGCTACAAGCTCAATGTCACAACCGTTGCATGAGCCTGTGTTTATGTGGTAAATCCACGGGGATTTAGCCATGCTTTTTGTGATAATCTTTTTAAACATACTGTTTTACCTCCCTTACAGACCGAGCCATACAAGGATGAGGCTTATTGCCGCGAGAGCGGTAACAACCGTCCAGTAGAACTTAAAGAGATGCTCAATCTTGAGACGTGCACATATCGCGTGAGCAAGCGTCATACAAACTACCGTGAGAACGGCACAGATTGCAACAAGGATAACTGCGTTGAGCGCGATATATCCGGTATCAATTCCGCCGAAGAAAAGCACGGTAAAGAGCGACGTCATAACAAACATCTTTATCGCGGTGTTAAGCTTAAACACAGCAAGCGGTGCGCCGCTGTACTCAACAAGCGGGCCCTCGCAAATTTCTGTTTCCGCCTCTGCAACGTCAAACGGCTGTGTGCCGACCTCTGCAGGAATGACAAGAAGCATTGCAATTGCTGCCGGAATAAGCGCCCAGTGTGAAATGAGAAGTCCGTTTGCCGCCTGCCAGTCACCAATCTCGCCAAGCGAGAAGACAAGGCTTTCACCGCCGACCTTCTTAGCAACCGTGAGGAGGACAACAACAAGCGGAAGCTCGTATGCCATCATCGTTACCATCTCACGTGAGATACCGATACCCGCATAGGGAGAACCGGAAGCCGATCCGCCAACGATAAGAGCGACGGCCGGGATTGTGAGAAGATAAAGCACGATGATAAGGTCGCCGTTTGTTGAGAACGGGCTGTAGCCGAACACCGGGATGAACAGCATCAGCACAACAAGGCTGACAAATCCGAGAACCGGAGCGATAAGGAACGCCTTGCGGTTTGCGGCGTGGGGGATTATCGTCTCCTTACCCATGAGCTTGAAAAAGTCATATGTCGGCTGGAGAATCGGGGGGCCCTTACGCTTCTGCATACGCGCGAGAATTTTTCTGTCAATGCCGGCGAGCAAAAGGCCGACTACTACTGCAAAGAGCAGTCCCGGAAACACGAGAACAGACCATGCGTTAGTAAGAATAGTAACTATAGTTTCCACTTTCACTCACCTCCCTTAGTGTACAAACACGAACATAAGCACCGTGATAAGTGCCGCGCCGACAACTGCATAAAGCGCATAGTCGTTCACAACACCGGAGTGCATGCCCTGAATAAATTTGAAATAACCCTTGAAGTCATGCTTAAAGCCCCAGAAGAGGTCAGAACCGGCAACATGGGAATGGGTACTCTGCTCACCGCCGAAGAACGTTGCATACTTGCCGTCCTCGGAATCAGTCTCTGTCTTTGCAAGAACACGTCCGCGTGTCTTGTCACCCGTAAGGATAACAATGCATACAGCGATAAGAACAATTGCAAAGAGAACAAGCCAGAGAACGGGATTCCAGAGAGTAAGAACAACGTCGTTTGCGGCATAATCGACAACACCTGCCGCAGCAGCAGTTCCCTCACCCATCATCTTGTCGATGTAGTTTGTAACGCTAAGCACAGCCTTTGCCGCCGGAGCGAGAAGGAACTTTTCAACGAAGCTGTAGAACACACCGGAGAGAATACAGAGAGCGGACATAATCCACATCGGAACGCGCATTGAAAGCGGAACCTCTTTTGTGTCCTCAAGGTGCTTCGGAAGCTGACCGAAGAATACAGCCTGAGTTACCTTTATGAAGGATGCAAGCGTCATAACAGAAACAACGAGCGCAACGATGGTTACGAATGCATAAGCAAAGTTACCTGTTTCAGCCGCCTTCTGATATGTAGCCTGATAAATCATCCACTTTGATGCAAAACCGTTAAACGGCGGAAGTCCCGAAATGGAGAATGCACCGATAAGGAAGCAGATTGCCGTTTTGGGCATCTTCTTTGCAAGACCGCCGAGCTTGTCAAGGTCAGTAGTTCCCGTAGCATAGAGAACAGCACCTGCCGTGAGGAACAAAAGTCCTTTAAACAGCGTGTGGTTCATTGCGTGGAAGAGACCTGCCTCAAGACCGAGCACCGTTGCAAGCCCGATTGCCGTGATAACATAGCCTATCTGTGAAATACTGTGGAATGCAAGCAGACGCTTGAAGTCGTGCTGTGCAAGAGCCATTGTAACTCCGACAAACATTGTTACCGTACCAAACGTTGCAAGCATGAGCTGAAGTGCCGGAAGATCCATTGCACGGAAGATGATATAGACAAGCCTTATCATACCGTAAACGCCTGCCTTGTTGACCATACCGGAGAACACCATCGAGATAGATGTCGGAGCTGTCATATAAGCATCGGCAGCCGGTGCATGGAACGGAACGAGATAGGATTTTACGCCGAATCCCGCAAACATAAGCGCAAATGCGAGAACGGTTGTCGGGGTAAGTCCGTTTGCAAGAGCCGCGGAAATCTGCGCCATATTGAGTGTGTGGCACTGTGCATACAGAAGCGCGATACCCGCAAGCGTCATTGACGAACCGATTGAACCGACAATGAGATACTTAAAGCCTGCTTCAAGAGCACCGTTCTTATTGTTGCGGAATGCTGTCAAAGCAACGGATGCAAAGGTCATAATCTCAATCATAACGAACATATTGAAGATGTCGCCCGTGAGAACAAGACCGAGCACCGAGCCCGAAAGCATAAGGAACAATGTGTAGTAATGACCGAGATGATGGTCGCGTGCCATATACTTTATAGAGTAAATAGCTGCAAGGAGTATCGTTGTTACAACAAGAAGCGCAAAGAACATATTAAGCGCATCAATTTCATAGCCGATACCTATTGCATAACCCTCTACCGGTTCCCAGTTACCCATCCAGTAAGCAAGAATGTTGCCGTCGATGAGAACCGGCTTTATAAGTGCCGTAATAAGTGCGAATGCACCGAATGCGGCGATAAGAGTTATCGTATTTCTGATAATCTTATTCTTTGCGCCGAAGATTTCCACGAGAAATGCGCAGAGGAAAAGTCCCATAACCGCAATCACCGGGAAATGCTTTACAAAATCAAGTGTAAGGAAGCTAAACATTATCCGCGAATCCTCCTTACTTCATCAGAATTTATCGTCTTGTACTTACGGTAAATCATAATTACAAGAGCGAGAGCCATTGCATCGACGCAGGCGCCGATAACAATTGATGTAAGCGTAAGTGCCTGCGGCACCGGGTCAACAAAGAAGCTTGAAGCAACACCGTTTAAAAGATCCGACATTGTGTAAATCGGAGCTGTGCCGCCGTCATTAAAACCAACGCTTACGATAAGAAGGTTAATTCCGTAATCGATAATACCAAGCCCGAGAACAACCTTAATGAGGTTTTTCTGAGTGCAGACCGCATAAAGTCCGAGGACGAGAAGCAGGACTGCAACAACATAGTTTACAATAATCATTATTCTGCATCCTCCTCTTCATCATCTGCATCCGGAGCAAGAAGGCTCATCATAAGGAGAAGGAGAAAGCCTACGCCCGTAAGAACCTTAAAGCCGACCGAATAGCCCATAAATGTGATGGTACCTGCGGATATGAGGTCACCAACCGCGCCGTTGTCAAAAAAGATATTACGGCAAAAGTTTGCGCCCACAAAAAGACCGCAAAGACCGAGAATAACATACAGCGTTGCGCCGCAAGCCTCACCAACGCGGAGAACCTCCGTATTGATTGCCTGCTTTGCTGTATTATAGCCATATGCAAGATAAAGAAGCACAGCAGCCGCAGCAACCATAACGCCGCCCTGGAATCCACCGCCCGGGCTGACGGTTCCGAAAAGGATGATGTAGATACCGAACACAACCGCAAACGGGAGCATCATATCCGCGCCGCATTTCATGATTATGTTCTTTTCCGAAATTCCGTTTTTAAACTTCATTCTTCTTCATCCTCCTTTTTCTTATGTGACTTTGCAAGGATGACGAAGGCACCTGCGATTGAGGTGAGAAGGATGAACGACTCACCGAGAGTGTCAAATCCGCGGAAGTCGAAGACAACTGCTGCGACGTTGTTTGCCGCCATT
Organism: Eubacteriales bacterium; assembly: GCA_045539475.1. GTDB lineage: Bacteria > Bacillota > Clostridia > Oscillospirales > JAAYXM01 > SIG480. Next base: position 25,504 of record JAZQFJ010000001.1, on the reverse strand, counting down.
GTCTTCTCAAGGTTCTGCTTTACGATGATATCCGCAACTCCGTCCGGATTTTCCGTGCTGTAGTCTGCAGGATTATTATAGAGGTCAACAACGTTTACGTCGCTTCCGTCATATGCTTTAGGAATAGATGTGTACGCATAAATCACGGAGTAAAGACCTGCCGCAAGGATTACTGCAAGAGAGATAGCTGCAACGATTTTTTTTGCTTTCATTTCTCTTCATCCCCCTTGCTTGTTGTTTTCTTAACCGCGATAACAAAAATCGTGGTTGCAAGCACCGCGCCGACAGCCGCTTCCGCTATTGCAACGTCAGGTGCGTGAAGAAGAATAAATTCAAGAGCCATAAATGCACCGGTAACACCAAGCGCAATTACGGAAGAGAGCACCTTCTTTGAGAATACCGCGTATGCTGCGGAAACAAGAACGCCCACCATTACAAGTGCGTTGAGAATAAATACGAGATCAATCTGCATTTTCCAAATCCTCCCCATACTTGTCACAAGTCATTTCCTTTTCCGGACGGAGCCCGCGGCGATATGCCGCCTTTGCAATTGCGTGTCCCGATATGGGGTTTGTGATTATGTAAAACACGCCGAGAACGGCAAGCTTTACAGCCATTGCAATGTCCGGAGTTTCAAATACAAACAGTACATAGAGAATACCGCCGAGGATAACACCGAGAACGCCGAAAGTGGAGATGTTTGTGCTCGACTGCATTCTGCAGAACGAATCGGGCATACGAAGCATTCCGACAACACCCGCAAGAGCAAAGAGAACGCTGATCCCGATTAAAACGTAAATTGCATAAATCATAATCTGCCCTCCAGGTAACGCGATACCATAACGGAACCGATAAAGCCAAGAACCGCTGTAACCATCGCGATGTCAAGATAAATGCTTCTGCCACTGTGCAGAGCAAAGAGGATGAGCGCCATATCCGAGAGGATGTCGATGCTGTCAGCGGAAATCGCACGGTCAACAACACTCGGTCCCTTAATCAAACGGTAGCAAAGGCAGAGGGCGAGAACGATAAAGCAAATTGCAAAAAATACTAAAACGTCCATTATTCCCAAATCCTCCTTATCCATTTTTCCATTGTACCCTTGATGCCGTCGCTTGCTTCCGCAATATCTTCCGTTGCGACGTCAATCCAGTGGATATAGTAATAAGTTTTATCTCCCGCTTCCGCGATATCCATTGTGATGGTACCGGGGGTAAGCGTGATTGAGTTTGCAAGCATACTCTGTGCATACTCGCTCTTAAGATCGGTTTCGATTTTAACGATACCGGGGTTAATCTTCTTAAATCCGAATGCACGGAGAGCAACGTCAACATTTGCCTTTGTAAGCTCCCACATAAAGATTATAAGGCAATAAAACACCCAGATAACAAACCGAACGGGGTTAAAGAGAAAGAATGCCTTTTCATGGATGAAGAAGCGTGCAGAAAACAAAGCAGTAATTGCGCTTACAAGTGCGCCTGCAATAAGAATCTGCGCGGATGCTCCGCCCATGAAGATTGACACTATCTGTCCCGTTATCAACAGCCAGAATATGTAACATACAATCGCCGTTGACAAAAACGCTGAAAATTTTGTCTTTTTCAAAGGAACATCACCAACTTACTTTTTGATTTTTTCGGCTATCTTTTCTGACAGCCAGTTGCAAAACTCCGGCGCGCCCTCTCCCGTTTTTGTCGAGACCGGGAACACATGAGCCTTTGCGTTTAAATCCGAAACGTTGCGGCGCACTCTTTCTTCGTCAAACTCAAAATACGGCATCATATCGTATTTGTTAATGACAAGAGCATCGGTTGTCGCAAACATAAGCGGATATTTTTCTACCTTGTCGTCACCTTCCGGAACGCTGAGGATTGCAACACGCATATCCTCGCCGATGTTGAACTCTGCAGGGCAGACGAGATTTCCTATATTCTCGACGATAAGCACATCAAGCTCACCGAGATTGAAGAATGAAAGCATATGACGGATTGACATAGCTTCAATATGGCAGGCGCCGTCAGTCTGAAGCTGAACGACGGGAATGCCCATCTTGTCAATCTTGTCCGCGTCTATCGCACCGGCGATATCTCCCTCGATAACACCTATTCTATACGTTTCGCGCAGACGGTTTATAATGTCGGTTATAAGGCTTGTTTTTCCTGCACCGGGTGAGCCCATAACGTTGATTAAACACACCTTGTGCTCAGAAAGAGTAGCCTTAACCTCTTCGCTTACATCCTCATTCCATTCGAGAATCTGCTTTACTATTTTTATTTCCATTGTTATTCGACCTCCAGGCTGTCCACATAATATTCCCTGCCTGACATAAGCTTTATCTCAGCACTGTCACATTCCGGACAGCGGATTTTTCGCTTCGGGATTTCTCCGTTATAGCCACAGGAATTGCATTTTATCGTGATCGGGATTTTTTCAACGGAAAGACGTGCGCCCTCGGCAATCGTGCCGCGGCTTGCTATGTTGAAATACTCCTGAATACACTCCGGAAGCACACCTGACATCTCGCCGATTTTCAGGCGGATCTCAAGGATTTTCTTCGCACCAAAGCGCGTAGCTTCGGGAACAGCCGCCTCGATAATTCCTTCTGTTATTGCAAGCTCGTGCATAGCTTATCTGTCCATACAGCTAAAGCACGGGTCAATACTTGCAACGATGAGGCCTGCATCTGCAACGGAGTTGCCGCGGAGCATCGTAGGAATTGTCGGAGCTGTCTTAAAGGTCGGAACGTGAATACTTACGCGCTTGTTAAACTCACTGCCGTCGGTGACTACCTTGTAGCAGAGCTGACCGCGCGGAGCCTCGTGGCGAACCATATACTCGCCTGCCGGAATCTTCGGAATCTTAACTCCGAGATTAATCGGACCTGTCGGGAGCATTTCGAGAGCCTGACGGATAATCTTGATGCTCTCGAAGTTTTCAAGAACGCGGATAACAACGCGCGAGAAAACGTCGCAGGTGTGGTAAACCGCCTTGTCAAACTCAAAGTCCTCATAGCAGCAGTACGGTGCATCCTTACGGACGTCAACCGCAACGTTTGACGCTCTTGCGTGCGGGCCGACAGCGCCGATGCGGATGGAGTCCTCGGTTGTGAGAACGCCGACGCCCTGTGTACGGAGAGCAACGGTCTTGTCAGAGAGAAGAATATCGCGAAGGCGAATCATTGACTTCTCAACCTTATCGAGCATTTCGAGAATCTTTCTTCTCTTGTCATCGTCGATATCACGGCGTGAACCTCCGATTGTAACCATACCGTAGTTTACGCGGTTACCCGAGATTTCCTCAAGCATATCCATAATAACTTCGCGCTCATTCCACGTGTGCATGAAAAGGCTGTCGTGGCCGATAAGATGAAGCGCGATACCAAGCCAAAGAAAATGTGAATGAAGTCTCTCAAGCTCATTCATAATAACGCGGATATACTGACCGCGCTTTGGTACGTTCATGCCCGCAATGTTCTCAAGTGCCATAGCATAGCCAAGGGCGTGAGAATGGGAGCATATTCCGCAGACGCGCTCAACGAGCACTATCGTCTGGATAAAGTTTTTCTGCTGTGCAAGCTTTTCAATTCCTCTGTGGTTGTAACCGATAAACACCTCAGCGTCAGTGATCTGCTCGCCGTCTGTGTAAAGACGGGCATGAACAGGCTCTTCAAGCGCCGGATGGTACGGTCCGATAGGAACAATATAGCTCATGTGTTATTCTCCTTTCTTTCCGTGTGCTTTATCAATCAGCTCATCCATAGGTGTAACTATGATCTGTCCCTGACCGTCAAGCATATTGTCCGGCATAAAGAGACGCTTTGATGTGTCAAGCCCCTCAAACGTGATGTCCATAAGCTCAACAAGCTCTCTCTCCGCCCATTCTGCGCCAAGGTCATAGATAGGCGCGATAGAAGGCAAAACGCTCTCTCCGTCTACAGTGTAAGACTCGATGCCGCTTCCGACCTCGTACTCGTATGAAACGTTGGGCTTACCTTCATCGTTGATAAAGCCGTGGATCATAGCGAGTGCAACACCGGCTGCTCTCATCTTTTCTGCAGTAGGCACTACCTCGTCCTTGGTGATTGAAATTTTCTTATATTCCTGCATTTTTCCACCTCACCCGTGAAATATTATTTTTGCACCCTATAGTATAGCATATTTTCGCAAAAAAATAAAGTCCCGAAGAGCAAAATTTCTGCAAAATACGAGTTTTTGTTTGTTTATTTTTTCACATTCACCTAAACCGGTAAATTTTTTCTCGAAAACAGAAAATAGCTTAAATATCATATTGAAAAACAGAACTATATTTAGTATAATATAATATTATAAGGTACATTATTAAATTCCAAAACAAAAGGAATATCTTTTTTCTTTTGTCCTGCGGAAAGGAAGTCGTATTTATGAGCATTGCAGATAAGCTTTTTATCGAAAATTGCAAAGATATCCTTGAAAACGGAGTGTGGGACACGGATTATGACGTGCGACCGCGCTGGGAGGACGGAACACCGGCGCATACCGTAAAAAAATTCGGCGTGGTAAACCGTTATGACCTCTCGCAGGAGTTCCCTATTCTTACAATACGCCGCACCGCACTTAAATCCGCAGTAGACGAGCTTTTGTGGATATGGCAGAAAAAATCAAACAAAATTTCGGAGCTTAAAAGCCGCATCTGGGATTCGTGGGCAGACGAGAACGGAACAATCGGCAAGGCTTACGGATATCAGCTTGGAAAACCGCATCGCTACCGCGAAGGAATGTTCGACCAGGTTGACCGCGTGCTCTTCGATTTAAAAAACAATCCGACAAGCCGCCGCATAATGACAAACATCTATAACCACGACGAGCTTTGCGATATGCAACTTTATCCCTGCGCATACAGTATGACGTTCAACGTCAGCGGCAATAAGCTCAACGCAATCCTCAACCAGCGCTCACAGGATATGCTTACGGCAAACGGTTGGAACACCTGCCAGTATGCCGTTCTTGTTCATATGATGGCGCACGTAAGCGGGCTTGAGGTTGGCGAGCTTGTCCACGTTATCGCCGATGCGCACATATATGACCGCCACATTCCGCTTGTGGAAAAGCTTTTGGAGTGTGAAACGTACGACGCACCTACATTTATTATGAACAAAGAGAAAAAGAATTTCTACGACTTTACCGTAGAAGATTTCCGCCTTGAGAATTACAAATACAGCGAATTTAACCTTAAAATCCCGGTTGCAATATAAAATACTGATAAATTTTATGTATCCCGAATATATATCTATAATAAAGGAAAAATAACAGGGAGGAATTTTCGTGAACATCATTGCATCGGCAGACATCGGATGGGGCATCGGTCGCGGAGGCGAGCTTCTTTATCACATTCCGGAGGATATGCGCTACTTCAAAGAAATGACAACGGGGAAAACAGTAATTATGGGACGCGCAACGCTTTTCTCTCTCCCCGGCGGCAAACCGCTACCCAAGCGACGGAACATCATATTATCAACAACGCTCACCGAGGTAGAGGGCGCAGAGGTATGCAAAACCCCCGCAGAAATTGCAGAGCTCTTAAAGGACGAGAACAGTGAGGATATCTTTGTAATCGGAGGAGAGAGCGTTTACCGCGATATGCTTCCGTTCTGCGATACGGCATACATAACACGCGTTGAGGCAATGTCAGAGGCTGACCGGCATCTCGTGAACCTTGACGAATCACCTGATTGGGAAATCGTCCGCCGCTCACCTATGTATGCCCACAACGGCGTATGTTTTAAATTTGTGACTTATAAAAGAAAATAATAAAGTAAAAACATTATCAGATTAGGAGAACATCAGATGCTTATTACCAATGATATAAAGTACGTCGGCGTGAACGACCGCGAAATCGATTTGTTTGAGGGACAGTATACCGTTCCCAACGGTATGTCGTATAACTCATACGTCATTCTCGACGAAAAAATTGCCGTGCTCGATACCGTTGACGCACGATTTACTCACGCCTGGCTTGACAACATACAGAACACGCTTGAAGGCAGAGTGCCGGATTATCTTATCATCCAGCATATGGAGCCGGACCATTCAGCGAACATAGTAAACTTTACAAAGGCATATCCGGATGCAAAAATTGTTTCCTCGGCAAAGTCCTTCACCATGATGAAGCAGTTTTTCGGAAAAGATTTTTCTGACCGTCAGGTAGTTGTCGGCGAGGGAGACACATTAAACCTCGGTACGCACACGCTCACCTTTGTCACCGCACCGATGGTTCACTGGCCGGAGGTTATCGTAACTTACGACAGCCGTGATAAGGTTCTCTTCTCGGCAGACGGCTTCGGCAAATTCGGCGCGCTTGACGCGGATGAAGACTGGGCATGCGAGGCGCGCCGTTATTACATCGGCATTGTCGGAAAATACGGTGTACAGGTTCAGAATCTTCTCAAAAAAGCGGCAGCTCTTGACATTGAGAAAATCTGCCCGCTCCACGGCCCCGTTCTTTCAGAAAATCTCGGTTATTATATAAACCTCTACAACACCTGGTCAAGCTACCAGCCGGAAGAGGAGGGCATTGTAATTGCCTATACCTCGGTTTACGGCAACACCAAAAAGGCTGTTGTGAAGCTTGCGGACAAGCTCCGTGCAAAGGGCTGCCCGAAGGTTGTTATAAACGACCTTGCAAGATGCGATATGGCAGAAGCGGTTGAGGATGCCTTCCGCTACAGTAAAATCGTTTTCGCAACAACAACCTACAACGCAGAAATTTTCCCGTTTATGCGCGAATTTATAAACCACCTCACCGAGCGCGGTTTCAAGAACAGAACGGTTGCGTTTGTTGAAAACGGAAGCTGGGCGCCTCTTGCGGCAAAGGTTATGCGCGAGATGCTTTCAAAGTGCAAAAATCTCACCGAGGCCGAAACCACGGTCAGAATTATGTCTGCACTCAATGATGAAAGCATGGCGCAGCTTGATGCTCTTTCCGATGAGCTTTGCCGCGAATACCTTGCACAGCAGGATTCCACAGCTAACAAGAACGACCTTACGGCATTGTTCAATATCGGCTACGGTCTGTATGTCGTCACTTCAAACGACGGCAAGCGCGACAACGGTCTTATCGTAAACACCGTCACACAGGTAACAAGTGTTCCGAACAGAATCGCCGTCACAATAAATAAGGACAACTATTCACACCACATTATAAAGAATTCCGGAAAGATGAATATAAATTGCCTTTCCGTAGATGCACCGTTTGAAGTTTTTGAGCGCTTCGGATTCCAAAGCGGAAGAAATGCCGATAAGTTCGCCGGCTGCGATGTTCTCCGTTCGGATAACGGTCTTGTCTTCCTTTCACGCTTCATAAATTCATTTATGTCACTCAACGTTGAACAATATGTTGATCTTGATACGCACGGAATGTTTATCTGCAGTGTTTCGGAGGCACGCGTTATTTCCGACCGTGAAACAATGACATATTCATATTACCACGAAAATGTCAAACCGAAGCCGAAAACCGAAGGCAAAAAAGGATATGTCTGCAAAATCTGCGGATTTGTGTATGAGGGCGACAAGCTTCCCGATGATTTTGTCTGCCCGCTCTGCAAGCACCCCGCATCCGATTTTGAAGAAATAAAGTAAATTTTCAGGAGGTTTTTATTATGAAGTATGTATGTGACGTATGCGGATGGGTATACGATGAGGAAGCGGGCGATGAAGAGCTCGGATTTGCCCCCGGAACAAAGTTTGAGGAGCTTCCGGACGATTTTGAGTGTCCCCTCTGCTTCGTAGGGAAAGACAATTTCAGCGCCGAAGAATAAAAGTGAATGTTAAAATGCTCCGGAATGCAAAAAAGTAACTTTTTGCTATGGACAAGCCGAACCGCTCGACGTCCCTATGTACTACTTCGGGTTCGGTTTGCCCATTCCGAAGCTTTTTTCCTATTCACTTCTAAAAATATACATACGAGGAGATATTTCTATGACTATGGTATTGCTTACGGCATTAGGTGTCGGCGGTGCAACCGTTTTCGGCTCGCTTGCCGGCTTTGCTTTCAAGAAAATATCCACAAAATTTTCCGATATTGTTCTATCCTTTGCCGCAGGCGTTATGCTTGCGGCGGCAGTGCTCGGTCTTGTTCTTCCATCACTTGAATACGGCGGGAAATACGGCCTTTTCATAACTATTGCAGGAATTTTTACCGGTGCACTGTGCTTAAATCTCATCGACAAGCTCGTTCCCCATCTTCACAGGCTTGCGGGAGCTGACCGGGAAGAACACAACAACGCAAACTTAAACCGCGTGCTTCTCTTTGTAGCGGCAATCGCAATTCATAACTTTCCCGAAGGAATCGCGGCAGGCGTCGGCTTTGGCTCGGGTGACACATCCCAAGCACTTATCATAGCCGGAGGTATCGCCCTGCAGAATATTCCGGAGGGAATGGTAATAATCGGTCCAATGCTTGCTGCAGGTATTCCTGCAGGCAGAACGTTTATCTGCGCTCTTGCAACAGGTCTCGTCGAGGTTCTCGGCACACTTATGGGGTATTTTGCCGTGAGCATCTCTTCCGCCATTCTTCCGTTTGCTCTTGCATTTGCAGGCGGCACGATGCTTTATGTAATCAGCGATGAAATGATTCCCGAAACCCACTCTCACGGCAACGAGCGCGGCGCAACCTACGCCTTGCTTGTGGGGTTCTGCGTAATGCTCATAACAGACGTACTTTTAGGATAGGAAGTGTTTTCTATGATTAACGAGAAAAAATCGGAAATCGTGTGTTCCGTCCCTGCAGAGGAAGTTGCACGCGTCAAAGGACTCGGATTTCTGCGCGACAAAACAACGCCGGATTGCTTCAACGGACGAGTTATAACCCGCAACGGAAAAATAACGGCAGCCGAGATGCAGACAATAGCAGCAGCCGCAGAAAAATTCGGCAGCGGTGAGGTTGCCATGACCTCACGCCTTACGGTAGAAATTCAGCGCATCCCGTTTGAGAACATAGCGCCTCTGTGTACATATCTTAAAGAAAACGGTTTGGAAACAGGCGGCACGGGACCGAAGGTTCGCCCCGTTGTTTCGTGTAAAGGTACAACTTGCCAGTTTGGGCTTATTGACACCTTTGCCCTCTCGGAAGAGATACACAAGCGTTTTTACAAGGGTTACCACGAAACAAAGCTTCCGCACAAGTTCAAAATTGCGGTTGGAGGATGCCCGAACAATTGCGTTAAACCGGACATCAACGACCTCGGCATCATCGGCGCGCGCGTACCTGTTGTAAATTACGACAAATGCCGCGGATGCAAAAAATGTGCGGTTGAAGCTGCATGCCCGATGAAAGCGGCTGCGCTCGCCGGTGATAAGATAGAAAAAAATGATGATATCTGCAACAGCTGCGGGCGTTGCATAGGAAAATGTCCTTTCGGCGCGTTTGAAGAATACACGACCGGCGCAAGAATCTACATTGGCGGGCGCTGGGGCAAGAAAACCGCACGCGGACGCGCTCTTTCAAAGCTCTTTACAGACACGTCAGAGCTTCTTGATACGGTAGAGCGCACAATCTGCTTCTTCCGTGACGAAGGACTTCCCGGCGAGCGTTTTGCCGATACAATAGAACGCCTTGGCTTTGAATACGCCGAAAAAAAGATTTTAGGATAGAAATTCCCTCGGAGAAAAGTTTTTTCTCCGAGGGAATGTTATTATTCTCTTTAACCTTCAAATACAACGTTGCCGTTTACCATTGTGAGAGAAACGTCGATATTGTCGTCGAAGATGATGATATCTGCATATGCGCCCTCGCGGATCGTTCCGCGGTCGCGGAGATTTGCCATACGCGCGGGGTTCGCAGTCGCCATACGCACGGCATCAAGAAGCGTGCAGTCTGCCATATTTATCATATTGCGGACAAGGCGGTTTGTTGTGGAAATACTTCCCGCAAATGCCGTGCCGTCCATAAGCTTTGCCACGCCGTTTTCAATAATAACTTCGTAGCCGTTCTTAAGGCTTCCTGCAATAAATGTTCCGCCGTCAGCTGCACCTGCTCCGCGGAGAGCATCGGTGATGAGAGAAATGCGGTCAACGCCCTTGAACTTTACTATAAACTTTAAAAGCGATGCCGGAAGGTGGCAGCCGTCTGCAATAATCTCAACGTCCATACCGTCAATCATATATGCCGCCTCAACAACACCGGCATAGCGGTATGCGTTCTTGCGGTGAACAGTGCTGCAACCGGAGTAAAGGTGCGTTATAAGCTGATATCCCCAGTCGTATGCTTCCATAACACAATCATAATCTGCATCGGAATGACCTACAGCAACAACTACATCGTGATCCATACAATGACGTGCAAACTCTGCAGAGCCGGGAAGCTCGGGAGCAGAGCTCCAGCGTGCAAGCTTGTCACCGTATTTTTCAAGAAGCGGGAGATAGTCCTCCTTCTTCGGCGGAGTTATATACTCAGGGTTCTGCGCACCTGCCTGTGCAAGCGCAAAGTACGGACCCTCGAGGTGGATACCGGGCATATATGCGCCTTTTGTATTCTTTGCATTCGCCTCGTCAAGAACCTCAAACATCTGAACATATTCCTCAATAACGCCGGAAGAAGCAGTCGGGAGAAGGACGGTTGTACCGAACTTTGCATGAAGCTCAGCCGCTGCAAGAAACGCATCAACCGTTCCGTCCATAAAGTCACCGCCGCCACCGCCGTGAACATGGATGTCGATAAATCCGGGAGAAATGTACTTACCGCCCGCATCGTGACCGACGTCAAAAGGACGCTCTTCCGCAGTTACCGCAACAATGCGCTCACCATCGGTGTATACCGCAGTTCCCTCGGGAGCAATGGTGTTTCCGAGAATTACTTTTCCGTTATAAAACTTATGTACCATAATCATTCACCTTTTTATAAAGATTTTACATATATAATAATAAAACAATTATGATAAAAAAGCAACTGTTATTTTCAGTTTCCGAACTGCAGAAAATTTTTGGTTGACATAATGGTTACAATATGTTACAATATATGTAATCGTTTTGTAATTAGGAGTAATTTTTGTATGAGGAAAATCTTTATGGGCGCAATTATTGCGCTGTGCCTTTTCTGCGGACTGCTCTGCGCCAATGCAGCGAATGTTCCGACAGAGGCTGAGGCATATCAGAAAATCGTGGCTATGAAAAGCCAGTATCCCGAGGGGAAATCGTGGACGAACTCTACCCGCTACAACTGGAAGGGCGGCTCTTACGGTGCCGGCGGTTGTATGGGGTTTGCGTTTCTTATGTCCGACGCCGCGTTCGGAACGCTTCCGGCGCGTGACATTTACCCATCGTCCGGAAAACCGATAACAATTTCCATGCTTCGCGTGGGCGATATTCTCCGCCTGCCCGGTCACAGCGTTGTTGTTCTCGAAAAGCACGCAGACCACATTATCATTACCGAAGGCAACTATCAGCGCAGTGTTCATTGGGGACGCAAGATAACTGCCGCTCAGGTCAAGAAAGCAAATTATTACACAACCCGTTACCCCGTCGGTTATACCGAGCCTGCCCCCGCGGCAAAGACTGCACCGGCAGTAAAGGAGCCGGAGAAGGTTTCTGTTACGGTGAACGGCGTTACATATCAGATTGTTGATATTGCGTCACACTGGGCGCGTGAGCATATCAAAGCATGCCTTACAAGCTCACTTCTCTCAACGAGCGGAGAAGCATCATATGCTTATTTTATGCCTAACGTAAGCGCAACCCGCGCACAGGTTGTTACGGCGCTTTACCGCGCAAAGGGTTCACCCAAGCCGGCATATTCAAGCTCCTTTGCAGATGTTCCGCAGGATTGCTACTATGCAGATGCAGTTTCGTGGGCATCACAGAGCGGCATTGTAACAGGCGTTACAGACACATCCTTTGCTCCTGATGCAGAGGTTACGCGTGAGCAACTTGCAGTTATAATGTACCGCTTTGCAAACGGCACGGAAACCGAGGGCGACCTTTCCGTATATACCGACCACGGCAATGTTTCTTCATTTGCGGAAAATGCAGTGCTCTGGGCGGTAAAGAACAACATCATCTCAGGCAAAAACGGGCTTCTCCTGCCGCAGGGAAAAACCTCCCGCGCGGAGTTTGCCACGATGATTGTACGCTTCTCAATGTCTTTGGCTAAAGCATAACAAAAAACACAAACAATAACGGACACCCGAAATTTTTTGGGATGTCCGTTATTTTATATATTTCTTTTCCTGTCTTTCGCACCTTTTCGTGATAAAGCATAAAACACAAAAATCGCGGCAAGCGGGAAAAGAGCTCCCGCGAGAATTGCTATGCGCATCGCAAGCTGCTCTGCCGACATTGAAAGCCGCGCAGCAAGCGAAATTATATGCGCGCTTGCCATTGCAATATCAGTTACCCATCCGACAAGCTGCGGTACGACCGATGCGCCCAGATCTCCGGCTGCCGCCATAATAGCGTATATTACAACACCTCCGGACGGAAAACGTTCTGCCGCAACGACAAGACTTCCCGGCCACATCATAGAAGTGCAGAACCCGGTGAATGCACACGCAAAAAGTCCGAGTATCGGATATGGCGTTACCGCCGCAAGTATGTAGCAGGCTGATGCCCCGACAGCACCGAAAACAAGCACGCGCATAATATTTTTCCCTATTTTTGAATAAAGTGTGCGCCCAATCCCAAGCGTTGCTCCGAACATTGCCGCACCGAAAACATCACCGAGAGCTTTGGGGATTCCGAGTCCCTGCTCAAGATATCCCGACGCCCACTGTGACATTGTAATCTCAGCCGCACCGCCGAGGAAAATCGCTCCCACACACAGCCATACTCCGCTCTTTTTAAGAAGAGAGAACGCACCTGAGCTTTTTTCTGCCTGCGCAGGCTCCGGAATTTCCGCACCGGCAAAAAGAATTGCAGATGTAAGCGGAACAATAGACGATAAAGCCATCAGAAATACCCAGTTTTCGTTTCCAATCATCCGAAGCAGAAGTGTTGCCGCAATAACAACACCGACAACACCCCATGCGTATATTGAATGAAGCTTGCTCATATCCCGCTCAGGGTTATCTGACGGAAGAGTTGCGATAATCGGGCTTAAAAGCACCTCTGCAAGACCTGCAGCTGCGGAAAATATCACCGTGCCGAGCAAAAGCGGCAAAAAAGGGTTCTCAGCAAGGATGAACGGCGCAAACGCATAGATCAGTACCCCCAGAAATGCAAGCCACGGCATAAGTCGGATAGTCTTTCTGATGTTAAACTTATCCGAGAAAAAAGAAAAGATAAGATCAACGGCAAGCTGTGTGGTAAAATTCATAAGAACCAAAAGACCAAGCTCTGAATACGACAGTCCGAGAAGTGACCGGAACGTGAGAAAAAGTATCGGTGGAAGGTTTGCCACAATTGACATTGTTATACTCATACTGTAGCAAGCCGCTTTCAAATGCATATTTTTCTTCATGAATATCTCCCGATTACAGTACACTCTTAAGATAATGGCCGGTATATGATGCCTCTATCTTTGCCACATCTTCCGGTGTTCCGGTTGCAACGATTTCACCGCCTCCGTCGCCGCCCTCGGGCCCGAGGTCGATAACATGGTCGGCACATTTTATAACATCAAGGTTGTGCTCGATAACAACAACTGTGTTGCCTGCGTCTGTAAGGCGCGCAAGCATATCGACAAGCTTGTGAACATCTGCAACGTGAAGTCCGGTTGTCGGCTCATCAAGGATATATATGGTCTTTCCCGTGCTCTTTTTCGACAGCTCCGTTGCAAGCTTCACGCGCTGTGCCTCACCGCCGGAGAGAGTTGTTGAGCTTTGACCGAGCTTTATATAGCCGAGGCCTACGTCACAAAGAGTCTGCATTTTTCGTGCAATTTTCGGGACATTTTTGAAAAACTCGCACGCTTCTTCGCACGTCATATCAAGCACTTCAAATATGTTTTTCCCCTTGTATTTGACCTCAAGAGTTTCACGGTTATATCGCTTCCCGTGACATACATCACATGTGACGTAAATATCAGGCAGGAAATGCATCTCAATCTTGTTTACGCCGTCACCCGCACACGCCTCGCATCTGCCGCCCTTAACGTTAAATGAAAAACGGCTGCTTGTGTATCCGCGCATCTTCGCATCGGGGCTCATTGCAAAAAGGATTCGTATGTCATTGAAAACTCCCGTATATGTTGCAGGATTTGACCGCGGAGTGCGCCCGATGGGAGACTGGTCGATATCTATTATCTTGTCAAGATGCTCTATTCCATCTATTTTTTTGAACTTACCGGGATGCGTTTTGGCTCCGTTAAGTTCAGCGGCAAGATGTTTGTACAAAATCTCATTGGTAAGCGACGATTTTCCCGATCCGGAAACGCCTGTAATACAAGTGAATTTCCCGAGAGGTATCGAAACGTCAATGTTTTTAAGATTATTCTCGCTTGCACCAATTATTTTCAGAGACTTCCCCGTTCCTTTTCTGCGCTCTGTCGGCACGGGGATTCTTTTTGCTCCGGAAAGATACTGTCCGGTTATCGAACGCTTTTCCGCAATAATGTCTTCAATTGTACCCGCGGCAACAATCTCGCCTCCGTGAACTCCCGCACCGGGTCCTACGTCCACGATAAAATCCGCCGCACGCATTGTGTCTTCATCGTGTTCAACAACAACAAGCGTGTTTCCGAGATCCCGAAGCTGACGAAGCGTTGCCAGAAGCTTGTCATTATCGCGCTGATGAAGTCCTATTGACGGCTCGTCGAGGATATACAGTACGCCCATAAGCGACGCGCCTATCTGAGTTGCAAGGCGTATGCGCTGGCTCTCACCGCCGGAGAGAGTTCCTGCGCTTCGGGAAAGCGTGAGATATGAAAGCCCGACGCTGCGCAAAAAGCCGAGACGCGCCTTTATTTCCTTTAAAATGAGTTCCGCAATTTTCTTTTCGCGCTCACTGAGCTTATCGTCAAGACCGTTTACGAAGTCAAGCGCATCGTTCACCGACATATCACAAAGCTGAGCAATATTTATATCGCCTACGGTTACGGCAAGAGCTTCACGGCGAAGCCTTTTCCCGCCGCAGGTTGCACACGGCGTGCTTATCATACATTCCTCAATCTCAGCCTTTGAATACTCGCTCGCCGTTTCGTGATAACGCCGCTCAAGATTTGCGACAAGCCCTTCCCATGCCTGGGTGTAGTTTCCCTGCCCGTATGATTTGTCATAATGAAGCGGGATTTTTTCTCCCCCGGTTCCGTAAAGCAAAGCGTTATATGCCTTCTCCGGAATTTCTCCGACAGGAGTTGCAAGGTCGAAGCCATAATGCTTCGCAAGACCGTCATAATACATTCTGCATATTGTTCCGGGAGCAGCGTTCGTCCAGCCGGAAGCGTGGATTGCCCCTTCAAGTATGGATTTTGTCTTATCAGGAATAATCATATCCGGGTCAACCTTTAAGTGTGTTCCGAGACCTGTGCAGTCCGGGCACGCGCCGTGGGGATTGTTAAAGGAAAACATTCTCGGCGTAAGCTCCTCAATGCTTATTCCGCAGTCATCGCACGCGTAGTTCTGCGAAAACATAAGCTCTTCCCCGCCGATTACATCTACTAAAATTATACCGTCGGAAAGGTTGGACGCGGTTTCGATAGAGTCGGTAAGGCGCGTTTCAATGCCTTCCTTTATAACAAGACGGTCAATTATTATTTCTATGTTGTGCTTTTTGTTCTTTTCAAGCTTTATATCCTCGGAAAGGTCGTATATATTTCCGTCAACTCTTGCGCGGACATAGCCTGATTTTTTCGCGCTTTCAAAAACCTTTTCGTGCTCACCCTTACGTCCGCGAACAACGGGAGCAAGAATCTGGAATTTCGTTCCCTCAGAAAGCGCAAGAATCCGGTCGCATATCTGGTCAACCGTCTGCTGCTCTATCACCTTTCCGCAAACGGGGCAATGCGGCGTTCCTGCACGCGCAAACAACAAACGAAGGTAGTCATAAATTTCCGTTACCGTTCCCACGGTTGAACGCGGGTTTTTGGACGTTGTTTTCTGGTCAATTGATATGGCCGGAGAAAGCCCCTCGATATAGTCTACATCCGGCTTTTCCATACGTCCGAGAAACATTCGTGCATATGATGAAAGCGACTCAACGTATCTTCTCTGCCCTTCGGCATAAATCGTATCAAAGGCAAGGCTCGATTTCCCCGATCCGGAAAGCCCCGTAACAACAACAAGGCTATCGCGCGGAATTTCGATGTCTATATTTTTAAGGTTGTGTTCTCGCGCACCTTTTACATAAATTGATTTATTCATTTGTTATTCACCTCGAAGCTCTATTATCCTGTCGCGGAGCATTGCCGCATATTCAAATTCAAGCATTTTTGATGCCTCGCGCATATCACGCTCAAGCTTGCGTATCATCTCTTCACGCTCGGATTTTGAGAGCTTTTCTTTCTTAACCGCGCTTGCATCCTTTGAGATTTCAAGAACCTCCGCAACGTCCTTCTTTATGGTTTTCGGAACGATTCCGTGCTTTTCGTTATACGCCGACTGAATTTTGCGACGGCGCATCGTTTCATCAATTGCACGCTGCATCGAACCGGTCACATTATCGGCATACATAATAACCTTACCGTGGTCATTTCGTGCGGCACGCCCCATCGTTTGTATAAGCGAGGTTTCACTTCTGAGAAAGCCTTCCTTGTCGGCATCTAAAATCGCAACAAGCGACACCTCCGGAATATCAAGCCCTTCGCGGAGAAGATTTATTCCGACAAGTACGTCAAATGTGCCAAGACGCAGATCTCGGATTATCTCTATTCTCTCAATGGTTTCAACGTTGTGATGGAGATACTTTACCTTTATTCCCACGTTTTCAAGATATGCGGTTAAATCCTCCGCCATTTTTTTTGTGAGTGTCGTTACAAGCACCCTTTCGCGTCTTTCAACACGCGCGTTTATCTCACCGATGAGGTCATCAATCTGCCCATTTGTCGGGCGCACGGAAACCTCAGGGTCGAGCAGTCCCGTCGGACGGATAAGCTGCTCTGCAATATTTGCAGAGCGCTCACGCTCGTACTCTCCGGGTGTTGCCGAAACATAAACAACCTGATTTATATGCTCTTCAAATTCACTGAAATTAAGAGGTCTGTTGTCAAACGCACTCGGCAGACGGAAGCCGTATTTGACGAGAATCTCTTTTCTCGCGCGGTCGCCTGCATACATTCCGCGCACCTGCGGAAGCGTTACGTGAGATTCGTCAACGATAAGCAGAAAATCATCCGGGAAATAGTCCATAAGCGTAAACGGTGCCGACCCCGGCTCTCTTCCGCTTATTATGCGGGAATAGTTTTCAATTCCCGTGCAGTAGCCAAGCTCCTGCATCATTTCAACGTCATACTGCGTGCGTTGGCGAAGCCTCTGTGCCTCCAAAAGCTTTCCGTCATCCTCAAACTGCCGCACGCAAGCTTCCATCTCATCAATGATGTCATTGCATGCCTTTGCCATTTTCTCCGGTGTTGAAACATAGTGTGATGCAGGGTATATCGCAACGTGGGAAAGCTCTCGCTTTGCCGCGCCGGTTACGATATTTATTTCTGAAATACGGTCAACCTCATCACCGAAAAACTCAACGCGTATGCCCGTGTCGTTTGAATAAACGGGGAATATCTCAACGGTATCGCCGCGCACGCGGAACTTATTTCGCTCAAACGCAATATCGTTACGCTCGTAGCGGATTTCAACAAGCTTGCGGATAAGCGCATCGCGCTCATAAGTTTTTCCGGGACGCAGAGAGATAACCATGCTCGAATAATCTATAGGGTCACCGAGCCCGTAAATACATGAAACGCTGGCGACAATTATAACATCGCGCCGCTCACCGAGCGAAGCCGTTGCGCTGTGGCGCAAACGGTCAATCTCCTCGTTTGTGGACGAATCCTTTTCGATATACGTATCGGTGTGCGGAATATAAGCCTCCGGCTGATAATAATCAAAGTAAGATACAAAATACTCTACAGCGTTTTCCGGAAAAAATGCACGAAGCTCTGAGCAGAGCTGGGCGGCAAGAGTTTTGTTGTGCGCAAGCACAAGCGTCGGCTTTTGCACGCGTTCGATGATATTCGCCATTGTAAAGGTTTTTCCCGAGCCGGTAACACCGAGAAGCGTCTGCTCGGAAAGCCCCATTTCAATTCCCGATACGAGCGCAGAGATAGCCTCCGGCTGGTCACCCGACGGAGTATACTCTGAAACAAGCTTGAATTTTTTATTTTCTTCCACAGCAGAACACCTCGCTCTCAAAGAAGTGGA
Source organism: Eubacteriales bacterium (assembly GCA_045539475.1). Lineage (GTDB taxonomy): Bacteria > Bacillota > Clostridia > Oscillospirales > JAAYXM01 > SIG480. The sequence continues at coordinate 7,245 of JAZQFJ010000001.1, read as the reverse complement.
ATTGTTCAATATTTATATAATGTACATAAAAGCGGTGAGAATACCGAGAAATGCAAAGTTAAATACAGAAAATATAATAATATAATGACGCGCTTTTCCGGGATTGTGCTTTAAATATTCACGGAAAGTTATAAGGCTTGCAAGAGAAGAAATAAGAGTTCCCACGCCGCCGATGTTCACACCGACAAGAAGATTTGCGTAATCCTCCGTAAACTGCGAAAGAAGAATGGCGGACGGAACGTTACTTATAACCTGGCACGAAAGAATAGATGAAAGAAGTGTGCTTTTTTCAAGAAGAGAGGAGAAAAGCACGTTCACCGCCGGAATACGCGCCATATTTCCGGCAAAGATGAAAAAGAAAACAAACGTTAAAAGCAGAGGATAGTCAACTGCCTTCAGTGCTTTTCTGTCGGCAAACAAAAGCACCGCCGGAATTATCACAAGTCCGAGCTGATAAGGGATAACGCGGAAAACAATTACAATCGAAAGAACAAAAAGAATACTGTAAAGAACCGTGCGCCGGGGATTGAGCGGAGTCTTTGCATAGCACAGGAAAAGCGGCTCCGGCTTCACAAAAATTATACAGCTAGCCGTTATAAGAATTATTGAAAGAAGAAACGGAGGAAACATTATCTGAATAAACTCATTCGTCGGGATGCCGAATTTTGTGTAAAGATAAAGGTTTTGCGGATTCCCAAACGGAGTGAGCATACCGCCCAGGTTTGCAGCTATGTTCTGCATAACAAAGGTAAAAGACATATATTCTGTTTTGTTGGTTGCGGTCAGAACAAAATATCCGAGAGGAAGAAAGGTTAAAAGCGCCATATCGTTTGCTATAAACATAGAGCCGATAAACGTGATATACACAAGCGCAATTACACTCAGCCGCGCATTTTTAAAAACAGAAACAACTTTTCTGGCAAGAACATAGAAAAAGTTTATATTCCGAAATGCGCAAACAACCGCAAGAACGCAGAAAAGACAGGTGAGTGTTTTAAAATCAAAATACCCGATATATGCGCGATCAGGCGGAACAATAATACTCGTTATGATCGCTGCCGCAAGTGCGATGCTCATAACTGCATTTTTTTTGAAAAATCCGAGAATGCACAAACGTTTTTTTTCAGATGCTGCGGTTGTCATTGTATTAAAACTCCCTTTTCTTGCTTTTAAATCTTCAGAACTGCTTCCGCAACTCGGATTCCGTCTACTGCAGAGGACAGTATTCCGCCCGCATATCCCGCACCTTCTCCGCACGGATAAAGCCCGCGCAAGGATGCCTGAAGGGTATCATCACGCAATATCCGAACAGGAGAAGACGAGCGCGTTTCCGGAGCGGTAAGCACCGCTTCTCCGTCAGCAAACGCGCGTATAAGGCGCGAAAATCCCGAAAGACCTGTGCGAAGCGTTTCATTTATATAATCTGGGAAAAGCGCGGAGATGTCACATTCGCGCACTCCCGGACGAAATGACGGCACGATTTTGCCAAAACCGGTTTTTCTGCCGGTAAGAAAACCCTCGACCGTCTGTGCGGGAGCGTGAAAATCCTCTCCGCCGAGAGAAAACGCCGCGCGTTCAATACCGCGCTGAAGCTCCACTCCCGCAAGCGGAGAAGCTCCGCCGAAATCCTCCGGCATAACATTTACAAGCAACGCACTGTTTGAATTTTCAAGGTTTCTTGCATAAAGGCTCATGCCGTTTGTTACAACGCCACCCTCTTCGCTCGATGCATTTATCACCTCTCCGCCCGGGCACATACAGAAGGTGTATACCGCGCGGCCGTTGGGATAACGGTTTGAAAGCTTGTAATCTGCTGCACCGAGTGCCGGATGCCCGGCAAAATCGCCGTAGCGGCATACGTCTATATCACGGCGCAGATGTTCTATTCTCACACCCATCGAAAACGGCTTCTGTTCCATCGTTACGCCCATATCAAGGAGAAGGGAAAAAACGTCACGCGCGGAGTGGCCGACTGCAAGAATGATATCGTCAGTTTCAAAGGATATCTCTCCCTCCGCAATTTTGCACACAGCTTCGCAAACGCATCCGTCTTTAGTTCGTATTCCGGTCAGTGTACAGTCAAAATAAACCTCACCGCCGAGCCGCTTTATTTCTTCGCGTATTCCGGTAACAACGCGCGGGAGCTTGTCCGATCCGATGTGCGGATTTCTTATATACATAATCTCCGGCGGTGCGCCATGCTCGACAAAGGTTCGGAATACCTCAAATCTCCGGGCATCGTGCGTACCGGAATTGAGCTTGCCGTCAGAAAATGTTCCCGCGCCGCCCTCGCCAAACTGCACGTTTGACGATGGGTTAAGCCTGCCACATTCAAAAAAGCGCGATACGGATACTGCACGCTCTTCCACGCTTTCTCCGCGCTCTATAAGAACAGGGCGTGCACCGTGGCGTGCAAGCGTAAGCGCACAGAAAAGCCCCGCAGGCCCCGCGCCGACAACAACCGGACGGTGCTTCGGAAGGATGGGGCTTGGCACCTCTCTCTTTTCCTCACGCGGCAGAAGCGTTATGTCTCCGCGCTTTACACGTGAGACGATTTTCTTTTCATCCCCGCGCACGGAAACATCCACGGAATACACGAAGCAGACGCGCGTTTTGTCTCTGGCATCCACTGCTTTTTTTACAATATTAAGCTTTTGTATTTCGCCCGGTGCAACGCCGAGCGCACGGGCTGCCCGCTTTGTGAGAAGTGCTTCGTTCTCATCAAGATTGAGCTTTAGATTTCCTATTCTTATCATAACAAAAACTTCCGTTATTCAAATTAATCTCAACTTATTATTATAACAAAATTAGTTATAAAAGTAAATACCGCTATATCATTTTTGTATTTTATGCGGGTTTTCTTATGTTTTTCTTATAATCGGTCACTTTTTTATATTAATACTGTGGACTTTTCTTCCTTTATGTGGTATATTTATAATGTAGAATTTTGTGCAGAGAAAAATGCTCTGCTTTAAAACAGGAGGAATATCAAAAATGAAGCTCAATTATGCAGGTCTTCAGGACAAGGCAGCATGGGAAGCTGCCGGCGTAACACTTCCGAAGTATGACTGGAAGGAAATGGCTGCTGAGACCGAAAAGAACCCCACATGGGTTCACTTCGGCGCAGGTAACATCTTCCGCGGCTTTGTTGCAAAGCTCCAGCATGACCTTCTCAACGCAGGTCACGTAAAAGGCGGTATCATCGCTGCCGACACATTCGACTTTGACAACATTGACATGATTTACCGTCCGTATGACGCAATGACCATGCTCGTTCTTCTCATGCCCGACGGCACAATGAAGAAAGAGGTTGTTGCATCCATCTCCGAGGGTCTCTGCGCAGGTGCAGCATACCCCGATGATGTTGAAAAGCTCAAGAAAATTTTCCGCAACCCGAGCCTTCAGATGGTTTCATACACCATCACGGAAAAGGGTTATGCTCTCCGCAACATTCAGGGCGAGTTTTTCCCGTTTGTTGAGGCAGACTTCAAGAACGGTCCGGCAAACTGCTCTCATGCAATGAGCCGTACAGCAGCATTCCTTCTCGAGCGCTTTAACGCTTGCAAGGCTCCGATTGCTGTTGTTTCCATGGACAACTGCTCTCACAACGGCGAGAAGCTTCGCGCTTCCGTCATGACCGTTGTTGAAAAGTGGCATGAAAACGGATTTGTTTCCGATGAATTCGTTGCATGGGTAACAGACGAGAAGAACGTCTCCTTCCCGTGGTCTATGATTGATAAAATCACTCCGCGTCCGGCAAAGGTTGTTGAGGATGCTCTTGCTGCTGCCGGCATTGAAGATATGGCTCCGAAGATTACTCCGAAGAACACCTTCGTTGCTCCGTTCGTAAACGCAGAAGAGCCGCAGTACCTCGTTATCGAGGACCGCTTCCCGAACGGTCGCCCGCCGCTTGAGAAGGCAGGCGTATTCCTCACAGACCGCGACACCGTTAATAACACCGAGACAATGAAGGTTACAACGTGCCTCAACCCGCTCCACACCTGCCTTGCAGTGTATGGCTGTGTCCTCGGCTTTGACACAATCGCAAATGAGATGAAGGACGCTGAGCTTTCCGCACTTGTCAAGAAGGTCGGTTACGAGGAAGGTCTCCCGGTCGTTGTTGACCCGAAGATTCTCTCCCCGAAGGCATTCATCGATGAAGTTATAGAGAAGCGTCTCCCGAACCCGTTCGTTCCTGACACACCGCAGCGTATCGCCTGCGACACATCGCAGAAGGTTGCTATCCGCTTCGGCGAAACAATAAAGAGCTACATCGCACGCGAGGATCTTGACCAGACAACTCTTACATACATCCCGCTCGCACTTGCAGGTTGGCTCCGTTATGTTCTTGCAATTGACGATAACGGCAATGCATTTGAGTGTTCACCCGATCCGATGCTTGAGACAATGCAGAACCAGCTCTCAGCTGTAAAGTTCGGTGATCCGTCAACTGTCGCGGGTAACATCGACGCTATCCTCACAAACGACACCCTCTTCGGCGTTGACCTTAAAAAGGTCGGCTTGGCTGAGAAGGTTGAGGGGATGCTTGCAGAGATGATTGCAGGTCCCGGCGCTGTCCGCGCAACACTTAAGAAATACCTCGGCTAATGTAATTGATCTTCCCCGCCTGACGGCGGGGAAGATTCTTTGCTGATATATGCTCTCCCCGCCGACAGGCGGGGAATATTTTCATCCTGCTAATAATGTATAACATATCACCCCCGCCATCCGGCGGGGGCAGTTTTTTCATTGAATTGCATATTCGGGCAAATATGCAATAAATTACATAAAAAAGGCAAAAAAAACGCTTGACAAATAGCCTTTATATGGTATAATTGCGGTGTTAGGCGAATTCCCTGTATACCGGTATAATATCGCTATGCAGGAAACCTTATCTAAAGTAAGGGAAATATTTTTTGAAAGGAGCCTGAACACTATGAAAAAATTGAACGTTGCCGTAATCGGATACGGCAGAAGCGGATGTGACATCCACTCGAAATTCTTCAAGTCCGAAAACAACGACATTATTAACGTTGTTGCGGTTGTTGAGCTCGACCCGGCCCGCGAAGCCGCTGCAAAGGCAGACTTTGGTTGCGATACATACAGCGACTACAAAGCTCTCTTCGATCGCAAGGATATTGACCTTGTTGTCAACGCATCTTACTCTCATATGCATTACCCCATCACTCTTGACCTTATAAACCATGGCTTTAACGTGCTTACAGAAAAGCCCATCTGCAAGAAGGCATCCGAGCTTCAGGAGCTCATTGATGCAGCGAAGAAGAACAACGTTCTCTTCACCATCTTCCAGCAGTCACGTCTTTCTCAGTACTTTATGGAAATGGAAAAAATCATAAATTCCGGTGTTCTCGGCGAAGTAAAGCTCGCACGCGCACGCTTCAGCGGCTTTAGCCGCCGCTACGACTGGCAGACTGCTATCTGCCGCGACGCAGGCGCTATGAGAAACACAGGCCCGCACCCGTTTGAGCAGTGCATCTGGCTTGCAGGAACAGATGAAATGCCGAAGAACATTTACTCAAAGCTTGAAATCTGGAACTCCGTCGGCGATGCCGAGGACTATGTTTTTGCAATTCTTGAATACGAGAACGGCAAGCGCTTTGAAATTGAAATCAACCCGTCCGATCCGTTCAACGAAGGCTGGCTCTACCGCGTTTACGGCACCCGCGGCGCAATGCGCGTTTCCTCCACAAAGATCGAGTATCAGTACTATCTCGAGGAAGAGTGCCCGCAGCCGACATTTGATATCAAATCTCTCCACAAAGAAGACGGCTCACCCTCTTACTGCCAGGATAAGATTGAATGGCACAAGGAGTCTCTCGAGCTCAACGGCGATGCATTTGAGTTCGGCACAGCTGCATACTACCACCGTCTCTACGACCATATGGTAAACGGCGGCGAGCTCTTTATCAAGCCTGAGCATATCATCCCCGAAATTGCAATCTTCGAGGAAATCGAGCGTCAGAACCCGCTCATGCAGAAGATTTTTGAGTAATCGGAGGAAATTATACGATGTTTAAAATAGCTATTCTCGGCACGGAAAACTCCCACGCCCGTGCATTCTGCAATCTTATTTACAAGGGCTGCGCGCTCAACGGCAATGTTCCGTATGCTGATTTTGAAGTAATCGGTCTCTGCGGCGATAATCCCGATGAGAACAAGCTTCTTCAGGAAATCACCGGCGGCAAGGCTGAAATTTCCGACAACGGCGACAAGTGGGTTAACGAGGTTGACGCTGTTATGGTAACAGCACGTCACGGCGGCAAGCATCTTGCATATGCAAGAAAGTACATAGAGGCAGGCAAGCCTGCATTTATCGACAAGCCGATTACAATTGACCCCGAGGAAGCTCTTGAGCTTGTTCGCCTTGCAAAGAAGAACAACGTTCCGCTCTGCGGGGGTTCCTCTCTCGGTGTTATCGAGGATACCCAGAAGATGAAAACTCTCCGCAAGGCTCAGGAAGATCCCATCTTCGGCGGAAGCGTTTCCGCTCCCATCAATATGAAGAACGAATGGGGCGATTTCTTCTTCTACTCACAGCACCTCGTTCAGATTATGACAGAGGTTTTCGGTCACAATGTTGAGTCTGTTCTCGCGGTTGGCAGAGAGAATGCCGCAACGCTTATCGCCCGTTATCCGGATTACGATGTATCCGGTCACTACGGCACATACGGCTACAGCGCAACTATTTATGCAAAGAGCGCAACTCACCATCAGAGTCTTTCTCTTGCAAACGCATATCTTAACGAGTTCCGCCGCTTCGAGCATATGGTTCGCACCGGCGGTATGCCCGAGACCTACGAAGAGCTTATCACTCCCGTATTCATCCTCAACGCTATCAAGGAAGCAATTGATACCGGCAAGGAAGTTAAGGTCGCAAAGTTTGAGATCTAACCTCAGGGATGTTAAATCCGCCGCTGACGCGGCGGATTTTCTATACTCTTTTTGCGCTTCAACTCCCCATCTCAGGAGATAGGTAAAAAGTTCCGGAATGAGCAAACCGAACCCGAAGTAGTATACAGATACGTCGAGTGGTTCGGTTTGTTCATAGCAAAAAGCTTGCCTTTTTTGCGCTCCGGAGCTTTTTAGGCTCTATAATAAAAGTTGGGGTAACCAAGTAGGGCCTACGAAAAAAATTAAAAAAAGTAGAGCATATTTGGAAGAAATCCGTTAAAATGGAATTGACGAGAAACCATGAACGGAGGACTCGAATATGCTCTACAAACA